>NZ_JBFAHL010000001.1:0-839387 GCF_040654155.1 Amycolatopsis sp. NPDC050768
CTCAGGCCGGCTACCCGTCGTCGCCTTGGTAGGCCATTACCCCACCAACAAGCTGATAGGCCGCGGGTTCATCCTGCACCGCCAGAACTTTCAACCAACCCCCATGCGGAAGTTGGTGATATCCGGTATTAGACCCCGTTTCCAAGGCTTATCCCAGAGTGCAGGGCAGATTACCCACGTGTTACTCACCCGTTCGCCACTCATCCACACCCGAAAGTGTTTCAGCGTTCGACTTGCATGTGTTAAGCACGCCGCCAGCGTTCGTCCTGAGCCAGGATCAAACTCTCCAACAATGAATAGTTTGATCGAGACTATTCTCAATCTAGTTTTCTCAAAGGAACCTCATACGAGGTTACATATAAGCTCTACTGGCTTAGTTCACTAGCACACTGTTGAGTTCTCAAGCAACACACCGCAACCCAGCCCGCCCAGCAGGCAAACCAGATCACCGCGTTGTTTCAAGCCTTTTTGGTCGAGCATGCCGACACCTGCAAGTAACTCACAGAAGCTCGGCGGCCGCTCGTGGGCCGACGCTGAACATTACCTGGTCCGTTTCGCGGTGTCAACCCGCTCGGCCCTGGCGCCCCGTTCCCTTGGGGCTTTCGGCCCCGCCGGCCCGGTGTTCCTGGCGACGAAGAGAAGATTACATGCCCCGCAACGGCCTGAAAACAGGGGGGTCACTTAACGACATAGCCGCAGGTCAGAGGCCGATTCGACCCCGTGCGCCGGGCACCGACGGCAACGGTGGGCCGGCCGGAAACGAGAACCGGCTCCCCCACCCGCCACGAAGGCAGGGCAAGGGAGCCGGATTCGCACAGTCCCGGGGTCAGAGGACCGGCAGCAACGTCCGCAGCTCGTACGGCGTCACGGCACTCCGGTAGTTGTCCCACTCGGCGCGCTTGTTCCGGAGGAAGAAGTCGTAGACGTGCTCCCCCAGTGCGTCGGGCAGCAGCTCGGAGCGCTCCATCTCCGCGAGTGCCTCCCCGAGATTCTGCGGCAGCTGCGCGTACCCAGCGGCGCGGCGCTCAGACTCCGACAGCTGCCAGATGTTGTCCTCCGCGGGCGGTGGAAGCTCGTAGCCCTTCTCGATGCCCTTGAGGCCGGCGGCGAGGATCACCGAGTAAGCCAGGTACGGGTTGCACGCCGAATCCAGCGTGCGGATCTCCACCCGCCGGGAGGACGCCTTGCCGGGTGAGTACATCGGCACGCGCACCAACGCGGAGCGGTTGGCGCGGCCCCACGACACCGTCGTCGGCGCTTCACTACCGCTGATCAGGCGTTTGTACGAGTTCACCCACTGGTTGGTGACCGCGGAGATCTCCTTGGCGTGGTGCAGCAGCCCGGCGACGAAGGCCTTCCCCGTGGCGGAGAGCTCGTACGGGTCCTCCGCGTCGTAGAAGGCGTTGCGGTCGCCTTCGAACAGGCTCACGTGCGTGTGCATGCCCGAGCCCGGCTGGTCCGTGAAGGGCTTCGGCATGAACGTCGCGCGCACGCCCTGCGTCAGCGCGACCTCCTTCACGACGTACCGGAACGTCATCACGTTGTCGGCCATGGTGAGCGCGTCGGCGTAACGCAGGTCGATCTCCTGCTGGCCGGGCGCGCCCTCGTGGTGGCTGAACTCGACGGAGATGCCCATCGCCTCGAGCGTCTCGATGGCGTGGCGACGGAAGTGCGTGGCCGTGGCGTGGCTGGCCTGGTCGAAGTACCCGCCGTTGTCCGCGGGCTCGGGTTCGCTGCCGTCGTCGGGCAGGTTGGCCAGGAGGAAGAACTCGATCTCCGGGTGCACGTAGCACGTGAAGCCCGCTTCACCAGCCTTTGAGAGCTGGCGACGCAGCACGTGGCGCGGGTCGGCCCATGACGGTGAGCCGTCGGGCATCGCGATGTCGCAGAACATGCGCGCCGAGTACGGGCCGCCGTCCGGCGTCTCCCACGGGAGCACCTGGAACGTCGACGGGTCCGGCTTCGCGACCATGTCCGATTCGTAGACGCGGGCGAAGCCCTCGATGGCGGAGCCGTCGAAGCCGATCCCCTCGCTGAACGCGCCCTCGAGCTCGGCCGGCGCGACCGCGACGGATTTGAGGAACCCCAGCACATCGGTGAACCAGAGCCGGACAAAACGGATGTCGCGCTCTTCCAACGTCCGGAGCACGAATTCCTGCTGGCGATCCATGGCCGAACCCTAACGACGGCGTGTTAACGACATGTTTCACGACGCGCCGGAAGTGTCCACAATGCGTGAACTCTCCTCAGGCCACGAACGTGAGCTCGCGTTTCCCGGATCGGGTGATCGACACCGACGCGATCGAGGCGATCACCGCGAGGCCCGCCGCCACGTACCAGGCCAGGGCGTAGTCGCCAAGCTGATCGCGCACGGCGCCGGCCGCGGAAGCCGCGAACGCAGCGCCCAGCTGGTGGCACGCGAAGACCCAGCCGAACACGATCGGGCCGGCCTCGCCGAAGGAGCGGATGCAGAGCGCGACCGTCGGCGGGACCGTGGCGACCCAGTCGAGACCGTAGAAAAGGATGAACGCCCACATGCTGGGCTGCACGGAGTCGGTGAGCAGCTGCGGCAGCAACGCGAGCGAGAGACCGCGCAGCGCGTAGTACACGCCGAGCAGGATGCGCGGGTCGACGCGGTCGGTGAGCCAGCCGGACACGACCGTCCCCACCACGTCGAACACGCCGACGAGCGCGAGCAGGCTCGCCGCGGTGGTCTGCGGCATGCCGTGGTCGTGCGCGGCCGGCACGAAGTGGGTGCCGACCAGGCCGTTGGTGGTCGCCCCGCAAATCGCGAAGCCGACGGCCAGCAGCCAGAACGAGCGTGAGCGCATGGCCTGGAACAGCACGCTGATCGCCCGGCCCGCCGAACCGCGCTTGACCTCCGGGTGGGCCACCTCCGTGCCCTCCGGCGCGCCGTACGCGACGGTGTCCAGGTCGGCCGGGTGGTCGCGCACCACGAGCAGCACGACGGGGACCACCGCGAGCGCCGCGATGGCGATGACCAGCGACGCCGTGCGCCAGCCGTCGTTCACGGCCAGCGTGGCGACCACCGGCAGGAACACGAGCTGACCCGTCGAGCCGGCCGCGGTGAGGATGCCGGTCACGGCGCCGCGGTGGCGCACGAACCAGCGCGTGGTGACGGTCGCGGCGAAGCTCATGGCCATCGAGCCCGTGCCGGCGCCGACGAGCACGCCCCAGCACAGGATGAGCTCCCAGCTCGTGCTCATGAACACCGTGCCGCCGGCCCCGAGCGCGACCACGAACAACGCGGTCGCGGCGACGCGGCGGATGCCGAAGCGCTCCATCAACGCGGCCGCGAAGGGCGCGAAGACGCCGTAGAGCACGAGGTTGACGGAGACCGCGAGCCCGATGGTCGCGCGGGACCAGCCGAACTCCTCGTGCAGCGGGTCGATCAGCACGCTCGGCGCGGCGCGGAACCCGGCCGCGGCCAGCAGCGCGATGAACGCGGCCGCGGCCACGAACCAGGCTCGGTGGACGCGGGGCGCGGTACGAGTCTCGACGGTCACGGGAGATGAGTCTGATTCGTCTTCGGCGTCCTGGACAGTGGCTTGAAGGACACCGTCCGAAAGGATCGGGCCACGGGTAGTCTCACCGCCATGCGCTGCCGACGCTTCCTGCCGGTGCTGCTGCTCCTCGGACTCGTCGGCGGGTGCACAGCGCCCTCGCTGCCCCCGGCCGGTGACCTGCTCGGCGCGGCCGGAGCGAACTTCGCCGGCGTGCGCAGCCTGCACTTCTCCGTGGTCGTGAACGGCGTGCTGCCCGGACTGCCGCTGAGCACCGTCGACGGCGACGCGACGCTCGACGACGGCGGCCACGCGGCCGGCACCGCCGAGCTGGAGAACGCCACGAGCGACCGGAAGCTCTCCTTCGTCCTCGACGGCACCCACGCCACCACGCACGACAGCACCGGCGCGACCTGGTCGGGCCCGGCGACGTTCACCGTCGGAGACTTCCTCGGCCCCGACAGCGGGCTCGCGCACCTGCTCAGCTCACTCGGCAACCCGCAGACCGAGACCCGCGAGCCCGTGCACGGCCTCGACACCTACCGCGTCGGCGGGGTCCTGCCCGAGAAGGTGGCCACGCGGCTGCTCCCCCAGATTCACTCGGACGTGAACGTGAAGGTGTGGGTCACCGCCGCCGAGCCGCGGCGGTTCGCCCGGTTCTGGCTGCAGGTCCCGCCCCCGACGGAGAAGGACAGCCCGGTGATGTTCGAGGTCACGCTCTCGAACGAGAACCAGCCCATCCCGGCTCCCCGGACCTGATCACCGCGGCCTAGCTGCCCGCGCAACGCGTCCCGTCGGCCGGCACCGTGCCGTCGACGAGGTAGGCGATTCCCGCCTTGTCCACGCACGCGTTGCCCTGCAGGAACGCCGTGTGCTGCGTGCCCTCGAAGGTGAGCAGCGCGCCCTTCAGCGCCTTCGCGAGGTTGACACCCGCCTGGTACGGCGTGGCCGGGTCGTTGGTCGTCGAGACCGTGAGCGTCTTGGGCAGCCCTTCGACCTGCGGTTCGTGCGGCGTCATGGTGTTCGGCACGGGCCAGAAGGCGCACGCGTCGCGCGCGGAGCTGGCCGGGCGGCCGTCGTCGAGGAACGGCGCCACCTGCTCGTACTTCTGCTGCGCGTCGAGGATCGTCTTGGGGTCCGTGACGCGCGGGTCGTCGACGCAGCGGATCGCGGTGAAGGCGTCCTGCGTGGTGCCGTAGCGCCCGTCGGGGCCGCGCTCGTTGTAGATGTCGGCGAGCTGCTCGAGCGTGGCGCCGCGCTGGTTGCGCAGCTCGTTGAGGCCGGTGTTGAGGTAGTCCCAGAGGTTCTGCTGGTAGAGCGCCTGGATGGCGCCGGTGGTGGCGTCCTCGTACGACAGCTTGCGCCCGTCGCCCACCGGCACCGGGAAGTCGATCAGCGGCCGCGTCAGGTCCTGGAACGCCTTGGTCGCCGCGGCCGGGTTGTTGCCGAGCGCGCAGTCCTGCTGAGCGGCACACCACTTCGCGAACTCACCGAACGCGACGCCGAAGCCCTGGCCCTGCGCGACGAGCGAGTCTTCCGGGTCCTGCGTCGGGTCGACGGCGCCGTCGAGGACGAGCGCGCGGACGTTGCGTGGGAAGTCCTCGGCGTAGGTCGAGCCGAGGAGGGTGCCGTAGGAGTAGCCGAGGTAGGTCAGCTTCTCGTCGCCGAGCACCGACCGAAGGACGTCCAGGTCCTTCGCGCCGTCGCGGGTGCCGACGTGTTCGAGCATGTCGTCGCCGAGTTTGGTGCGCTGGGCGCACTTGGCGGCGAAGTCTTTTTCCTGCGTCTCCTGCTTCGCGACGCCGGCGGGCGTGCCGTCGGTTTCGCTGTCGTCGGCGCGGTCCGCGTCGCGCTCGCTGTCGGTGAGGCAGCGGATCTGCGGTTCGCTCGCGCCGATGCCGCGCGGGTCGAAGCCGACGAGGTCGAAGCGTTTGCCGAGGTCGTTGTTCTTGACCTGGTCGATCAAGCCGGCCGCGGCGACCATGCCGGACGCGCCGGGACCGCCCGGGTTGACCACCAGCGAGCCGATGCGGTCGTCCGGTTCGCTCGCTTTGTGCCGCAGGACGCCGAGCGTGATGGTCTGTCCGTCCGGTTTGTCATAGTCCAGCGGGACGGTCAGCCGAGCGCACTGGATCCCGGACGCGCGGAAGGCGGACTGCGCGTCGTCCGAGGTCGCGTAGGGTGCGCAGTCGGCCCAGGTCATGCTCTGGCCGTAGAAGCGCGCCAATCCCGCGGGCACCGGGCCCACGGGCGGATGCGATTCCGTGGTCGGCGAGGGCGCGACCTGACCGTCGTTCGACGTGCACGCGGCTAGCGTGCCGCCGAGCAGTACGGCCGCCGCGAGAGCGGCGATCCGGTGGGCGCGAGAGCTGGCGCTGGCAAGGGGAGACACGGTTTGATCGTGCCATCCGGCGACGGAACTCCGACGCACCACCGGCGCGTTGGGTAGTCAGCGTCGGGTGGACCAGCGGCGGTCGGAGACACGAGCAACAGGACGGGAGACCAGGGGTGGCACTGATCAGCCGGGTGGGCAAGCGGCTCCGCCGGATCATCCAGCGGCCGGGCAGCGTCGAGCTGACCCGCTACGAAGCGCTGCTGCCCGCAGTCGCGAAGCTCGAACCCGACCTCGAGAAGCTCTCGGACGCCGAGCTCACCGAACGCGCCGAAAAGCTGCGTGAGGACCTCGGTGGCGCGAAGGTGTTCAACGACGACCAGCTGGTGGAGACCTGCGCCCTCGGCCGTGAGGCCGCGCGGCGCGCGCTCGGCGAGCGCGCGTTCGACGTGCAGGTCCTCGGCACGATGGGTCTGCTCACCGGGCACGTGGTGCAGATGGAGACCGGTGAGGGCAAGACGCTCGCCGGAGCGCTGGCGGCCGCGGGGTACGCCCTGCGCGGCAACCGCGTGCACGTCGTCACCGTCAACGACTACCTCGCCCGACGCGACGCCGAGTGGATGAAACCCGTCTACGACCTGCTCTCGGTCACCGTCGGCTGGGTCGAGCCCGCGCACAGCCGCGACGAGCGCAAGGACGCCTACGGCAAGCAGGTCACCTACGGCGCCGTGGCCGAGATCGGCTTCGACGTGCTGCGCGACCGGCTCGTGACGGCCGTCGACGATCTGGTGCAGGGCGCACCCGAGGTGGCGATCGTCGACGAGGCCGACTCCGTGCTGGTCGACGAGGCCCGCGTGCCGCTCGTGATGGCCGGCTCGATCGACCACAACGACGCCGACGAAGAGGTCGCCACGGTCGTGCGCCGGCTGCGTCTCGGCCTGCACTACGAGACCGACACCGACGGCCGCAACGCGTGGCTCACCACCGCCGGCGCGTCCGTGGTCGAGAAGTCGCTCGGCGGCATCGACCTCTACGGCGACTCGGGCTCCGACCGACTGGCCGCCGTGAACGTCGCGCTGCACGCCCACGCGCTGCTCACCCGCGACGTCGACTACCTCGTGCGCGACGGCAAGGTGCAGCTCATCAACGCCGCCCGCGGCCGCGTCGCCGAGCTGCAGCGCTGGCCGGACGGCCTGCAGGCCGCCGTCGAGGCGAAGGAGCAGGTGGCGGCCACCGACCGCGGCGAGATCCTCGACTCGATCACGGTGCAGGCGCTGCTCGCGCGCTACCCGTCGGTGGCGGGCATGACCGGGACGGCCGTGGCCGTGGCCGAGCAGCTGCGCGAGTTCTACAGCCTCGAGGTCGCGGTGATCCCGCCGAACACCCCGAACGTCCGCGAGGACCAGCCGGACCGGATCTTCGGATCGCCGTCGCAGAAGCTGCGCGCGATCGAGGAGGAGATCCGGAAGGTGCACGAGACCGGGCGGCCCATCCTCGTGGGCACCCAGGACGTGGCCGAGTCCGAGGAGCTGGCCGACAAGCTCGCGAAGGTCGACCTGCCGTGCGTGGTGCTCAACGCGCGCAACGACGCCGAAGAGGCCGCCATCATCGCCGAGGCCGGCAAGAAGGGCGCGGTCACCGTGTCCACGCAGATGGCCGGCCGCGGTACCGACATCCGCCTCGGCGGCACCGAGGGCGCGAGCCGCGAGGAGGTCGCCGAGCTGGGCGGCCTGCACGTGATCGGCACCGCGCGGTACCCGTCGAGCCGCCTCGACGGCCAGCTGCGCGGCCGGTCCGGCCGGCAGGGTGACCCGGGCAGCGCGATCTTCTTCGCGAGCCTCAACGACGACCTGGTGCTCTCCAACGCGCCCGACATCCCCGAGGGCATCGACGCCGACACCGAGACCGGGGAGATCACCGACCCGGCGGCGGTGCGGCAGATCAACCACGCCCAGCGCGTGGCCGAGGGCGTCGACCTGGAGATCCACCGCAACACCTGGCGCTACACGCGGCTGATCGAGCGGCAGCGCACCGAGCTTCTGGAACACCGCGACAAGGTGCTGCACACGGCGTTCGCGTCCGAGGAGCTGGAGAAGGCTCAGCCGGAAAAGTTCGCCGAGGTGAAGGAGAAGCTCGACGACACCGAGCGGCTCGAACAGCTCTCCCGCGAGGTCGTGCTGTTCCACCTCGACCAGCTCTGGTCCGACCACCTCGCGTACCTGACCGACGTGCGCGAGAGCATCCACCTGCGGGCGCTGGCCCGCGAGACGCCGCTCGACGAGTTCCACCGCGCGGCGATCCCGGAGTTCCACAAGATCATCGCGGAGTCGGCGGCGCGCGCGTCGAAGACGCTCGAGGAAGCCGAGATCACCGACGACGGCATCGATCTCGCCGACGCCGGCGTGCGGCGGGCGAACACGACGTGGACCTACCTGGTGCACGACAACCCGTTCGACTCGGACTTCGAGCAGACGGTGAAGAAGGTGCGCAGCATGATGCGGATGAAGAAGTCCTGATCCCGGTTTCGTGAAGAGCCCGGTCACCCACGTCGGTGGCCGGGTTTCTTTTTGCCCACATTCGCTCGGCTCCGGCCAGGCCAGGCTGTGCAGATTTGCCCACATTCGCTCGGTCCCGGGCGCGCGGCCGGGTCAGAATGACCGCATGCCGCAGCTGCGCATCGCCTTGGCCCAGGTCAACCCCACCGTCGGCGACGTCGACGGCAACACCGCGCGCACGATCGAGTGGACCCGCCGCGCCGCCGAGGCCGGCGCCCACGTCGTCGTGTTCCCGGAGATGTCCCAGACGGGTTATCCCGTGGAGGACCTGGCGTTCCGGGCCACGTTCGCGCAGGCTTCGCGCAATTCGCTGGACGAGCTGGCCCGCCGGCTGGACGACGCGGGCTGCGGCGAAGTGCTCACCTACGTCGGTTACCTCGACCACGACGAGGCCGGCCCGCGCGACGCGGCCGCCGCGCTGTTCCGCGGCGAGGTCGTGGCGAAGCAGTACAAGCACCACCTGCCCAACTACGGCGTGTTCGACGAGCACCGCTACTTCAAGCCGGGCACGGAGCTGGAGGTCGTGCGGCTGCACGGCATCGACATCGGCATGGTGATCTGCGAGGACATCTGGCAGGACGGCGGCCCGATCTCCGCGCTCGGCAAGGCCGGTGTCGACCTGGTCGTGGCGCCCAACGCGTCGCCCTACGAGCGGTCGAAGGACGAGCAGCGGCTGCCGCGCGTGGCCCGGCGCGCGGCCGAGGCGGGCGCGCCGCTGGTCTACACGAACCAGGTCGGCGGCCAGGACGACCTCGTGTTCGACGGCGACTCGCTCGTGGTCGGCGCCGACGGCAAGCTGCTCGCACGAGCGCCGCAGTTCGTGGAGCACCTGCTGGTGGTGGACATGGACTTGACCTCGGGCGGCCACGCGGGCGACGGCGCCCTCGCGGGCCTGCACGTCCACCGGCGCGTGCTGAGCGCCGAGCCGCTGCCCGCGTACCCGCCGCTGACGGATCCCGTGATCAGCGAGCCGCTTTCGGACGAGGCCGAGGTGTGGTCGGCGCTCGTGATCGGGCTGCGCGACTACGTGCACAAGAACGGCTTCTCGTCGGTGACGTTCGGCTTCTCCGGCGGCATCGACTCCGCGGTCTGTGCGGCCCTGGCGGCCGACGCGCTCGGCGGCGACAACGTGTACGGCGTCTCGATGCCGTCGAAGTACTCGTCCGCGCACTCGAAGGACGACGCCGCCGACCTCGCGCGGCGCATCGGCGCGCACTACCGCGTGGAGCCGGTCGAGGACATGGTGAAGGTCTACGTGGACCAGCTGGCGCTGACCGGGCTCGCGGAGGAGAACATCCAAGCCCGCACGCGGGGCATGCTCCTCATGGCACTGTCCAACCTGGACGGACACCTCGTGCTCGCCACCGGCAACAAGACCGAGCTGGCCGTGGGCTACTCCACGATCTACGGCGACGCGGTGGGAGGGTTCGCGCCGATCAAGGACGTGTTCAAAACGCACGTCTGGCAGCTCGCGCGCTGGCGCAACGACGAGGCGGCCAAGCGCGGCGAAACCCCGCCGATCCCGGAGAGCTCGATCACCAAACCGCCGTCGGCCGAGCTCGCGCCCGGCCAGGTGGACACCGACTCGCTGCCGGACTACGCGTTGCTCGACGACATCCTCGACGACTACGTGGAGGGCGACCGCGGCTACGCCGACCTCGTGGCCGCCGGGTTCGAGCCGGAGACCATCGACCGGGTCGTGCGGATGGTCGACCGCGCGGAGTACAAGCGCCGGCAGTACCCGCCGGGCACGAAGATCACGTTCAAGGCCTTCGGCCGCGACCGGCGGCTGCCGATCACGAACGCGTGGCGCGAGCGGAAAGCCTGAGCACAGCGTCTAGAAAAGCGTCGGTTCGTCGGGCAGCGCGCCTTCGATCACGAGCATCCGCCGCTTGGTCTCGACGCCGCCAGGGGCCGAGAAGCCGCCGTGTTTGCCGCCGGCCGCGAGCACGCGGTGGCACGGCACGATGATCGGGAACGGGTTGTTGCCCATGGCCTGCCCCACGGCTTGGGCGGCGCCCGGGAGGCCGAGCTCGTGGGCCAGATCGCCGTAGGTCTTGGTTTTGCCGGGTGGGATCCGCAGCGCCGCAACGTAGGCACGGCGGTTGAACTCCGGGACGTCGTCCAACGCCAGCGGAAGGCCGGACAGGTCGGGTTGGCCGCCCGACAACAGCGCGGTGATCAGCTCGACGGCGGTCTGGATTTCCGGCGGCGGCACCGCTTCCGTGGCGTCGGGGAACCGCCGGGAGAGGAAGGCCCGGGTGCTCGCGGGCGAGCTGCCCGGGAGCGCGGTGCCGATGATGGCCCCTTCGCGCCAGGCCAGCCCACACGCGCCCAGTGGCGTGTCGAAAACGGTGTATCCGGACGTCATCCGCCCAGGGTACGAGCGACCCCCGACAAAAGTCAGCGAACGGGACGCGAGGCGAAGCGCGGCAGGGGCCTGATGACGATGTACGCGACGCCCGAGCCCATCAGCACGGCCCGCACCCCGAGCTGCACGCGGCTGAACACGCCGGCCAGGTGTCCCGGCCCGAGCAGCGACGCGACGAGGACCAGCGCCCAGGTGAGGAGCACCAGCGCGAACCCCGCCAGCGCCCACTCGCGCCACGGCGGCGGCCACCAGAACACGAGGCTGAACGAGCCCCCCACGAACGCGAGGTTCTCCAGCAGCTGCGCGGCGATCGTGCCCGGCACCAGCGCGTCGACGATCAGGACGAGGCCGAAGAGCGCCAGCGTGATCGCGGCGACCCGGCCCGTCCAGTGCACCGGCACCAGGCGCAACAGCGGTGGGCAGGCGAGCATGAAGGCGAAGCCCGCGACCCCGGTGGTGATCCGGAACAGCGGAACCGCCCGCAGCAACTCCTCGACGGTCTGCTGGGCCGGCGATACGCCGGTGGGCAGGAAGAATTCGAGCAGCCAGGCGGAATAGACCACCACCCCGAGCCCGACCAGGGCGACCGCGGCGAGTCGCGCAGTACGCACGCCCACACCCTAAGCGAAGCGGTGCGACGTTGCGCGCGGAGGTGTCACTTTTTCCCTGGTCGCAACGTTCCTCAGGCGTGCGGGCGCACGAACGGGAACAGCACCGTCTGCCGGATCGACACGCCGCTGAGCATCATCAGCAGCCGGTCGACGCCGAGGCCGAGCCCGCCCGTCGGCGGCATGCCGTGTTCGAGCGCGAGCAGGAAGTCTTCGTCGAGCTCCATCGCCTCGACGTCGCCGCTCGCGGCGCGCAGCGACTGGGCTTCCAGCCGGCGGCGCTGTTCGATCGGGTCCGTGAGCTCGGTGTACGCGGTGCCGACCTCCGAGCCGAACGCGATGAGGTCCCAGCGCTCGGCCAGCAGCGGGTCGCGGCGGTGCCGGCGGGTCAGCGGCGAAACGTCCGTGGGGTAGTCGGTGTAGAAGGTCGGCATCACCGTCGAGCCCTCGACGAGGTGCTCGTGGGCCTTCAGCACCAGGTCACCGTGCCCGGCGTCCTCCCCCACCGGCACACCGGCCGCGGTGCAGAGCCGCCGGAGCGTGGCCACCGACGTACCCGAGTCGATCTCCTCGCCGAGCGCCGCCGAAACGGCCGCGTGCACGGGGATCACCGGCCAGTCGCCGGAAATGTCGTACTCGGTCACATGGCCGTCGGCGTCGTGGCGGCGCACGATCTGCGCGCCGAAGGCCGCTTCGGCCGCGTGCTGCACCAGCTCGCGGGTGAGGTCGCGCATCGAGTTGTAGTCGGCGTAGGCCTGGTACGCCTCGAGCATCGTGAACTCGGGGTTGTGCGTCGCGTCGACGCCTTCGTTGCGGAAGTTGCGGTTGAGCTCGAAGACGCGCTCGACGCCGGCGACGCACAGGCGCTTGAGGTAGAGCTCCGGCGCGATGCGCAGGTACATCCGCATGTCGTAGGCGTTGATGTGCGTGACGAACGGCCGCGCGTTGGCTCCACCGTGGACGGTCTGCAGCATCGGCGTCTCGACCTCGAGGTAGTCACCCTGGTGCAGCCGCTCGCGCACGGCGCGGACCACCGTGGACCGCAGCCGCAGCAGGTGCGCCGACTCCGGGTTCACGGCCAGGTCGAGGTAGCGCTGGCGCACGCGCGTCTCGGGGTCGGTGAGGCCCTTTCGTTTGTCCGGCAACGGGTGCAGGCACTTCGCGGTGACCGTCCACTCGTCGACGAGCACGGACAGCTCGCCTCGGCGCGAGGTGACCACCTCTCCGCTCACGCCGACGTGGTCACCGAGGTCCACACCCGTGCGCCAGCCCGAGAGGTCGAGCACCGCGGCGTCGAGCATCAGCTGCAATTCGCCCGAAAAGTCCTTGATGCGCGCGAAACACAGGCCGCCGAGCGTCCGCAGCGCGAGCACCCGGCCGGCCACGCGCACGCGGTGCCCGGTGCGCGAATCCGCCGGCAGCTCGGCGAACTTGCCCACGACCTCGCCCAGCAGGTCTTCGCGCCTGAAGCCGACGGGGTACGGATCCACGCCGAGATCGCGCAGTTTGTCCAGCTTCGCGACGCGCACGCGCACCTGCTCCGGACGGCGCGCGGCCTTCGGGGCGACGCGGGCGGCGCCGTCCTCGATGCGCCGGACCTTGGCCACGAACTCGTCGCTCACCGTTTCGAGCCGCAGCACGCGCGAGCGGCCCGTGGGCACGAACCCCTCCAGCGCGCCGGCGACGATGCCGACGCGCGGCAAGCGGCGGGCCGAGGAGTAGCAGAGGAAGCGCGGTTCCCAGCCCGGGCCGTACTTCGCGTTGGAGCGGTACAGCGACTCCAGCTGGAAGAACCGCGACGCCAGGCCCAGCACCGAACGCCACAGGCGCAGCACGGGACCGGCGCCGATGCGCTCCCCCTCGGCGAAGACCGCGCGGAACATGGCGAAGTTGAGGGAGATCCGCTGCGCGCCGAGGTGCTGCGCGGCCGCGACGACCTCGGCGATCATGAACTCGTTGAGGCCGTTTTCCGCCCCGCGGTCACGGCGCATGAGATCGAGCGAGAGGCCCCGCCGGCCCCACGGCACGAAGGACAGCAGGCCGCGCAGCTCGCCCTCGCCGTCGTAGGCCTCGACCATCACACTGCGGGCGTCGCTGGCATCGCCGAGGCGGCCCAGCGCCATCGAGAAGCCGCGTTCGGACTCCGCGCCGCGCCACTGCTGCGCCCGCCCGAGCAGGCCCTGCATCTCGTCGGCGGGGATTTCGCCGTGGCGGCGCACGCGCGCGGTGTAACCCGCGCGTTCGATCCGCTTCACGGCCTGGCGCACGGACTTGCGCTCGGGCCCGGTCAGGGAGAACTCGCGGACGTCGAGCACCGCTTCGTCGCCGATCTCCAGCGCGCGCAGGCCCGCGGCCGCGTAGACCTTCGCGCCGCGCTCGCTGGCGCCGAGGACGCCGGGAATCCAGCCGTACGAACGGGTTTCGTCGAGCCACGCCCGCACGGCGTCGGGCCACGCGTCCGGGTCGCCGATCGGGTCGGCGCTGGCGACGCTGGTGCCGCCGAGCACGCGGTAGGTCACGGCCGCGCGGCCGTTGGGCGAGAAGACCACGCTCTTGTCCCGGCGCGTGGCGAAGTAGCCGAGGGAGTCGTCATCGCCGAACTCCGCGAGCAGGCGGCGCAGCGCCAACTCTTCGTCGTCGGTGCGCTGACGACGGTGCCGAACACCGCGGAAGAGCGTGTACAGCGCGCCGGTGGCCACGAAGGTCGCGCCGAGGTCGAGCACCACGTCGATCCACGCCGGGCCCTCGCCGACGCCGATCTTGCGCAGCTGCAGGTTCTCACCGGTGGCGTGGTTGACCACCCAGACCAGCCGTTCCCACGAGTCGCCGAGCGTGCCGGGGAACGCCTCGGTGAGCGCCCAGCCGAGCGCGACCACCACGAGCAGGCCGCCGAAGAGCACCGCCAGCCCGTCGCGCCAGGCGCCGGGCGCGAGCCGCGCGGGAAACGCCGGGCGCAGCACGAGCAGGAACGAGATCAGCAGCACGGACAGCACGTCGGCGATCGCGAGGAAGCCGACCTGCATCGGGATGTGGCGGATCTGCCGCGGGCCGAGCGCGAGCAGGTCGGGTGCCCACAGCAACACCGCCTGGAACGCGAGCGTGATGAGCAGCCCGCCGACCTGGAAGAGCAGCAACGTGTAGAGCGCGGCCTTCTTGCGCCGCCGCAGGGCCGCGCCGAGGACGACGAGCAGCAGCACGATCACGAGGCTCGCGCTCGTCGGCACGCTGAGGGCCGAGAAGGCCATGTCGATGCCGTTGAGCAGGTGCCCGTGGGTCCCGCCGGCGAGCAGCAGCACCACCGAGAAGACGGCGGCGAGCTGCACGACAGTGGCGACGAGGCCGCCCGCCCTGGCCTTCCAGGCGGGGATGCGCCTGCGCGCGCTCGCTGGGGTTCCCATCGGTGCCCTTCTCACGTGATCATCACGACTGGTGCAAAGACGTCAGTAGACCGGCAGTGGTTGTCTGCAGTCATCACCCGGCAGGCTGAGCCGGGATCCTCCTGACGGAGCACACCACACGCGTGTGAAGCTCATCGCACGACCTTGGGACCGACCGGCGGGCATGTCAGGCTTTGACGTGTTCTGACTCCACGACCCGGGGACCTCACCGAGGCCTCGAGGGAAGGACGGTCGACGACGATGTCTGCCAATCCGAACGGATCCGACGAGGTGGCCGCCCCGTACGGAACCGGCGCCGCGCCCGCGCAACCCGCGGCGACCGGACGCAAAGTCCGTGTGCACCACCTGCGTGAGCTGAAGGAACGCGGCGAGCCGTGGCCGATGCTCACCGCCTACGACATGTACACCGCGCAGATCTTCGACGAGGCCGGCATCCCCGTGCTGCTCGTCGGCGACTCCGCGGCCAACAACGTGTTCGGCTACGACACCTCGCTGCCAGTGACGGTCGACGAGCTGCTGCCCCTGGTCCGCGCCGTGACGCGCTCGGTGAAGCGGGCGCTCGTGGTGGCCGACCTGCCGTTCGGCTCCTACCAGCTCTCGCCCGAGCAGGCGCTGGCCACGTCCGTGCGGTTCATGAAGGAGGGCCGCGCGCACGCCGTGAAGCTGGAAGGCGGGCGCCGGTTCGCCGCGCACGTCGAGGCGCTGACGTCGGCCGGCATCCCCGTGATGGGCCACATCGGATTCACCCCGCAGAGTGAACACAACCTCGGCGGCTACCGGGTGCAGGGGCGCGGTGAAGCGGCGGACGTGCTGCTCGCCGACGCGTTGGCGCTGCAGGAGGCCGGCGCGTTCGCCGTGGTGATGGAGATGGTGCCCGCCGAAGCCGCGAAGCGCGTGACGCACGAGCTGAAGATCCCGACGGTCGGCATCGGCGCCGGGCCCGACTGCGACGCGCAGGTGCTGGTGTGGCAGGACATGGCCGGGCTGCGCCGGGGCAAGGCGCCGCGGTTCGTGAAGCGCTACGCCGAGCTCGCCGACGTGCTGCAGGGTGCGGCCTCGGCGTTCGCCGAAGACGTGCGGCGCGGGGAGTTCCCGGCGCCGGAGCACGCGTTCCACTGAGTGATTTTCCCCGGCCCGGGGCTCACCGGCGGCGAAACCGCTGGGCGAGCTCCGGGTCGTTCTGCCACCAGAGGCCGCCCGTGGGGGCCTCACCGGATTCGGCTTCCTCGTCGAGGCGCTCGTCGATCTGCTTCGCGCGCTTCTGGTCGTCGCGGACCCAGCGCACGAACAGCGCGCCGACGAACGGCAGGCCCGCCACGTCGCCGCCGATCCACAGCACGCCGGCGCCGATGACCTGGTCGGTGCGCGGGTCCGGGCCCCAACCGGGGTGCGCCGTGGCGTAGTGCGCGGGCGCGAGCAGCGGGCCGAGCCAGAGCACGAGGCCGAGCGCGCCGTCGAAGATGACTTCCGTGAACGAGATCCAGACCGACACGAGGTGCGAGCCGCCGCGCGGGGTCGGGTCGAGTGCCACACGGCTGTAGAAGTAGAGGAACCCGGCGGCGATGAGGAACACCCGCACCAGGCCGCCGACCACGGGGTAGTCGAGCGAGAGCCCGTAGACCGGCGTCAGATAGATGATCACGAACGGCGCGATGAGCACGACCGTGACGGTGAGCGGGAAGGTCAGGAACTTCGCGAACGGGCTGCGGCCGTGGTGGCGCAACCACTGCGCGAGCCCGGGCGGCGCCGTGCGCATGAGCAGCGTGATCGGCGCGCCGAGGGCGAGCAGCAGCGGCGTGACCATGAGCAGCACGGTGTTCTGCGTGGCCCGGACCCAGAACAGCGTGGTGTCGTAGACGCCGAGGAACGAGCATGTGACGAGCACGATCGTGGCGAGCCCGGCGAGGAACGCCGTCGTCCGGCCGGGTGCCCAGCTGTCTTGCTTCCGCGCGGCGACGACGTAAGCCGCGCCGAGGGCGAGCACGACGAGCAGGGCCGGGACGTCGGGTGTCCAGGCCGTGAAGAGCGTGGTGCCGGTGAGCGGGGTTTCGATACCGCCAGTGTCCCCTTCCGGAAATCGGACCGGGACACCGCCCTCAGAAACTTAAGACGAGCAGGCTGGCGATTCCGGCGATGACGCAGTAGATGGCGAACGGCGTCAAGGTGCGCGTTTCGAAGTATTTCGTGAGAAAACGGACAGAAATGTAGGACGCAATACCGGCCACCAGACTTCCGGCGAGCGCCGGGCCGAGCGACGGGCTGTTCTCCGGCGTGAACAGCGAGGGAAGTTTCAGCACGCCCGCGGCGAGGATCACCGGGGTGGCCAGCAGCCACGCGAAGCGGGCCGAATCCTGGTGGCCGAGACCGCGGCGCAGGCCCGCGACCATCGTGATGCCGGAGCGGCTGATGCCCGGCAGGAGCGCGAGGATCTGGGCCGAGCCGATGAGCACGGCCTCCTTCACGCTGAGCTTGGAGAGGCGGGCGTCGGTGGCTTCCTCGACCGTGATCGCGCGCATGACGAGGGTGTCTTCGGCGCTGAAGTCGACCGTGTCTTCCGTTGTCCTGCCTGAGATCCCGGCCTTGGGCGCGGCACGGGAGAAGCGTTCGGCCGCATACAGCACGCCGCCGTTGAGGATGAGGAAGATGGCCGACGGCACGGGCTTGCCGAGGAAGTCGCGTAGCACGCTTTCGAGCAGCAGGCCGGCGATGCCGACGGGGATCGTCGCGAGGATGAGCAGCCACGCGAGACGCTGGTCGGCCGTGCGGACCTCGCGGTGGCGGATCGAGGAGAACAGGCCGCCGATGATGCGCACCCAGTCGCGCCAGAAGAACAGCACGAGGGCGAGCGCCGTGGCCACGTGCATCGCCACGAGCACCGCGAGATAAGGCGAATCCTCGCCGATGCTCAGATCACGCTGCCACGATCCGCCGATCACCGCGGGCAACAGGATGCTGTGTCCCAGGCTGGACACGGGAAACAATTCCGACACGCCTTGCAGCGCGCCGACGACGATCGACTCGACATACGTGACCGCGGACATTCTCGAGCCTTTCTCGCGTCGGTTCGGCCTTTCCTCGCGCAAGCTACCCACTACCGGGTAAACGCGGGGCAAGGGGGCGAAAGAACCTCCTCGGCGACCTTGTGCTTGTTCACATCCATGAACACGAATCATGTCCTTGACTGGTGTTCGGGCGGTGGCTTAGCGTGGTCCCCAACACGAAGGTGTGAACCTCGACGAGGAGGACGGGATGCCGGAAGCAGCCGGAGCTTCACGCGCGACCCGCCGCCCGAGGTCCGCGCCACGGTGAAGGAAATCGCGGACGCGGCCACCTCCCAGGTGGGCCACCGACGCGACACGGACGGGGGCCCGCTCAGCCCGGCGGCGGGGGCGGGCCTCCACCTTCTCTGCGAATGGCGCTGAGGGTGTCTCTGCGGAGGCGACAGCCAGGCGCGGCGGCGGCGCAAGCGGTGCCCGCGCGAACCGAGCCGGCCGACACCCGGACGACTCGCGGCCTTTCGGCTGAACGGCGCCGCGACTCCCGCGCGAAAGCCGCCGGTCCGGCAGAGTGATCGGCATGGACGACCTCTACCCGCCGCTGCAGCCACTGGCCGATGGGATGCTCGACGTGGGCGACGGGCACCGGATCTACTGCCAGGAGGCGGGAAACCCGCAGGGCAAGCCGGTGGTCGTGGTGCACGGCGGGCCCGGGAGCGGGATCGCGCCGATGGCGCGCAGGCATTTCGACCCCGCCGCGTACCGGATCATCCTGTTCGACCAGCGCGGGGCGGGGCGGAGCACGCCGAGCGTCGAGGACCCGGACGCGGACCTGAGCACGAACACGTTGTGGCACCTCGTCGCGGACATGGAGCTGCTGCGGGAGCGGCTGAACATCCGGCGCTGGCAGGTGTTCGGAGGGTCGTGGGGGTCGACGCTCGCGCTGGCGTACGCGCAGACTTACCCCGATCAGGTGACGGAGCTGGTGCTGCGCGGGATCTTCACCGCGCGGCAGCGCGAGCTCGACTGGATCTACCGCGGCGGCGCGGCGAACCTCTTCCCCGCCGAGTGGGAGGACTTCCTGGCGCCGCTGCCGGAAGAGCACCACAAGGATCCGCTCGCCGGGTACGCCGAGCTGCTCGACGACCCCGACCGCGGCGTGCGGGTACGGGCCGCGATCGCGTGGAGCGTCTGGGAGGGCGCGACGGTGGCATTGCTGCCGCAACAAGCGTTCCTGAACCGGTACGCCGATCCGTCGTTCGCACTGACGTTCGCGCGGCTGGCGGTGCACTACTTCAGCCACGACGCCTGGCTCGAGGACGAGCAGCTGATCCGCGACGCCGGCAAGCTCGCCGGAGTGCCGGGCGTGCTCGTGCAGGGCCGCTACGACGCCGTCTGCCCGCCGATCACCGCGTACGAGCTGCACCGCGCGTGGCCCGGCTCGATCCTGCGCATCACGGAAGGCGCGGGGCACGCCGTGAACGACCCGGGCACGCTGGCCGCGCTGCGTCAGGCGACCGACGACTTCCGCTAGACGTCCAGCAGCAGCCGGAAGAGTCCTTCCAACGTCGACGCCAGCGCGGCCTCGTCGGTCTCGTTCAAAGCCGTGCTGCCGATCAGCTTGCGCATCAACCAGAACCCCGAGATCAGCGACAGCGCCACGGCCGCGCGATCGGTTCCGCGCACGCCGGGGACGACGTCGAGAATGTGCGCCTCGACGTGCTTTTCGATGCCCGCGCGCAAGATCTCGGCGGCGCGCGGATTGGGCGCCGAGCGCAGCGTCAGCAGGAACGGGTCGAGGCTGTCGGCGTCCGGTGAAGTCCGCGACACGAGCGAAGCCGCGACGTCGCGTGCGAGCGTGGCCGGGTCGCCCGTCAGCACGGTCCGCTCGGTCATCGACACCTCCACGACCTCGGCGAAGAGCCCTTCCTTCGAGCCGAAGTAGCGGTTCACGAGCATCGCCGTGACGCCGGCGGTCTGCGCGATCTCCCGCACTCCGACGCCGTCGTAGCCGAAGCGCGTGAACGCCTCGACGCCCGCGCGCAGGATCGCTTCCCGGGTCGCCGCGGCGTCGCGACGGCGTGGTGCAGTCATGTCTACCAGTGTAGACTAAAATTAAATCTACAGCCGTAGACCTGAACGGAGAACCATGGACCTCAACCTGACCGGCCGCCGCGCACTCGTCACGGGCTCGAGTTCCGGCCTCGGCGAAGCGATCGCGCGGCTGCTCGCGGAAGAAGGCGCGGACGTCGTGGTCCACGGCCGCGACGAAGCCCGAACCCGTGCGGTCGCGGACAAAATCGGCGCGAAAGCCGTCGCGATCGGCGACCTCGCCACCGACGAAGGCGCGGCGAAAGTCGCGAAGGAAGCCGGTGACATCGACGTGCTCGTGAACAACGCCGGCGCCTACCAGCACCTGACCTGGGCCGAGGCCACGCCCGAGGAATGGGCGCGGACGTACGAGGTGAACGTGATCTCGTCGGTCCGCATGATCCGCCACCTCGTGCCCGGCATGCGCGAACGTGGCTGGGGCCGCGTGATCCAGATCGGCGGCGGCCTGTCCGGTCAGCCGATGGCGCTGCTCCCCCACTACAACGCGACGCTTGCCGCGCGCCACAACCTCGCGGTTTCCCTTGCGCGGGAACTGAAGGACACCGGCGTGACGTCCAATGTGGTCGCTCCCGGCGCGATCCTCGTGGACTCCGTGCAGAAGCTGCTCACGGACCTCGCCCCGGAACGCGGCTGGGGCGAGACCTGGGAGACCATCGAACCCCACGCCGCTCAGGACTTCGTGCCCAACGACATCGGCCGCTTCGGGCGGCCCGAGGAGATCGCGGGCGCCGTGGCGTACCTGGCGAGCCCGTACGGCGACTACGTCAGCGGGGCCACCCTCCGCGTGGACGGTGGCACCATCCGCTCGGTGAGCTAGGAACCCTAGATCCGGCCGCCCGAAGAACTGTCGCCGCCGGAGAGCTTCTGCGCGAAGTACACCGGCACCGTCGAGACGATGATCAGCACCGCCGCCACCACGTTGACCACCGGGGCCTGGTTGGGGCGGAACAGGTTGTCGTAGATCCAGATCGGCAACGTCTCCATGCCGGTGCCCAGCGTGAAGGTCGTCACGATGATCTCGTCGAACGACAGCGCGAACGCCAGCAGCCCGCCCGCCAGCAGCGCCGAGCGCAGCATCGGGAACGTCACCAGCCGGAACGTGGTGATGCCGTCGGCGCCGAGGTCCATCGACGCTTCCTCGAGGTTGCCGCCCATGCGCCGCAGGCGGGCCACGACGTTGTTGAACACCACGACGATGCAGAAGGTCGCGTGGGCGATGATCGCCGTGAGCAGGCCGAGGTCGATGCCGAGGATCGTGCGGAACGCGTTGTTCAGCGCGATACCGGTGACGATGCCCGGCAGAGCGATCGGCAGGATGATCAGCAGCGAGATCGAGTCCCGGCCGAAGAACCGGTAGCGCTGCAAGGCGAACGCGGCCATCGTGCCGAGCACGAGCGCGATCGCCGTGGCGGCCACCCCGGCCTCGATGCTGGTCCACAACGCGTGCAGTGCCCCGGCGTTGGTGACCGCGCGGCCCCACCACTCGAGGGTGAAGCTCTTCGGCGGCCAGCCGAACGTGGTGTCCGAGTTCACGGAGTTGAGCAGCACCACCAGAAGCGGGAAGTAGATCACCGCGAACCCGACCCCGAGTGCCGTCCACAGCACCACCCGGCCGGTCTTCGACATGCGCACGGCGGTCTCCTAGAGGTTGTTCAGCGCGCCGGTGCGACGCACGACGGCCAAGTACACGAGCATGATCACGACCGGCACGATGGCCACGGTCGCCGCGAACGGCAGGTTGTTGGCCGCGCCGATGTTGTCGTAGACGACGTTGCCGAGCATCTGCGACGTGCCGCCCACGATCTTGACGGCGATGTAGTCGCCCAGCGACAGGGAGAACGTGAAGATCGAGCCCGCAACGATCGCCGGGAAGGCGAGGGGCAGGATCACCGAGCGGAACGTGCGGAACGACTTCGCGCCGAGGTCACCCGACGCGTCGACCAGTGAGTCGGGCAGGCGCTCCAGGCCGGCGTAGATCGGCAGGATCATGTACGGCAGCCACAGGTACGACAGCGTGATCACCGTGGCCGCGACGCCGTAGCCGGGGCCGGAGAGGCCGAAGGGGCTCAGCAGCCAGCTGATCGCGCCGTTGCCGGAAAGCAGGGTGCGCCACGCGTAGGCCTTCACCAGGTAGCTCGCCCACAGCGGCGTCATCACGGCGATCACGAGGATCCGTTGCGCCCGAGGGGAAGCGAGCTTGGCCATCGCGAAGGCCATGGGGAAGGCGATGACCGCGTCGATGACCGTCACCAGCAGCGCGATGCCGACTGTCCGCAGCGTGATCGTGCGGTAGACCGAGTCGGTGAACAGGGTGACGAAGTTGTCGAACGACCAGTCCGTGACCACCTTGCCGGTGAACACGTCGGTGGACCAGAAGGCCGTGATGAACAGGGCGGCGAGCGCGCCGAGGTAGGCCAGGCCGAGCCACAGCAGCGGAGCCGAAAGGAGAATGCCCAGGCGCAGCTTGGGTTTGCGGAAGAAGAAAGCCGAAGCGCGGCGGCTCGGCGGGCTCACGGCGGTCATGTCGAGCACCTTCGGGGCACGGTTGCGGGAGGGGGTCCGGGGGCGGCGGACGAGGGGGGAGGTGCCCGCCGCCCCCGGAGCAAAGGGGGAATCTCACGAATGCCGGCGCCGGTTTCAAGCGGCGCCGGCACTCACGAGCACGTCAACCCTTGATCTCGGTCCAGGCACGGGTCCAGTCGCCGTAGTCCTTGCACTTGACGTCCGTGCGGCCGTCGAGGCACTGCGGGATCGGCGTGGTCCAGTACTGGATCTTGGCGGCGTAGGCCGCGTCGTTGGCGTGGTAGGTGTCGCACAGGGACTTGTCGGTCATCTCGGCGCAGGCCTTGGAGTTGGCCGGGGCCTCACCGAAGTACTCCGCCACCTGGGCGTTGACCTTCGGGCTGATGATGTAGTCCATCCACTTGTACGCACACGTCTTGTGCTGCGACTTCGTGGCCACCATCCAGGTGTCCGACCAGCCGGTGGCACCTTCGCTCGGCACGGTCGCACCCAGCGGAGCGCCCTCGCTCTTGGCCAGGTTCACCGTGACCTGCCACGCGGTGCCGATCACGGCGTCCGCGTTCTTGAGCGACTGCGTTTCCTTGAGGTAGTCCGCCCAGTACTCGCTGACGTTCGGGCGCTGCTTCTTCAGCAGGTCCACCGCCGCGTTGAACTGCTTGTCGTCCAAGGCGTACGGGTTCTTGATGCCGAGGTCGGGCTGGTGCGCCATGAGGTACAGGGCGGCGTCGGCGATGTAGATCGGAGAGTCGTAGGCGATGATCTTGCCCTTGTAGGGCGAGTTCACGTCGAACATCGGCGACCACGACGTCGGCTCCGGGCTCACCTTGTCGGTGCGCCAGGTGAGCACGTTCGCGCCCCAGCCGTGCGGGATGCCGTAGGCGACGTTGTTGACGCTGTTCCACGACTTGTTCTTCAGGAACGGGTAGACGTCGTTGTAGTTCGGCACGAGCGCGGTGTTCACCGGCTCGACGTCGCCCGAGGCGACCAGGCGCAGCGAGGCGTCGCCCGAGGCGGACACCACGTCGTACTGGCCCGTCTTCATCAGCGTCACGGCCTCGTCGGACGTGCCGAACGCCTTGACATTGACCTTGCAGCCGGTCTGGTCCTCGAACGGCTTGACCCAGTTGATGGTCGAGTCGGTGGAGCCGTTTTCGGCGTAACCGGGCCACGCGAGCACGTTCAGCTGGCCTTCCGGCTGGCCCAGCTGGGTGAGTGCGGCCAGCTTGGGCGGGGTGAACCCCTGAGCGCCCGGCGCGGACCCCGCGTTTGAGTCGGAGCCCGACGTCCCGCAGGCCGCGAGCAGCAGGCTCACGCCGCACAGACCCGCGAGCAGCGTCTTCCTGTTCTTCATGTCGAGAGAAACCTTCCCGTGAGAACTAGCCGGCTTCGGGGACCCGGAAACTGTGTTCGTGGCGCCACCGCAGACGGACCCGGCGGTCGGCGAACTCGGTCGGTTCACTGGTGTTCTGGCGAACCACGGACAACTGACCCCCCGCATCGAGCGCGACAGCGTAGCGCACTGTAGATCCGGCGTATACGACATCCGTGACGATTCCGGTCGCCGAAGTCTCGCCTGGACCGGCCGGCGACGCAAGATCAGCATCGATGCGAATTTTCTCCGGCCGGATGCTGTACACGCCGGGCTTGCCGATCACCGCTTCGGCCCCACGCCCGCTGAGCAGGTTGGACGTGCCGACGAAGCCGGCGACGAACGCGCTGGCCGGTCTCTCGTACACCTCCACCGGGGTGCCGACCTGTTCGATCCGCCCGGCGTTGAACACCGCGATGCGGTCGCTCATGGTCAGCGCCTCGTCCTGGTCGTGCGTCACGAACACGAAGGTGATCCCGACTTCGCGCTGGATCTGCTTGAGCTCGATCTGCATCGCTTGACGCAGCTTGAGGTCGAGTGCTCCCAGCGGTTCGTCGAGCAGCAGCACCTTCGGGCGGTTCACCAGGGCCCGCGCGAGAGCGACGCGCTGGCGCTGACCACCCGAGAGCTGAGAAGGCTTGCGGTCGCCGTACTCCCCGAGCCGCACGGTCTCCAGGGCTTCCGCGGCGCGTTGCTTGCGCTCGGCCTTGGCGACCCGCTTGACCTTGAGGCCGTACTCCACGTTCTGCCGCACCGACATGTGCGGAAAGAGCGCGTAGTCCTGGAACACGGTGTTCACGTCGCGCTCGAACGGCGCCAGCTGGCTGACGTCGCGCCCGGCGAGCTCGATGGTGCCCGCGGTGGGCAGCTCGAAGCCGGCGATCATGCGCAGCACCGTGGTCTTCCCCGAGCCCGACGGGCCGAGCATGGAGAAGAACTCACCGGGCGGGATGTCGAGGTCGACGCCGTCGACGGCGCGGACCTTGTCGAAGTGCTTCTGCAGCCCGGTGAGCCGGATCGCCGGCTCACCGCCGGCGCGCGGCGGCTCGGGCCGCCGGGCGGCCGTCGGGGCAAGGTGTGGCATGGCGGGCCTTCCCGTGGATCTCGTCACCGGTACCTACAGCGCGCTCATCACGTGCTTGACGCGGGTGTAGTCCTCGAGTCCGTACAGCGAGAGATCCTTGCCGTAACCCGACTTCTTGAACCCGCCGTGGGGCATCTCGGCGACGAGCGGGATGTGGGTGTTGATCCACACGCACCCGAAGTCGAGCTTGGCGGACACGCGCATGGCGCGCTGGTGGTCCTTGGTCCAGATCGAGGAGGCGAGGCCGTAGGGCACGCCGTTGGCCGCCTTCACCGCGTCGGCTTCGTCGGAGAAGCGCTGCACGGTGATCACGGGGCCGAAGACCTCGTTCTGGGTGATCTCGTCGTCCTGCGTGACGCCGGAGACCACGGTGGCTTCGTAGAAGAAGCCCTCGTCGCCGACGCGTCGCCCTCCACAGTGGACGGTGGCGTGCCCGGGCAGGCGGTCGATGAAGCCGGACACCTTCTCCAGCTGCGCGGCGTTGTTGAGCGGGCCGAAGGCGGCGGTGTCGTCGTCCGGCTTGCCGGTCTTGCTGGCCTCGGCCTGACGCGAGAGGGCGGCGACGAAGGTGTCGTGCACGTCGTCGGACACCAGCACGCGCGCGGCGGCGGTGCAGTCCTGGCCGGCGTTGAAGTAGCCCGCCATCGCGATGGTCTCGGCGGCGGCCTCGAGGTCGGCGTCGGAGAACACGATCACGGGCGCCTTGCCGCCCAGCTCCAGGTGCACGCGCTTGACGTCGCGGGCCGCGGCGCCCGCGACCTCGATGCCGGCGCGCACGGAGCCGGTGATCGACACCATCGAGGGGATCGGGTGCTCCACCAGCGCGCGGCCGGAGTCACGGTCGCCGGTCACCACGTTGAACACGCCCGGCGGCAGGAACTCGCCGCAGATCTCGGCCAGCAGCAGAGTGGACGCCGGCGTGGTGTCCGACGGCTTGAGCACGACCGTGTTGCCCGCCGCGAGCGCGGGCGCGATCTTCCAGATCGCCATGAGCAGCGGGTAGTTCCACGGCGTCACCTGCGCGCAGACGCCCACGGGCTCGCGGCGGATGAAGGACGTGTGGCCTTCCATGTACTCACCGGCCGCGCGGCCTTCGAGCACGCGCGCGGCGCCGGCGAAGAAGCGCAGCTGGTCGACGATCATCGGCAGCTCTTCGGACATCGTGAGCGCGACCGGCTTGCCGGTGTTCTGCGACTCGACGCGCACGAGCTCCTCGCCGCGGGCCTCGACGGCGTCGGCGATCTTCAGGAGCGCGAGCTGGCGCTGGGCCGGCGTGGTCTCCTTCCAGCTCTCGAACGCCTCCGCCGCGACCTTGAGCGCGTGGTCGATGTCTTCGGCGCTCGCCACCGGCGCGGTGCAGTACGCGCGGCCGGTGACCGGGTCCACGATTTCGAGGACCCTCCCGGACTGCGAGTCGACGAACTTCCCGCCGACGTAGTGCTTCAATTCCTGCACGCGTGCGCCTCCTGACTCTCCGTGGCAGGGTGAAACATATAACTCCATATTTCACATGACAAGGTCCTGGGGCACTATTGGCCCCAATCGCATGCCGAGACGGGTGGGCCCACGATGCGCAAGGAGATGTCGAACAGCGCACGACTGGCGATGTTCGCTCCGCTCGACCAGCTCGGCCGCGCCGAGGCGGTCGCGGCCCGGCTGCTCGACGCCATCACCCTGGGTCTCCTCGACGACGCCGAGCAGCTGCCGAGCGAGGTCGAGCTCGCCGCGCAGTTCCGCGTTTCCACCGTGACGGTCCGCGAAGCGCTCGCTGTGCTGCGGCAGCAGGGGCTGGTCGAGACCAGGCGCGGGCGCGGCGGCGGCAGCTTCGTGCGCACGCCCGCATGGCCGGCGCCGAGCTCGTGGGCCCAGCGCCTGCGGCTCGTCTCGCTCGCGGATCTGCGCGACTTCGGCGACCACTACCTCGCCGTGGCCGGGTCCGCGGCCAAGCTCGCGTCGGAACGCAGCTCGCCCGAAGACCTGGAACGACTGCGCCTGACCAGCGAAGACCTCCTCGGCACGACCGGTCCCGAGGCGACGCGCGCCGAACGGCACTTCCACCTCGAGATCGCGGCGGCCGCGCAGTCGCCGCGGCTCACCAACCAGGAGGTCCAACTGCAGGGCGAACACGGCGGGTTGCTCTGGGTGCCCCTCGACGGCGAGGACACCTGCCGCCAGTCCTACGCTGAGCACTACGCGATCGTCACCGCGATCGCGGCGGCCGACGGCGATCTGGCCCGCAAGCTGACCGAGGAGCACATCCTGAGCGCGCTCGACCGGCTCGTGGATCTGCACTTAAGCCTCGAAACGCCGTAGGCTTCGATGACCCCGCGATCGAGGTGAGCATCGTGACCGACACCCGCACGTTGACCGGCGATGAAGTCGTCGCACAGGTATCCGCGCTGGTCGAGGAGATCTTCGAGCGGCTGAAGCCCGTATTGGCCGCGGCCGAGACGCTGCTGGCCGAGCCCGGCGGCGCCGGTTCCCGCACGCTCCACGGCATCCGGCCGCAGGTCCTGGAGGCCCTCGGCGGCCTCGTGATCGGCGCGGGGTTCGTGAGTGCGCCCCACGTGTTGTCGGACCAGGAGTTCGGCTTCGAGTGGTGGACCACCACCGGTTCGGACGACAGTGGTTCCGAGGACGCCGTGCCGGAGCAGCTGTTCATCAGCCTCGACCCGGAGAGCCCGAACTTCCTCGACTACACGCGTCAGTCGTGGTTCACCGTGCCGCGCGACAGCGGCCGGCGCCACATCAACGGCCCGTACGTCGACTACCTCTGCACCGACGAGTACACGCTCACGTTCACGCTGCCCGTGTACCGCGACGGTTCGTTTGCCGGCGTGGTGGGCGCGGACGTCTACGTGCGCGAGTTCGAGCGGACGGTGAGCCGGCGGCTGCGTTCGCTGGGCCGGCGCGCGGCTCTGCTCAACGCGCAGGGGCGCGTGATCGTGTCGAACAGCGTCCGGCAGGCGACGGGTTCGCTGGTGCGCGACGTCGATGTGCCGGCGTGGTGGACGTCGGGCGCGGAACCGCAGACGATGTCGGGCGGCGCGACGTTGCGCCGGTGCGGGGATTCGCCGATCGCGTTGCTGGTCAGCGTGTGACTTCTCAGCGGGTGTTTTCTCAGCGGTTGACCTGAAGGGCGAGCCAGAGTTCGGCCCTGGTGCCGGGTGAGTCGAGGTCCTGACCGAGGAGCTCGGCGGCCTTGGTGATGCGGTTGCGCAGGGTGTGACGGTGGATGTGCAGCTGCGTGGCGGCGCGGTCCCAGTGGCCGTGGTTTTCGAGCCAGCAGCGCAGGGACTCCTCCAGCTCACCGCGGCCGGACTCGTCGTGGGTGCGCAGCGGGTTCAGCAGCTCGTGGGCAAAGGCTTGGGCGGCAAGGGGATCCAGGAGGTTGAGCAGGCCCCGGCCGGCGTGGTCGGCATAGCGCAGGAGCGGAATGTCCTGGCTGCGCGCGGTTTCGGCCGCCTGCCGGGCCTGGCGCAGCGCTGCCGGGAACTCGGTGGCGTCTCCGACGCCGACGTGGCAACCGCCGACTTCGGCGGCCACGGTGAGCACGCGGTCGGCGTCGTCGGTCGCGGCGACGAGGAGCGACTCGGAGTGGGCGAAGAACACTTGCCCCGCAACGGGTTCCAGGCGGTCGTACAGCGCGGTCCGCGCGGCAGGCCGGCCCGCGACGGCGAGCACGGCCCACGGTTGCGGCGGGGCGCCTTGCGCGGTGCGCAGCACGTCGAGCGCGAGGGCTTCCTGGCCGTCGGCGAACAGGTCGAGCAGGCCGGTGCGCAGCCGGGACAGCGCGCCGCGTTGGGCACGATCCTGTTCCAGGGCAAGGGAAAGCAGCGAGACCGCCGTGTTCACGATGTGGCGACCGGTCGAGTCGAGCGGCTCGGCGGTGCCGACCGCGAGCGCGCCGCGCGTGTGCAAGGTCTGGAGCACGACCTCCTGCTCCCCCAGCGTGACAACCCGTGTGCCGGCGCGCAGGTCCTTCACGTCGAGCTGTTCCCCGTGTGCGCGAGCGGCTGCGGAAGAGACTTCGCGGAGGTGGCCGGCGGCGTCGAAGAGCACGACCCAGCCGTCGATGAGCCGGGCGAGCCGCCGCACGACACCCGCCGCGCCCGTCTTTCCCACGGCGGTGCGGGTGAGTTCCTGCTGGGCGCGGCCGATGCGGACGGTCGCGGCGTACTCGTCGGCCGCGACCGCGCGGGAGACGGCGCGGGTGATGGCGATGAAGGGCGTCTTGCGGGGCACTTCGAGCACCGGGAGGCCGATCTCGTCGGCGGTTTCGACCAGGGTGCGCGGCACGTGCTCGTGGCTGAGCCCGACGCCGAAGCCGAGCCCTGCGGTGCCCGCTTCGACGAGGCGGCGGATGTAGGCCTCCGACGTCGTGTCGTCGAGGGCCAGGCCCGTGGTGAGCAGGAGCTCGCCGCCTTCGAGGAAGGCGTGCGGGTCGGTGAGCTCGGTCGGGTGCACCCAGCCGATCGGGCGATCGAGGCCGGCCTCCCCCGCAACCACGCGCAGCGCGAGCGACCGCTGTTCAGTGAGCGCGCGCAGGGTGAGTGCCATAGTGGCCAAGTTTACGCGCGGCGTTGGACATCTTGGCCAGCTGACTCGTGCATGGAGCCGCCTCATCCTGGGAGGTGACCCAGCCCGTTTCCCAGGAGTTGAGCCCATGACCATGACCACCGAAACCCTGGTGGCCCCGGCGCCCCGCCTGCGCCAGTTGCGCACCGAGATCCCCGGCCCGGCGTCGCGCGCGCTGCAGGAGCGGCGGACGGCCGCGGTCGCGGCGGGGGTGAGCTCGACGCTGCCCGCGTACATCACGTCGGCCAGTGGCGGTCTGCTCACCGATGCCGACGGCAACGTGCTCATCGACTTCGGTTCCGGCATCGCCGTGACGAACGTGGGCCACTCCGCGCCCGAGGTCGTGGACCGCGTGCGCAAGCAGGCGGGCTGGTTCACGCACACGTGTTTCATGGTCACGCCGTACGAGGGGTACGTCGAGGTGTGCGAGGCACTGGCGGAGCTGACGCCGGGTGACCACGCGAAGAAGTCGGTGCTGTTCAACTCCGGCGCGGAGGCCGTGGAGAACGCGGTGAAGATCGCGCGCGCCGCGACCGGGCGGCAGGCCGTGGTGGTGTTCGACCACGCCTACCACGGGCGGACGAATCTGACGATGGCGTTGACCGCGAAGTCGGTGCCCTACAAGCACGGCTTCGGCCCGTTCGCGCCCGAGGTGTACCGCGTGCCGGGGTCCTACCCGTACCGCGACGGGCTTTCGGGTCCGGAGGCCGCGCGGATCGCGATCGACCGGATCGAGAAGCAGATCGGCGGCGACCAGGTGGCGGCCGTGGTGATCGAGCCGATCCAGGGTGAGGGCGGGTTCATCGAGCCGGCACCGGGGTTCCTGCCGGCGCTTTCGCAGTGGTGCGCTGCGAATGGCGTGGTGTTCGTGGCTGATGAGGTGCAGACAGGCTTCTGCCGCACCGGCGACTGGTTCGCGTCGTCGCGCGAGGGCGTGGTGCCGGACCTGATCGCGACGGCCAAGGGCATCGCGGCGGGCCTGCCGCTGTCGGCCGTGACCGGGCGTGCGGAGCTGCTCGACGCGGTCGGGCCCGGTGGTCTTGGCGGGACCTACGGCGGTAACCCCATCGCGTGTGCCGCGGCGCTGGGTTCGATCGAGACGATGCGTAGTTCGGATCTGGCGTCTTCCGCGCGGCGCGTGGAGGAGGTCGTGCTGCCGCGGCTGCGGGCTCTGGCCGCCGAGACGGGCGTGATCGGCGACGTGCGCGGGCGCGGCGCGATGTTGGCCGCGGAATTCGTTCGCGCCGGCACCTCCGAGCCGGATGCCGACCTCACCAGGCGCGTCGCGGCGGCGTGTCACGCGCTCGGTGTGGTGGTGCTGACCTGCGGGACCTACGGCAACGTCATCCGGCTGCTGCCGCCGCTTTCCCTGTCCAACGAGCTGCTCGACGAGGGCCTGTCCGTCCTCGAGCACGCGGTCCGCACGGAGGTGCGCAAGTGATTGTTCCCTTTTGGATCGCCGGCAAGCCGGTGACCAGTTCTTCGACCACGGTCGTCCACCACTCCTACGACGGGAGCGAGGCCGGTTCGCACTTCGTGCCGACCGATTCGGACGTCGAGGCGGCGGTTGCGGCGGCGGCTTCGGTGGCCGACGAGTTCGCTGTTACGCCCGCGCACGTGCGGGCGGGGGCGTTGGACCACGTGTCCCGTTCGTTGAGTCAGCGGGCCGACGAGATCGCGCGGCTCATCACGGCCGAGTCGGGCAAGCCGTTGAAGTGGTCGCGGGGCGAGGTGGGGCGCGCGGTGTCGACGTTCCGCTGGGCCGCCGAGGAGGCCCGCCGATTCTCGGGCGAGCTGCAGCGCCTCGACACGGACCCGGGTGGCACCGGGCGGATGGCCTTGGTGCGCCGGGTTCCTCGCGGACCGGTGCTGGGGATCACGCCGTTCAACTTCCCGCTGAACCTGGTGGCGCACAAGGTCGCGCCGGCCATCGCGGTCGGCGCGCCGATCGTGCTGAAGCCGGCGCCTGCGACGCCGCTGACGTCATTGCTGCTGGGCGAGATCCTGGCGGAGACGGGGTTACCTGCGGGGAGCTGGTCGATTCTGCCGCTGGGCAACGAGGAGACGGCCGCTCTGGTTCGCGATCCGCGGCTGCCGGTGGTTTCGTTCACGGGCTCGGTGCCGGTCGGCTGGTCGATCCGGGAGAGCGTGCCGCGCAAGCACGTCTCCCTGGAGCTGGGCGGCAACGGCGCCGTGCTGGTCTGCCCGGATTGGACGGACCTGGATTTCGCGGCGCAGCGGATCGCGACGTTCTCCATGTACCAGGCGGGGCAGTCGTGCATCTCCGTGCAGCGGGTTTACGTGCACACGGATGTGTATGACGAGCTGGAGTCGCGGGTTCTGGCGCGGGTTGCCGCTTTGCGCACGGGCGACCCGTCTGCTGACGGGGTGGATGTCGGCCCGCTGATCAACGAGGCCGCGGCTTCGCGAGTTGTTTCGTGGGTGTCGGACGCTGTCGCCGCCGGTGCTTCTTTGCTCACCGGCGGCGGCCGTTCCGGGGCGACAGTGGAGCCGACGGTGCTGTCCGGGGTGCCGGAGGAAGCTGCCGTGATGGCCGAGGAGGTGTTCGGGCCGGTGGTTTCGTTGATCCGGGTGTCCTCTGTGGACGAGGGCGTTTCGCGGATCAACGCTTCGCGCTTCGGCCTCCAGGCCGGCGTCTTCACGCGCGACCTGCCCACGGCGTTCGACGTCTCCGCCCGCTTGAAGGTCGGCGGCGTCCTCATCGGCGACGTCCCCAGCTTCCGCGCCGACCAGATGCCTTACGGCGGGGTCAAGGACTCCGGCGTCGGCCGCGAAGGCCCGGCGGCCGCGATGGCGGATTTCACGGAGGAACGGGTGACCGTACTGACGGGGTTGACCCTGTAGGGGCCGGATGTCGACGGGCCGCTCAACCGCCGGGCGGCCCGTCGCGGTCCCTACTCGTCTTCGAGGTAGTGGCCCAGAACGCGATCCGTGGGGGCGGCCACGCTCCGGACAGGGGCTCGGCGAACTCGCGGACGATGTAGTTCAGCAGATCCCTGCCGTAGTAGATGATGTCGAAGCCGCGCATGGAAAGGACCGGGCGCCCGGAGGTGCCGTGTCCTCCGGGGAGGTAGCGGTGAGCGTAGATCGGCACCATCGGGGCCGCTGTGCGGAGGCGGCGGCGGAAGGCGCCCACCGCGTCGTGCGGGGTGACCGGGCGGTTGCCCCAGCGGGGTTCCCAGTAGCCGTCCCGGACGAGGTCGATGACGTAGTCCGTCTCCCAGTCGATGTGGGCCCGAAGGGCGGCCGGGTCGCCGTTGCGCCAGTCGGGCCACGGGTGTTTCCAGGTTTGACCCTCTTCGTGCGGAGACTCGACGGGGAGGCCCGTGGCGAGGAACGCACGGTGATCGTCGGCGAATTCGATGTCGTACTGGGCCTCGATACGATCGAATTCGGCGTCGGTGAGGCCGGGCTCGATGCGACAGCAGTCCAATGATGCGAGCAAACGCGCAGCGCGGACGCCGAGTGTCACGGCAGCTTCGCCAACGCTTCGGTCAAGGCGCCGTGGGCTTCGACAAGTGACGGGCCGTACCAGGTCAGATACCGCCCCGAGACCAGAACCGGGCGCAGGTCCGGGAAGAAGCCCGGGCCGTCGTCGGCGGTGAACTCGTACGGTTCGTCCGGTAGCACCACGATGTCAGCGGCGGCAGCCCGCAGCTCGTCCAGCGGAGGGCGTGGATAGCGGTCATCGGCGCCGGCATAGGCGTTCGCTACCCCGACGCGGCGGAGGACGTCTCCCGCGAACGTGTCGCGGCCCAAGACGATCCACGGCTTGCGCCAGACCGGGATAACGGCGCGGAAGCGGATCGGGGCCGTCGTGCGCCAGAGTTCTTCGGCGGAGACCAGCCACTGGGGCTCGTCCAGGGCGTAGACCTGCGTCAGCAGACGGCGCAGCGAGCCCAAAGCCGCAGGAACCGAAGCGGCCGCCGCCATGACGAACACGGGGATCCCGTTGGCACGCAGGCGTTGCACGTCCTCCGGGCGGTTCTCCTCGGAGTTCGCCAGCACCAGGTCAGGCGCCACGTCGAGCACGCGATCGATCTTCGGGTACTTCGAGCCGCCCACGCGTGGAACGTCCAAATCAGACGGATGCGTGCAGTAGTCCGTGGCACCGACGAGCCGGCCGGGCGCGCTGATCTCCACGGCTTCCGTCAGCGAAGGCACCAGGGACACCACTCGCACCGGCGGGCCGGACAACGGGACCGGTTCGCCCAGGTCGTCGACGAGTTCGGTGCTCCTCATACGCGTTCGAACGACACCTTCCGCTTGTCGACGTCCACGGCGGTCAGGCGGACGCCGATCCGTTCGCCTTCAGGGAATTTCTCGCCCGTGCACTTGGCCATCACCGGCGGGTCCTCCACGAGGATCTCCGCGCGCGTCTCCTCCGCGCGCAGCACCACGGCGGTGAACTCGCGCCCGACGCGTTCCGCCAGGACCCACGCTTCCACCTGGTCGATGCAGGCGCGTTCGACGCGGGCGGCGAGACCGTCGGAAGCGGACATCTGCAACGGCACCTCCGCGAGCGCGTCGCGAACCCACGACGGCACCTCGCGCCCGGCCGTGACGGCGAGGCAGACCTCCGTGCCGAAGCGGTCGACCAGGCGGCGGATGGGCGCGGTGACGTGGGCGTACGCGCCACCGATGCCCGCGTGGGTGGTGAGCGCGGGCAGGGATCCGTCGAAGGACGTGTAGCCGGCGCCTCGCAGAAGCCGCGTGGTGTCAGCGAAGATGGCCATCGACGACGGCTGTCCGGGGTCCAAAGAGGACAGGAACTCCGAAACTCCGAGCCCCGCCGGCCAGGAGACGCCCACGACCGACGCCGAGCGGCGCAGCCACTCCACGGCGTCCGGCTCGGGTGGCGGCAACGTCCGCAGCACGCCGACGCGGGCTTCGATCATGATCTGCGCCGCGGCCATGCCGGTGAGCAGCGAGATCTCGGCGTTCCACGCGTCGACGGCGGTGCGCGGACGACGGGCCAGCGCCCAGCCGCCGTCGGGGTCGCCGCTGATCTCCTGCTCCGGCAGCTGTAATTCCACGGCCCCGCGCTGCACGGCCAGCTCGCGTCGCAGCCGGCCGAGCTCCGGCAGCGCGGCGACGGACGGGTGCGGAGTGCCCGCGTCGAGCGAGGCCTGCACGCTCTCGTAGTCGAGCTGTTCGGTCGAGCGCACCAGCGCGCGGCGTACACGGGTGGCGACGGGCTCGCCGTCGGCGTCGACGTCGACCGTCCAGAGCACGGCCGCGCGCACCTCGCCGGGCAGCAGGCTTGCGGCACCTTCGGACAGGACGGTGGGGTGGAGCGGGACGTTGCCGTCGGGCAGGTAGAGCGTCTGGCCGCGGCGGCGGGCCTCGTGGTCGAGCGCGCCGCCGGGCGGGACGAAGGCGGCGAGGTCGGCGATGGCGTAGTGCACGCGGAAACCGCCCCCGGTGCGTTCGACGACCATCGCCTGGTCGAGATCCTTGGCGCCGGGCGGGTCGATCGTCACGAACGGCAGGTCCGTGGCGTCCTCGCGGCCCTCGGCGCGCGCGGAGAGCACAGCGGCCTCCGCCTCGGCCAGCACCTCGGGACCGAACGATTCCGGCAACGAGAACTCCGTCCGGAGCCGACCGAAGTCCCCTCCCGACGCGGGTGTCCTGATCACGAGTGGCACCACACAACACTATCCCGCTCGACGGCCGCCGATCGCCCGTTCGGGCGCGAGCCGCGCGGGTGTACGTTGATCCTTGCTGTAATGAAAACCATCTTCATTTTGTGAAAGGGTTTCGCCGTGAAGATCGCGTTCGTCGGCAAGGGCGGCAGCGGGAAGACCACGCTCTCGTCGCTGTTCGTCTCCTACCTGGCCGGCGCCGGCAAACCGGTGCTGGCCATCGACGCCGACATCAACCAGCACCTCGCCGTCGCCCTCGGCGCGACCGAGGAGGAAGCGCTCGCGTGGCCCACGCTGGGCGACAACATGGCGCTCATCAAGGACTACCTGCGCGGCGACAACCCGCGTATCCCTTCCGCGTCGGCGATGATCAAAACCACGCCGCCGGGCCGCGGATCGCGCCTGGTCACGCCGTTCGAGGACAACCCCGTCACCGACGCGTGCTTCCGGTTTTTGGGCGACGTGCGCTTGGGTGTCACGGGCCAGTTCGACGAGGACGACCTCGGCGTAGCGTGCTACCACTCGAAGGTCGGCGCCGCGGAGTTGCTGCTCAACCACCTGGTCGACGGCCCGGGCGAGTACGTGGTGATGGACATGACCGCCGGCGCCGACGCCTTCGCGTCCGGCCTGTTCACGCGCTTCGACGTGACGTTCCTGGTCTGCGAGCCGACGCTGCGCAGCGTCGGCGTCTACCGCCAGTACGCCGACCACGCGCGCGACTTCGGCGTGCACCTGGTGGCGGTGGGGAACAAGGTGACGGATGCGGAGGATGTGGCTTTTCTGCAGTCCTCGCTGGGCCCGGCTCTGCTGGGCTGGCTGGAGTCTTCGGGACACGTCCGGGCCGGTGAGCGCGGCGCTTCGCGTCCGATTGGGGAACTGGAGCCTCACAACCTGGGGACGCTCGCGTCGATGCTGTCGACGGTCGACGGCGTGACCCGCGACTGGGCTCGCTATCAGCGCCAGGCCGTGGACTTCCACCTGCGCAACGCGCGGGCCTGGGGTAACGGCCGGATGGGCGAGGACCTCGAGGCGCAGGTGGATCCGGAGTTCGTGTTGGGGCCGGGAGTTTCGACGTCTTTGTGAGGTTGTGGTCTGTGGGTTCCGCGGCTCGGGTGTCGGCGCATACGTCGGGGCTCGGCGCGGCGAGCCGGGCAGCGACGTGCGCTCCACGGGCAACCACTCAGGCCGGTGCACCGGCCGTGCCTCGGCACGCCGGGCCGGACAGCGACGTGCCGGCCGATGATCGCGGCAACCAGCCCATGTCTCAGTTCGGCGGTAATTCCGGACATTGAGCTGGCCCGCCCGGGCGGTGACGTGGCGGTCGGGTCGATCTGAGAACTGCGGTATCAGCCCCGGTTTCGGCGGCGATTCCGGCGCTGCGAGCTGACCTGCCGTGGGCGGCGAAGTGCGCCCGAGTCGGGCCACGCAAACCTTCGCGGGCCCGGGGTCGAGATCAGGCGCGCCGGATACCGCGGGCGGACGTCAGCGGGCGGACGTCAGCGGGCCGGGCCGGATGGACCCGGCCCGACGTGGCGGGTGGTCAGTCGCCGTCCCATTCGCGGTCGGCGGCGTCGGCCTGTCGGTTGCGCTCGCGGGCGATGTCGAGGGCGCGGCGGGCGGTGGCCTCGTCGGGGTAGGGCCCGAGGAGGTCGATGCTCCGGCTGCGTTCCAGGTGTTCCACCTCGTGGGTGCGGGTGTTGTAGTACCAGCCGGGGTCCGGGTTGGGGTCGTCAGCCATGCGTCCAGCCTGACATCCGGCAGGTCACTTGCGCCAGCGGAACGGGATCTCGGTCGGGTCGCCGGTGGGGCCGAACTCGCCGCCGTCGGGGTCGTCGCCATTGGGGGGTGTGGCGGTTTGCGGTGGGGTGTTGGGGTTGTCGGGGTGCTGGTCGAACCAACCGCGCACCTGGGGGATGCCGCGTGGCGGGGTGGGGGTTTCGTCGGCGGGGTGGCTTTGGGATGCGTTGGGCTGCTGTCCGTGGGCCGTCTGCTCCGAGAACCCCAACGGCACATCCCTCACCTGCGCACCCTCCGCCTGCCCCCGCTGCCCCGCCAACTTCCTCTCCATCGACGACGGCTGCGGCAACCCCGGCTTCTCCTGAACGGGCTGGTTCACCTCGGGCACCACCGGCACCACCGGCTCCTTCCCGGGAAACACCGGCGGCGCAGCGCGATACACCCGCGCTGCAGCGGGCGGCGGTGCCACGGGTCCGGTCTCCTGGCCGGGGAACACCGGCAGGGGCCGGCCGTCCGGCCCTAGCGCGGGCCGCGGTTGGGGTTGGAGCAGTTCGGGCCATGGGGCGCGCACTTCCTGCTGGCTCCAGCCAGGCTGCGTGCCCGGTTGGGGCAAGCCGCTCGCCGGAGCAGCCGGCTGCTGCCCCTCCGGCTGTGCACCTGGCTGCGGCAAGCCGCTCGGCGGAATCGCCTGGTGCGCACCCGGTTGCGCCACGCCGCTCTCCGGAGCCGCTGGCTGCGTGCTCGGTTGGGGCAAGCCGGTTGCCGGAGCAGCCGGATGCTGCCCGCCGGGGCCTTGCACCCCGCTCAGCTCGGGCAAGCCACTCGATACTGCCTCCGGCTGCGCGCCAGCCGGTTGCTGCGGGCCGGGCTGGGGCAAACCGCTTGGCGCCGCGTCTGGCTGCGCGGCAGCTTGCTGCTGTGCAGCCGGCTGAGGCGACCCACTTGCCGCGCCCGCAAACTGCGGCTGCGTGCCGCCCGGCACAAGGCCGCCCGACTGCGGCTGGCTCCACTGGCCGCCCTGCTGTTGTGTTGCACGTACACCAGCCGGCTGCTGATCGCTCCCCGCCTGCGGATGGGCCCACCCAGGCTGCGGCTGCGCTGCACTCGGCTGCCCGCTCGCCTGCGGCATTGCCTCGCGCGGCGGCTGCGGCGCCCCAGTTGCCGGTTGGGTCGGCTGAATCCCGGAAGGTTGCTGCGCTTGGCTCAGCTCTTCACCGCGAGCAGGCTCGGCAGCACTCGTCGGCTGGCCGTGCTGCGGATGACCAGCAACCTGCTCCGGCTGCGCAGCCGGAGGCCGAGCCGCCTGCGCAGCCGGAAGTTGAGCTGCCTGCGCAGCCGGCGGCTGAACTGTCTGCGGGACCTGCGCCGGTGCAGCGGCCTGCTGAGCCGACGGGTACTCCCCTTGCGGCCGCCCGTTCTGCGGCTCCGCTGCCCCCGAACTCTCGGTGGACGGCTGGTCCTCTACCTGCGGAACTTGCTGCTCCGGCGCGGCGATCTGCGACGTCGGCCGATCGGCCGGCGGCAGCTCCGGCTCAGTCGTGGAAGGCACCTGCCTTGGCTCGGCCTGCGCATCCACCGGTTGCTCGGACGTTTCGACATGCGGAATCGGCTCGTACGCGGGTAGTTCGGCGCTCTCGGCCTGACCCGCCGCAACGACGGAAGCCACCTCATCCGGCTGCTGCACCTCAACCTGCGGCGAAGCCTGCTCAATCGCAGGCTGCGGCTCGCTCGCGGCGGCCTCGAACGCCCCTTGATCAGACAACTGCGGCGAAGACGCACTGGCCAAAGACGCCTGCGGCTGCTCTTCCACCAGCGGCGATCGGTCCAGTGGCTCCGCCTGCGCACCCGGCGACTGCGCCGAAAACTCGGGCGCCGACGGCTCCTGCGGGTGCACATCATCGTGTGATGGGTGGTCCGACGACTGTGGCTCTGCCTGCGCGATCGGCGACTGTGTCGAGGACTCGGTCGCCGGAGATGTGTGCGGCTGGTCATGCGGGGGCGAATGGTCGGGCGATTGCGACTGCTCAGCCGGGAATCCCGCCGGCGGGCTGGTCAGAGGTGCAGGCTGCGGCTGTTCGTCCGGTCGTGGCGGTTGCTGGGTGGCGTCCTGCTGTGGCGACGGGGCTGCCGGTTCCTGCGGTGGCTCGGAAGTCTGTGATGGAGATTCGATGAGATCCGATGCGCTGGGGTTGGGGTCCCCGGCAGGCTCGGCCACTGGGGCATCGTCCGGATCGGCGGTAGTTGCCAGGGCTGCAGCCGGAGACGTGTCGGCAGCAGGTGGTGTTGTGTCGCCCGAAGTAGGGACAGGGGCCGTTTCCTGCGCAGCCGCGGGCTCGACGGAGGAGTCGGTTGCCGAAGGGGCCGGAGAAATGGTGCCGGTCGGTGGGTCGACCGGTGCGGGAGCCGGAGTCTGGACAGGCTCTGGTTCCGTGGGCGGAGCCGGCGGCTGAAGGGGCGCGGGCTGCGTGACCGGTTCCGCGGCGTGCGCGGTCTCGGGCGGGAGCAGGCCGGGGTCGGGCGTCTCGGTAATCGGCGGCTGGACCGCCGGAGGAGCCGGTGGTGGCTGCGGAGCCGAGGTCCACTGAGGTTGGGTGGAGACCGGGATCTGAGCGGGAACAACAGGCACCGACGCCGAGGTGGTCTGAGCGGTCTCGGGTGCTGCGGCTGGGACTCCAGGTCCCGCGGCGAAGCCCGGAGCGCCGGGGCCGGGGCCGCCGGTATTGGGAGAGCGGGTGCCGAAGGTGGCTGCGTTCAGGTCCGTGGCACCGGTGGCGAAGGTTGATCCACCAGGTTGACCTGCGGCGGAGTGTTGCCAGCCGGTTGCCTCGGGCGAAGGGCCGTTGGCCGGCGCAGCGTGTGATGTCGGGTCGAAACCAGGGTGCGGTGGCCCGGCGGGCGGGGTCTGGAAGCCAGGACCGCCCTGGCCGGGGCCGGCATTTGAGACAGCAGGCCCCGGAGCGACAGGGCCCGGACCAACAGGGCCAGCAAGCCCAGGAGTGCCAGGAGTGCCAGAAACCGGACCACCAGGGCCAGGAGCACCAGGAACTTCACCCTCACCAGGATGCGGCACCGTCCGCCACACCGGGGCCGGGCCGATGTTCATCGGTGCAGGCGCCCGCAACGGTTGAGAAGGGGCGGGAGCGGCAGGCCGCGGCTTGGGCTTCGGAATCGGATCCAGGCAGGACACCAGAACGGTCGTGTTCAGCGGGTCGTCGACCTTCCGCCCGCTCCGCTCGCGGTAGATCATCTCGCCTTCGGTGTCGATTTCGACGAGGTAGCCGGCTTCCGCGAGTTGTTCTTCGTCCAGGTCGACAAGCTTTTCGTAGCGCGACGGCACCACGCGGTAGATCGGCCACGCCAAGGCGGCGTGTTCGGCGTGGAACTGGGCCAGCAGCGCGGCCATCTGTTGTTGCCAGGGCAGGGACATGCCCTCGGCCAGGGAGCGGGGCAGCACGACGTACCCGGGGTCGACGCCGGGCCAGCCGTGGGCCAGGTGGTCGGCCAGGGGGGTGCTCGACGCGGGGTGCGCGGCCTGCCGCGGAGGCTGGGGCGCACCGAACAACGTTGCCGGGTCCTGGGGCTCGCCCTGGCCGGGCTTGCCTCGTTTGCCGAATTTCCGTGCCACGTGTGTCATCCTCTGCCAGCGCGCGGCCGCGTGCTCGTGGACAGGCCGCGACTTCGGGTGAATCCGCGGCGCCGGTCAAGCGCCTTAGCGGTCACCCCGGTCCGTGTCAAGAGCCGGTGACTCCCGAACTCCATGCTAGACGCCGGGGCGCACCGCCTGCGGCACCACTTCGGCCTCGTCGAAGGAGAAGGGGCGCACGTGCACGGGCACGCCTGTCTGCTGGGCCTCGACGATCTTGCCGTCGCCCAGGTACATCGCCACGTGGTGGATGGTGGACGGGTCGGCGGGGTCCGTCGCGAGGAAGATCAGGTCACCGGGCTGCGCCTCGCGCACCGGGAGCATCGCGCCGGCCTTGTACTGGTCCTGGGAGACGCGCGGCAGGATCACTCCGGCCGACTCGTAGGCGCGCAGCATGAGACCGGAACAGTCGTACGCGCCGGGACCGGTCGCGCCCCACACGTAGGGCTTGCCCTGCTCCCCCAGTGCGAACTTGATGGCCTGCGCCGCCGCCTGGCTGGGCGGGAGCGCGGCGCCGAGGCCCTGGCCGCAGCCGGACGCGTCGACGACCTGGCCCAGGTTCTCGATCAGCACGGAAGCCATGGCTTCCCACTTGTGGTAGCGGTCGGGGAAACCGGAGCGTTCCACGGCTTGCGCGGCGTCGCCCGGGCGTTCGTTCTGCCAGTCGGGCACGGCGAGGAGCACGTCGTAGAACTTGTTGATCGCGTAGTTCGGGTCAGTGACCTGGGCGACGCTGCCCCAGTTCATCGACGGGCGCATCTGGAAGATGCCCAGGGAGTCTCGGTCGCCGTGGTTGAGGTTGCGCAGGCCCGACTCGGTCATGCCGGCCTGGATCGCCACCTGCCAGGCGCGCGGGGCGAGGCTGCGCTGCTTGCCGATGGAGATGATGAGCGAGACGATGCCGCGCTGCTCGTCGTCGAGGTTCTGCGCCTGCCCCGCACCGGTCTCCGGCCGGCCGGGCTGCGTGGGACCGATCGCCGCGTCGCACGAGGTGTTGAGGATCCCGCCGACGGCGGCTTCCTGCTGGTCCACCACGACTTTCGTCACGGTGCTCGCGGTGAGCACCGTCGCGAAGACGGCGGCGACCAGCACCGCGACGAGGATAGCGATCTTCACCGAGTCAGCTCGCCTGGTCGTAGTCCGAAACCCGCCACCCCGCGCCCGTGTTGACCACGGTGATGGACAGCTTCGGACCGTCAGTGGGGACAATGACTACGACGGAGCTGGTGTAGGAGGACTGGACCGTCGCGTCGCCGGTCACGCGCGTGGCCGGGATGTTCGCGGGGTCCACAGTGGACATCTGGGGCAGGAACTCGTCGGTGGTCAGGGCGCGCATGCCGTTGAGCCAGTCGGCGTTGGTGATGCCCGCGGGGTGGTTGACCCAGGCCGTGGCCCACTGCTTGGCGACGTTGACGGCCTCGGGGTTCGGTGCCGCGGACGTCGGGGTGAGCAGCGGGCTCGACAGCCGCGTCGGCAGCGTCGCGGTGGTCGGCACGGGTGCCGCGATGCCCGGCGGCTGCGACGTGGTCGTGGCGACCGATGTGCTGCCCGGCGCGCCCGGCGTCGCGGTGGCCGGCTTGCCCATCACCTTCGGCAGCACGATGCCGAGCGCGGTGACCACGATCGCCAGGAACACGATCGTGCCCACAAGGTGGCGCGGCGAGCGGAGCGGATAGCCCCACAGGCGGCGGTAGACCGCGGTCCGGCCGCGGTTGGTCCGGATCGGCACGCGTCACCGCCCCATGAGCTGGTCGGTGTCGCGAACCTCGATGCCACGGGAAGGCCGGTACAGCACGAAAACGGGCTTGCCCGCGACCACTTCCGGGTCGACCCGGCGAGGCTGCGCGCGGATGCCCGGCGGCGTGTAGACGCCTGCCTGCTCCGGAATCGACTCCGGCGAGGTGTAGCCGCGGTCCGACGAGCTCATCCGCGACGGGACGACGACCGGCTCCTGCTCGTCGCTCCAGCGCCGGTCGGCCACCGGCGACGTGTCGACGCGCCGGCTTTCCTGCATCGGCACGCGGCGGCCGCCGACGTAGTCGCCCGGCTCGCCCGTGACCGGGTTGTACTGCGAGAACACCGGCGCTCCACCGCCGCCCGACGTCAGCGCGGCGCGCTCGCCGGCCGACCCGACGGCGCCGGGCCACGGCGCACCCGACCAAGCGGCGGCCGGACGCGCGGAGCGGGAACCGTTGTCGAGCCGCTGGGCGCTGGCGAAGACCGCGGCCTCCGGCCGGTAGCGCCCGCCGCCGACGGTCGCGCCCATCGGACCGCGCGCTTCGCCGTCGACCACGTCGTCGGTGTCGCGCACGTTCTGCCAGAACTCGTCCTGCGGCGAAGGCCCGGCCTTCTTGCGGAAGCGGGAGAAAATGCCGCCGTTGGGCGAAGGCACCGCGGCACCCACGACGTTGACGGACATCTCGACCATCTGCCACAGCCGCCGCACGGGCCGTCCGACCAGGAACAGCAGCACCGTGATCAGGCCGCCGAGCACCATCTGCGTGAGCAGGTTGAGCGAGCTGCCGGCGTCGAAGATCGCCTGCAGCAGCAGCGCGTGCACACCCGCGAGCACCGACAGCACGACCAGGTTGAACGCGATCCCGCCGGCCACCTTCAGCACGCGGCGCAGGATGTCCGGGTGCAGCAGCGCGACGAGGCCGATGAGCGGCGCGGTGAGCGTGAACAGGCGGATCAAGACCTGCGCGAGGAGCACGGAAGCCTTGGCCAGCAACTGGAACAGCGAGTAGACGATGCTCTGGCCCAGCGCCAGGAACCCGGCGCCGGTGCGGCCGCCGGACTCGCCGGTGAAGTAGCCGGTGGCGGGGCCGAGCTTGCCGGAGATGTCTTTGAAGGCGGCTTTTTTGGCGTCGACGACGTTTTGTTTGCCGTCGTCGCCGTTCACGAGCTGGTCGCGGGTGAACGCCTGCGCGTCGAGCAGCGGCTTGCCGAACTGGTCGGCCTGCGGCGCGGTCGGCGAACCGAACTCCCCGCGCAGCCAGTTGTCGTAGACGATCTGGGTGTGCAGGTTCGTCGGCAGGATGTCGCGCACGATCCGGTCGGAGCTCTCGTCGACGAAGCCCGCCTGGATGTTCGTGGTGGTCTGGACGATCGCTTTGTCGATCGGGTCGAAGTACCGCAGCATCGCCAGCGACGACGCCGCGAGCCACACCCCTGCGAGCGCGTACAGCGCCCGTTTGCTCACCGCCGCGAGGTCACCCCGCCAGATCTGGCGGAACAGCATGATCGACAGGATCAGCGCGACGAGCCCGAACAGCTGCGCGTAGATGTTGTTGTAGACCTTCTCCGCGCCCGATTTCACCGCGCTGTAGATCGGGTTCAGCAGCCCGCCCTCGAGCACGGTGTAGTGCAGCGAGTTGGTGGCGCCGACGATGTTCTTGCCGACGTTGAACAGCTGGTTGCCCGCCCACGTGTCGATTGTGGAACTGGGCGAGGCGATGGCGGACAGCGCCGTGCAGTTGGTCTGGTAGGTGTTCCAGACCATGCCCGCGTAGCTGTAGTCGATGTACGCGCTGCCGGGCTCGCCGTGGCCTTCCGGCGGGTCGATCGCGCCGACCATGCCCGAGCCGGGCCGCTCGGGGTTCGGTGACTCACCGCAGGCCGCGGCGTTGGCCGACGGCGCCATGAGCACCGTCTGCAAGCCGAGGATCGTGATCACGGCGAGCATGGCCGCCCGCCGGCTCGGCTGCCGCCGGCCGGGTTTCGGACCTTCCTTGATGCGCCGCTTCAGCGCGTGCCAGCCAGCGGCGAACGACAGGACGAACGCCAGCGTCCAGACTGTGTTCACGCGGCATCCCTGCCGGTACCACCCTTGCCGCCGGCCCGGGCGTGCCGGTCGGGGGAGTGTCCGTTGGCAGGTTGTCCGTTTCCGTTGTGCACAGCACCCTCCACCTCGCCGGTCTCGGACGCGAGCGGGTCCGGCGAGCCGAGGAGCTGCTCGTCGGTAAGGCCGACTTCGAGCTCGGCCTGGAGCTCGAAGTCGTGTTCCAGCTCGTCGTCCTCCGGTGGGGTGGGGACGTAGGGGGCGGGCGCTTCCTCGTGGGGTCGCACGAGGGCCGCGCCCGGCTTGGTGCGCGCGTCGGGGGAACCCGGGGTGGTGTCCATGACCGAGCGCAGCTGGTCGAGGTGGGGGCCGGAGAAGTCGACGCGGATGCGTTCCACGCCGCCGGCGCCGTCGCCGAAGATGAACTGGCGGGGTTCCACGTCGCGTTCTGTGCCGCGTTGCGCGCCGGGGCGGCGGCCCAACGCGGCGACGACCTGTTCGTAGCCGACGCCGACAGGCACCTTGAGCAGGCGCAGGGCGTCGGCCTGGGCGTCGTCGTCGTCGAGGCGGCCGACGAAGACCGAGTCGAGCAGGGCGACGAAGCCCTGGATCTTCAGGAAGTCGGCCGGGATCTGCGAGGACAGCAGCACGCGGACGTTCCACTTTCGCGAGTCGCGCGCGAAGCGGTTCATCAGCACGCGGCCGGTCGGGACCTCCGAGAGGAAGAACGCCTCGTCGATCCAGACGCCCTTGCGCTGTTCCTTCGGCTTCTCGTACACCGACCGCTGCGTGAGCCACGCCGCGAGGTTCAGCATCTCGACGCCGAGCGACTCCGCGTCCGTCCAGTACTCGCGCGGCACGCCGTCCTTGGGCAGGGTCAGGCCCGCCATGGTCAGCACCGTCATGCGGTCGTCGCGCGTCTCGGAGTACGGGTCGGCGCCGCGTTCCGGGATGAGCAGCGCCATGCGTTCGCGCATCTCGTCGAGGAAGTCGGCGACCACGACGGCGTGCTCGTGGTGCTCGCTCGAATCGCGGCGCAGCGCGTCGATGACCTGGCCCGGGTCGGCGTCGAAACGACCGCCGACGGCGCGGACGGCGCGCAGCAGCACGATCCGCGTCTGCGCCATGCGCGACACCTCGTACGGCAGCACGCCCGTGAGCACGTCGAGCACCAGACGGCGCCGGGTCGCGCCGGCGAGCGCCTTTTCGCGCCGCCAGGAGCGTTCCGGGTCGTCCTCGTCCATGAAGTGCTCGAGCAGCGGATCAGCGACCACGCGGTACGGGTTGAGGATGCCGGGCTGTGCGTTGAGCAGGTTGATCGGTCGCGCGTACGGCCGCAGCTCCGGCAGGTCGCACAGCCGCGCCAGCGGGCCCGACGGGTCGAGGATCGTCCAGTGCGCCCCGGCGCGCAGCGTCTTGTAGACGATGCCGCCGCCGAGGAACGACTTGCCGCCACCCAGGCCGGCCACCATCGCTGTGAGGCCCGAGCCGTCGCGGATCTCCTGCGCCATCCACGGGTCCCACGCCACCGGCCGCCGGGTCGCGGTCACCGTCTCGCCGAGCAGGATGCCGCGCCGGTCACCGACCTCCGCGGTGGCCGTGGGCACGGACGACGCCGTCCACACCACCGAGCCGCGACGCATGTACGCCGCCGACGCCAGCGGCTCGCCCGGGATGAACTCGCGCGCCATCGCGTACTGGGCCTCGGGGTGCTCGATCGCGACCTTCGGCTTGTACAGGTCGAGCAGCTGCTGGGCCAGGCGCAGCGCGTCGCGCTCCGTCGGGCCGGAGACGGCCAGACGCCACCACGAGCGCACGCGGGTGGCCAGCGCGGTGAAGCCCGACGTCATCTCGTCGTCGATCTCCAGCACGCGCCCGGCCTGGCGCGCAAGCGATTGCGGCGGCTCCAGCTCGTGCTCGTCGGTGTAGTGCTTGACCTGCGAACGCACCTTGTTCATCTGGCGCTGCAGCTCACCCGCGACCTCTTCGGGCCGGCGCACGTAGATGCGCGCGGACACCTCGACGGCGGCGGGCAGGCGGTCGGCGTGCTGGATCCACGGGTCGTCGACCTCGGGGATCTGCAGGCCGTGCATCTGGCCGACGGTGAGCACGGCAAGGTGCCGCGACACGCCGGCGTTGGACCCCGTGCGGCCACGGACGGTGACCGTGGGCGCGTACGGGTCGGCGTGGAAGTCGGCTGCGTCGGTGAAGCTGGCGAGGTCCTCGGGCTCCCACGCGGCGCCCGGCACGGCCGGCATGTTGCGCGGCGCGGGCAGGCCCAGCGAGCACGAGCGGTGCATCAGCCAGGACATCTCCTCGGCGTGCACCGGACGGCCTTCGAGCCCGGCGGTGCCGATGACCTGGTCGAGGTGCTCGACCTCGGAGTCGAGCGCCACCAGCTCGGCGTCGACGGCCTCGGGCAGGATCTTGCGCAGCACGGGGGCGGCGCGTTCGACGGCGCGGTCGACCATGCGGCGGGTCTGCACCTGGACGCCGAGGTAGACCTCTTTTTCGGCCATCGAACGGCCCATCAGCTGCTGCTGCTCGCCGATCAGGTAGTCGTCGAAGGAAAGGGCACCCGGCACGTCCTGGGGACGGCCGACGGCGTTGTGCACGTGGGCCTCGGCCCACATGCGGATCGGGTACGGCCGGTTGGTCACGCGCAGGTGCAGCCAGCGGCCCTGCAGCTCCGCGTACTGGCCCGCGATGGCCGCGATCAGGTCGCGGCGCTGTGAGTCGGAGCGGAACGACCACCGTTGGGGCGCGAGCCGGTACCAGGCGTACACCTCGTGCCCGGTGCGCAGCAGGTGCCCGTCGATGCTGCGCGCCGCGATCGATGGCGTGTACGCGGGTATGGCCTGCTCACCGGGCAGCCTCTTGCCCGCCGAGGAGTTGTTCCTCGGCGAGGGTTGCCGGACCTGCTGCGGGGTTTCCCAGGCGCCCGTGGGCACGCTTCGATCCCGCTTTCCTCGGCTTCCGCCGCGACCGAACAACGACTACCTCCCGGCCCGAGCCGCGGGGCGGCTCCGGCGCGCTCGTGGTGCTCCCTGTGCTCCGGCCGAAACCCCGGTGCCCTGGCCGTAGCCGTGGTGCCGGTACTGCCGCCTTCTCTTGTGCTTCGGCAACGGGCGCTCGGCCCGCACGCGGATACGGCTGGCGCTGACGGCGCCGCCCGTACCCGCGGGCTTCTCACGCGGTGTGTTGAGCTCGCGGCCGGCCATCCCGATCACCGCGCCCAGCGGGCGCTCGTGGCTGATCTTGGCGGTGATCAGCCGGGTGATCACGATCGTGGCCACGAACGCCCACGCCGTGGAGAAGAATCCGAAGCTCCAGCCGGCCCACCGTTCGATGGTGAGCACGACCAGGAAGATGGGTATGCCGATGAGCCACGCTACGTAGCGGGCTCTCCAGGGAAAAGTCGCCTTCGGCGGGCCGAGCCAGACGGCGTCGACCCGGTAGACCTCGTCATCCGTCCTGATGCGCACGCCTGCTCCGCCTCAGCCCGTGAACAGGCCGGCGATCCACTGGCCCACGTTGACGCCGGCGCCACTGACCGCGAGTCCGATGATGGCGAGCGCGATGACGACACCGGCGAGCCTGCGCATGACACCGGCGTTGTCACCCTTGCCGCCACCGAGCCAGAGCAACAGGAGCGCGACGGCCAGCAACACCAGGGGGACGACGTTGTCGAGCAACCAGTTTCGGACGTTTCCGGTGCCGAGTTCGCCGGCAGCCAGCGTCTCGAGCGTGGTCATGGTGGTCATCGCGATACTCCCGGTGCGCGGACGGTCCCGCGCGCTTCTGGCTTCGGCGAAGCCTCGAACAACATCATGGCGTCACAAGGGGTAGTGGTCAAAGCGCGCTGTGTAAATGTCGACTTGTGGACACGGATGGGGCTGGGGTCGTCTGGTCAGAATTCCTCGCCCTCCATCATGGGGGCAAGGGTGCTTGGGATTAACCCCGGCCACCCGGATTTCGCAGTGGACTCACGAACTCACCCTGCTGGGAGTGTTTTGCTCACTCTCGGTACTTCCCAAGTGGTCGATATCCGGCCGGAGCCAGTGTGGCATGCCCCATTCGGCCTCTCCGAGTGAGCCCGCAGTGTCACCGCCACGCTGCCCCAGGGTCGCCGGGAGCAGTGAGGCGCTTGTCACGATACGCGCAAGTCGGGCCGGGATTTTCACTACATAGCGTGATGCCGGACATCGGGCACGAGAGGTGCCTTATCGGGAAGAGGTCACCGCTCGCGGAAACGCGCCGGCCTTGACGACGGCACGGCTCAGCGGCCGGCACAGCTCGGCGAGACGGGCGGATTTTTCCTCACCCAGGTGCCGCCAGGGGCCTTCGGAGGCGGCGTTCGTGGCGGCCTCGACGCGCTCACGGAGGTCGGCACCCTTGTCCGTGAGGTCGCCGTCGGGGCCGATGACGCCTTGGCTCGCCAGGCGGGCGACCTCAGCGTCCCACTGTTCGTCGCTCCAGCCGCGCGTGCTCTTGGCCATGTCGGGCGTGAAGCCGGCGCCGCTCGCGACGTGCGTGACAAGGGCGGCCAGGCCGTCGAGGCCGTGGAGCATGAGCGCGGCGACGTGGGCGTCGCCGCGGTGCTCGCGCAGGAGCGTGAGGGCGTGCCAGAGGACGAGGTGCGGCTTTTCGGGCCAGGCAAGACTCGCGTGGCCGGCGTAGAGGGCTCGGCCTTCCGGGCGGCAGCCGTCTGTGGCTTCACGCGCGAGCTCCGCGGCTTCGGCGGTGGTTTCGGCGTGGATCTCGTCGCCGAGGAGCCTGCTGAGGGCGACGTCGACGGCGGTGAAGCGGGCTTCGATGATTTGTTCGGGTGTGGCGAGGGTCCAGGCGCGCGGGATGTGGCGCTCGACGATCTCGGGGTTGAAGTTGTAGAACGTCGCGGCAACCACGCCGGCTTTGACCGCACCCATCGGCGCGGAGCGGCTGGCGAAGTACGTCATGCGCCCGGGCCGGAGCCCCGCGGCGGTGAGGTGCTCTTCGGCTTCGGGGACGAAGTAGATCAGGGAGTGGAGGGTGTCGAAGGTGCCCTTGAACTTCTTCGCCGCTTCGGCTGCTTCGCCCATGGGCGGGATGCTACCGGGCGGTAGGTGTTGGTGTCTTGGGGTTGGGGGTGGGTTTTTGGCGGGTGGTGGGGCCGAAGCAGGTGCCGGAGCGGGACGGCACAGCGTCGGCAAGAACGGGCGCGGCCGAACCGAAGCAGATGCCAGAGCCGGAGAGGCACAACGCCAGCCAAAACGTGCACGGCCCCACCAACCCGGCCCCAGCAGATGCCGGAATCGACGGGCACGGCTTCGGCCGGCAGGTGCCCGGGACGGCAGAAGCCCCAAAGCAGGGCGGACGAGTTGGCGTGTAAGCCGGATCCTGTGCCCGGCGCGGCCTCGCGGCCGGTCGGGCGACGGTCATCCATCTCGGCCTGCCGTTGCCGGCAGGCTCCAGCGGCCTACCCGCAGGCATCGGACGGGCCGTCCTCAAGCGCCTGCGCAGGAGCGGCAGCTCCCTCTTGGCCTTGCTCCGGGTGGGGTTTACCTAGCCACCCCGGTCACCCGGGGTGCTGGTGGTCTCTTACACCACCGTTTCACCCTTACCCCCGTCCGGAGACGGGGGCGGTCTGTTTTCTGTGGCACTGTCCCGCGGGTCGCCCCGGGTTGCCGTTAGCAACCACCCTGCCCTGCGGAGTCCGGACTTTCCTCGGACCGGGTCACCCCGATTCGCGACCGTCCAGCCAACTCGTCCGCCCCGGAATCGTACCCGCGCACCGCCGGACGGGCGCGCGGCGGGGCGAGCAGTTCGACGACGCCGAGCGTCACGATCACCGCCAGCGCCACGAGCTCCACGACGTTGATCAGGTCCACGGCCACCAGCTCCCTTCGCAAAGGGGAGTACGGGCCCCGCCCACAACCGGTTCAAGTCGATCAGCGCAAGGTCCTTTGTGGATGATCTCACGCCCTGGACGTGCGTTGACGCTGCTCAGGGCCGCTGTTTCACTCGCGACATGTCCGCACCAGACCTGCACGAGCCCCTGAAATTCGCCTACTGGGTCCCGAACGTAAGCGGCGGCCTGGTCACCAGCGACATCGAGCAGCGCACCGACTGGGGGTACGAGTACAACAAGCAGCTCGCCATCCTGGCCGAGAACAACGGCTTCGAGTACGCGCTCACCCAAGTCCGCTACACCGCCAGCTACGGTGCCTCCTACCAGCACGAATCCACCGGCTTCAGCCTCGCACTGCTGCTGGCGACGCAGTGTCTCAAGGTGATCGCCGCGATCCACCCCGGCCTGTGGCACCCGGGTGTGCTCGCGAAGTTCGTCGCGAGCGCCGACGTGATCTCCGGCGGGCGCGCGGCCATCAACGTCGTCAGCGGCTGGTTCAAGGACGAGTTCACCAAGCTCGGCGAACCGTGGCTCGAACACGACGAGCGCTACCGCCGCACGGAGGAGTTCATCACCGCCGTGCGCGAACTCTGGACGAACGACCACGCCGAGTTCGGCGGCGACTTCTACCGCATCCACGACTTCGACATCAAGCCCAAGCCCGAGGTCTCCCCCGGCCGCCCGCACCCGGAGATCTTCCAGGGCGGCAACTCCACGGCCGCCCGCAAGGTCGCCGGCCGCGTGTCCGACTGGTACTTCAGCAACGGCAAGGACTACGACGGTTTCACCGAACAAGTCGAAGACGTCCGCGCCATCGCGAACGGCCGCACTGTCCGCTTCGGACTCAACGGGTTCGTCATCGCCCGCGAATCGGCTGCCGAGGCCGAAGCCGTGCTGCGCGAGATCATCGAGAAGGCCAACCGGCCGGCTGTCGAAGGGTTCCGTTCCGCTGTCGCGCAGGCCGGGAAGTCCACGGCGGACAACAAAGGCATGTGGGCCGACTCCGAGTTCAAGGACCTCGTGCAGTACAACGACGGTTTCCGCACCCAGCTCATCGGCACGCCGGAACAAATCGCCGACCGAGCGATCGAATACAAGAAGCGCGGCGCGAACCTGCTGCTGCTGGGTTTCTTGCACTACCTGGAAGACGTGGAGCACTTCGGGAAGAACGTGCTGCCCGTGATCCGCGAGAAGGAACGCGAACTGGCGAAGGGCAAAGGCATTCCCGAGCCTGTGTCATCTGCCTCGGCCCCGCCGAGGCGTGCGGGATCGCGCCGGCTTCTTCCCTCCCGATTTTCATGCGGCCCAGGGGCCGCACGAAAATCGCTCAGTCCAGAAGCCGGCGCGATCCCGCGGGCGTAGTGGCAAAGGCAAGGGGAAGCCCGCAGCAGGTTGGTAGTTCGCCGAGGGGCGCACAGGCGAGTCGGCAGCGTGTGGTCGAGACGGCAGTGTGCAAGCCGGGCCTCGGCGGCACCTTCACAGCCGCTCACCGGTCGCCGGGTGGGCTCGATTAGCGTTCTCGCGTGCCCGAACCCCTCGCCGCGGTCGTCTCCCTCGCGCTCCTGGCCGTGACGCTGGGGTTCGCGATGGTGCGCCCGCGCGGGTTGCCCGAGGCGGTCGCCGCGGTTCCGGTCGCGGCGGTGGTGCTCGCCATCGGGCTCACCACGCCCGCGGCCGCGTGGCAGCGGGTCGTCGAGATCCTGCCGACGATGGGGTTCCTGGCCGCGATCCTGCTCGTCAGCCACCTCGCCGCCATCGACGGTGTGTTCTCCTGGCTGGGCAGCCGGCTGGCCGAAGTCTGCCGGGGTGAGCCCAAGCGGCTGCTCGTGTTCACCTTCGTCGCCGCGGCAGGCGTGACGGCGGTGCTGAGCCTCGACGCGACCGTCGTGCTCCTCACGCCGGTCGTGCTGGCCACGGCCGAGGGGCTCAGGCTCGAGTCGAAGCCCCACGTCTACGCCTGCGCCCACCTCGCCAACTCGGCCTCGACGCTGCTGCCCGTCTCCAACCTGACCAACCTTCTGGCCTTCGCCGCGTCCGGGCTCACGTTCGCCGGGTTCACCGCGCTGATGGCGCTGCCCTGGCTGGTCACGATCCTGATCGAGCTGGCCGTGTTCGCGAGGTTCTTCAAACGCGACCTGGAAGGCCCCCGCAGCACCGAGAAGCCGCAGCACCGCGAGGCGCCGGTGTTCGCGCTCGTCGTGCTCGGCGTGATGCTCGTCGGCTTCGGCGTGGGCGAGCTCGTGCACGTCGAGCCCGTCTGGGTCGCGGCGCTGGCGGCGCTCGTGCTCAGCGCGCGGGCGCTGGGCGAACGCAAGATCAAGCCGTGGCAGGTGATCACGGAAGCGTCGCCGATGCTGGTGCTGTTCGTGCTCGGCCTGGCCATCACGGTGGAGGCCGTCGACGAACACGTGCTCGGCGGCGCCCTCAAAGCGTTCCTGCCCACGACGGCGGGGCTGCCCGAGCTGCTGCTCACCACCGCGATCGCGGCCGTGCTGGCGAACCTCGTCAACAACCTGCCCGCGACGCTGATCCTGCTGTCGGTGCTGGGCGACCACCCGAACACGGGCGTGCTGCTGGCCGTGCTGATCGGCGTGAACGTCGGACCGAACGCGACCTACCTCGGCTCCTTGGCGACGCTGCTGTGGCGCCGCGTGCTGGCCCGCCACGGGCACACGCCGCGCGCGAGGGAGTTCACGGCGCTGGGCGCGTTGACCACACCCGTCTCCCTCGCCGCGGCGACCGCCGCGTTGTGGCTGGTCCTGCCGTGACAGATCAGGGCGAACGGAACCCGGCTAGGGCCGCGGCGGGATCGTCTGCCCCGGCTCCAGCGTGGGGCCGCAGTCGTCGAGGCCGTTGCCGAAGCGGTAGGCCTCGACGTCCATCATCGTGGTCGCCGCGTAGTGCTGGACGGCCTGGAGCTTCGCCGGATCCTTCACCGCGTCCTTGCGGACCCAGTCGCCGTTGCGCAGGCCCGGGCCGGGGTAGATGAAGATCGGGTAGTAGTCGCGGTCGATGCGCGGGTCGAGGGAGATGCCGTTGCCGCCGGCCCACGGGCCCCACGAGTGGATGAAGGTGGGCTTGACCGTGTCGAACACGTAGTCGCGCAGGCCCGCCATGTTCTCGTCGTGCGTGAGGTCGGCGATGGGCGCGTTGACCAGGCCCGCCATGTCCACGAGCTGCAGCCGGCTGGTCATCGACGAGCCGCCGAGGTCCGGCAGCAGCAGCGACGCCTGTTGCAGGCCCAGCATGTCGGCGTAGGTGTTGAAGCCGCGGCCGAAGCGGTCGGCGATCAGGCACGCCGGCACGGTGGGGCTCTTGATGAACTCGTCGGACTGCTGCACGAAACCGACCAGCGACGGGATCGCCGCGGCCACCACGACCACGGACGCGACCGCGCGCCAGCGCACCTTCACCGTGCGCAGCAGCTCGCCGAACGACAGCGTGCCCGCGAGCACGCCGAGGACCCACACCGGCGTCGCGAAGCGGAACTGCGCCATCCAGTCGGGCACCATCACGCCGAAGGCGATCACGCCGAGCGCGAAGGGCGTGATCAACGCGGCCAGCGGACGCCGCCAAGGCGCCTTGCGCAGCGCCCAGATCACGACCACCGCGAGCACGACCACGGCGGCGACACCGGCGTAGAGGATCAGGGTTCCGGGCCGGACCAACGACATCAGGTCAGGCAAGCCCTGCTTCTTCGCCACCGACGGGTTGGCGAGGAACCGGCCGCCGAACTCGCTGTGGCGCCAAGCCACATAAGCGCCGAACGGGACCGCGAAAGCCACAATGGACAGCACGGCGTAGCGGAAGCTGACCCAGAAACCCTCGCGCCGCACGCCGTAGAGCAGGACGATCGGGTACGCGCCGGCGTAGATCAGGCCTTCCGGACGCGTCAGCGCGGCGAACGCCACGATCACGCCCGCGCCCACCGCGACCTTCCACGTGAGCGTGCGTTCCTTGCGGACCGCGGTGAACAGCAGCACCGCGAGGCCGAGCACCGCGAACGCGAACAGCGAGTTCTCGAGGCCCGAGACCACCCAGATCACGAACGACGGGATGGTCGCCAGCGTGAGACCCACGGCCAGCGTGACCGCCCACGCGTGACGCGGGAAGATCTGCCGCGCCACGACGTGGCAGAGCGTGAGGATGCCGGCGGTGAACAGCAGGCCGAGCAGCTTCGGGAACAGCACGTAGTCGGGGATGCCGAACAGGAGGCCGTGGTCGAACAGGCCGGCGAGCTTGCCCAGCGCGAGCAGGACCATCCACGTCGGGTCGGAGAAGCCCTCGACGGGCGGCGCGCCCGGCTGCAGGACGGGGCCGAGGCCGTCGGCCAAGCTGCGCGAGTAGGAGAACGTGATGGCCGCGTCGTCCACGATCCAGTGGCCGTAGCGCGTGGCGTGCCAGGCGACAGCGGCGACACCGGCCAGCACCGCCAGCACGGAGGCGATCCAGCCGTGGCGCAGGCCGACGGCGGTCACGGGCGCGTCCTCGCCGGGGAGGTCGCGTTCGGATGCTTCGGTGAGTGCGCTAGCGGTCATTACCTCGTCACTGTTTCTACTCGCAGAGCTTGCCGAGAAACGCACGAGCCTGCGCCCCCCTGATGAGGATCCCGGGTGGAACCCGCGCCGCGGCGCCGCGGTCGACACAGCACTCTAGCCAATACCGGATCGGCGCCCGCTCACGCGTCATCCCTGCGCGTGATCCGCCCCACATTTTACCGATCCGACCAGAAGCAGGCGGGCACGCAACTGGACGTCAAGGTACCGGGCAACCGTTCCCGCCGTGACTGTGGTCGGATCGGTAACGATCAGCACAGCCCCGGTCAGCGCGCGGTCAGGACAGGTGTGAAATGTCGTTGGCGAGATGCACGGAGGAGTTGCCATCCGGGTAGAACTCCACGATCGAGAGCGACGCCAGGTCCAGGTGCAGCCGGAACAGCAGGCTCGGGCCCGCGTCGAGCCCCATCCGCAGCAGCGTCTTGATGGGCGTGACGTGGCTGACGACGATGATCGTCTTCCCCTCGTACTGCTCGATCAGGTCGCGGCGGGCCTGGCCGACGCGCTCGTGGACCGCGTCGAAGCTCTCGCCCCCGGGCGGCGCGCACGACGAGTCGCGCAGCCAGCAGCGGTGCAGCTCGGGGTCGCGTTCGGCGGCCTCGGTGAAAGTGAGGCCCTCCCACTCGCCGAAGTCGGTCTCGATGAGGCCCGGGTGCGTGACGAAGCGGGTACCCAGCGCGTCGGCCACGGCCTGGGCGGTCTGCTTCGTCCTGGTCAAGGGCGAGGAGACGATGGGGGCGGCCTCGCCGTCTTCGGAGACGAGGCCCGGCCACGCGCCGAGCCGCTTCGCCGCCGCGGCCGCCTGGCCACGCCCGCGCTCGGTGAGCGGCACATCGCCGCGGCCGGAGTAGCGGCGGTCGACCGACATCTCGGTCTGGCCGTGGCGCAGGAGCAGCAGTCGGGTGGGCGTGCCACGCGCGCCGGTCCAGCCGGCCTTGGCGACGCGGTCGGCTTCACCGGTGCCGGAGGTGGTCTTGACCTGCGGCTTGGTCGGCGCCGGGGCCTGGGTGGTCACCTTGCCGGTGCCGCTGTCCATCGCGACGTTGGCGAGGTGGTCGGCGTGGGAGTTCTCTGCGCGCGGGATCCACATGTAGGTGACACGATCGAACCCGTCCGCGAGTTCACGCGCCCGCGCGGCGAGCGGCTGCAGCGCGGCGTGCTTGATCTTCCAGCGGCCGGACATCTGCTCCACGACCAGCTTGGAGTCCATCCGCACGTCCACAATGGACGCGCCGGTCTCCGCCGCCGCGGTCAGGGCCGCGATGAGCCCCGAGTACTCCGCGACGTTGTTGGTCACCACACCGAGGAACTCGTGGCGCTCGGCCAGCACCTCGCCGGTGGCGGCGTCCTTCACGACCGCGCCGTAGCCGGCCGGGCCCGGGTTGCCCCGGGACCCCCCGTCGGCCTCGACGACGACCCGGTCGGTCACAGGCCCGACTCCAACGTACGGACCAGGATCGCCCCGCAGTTCTCGCACTGGACGACGGTGTCCTCGGCCGTCGCCTTGATCTCGGCGATGGTGTTGCGGTCCAGCTCCAGCTGGCAGGCGCCGCAGCGGCGAGCGCGCAGCAAGGACGCGCCGATGCCCTTGTGGTCCAGCACGCGTGTATACAGCTTGAGCACCGGCTCCGGGAAGCGCGGCAGCAGCTTCGCGCGGTCTTCGTCGCGGCGGGCGCGCGTGGTGTCGAGGTCCTTGAACTCCGCGTCGCGGCGCTCGATCGCGGCCGCGACGCCCGCCTCGGCCTTGTCGACCTCGGCGCCGGTGCGCTGCGCGTCGAGCTCCAGGGCCTCGCGCTGCTCCATGAGCTCCAGCAGGTCGTCTTCGAGCGCGCTCTGGCGGCGGCCGAGCGTCTGCAGCTCGTGCTCGATGTCGGTCATCTGCTTGGCGTTGACGGAGCCCGACTCCAGCAGCTTGCGGTCGCGGTCCTCGCGGGCCCGCACCGACTCGACCTCTTTCTCCTGCCGGGCGATCTCGCGGTCGAGGTCCGACGCGGCAGTCTGCACGGACACCAGCGCGTCGCGCTTGTCGCGCACGGTCTTCTCGCCCGCGTCGATCTCGGCGAGCTCGGGCAGGGTGCGCCGGCGGTGCGCGGTGCGCGAAAGCTCGGCGTCCACCTTCGCGAGTTCGAGCAGCTGGCGCTGGACGGCGGGGTCGGCCTTCACGGTGCTCCTTGTTGAATTGACTCGGCGGAATTGGTGGTCATGCGGGGAGTCAGCTAGCGGGGGTCGCGCGGACGGTCCACGGGTCGGTGCGCCTCGTGGAGACGTGACTGTCGACGTTACCCGCAAAGGCCGCGTCGACAAGGGCCGAGGCCTGCGCGCACCAGGGCCATTCGCTGGCCCAGTGCGTGAGCCCGACCAGCGCGGGCCCCGAGGCGGCGAGGTGCTCGCCGGCGGGGTGGTGGCGCAGGTCCGCCGTCACGTACGCGTCGACGCCCTCGGCGGTGGCGCGCGCGAGGTAGGAGTCGCCCGCGCCGCCGGACACCGCGACAGTGCGGATCGGCCGATCCGGGTCCCCCGCGCCCAGCACGCCCGGCACCGTGGCCGGCAACGCCTCGGCGACGCGCTGCACGAACACCGCGAACGGCTCGGCTTCGGCCAGGTGCCCGATCCGCCCGATGCCTGTGTGGCCACCGGGTTCCTGCGGGTCGAGCGGCCGGTCGACGGTGAGGCCGATGGCGTTCGCGAGCGCGTCGGACACGCCGGGGTCGGCCGAGTCGGCGTTGGTGTGCGCGCAGTAGAGCGCGCGGCCGCCGCGGATGAGGCGGTGCACGAGGCCGCCCTTGACCGTGTCGGCGGGCACGCCGTGCACCCCGCGCAGCAGCAACGGGTGGTGCGCGACGATCAGCTGCGCGCCCAGGTCCTCGGCCTCGGCCACCGTCTCCTCGACGGGGTCGACGCAGAACAGCACCCGCGTGACCTCCTCCGCCGGGTCCCCGCACACGAGCCCGACGGCATCCCACTTCTCCGCGAGGCGCGGCGGGTAGTGGCGTTCGATGACGTCGAGGATCTCGGCTAGGGCAGGCACCACGGGATCTTCCCACGACGGCGGTGGCGGCCCCGGGACCCCGAGGCGGCGCGACGCCCCGGCGTCCGAGAAGTCACCGGGGGCGTCCGCCCTCCACCGTCGCTGCACCATCGGACGGCGAAGGTTGGAACCCGGCCGCCGCACCGAGGTCGGGGCACCAGGGCGGCGGCCGGGAGCTGGGTCGGGTTGGTCAGGTGTGGGTGGCGTTCTCGGCGGCTCGGTCCTCCGCGGCTCGATCCCCGGCGGGCTGGTGCTCGGAGGTCGGGCCCTCGGCGACCCTGTCTGCGGCGGCGCGGTCCTCGGCAGGTCGGTCCTCGGCAGGTCGGTCCTCGGCAGGTCGGTCCTCGGCAGGTCGGGCCTCGGCAGGTCGGGCCTCGGCAGGTCGGGCCTCGGCGACGCGGTCTCGGGCGGCGTCCTCGGCGAGCCCGTCGTCGGCGCGGCGGGCCTCGGCGGTGTGGTGGCCGGCGGCGCGGCGGCGGCGGGCCACGAGGATCGCGAGGCGGATCAAGGCGTCGCCGCATTGGGCGGTCTTGGCGAGGTCGTCGATGGTGCGCCCCTGTTCGATGCCGGTCAGGGCCCACGCGGCGAAGTCGGCCACGGTGCGCCGGCCGGCGTCGTCGATGATCTGGCCGGTGTCGCGGTCGGTGTCGACTTCGTGGCCGTCGTCGGTGATCCACCAGCCCACGGTCATCGCCTCGCCCGGAAGCACACGCGGCAGTCGCGGGACTTGTCGCGGTCGTCGGCGAGTTCGTCCGATGACAGTTCCGACCGGAAGGCCCAGCGGGCCGGGATCATGAAGCTGTTCAGCACGCAGCCGGGCTGGAAGGTGCCGCGATCGGGGTCTTCGAGTTGCGATCGCAGGTAGCGGTGGTTGCGGGTGTCGACTGCCCAGAAGTGCACCGCGTACAGCCCCCGCTCGACCATCGCCGGCGATAGTTCGCCCGAGATCCTCACCGTCATGCCCCGCTCCCCGTCGCCGCATCTGATCTCCCGCTCCAGCCGGTGCCGCCCTGGTGCCATACGGTGCCGTTTGGAGCCGGGAAACTATGTATCGCGACACTGTTCGGCACAATGCACCGATCGGGTAACTGTTCGCGACTCTGCGTGTGGTTTCCTATGGCACATGGCTGGCACCAGTCCCAGAGCGCGCGCAATCGGCGCCGAACTCCGCAGGGCTCGAGAGGACGCTGGGCTCAGCGCGCGAACGCTCGCGGCCCGTATCGGCGTCGCACACACCACGGTCGGCCGATGGGAGTCGGGTGAACGGAGCCCGCGGCCAACAGACGTGGCCACGGTTCTCGGCGCGCTCGGCACCGACCATGAGCTTCGCGAGGAACTCGTCGAACTCTCTCGCAACACCGACGGGCGGCATTGGGTCGCTTCGGGCCTGCCCGAGCAGCAACGCCAGCTCGCCGCGCTGCTCGAACTGGAACGCGACGCGACTCGGATCGTGAACGTGTCGCCGCTGCTGATCCCCGGTCTGCTGCAGACCTCGGGCTACGCGCGCGCCATCATCGGCGCCGGTGGTGTTCCCGCCGGGGAGATCGAAACCCGGGTTGCGGTGCGCATCGGGCGCCGTGACGTGATCATGCGACGTGAACGCCCGGCCGAGCTGCTCGCGCTGGTCGACGAGTCCGCACTGCGCCGGAACATCGGCGGCCCGGCCGTGATGGCAGAGCAGTTGGGTGCGCTCGAAGAGGCCAGCCACTGGAGCAACGTGACCCTTCGAGCCATCCCGGAGTCCGCGGGCTGGCATCCCGCGCTGGAAGGTCCGTTCGATGTTCTGGAATTCGTCGACCGCACACCGGTGGTTCAGATCGAAAACCGGCGATCAGCCCTGTTCTTCCACGAATCCGTCGACGTCGAGGCGTACCGGCTGGCGACCGATAGAGTTCAGGACATTGCGATGAGTCCGGACGAAACACGTGCGTTCATCGCTGATGTCCTCGGCAACTTGGAGACGAAGGCATGAAACAGCAGCAGTTCTCCGGCTGGCGGAAGTCGAGCCGGTCACAGAACACCTCGAATTGCGTGGAGGTCGCGGTGGCGACCGACGTCGTCGGGATCCGCGACACGAAGGACCGGCCGGCCGGGCACCTGACGGCCACGCGTGACGGCTGGTCGGCGTTCCTGGCGCAGCTCGGACGCTGATCCGTAACGGAAAAACCCGGAGAAGGCCCTCCAGCGATCCGAGAACCCTGGAGGGCTTTCTCGTGTCCGAGCCACCCACCCGAGGAGTGAAGGAAAACCCGTGCTGACTGTGGTGTTCGTGTGTTCAGGCAACATCTGCCGCTCGCCGATGGCGGAGCTGGTGTTCCGGGCGAAGCTCGCAGAGGAGGGGCTGGAGGACGTCGTGAAGGTGTCGAGCGCCGGCACCGGGCCGTGGCACGCGGGGGAGCCCGCGGACCGGCGGGCGCAGGCGACACTCCGTGCGCACGGTTACCCGACGCAGCACGTCGCGTCGGAGGTGAATGACGAAGACCTGGAGGCCGATCTGCTGCTGGCGGCGGACGAGGGGCACCTCGACTTCCTGCGCGGGCGCGTCGAGGATCCGGCGAAGGTGCGGCTGCTGCGTGAGTTCGACCCGTCGGCGAGGGTCGGCGCGGAGGTGCCGGATCCGTATTACGGCGGTGACGAGGGCTTCGAGGACGTGCTGGCGATGATCGAGCGCGCGATGCCCGCCCTTCTCGACTGGGTGCGCGCGCACGGTTAGGACCGGTTTGTCCCGGGGAAAATCACAGGTGGGAGAGGTCGCCGCGCACCCGGTGGGGGCGACGGCCTACCGTGGAGGGGTGCGGTTGCGGTTTCTGCTCCGGCCCGGCTGGCTGGCACTGACGGTGGTGGTGTTCACCTTCGCCGTCTGCTGCTACACCCTTCTCGCGCCCTGGCAGTTCCGGCGCGACGCCGAGCAGGAGGCCCAGAACAACGCGCTCACCGCGTCGTTCACGGCCCAGCCGGCGCCCGCCGCCCAGCTGATGCCGGCCGACGCGACGCCCGACCAGCAGACGGAATGGCACCTCGTGTCGATCACGGGCACGTACCTGCCGTCGGCGGAGGTCGTGGCGCGGTTGCGGACCGTGCAGGGTGAGGCCGCGTTCGAGGTGCTCACACCGTTGCGCGCGGCCGACGGGACCGTCTACCTCATCGACCGCGGTTATGTGCGGCTCGACGACCAGTCCGGCGTGCTCCCCTACGCCGTCGCGCCCGGAGGCCAGGTGACCGTGGTCGCGCGCGTGCGCAGCGACGAGGTGGACCCGAAGCACCGCGACGCGTTCTCCGACGCGTCGACGAAGGGGAAGCTGCAGAGCTACACCGTCGATTCACAGGTGGTGGCGCGCTCGTCCGGCCTGAAGATCCGGCCCGGCTACTTCCAGCTCGACGAGAACCAGCCCGGCGTGCTCGGCGCGCTGCCGCTGCCGCAGCTGGACTCGGGGCCGTTCTTCTCCTACGCGTTGCAGTGGCTGGCGTTCGGCAGCATGGCGATCTTCGGCTGGCTGTACTTCACGATCCGGGAGCTCAAGCCCGGTGGCGCCCTGACGACGGAGAAGCCGGAGCGCACGCGCCGAAAGTCCGTGGCGGAGATGCTGGCCGAGGACGAGGAAGAGTTCACCCCCTCGGCGTAGCCAAAGCGGTTGCCAAGTGGTCACCTGTTCCAGCCTTAAACTGGCCCTGTTTCGGGGCCACTTCGTGGGGCGATACTCGGTGTCATGCTGATCCACCCTTGGGACGCCGGAGACGACGCGGAATGGCGGCAGTGGCTCAGGAGCCACGACTTCGGCCAGCTGGTGGCCGGTGGTCGCGGCCGCGACGTCCCGGTGGTCGTCCCGACGCACTTCACCTTCGACGGCGAGGCCACCGTGTGGCTGCACCTCGCGCGGCCCAACCCGGTGTGGCCGCTGCTGGAGGAGCACCCGCGGGCCCTGCTGACGGTGATCGGCGAGTACACCTACATCCGGTCGGACTGGAACACCGCGGACGATCCGGCGGTGGGCGTGCCCACGTCGTACTACGCGACCGCGCAGCTCGCCTGCGACGTGCGGATCGTCGACGATCCGGCCGAGAAGGCAGAGGTGCTCAACCGGCAGCTCGGGCACTTCGAGCCGGGCAGCGGCCGCACCCCGGTGTCCTCGGTCGACGCCCCCGACCGGCGGCTGCTGCCGGGGATCCGCGGGATCGAGCTGACGGTGACGTCGGTGCAGGCGAAGTTCAAGTACGGCGGCAACAAGACGCCGGCCGACCGGGAGCGGATCTCGGGGAAGCTGGCGGCGCGGGGCGGGCCGTTGGACGCGGCCGCGCTGGAGCACCTTCAGCGGCGCAGCTGACTCACTTGCAACTGACTCACTTGCGACGACGACGGCGGCGCGCGCCGACGAGGAGGGCCACCGTCACCGAAGTCGCGCCCGCCAGCCAGCCGACGACACGCGACAGCTCCACCGCGCGCGTGACGTGACCGGCGTCCGGGTTGCGGCCGACGCCCAGCACGGGCAGCTCGACCACCCCCTGCGGGTACACCGTGCGCCCACCGACACGGATCTCCAGCGCACCGGCGAACGCGGCCTCCACGCGGCCCGCGTTGGGGCTCGGGTGGGCGATCGTGTCCCGCCGCCAAGCCCGCCACGCGCCGCCCGCGGAGCCGCCGACGACGGGAGCGGCCAGCACAGTGAGGGCGGCCGCGGCACGCGTCGGCACGAGGTGGACGAGCTCGTCGAGCCGGGCGACCAGCCAGTGACCCGCCGAGCCGCGCGCGAGGACGCTGATGGTCCGCGACGCGAGCAGCCCCGGCACCCCGGCAAGCGCTCCCCACAGCAGCGGCGCGACGACCACTTCGGACGTGTTCTCGGCCAGAGTTTCCACGGAGGCACGGGAAAGCGCGATCATGCCGAGCCCGTCGGCGACTCGCGGGTCCAGTTCGGACAGTGTGCCGCGCGCGGGTTCGAGGCGGCCCTCTTCGAGGTCGCGCGCGAGCTCCGTGCCCTGCGTCGCTAGGCCGGCGGCGCCGACGACGGCCCAGGTCGTGACGGCCGTGACCACGGCCTGCACCACAGGACGGTCGCGCGCGGCGCGTTCGGCGACCAGCCCGACCGCAACGACGGCACCCGCCAGGCCGAAACCGGTGACGGCGGCGCGGGCGGACATCGAGGCGGCGAGCTCTCCGGCGGGCGCACCGACAGCCTCGGCGCCGGCTGCAAGCGTGACAGTGGATTCCCCAGGCATCCCAACAGCAACACCGCCCCCCGCGCGAAGCGCAGCGGCGGATTCCCCGCCCTGCCCGGCGCCGGAGCCCAGCGTCGCCAAGCGACGGAACGCCGTCACCGGCGGGCGGTGCCGGGGGTTGCCGAGGACGCCGTCGGCCGCCAAGCCGAGCATCAAGCCGATCGCGCGTGCCGCGCTCACCAGTAGCCCCCCGGGAACGTGGTTTCCGGTGTCGCCGCCGGGCCGATGCCCGGCCGGCGAAACGCCGGTGATTTCAGTGCGTGTGGTTACTTCCCGCCGAGATTACTCGACACCGCGGCGGCGATTTCGTCCCGTGCCTGGTCCACGATGTCGCGCATCGCGCGCTCGGCTCGATCGGCGTCGCCGGCGTCCACTGCCACGGCCACTTCCACGTGCAGCGCGACGGCTTCGGACTGCGGTTCCTCGGGCATCAGGCCGTGGGAGGTGCGGCCCGCGAGCACCTCGGCGACCACCGAGGACAGCTGCGCGAACATCGGGTTTCCCGACGCGGTGAGCAGCAGGTCGTGGAACGCGATGTCGTGGCCGAGGAACGTCGTCAGGTCGCGCGCCCGCGCCGTCTCCTCCAGACGGTGGCCCAGCGCGTGCAGCCGGCCGCGGTCCTCCGGCGTCGCGCGCAGCGCCGCGAACCGCGCGGCCGACGGCTCGACGCCCGAGCGCAGCTCCGTCAACGTCCGCAGCGCCGTCGCGCGCCCGGAACCGTCGAGCTGCCAGCGGATCAGGCGCGGGTCGTAGTGGTTCCACCCGGCCGGGCCGCTCACGATCACGCCGACGCGGCGGCGGCTCGTGGTGAGCCCCATCGTTTCCAGCACGCGCACGACTTCTCGCGCGACCGTGCGTGAGGCGCCGAAGCGTTCCTGCAGCTCGTCGGAGCGCAGCACGGCGCCGGGCGCCAGCTCGCCGTTGGCGATCGCCGCGCCCAGCACGTCGAGGACTTCCTCGTGCCGATCGCTCCCCATCCGGCCAACTTACCGCTCTGATTCGATTAAGTACTACTTCTTCTTGAATAAGTAGTACTTTTGGGTTTGACTCGTGCGGACACAAGGAGGTGCGGATGACCGTCATCGTCGTGATGGGTGTGTCCGGCTCGGGGAAGACGACGGTCGGCGAGGCGCTGGCCGAGCGCCTGGGCGTGGAGTACGCCGAGGCCGACACCTTCCACCCGAAGGCCAACATCGAGAAGATGACCGCCGGCCACGCGCTGACGGACGCCGACCGCGAGCCCTGGTTGCAAGCGATCGCGCACTGGATCGCGGCGCACCAGGAGTCCGGTGGAATCGTGTCGTCGTCCGCGCTGAAACGCCGCTACCGCGACGAACTGAGAGCCGGCGGCAGCGTCTGGTTCCTCCACCTCCACGGCGATCGCGACGTGCTCGCCGAGCGCATGCAGGCCCGCAAGGGCCACTTCATGCCCGTCACGCTGCTCGACTCCCAGCTCGCGGACCTCGAACCGCTGCAGCCGGACGAGCCGGGCCACGTCGTCGAGATCACCGAACCTCCCGCCGCTCTCGTCGAGGCGGCGCTTCACGCGTTCCAGGAGCGTGCATGACCACCACCCTCGCGGCCGGTTGGACCGGCCACGACACCCGCCTGATCCTGGCGACGGTGCTCGCCATCGCCGTGATCGTGGTGCTGATCAGCAAGCTGAAGCTCCACCCGCTGCTGGCGTTGACGATCGGCTCCGGCGTGCTCGGCCTCGTGGCCGGTATGCCCGTGGACAAGCTGTTGAAGAGCTTCGAAAGCGGCGTCGGCAGCACGGTCGCTTCGGTCGGGTTGCTGATCGCGTTCGGCGCGATGCTTGGCAAGCTGCTGGCCGATTCCGGTGGTGCGGACCGGATCGTGGACACGATCCTCGGGCGCGTGCACGGCGCCGGGCTGCCGTGGGCGATGGCGCTGGTGGCCGCGTTGATCGGGCTGCCGATGTTCTTCGAGATCGGTCTCGTGATGCTGATCCCGGTGGTGCTGCTCGTCGCCAAGCGCAGCGGGAAACCCGTGCTGCTGCTGGGAATCCCGGCGCTCGCGGGCCTGTCGGTGCTCCACGGGCTGATCCCGCCGCACCCCGGCCCGCTGGCCGCGGCGGGTGCGCTCGGCGCAAACGTGGGCATCACGCTCGCGCTCGGCCTGCTCGTCGGCATCCCGACGGTGGTCATCGCGGGCCCGCTGTTCGGTCGCGTCGCGGCGCGGTGGGTGCCGGACGCCACGCCGCCGCAACGCTTGGTGCCCGCGTCCGAGAGCACCGAGGTCGACAAGCGGCCCAGCTTCGGCGCGACGCTGACCACGGTCCTGCTGCCGGTGGCGCTGATGTTGCTGAAGGCGCTCTCGGACATCCTGCTGGGCAAGGAAAACGCCGTGCGCCGCGTGCTCGACTTCGTCGGCGACCCGCTGGTGGCGCTGCTGCTCGCGGTCCTCGTCGGCATGGTCACGCTGGGCCGCCCGGCGGGCCTGCATCGCGCGAAACTGTCGTCGATCATCAGCGACTCACTCGCCCCGATCGCAGGCATCCTGCTCATCGTGGCCGCGGGCGGTGGCTTCAAGCAGACGCTGGTGGACGCCGGCGTCGGCGGCGTGATCACCAACCTGTCCACCGGCGCCCACCTGTCGCCGCTACTGCTCGGCTGGCTGGTCGCCGTGGCGATCCGTCTGGCGACGGGCTCGGCGACCGTCGCCACGGTGTCCGCCGCCGGCATCGTCGCGCCGCTCGCCGCCACCCTCGACCCGACGCACAACGCCCTGCTGGTGCTGGCCATCGGCGCCGGTTCACTGTTCTTCTCGCACGTGAACGACGCCGGGTTCTGGCTGGTCAAGGAGTACTTCGGGATGTCCGTGGGCCAGACGCTGAAGACCTGGTCGGTGATGGAGACGGTGATCTCGGTGGTGTCGATCGCGTTGATCCTGCCGCTGGGCGCCTTGCTTTAGGGCGTGCGCGACGGATAGGCGCCGTCGAGGGCCCAAGCCGGATACTCCGGCCGCAGCGCGCTGACGGCGTCCAGCTCGGCGAGGTCCTGCCCCGTGAGCTCCAGGTCGACCGCGGCGAGGTTCTCGCGCAGCTGGTCGGGCCGCTTGGCGCCGACGATCACGCTGGTCACGCCGCGTTGCGCGAGCACCCAGGCCAGCGCGACGCGGGCGACGCCGACGTCGTGGCGGTCGGCGACCTTGCGCAGCGCGTCGACGATGTCGTAGCCGCGCTCGCGGTCGATCGGCGGGTTGTCGGCCTTGGCGCGGCGGCCGGAGGCGTCGTGGCTGTCGCGGGTGAACTTGCCGGAGAGGAAGCCGCCGGCCAGCGGGCTGTAGACGAGCAGGCCGAGCTTCTCCTCGTTGACCAGCGGCAGCAGCTCTCGCTCGAGATCACGGCCGACGAGCGAGTAGTACGCCTGCAGCGACACGAACCGCGGGTAGCCGCGCAGGTCGGCGACGCCGAGGGCCCTGGCGAGTTGCCACGCGAAGGTGTTGGACGTGCCGACGTAGCTGATCTTGCCCTGGCGGACGGCGTCGTCGAGGGCGGCCAGGGTCTCGTCGAGTGGCGTCAGGTGGTCGTGGGCGTGGATCTGGTAGAGGTCGATGTGGTCGGTGCCGAGGCGGCGGAGGCTGTCCTCGATCGCGTGACGCAGGTGCACGCGGGAGAGTCCCACCTCGTTGGGGCCCGCGCCCATGCGCGAGTAGGCCTTGGTGGCGAGCACTACGTCGCGGCGGCGGCCCTTGAGGATCTTGCCCAGCAGCTCCTCGGTCTCGCCGCCGGCGTACATGTCGGCCGTGTCGATGAGGTTCACGCCCTGGCCCAGAGCGATGCCGACCAGTTCGCCGGCCGCCTTGAGGTCCAGCCCGCCGATCACGTCCCAGGGCTGCCGGCCCGAGCCGCCGAACGTCATCGTGCCGAGTGCGATCCTGGACACGAAAGTTCCGGTGGCGCGGTTCAAGGCGCTGGTGGGGTTGTCGCCGATGGACTACCTGCTGCACCGGCGGATCTCCGGCGCCACCCGGGAGCTGGCCGAGGGCCGCACGGTCGCGTCCGTCGCGGCGCGATGGGGGTACGGCTCGGAGAGCGCGTTCAGTGCGGCGTTCAAGCGGGTCACCGGGGTCTCCCCCGCGAGCAGCCGAACCCGCTGATCAGCACAAACGCCAGACCCTGATTCGAGCGCGGGTTGACATGTGACCTTTTGGTCACCTATTCTTGCCGAGTGCCTGACGACGACCTGGTGTTCAAGGCGCTGGCGGATCCGACCCGCCGGGGTCTGCTGGACCGGCTGTTCGAGCGTGACGGCCGCACGCTCACGGAGCTGGAGTCCGAAGTGGACATGACGCGGTTCGGGGTGATGAAGCACCTCAAGCTGCTCGAGGAGGCCGGCCTCGTCGTCACGCGCAAGGAGGGGCGGGAGAAGCTCCACTTTCTCAATCCCGTGCCGATCCGGGAGATCCACGACCGGTGGATCGACAAGTACACCGAGCGCCACGTGTCGGCGCTGATGGAGCTCAAGAGCGATCTGGAGAGGGAGCCACCGAAATGACCGAGACCAAGACCGTGCAGGTCAACCGCGTGTACATCAAGGCGACGCCGCAGGCGATCTGGGACGCGATCACCAAGCCGGAGTGGACGCAGAAGTACGGGTACTCCGGGCTGGCCGAGTTCGACCTCAAGACGGGTGGCAAGCACCGCACCAAGCCGACGCAGGAGTTCATCGACGCGGGGTTCACGAGTGACCTGCTGGACGGCGAGGTGCTCGAGTCCGACCCGCCGCGCAAGCTCGTGATCACGTGGAAGCTGCTGATGGACCCGAGCCTCATCGCGGAGCCCTACACGACGCTCACGTACGACATCGAGGAAACCAAGACCGCCGGGACCAGACTGACCGTGACCCACGACGTCACGGGCGCGCCCGGGCACGCGGCGCTGGTGTCGGGCGCGATGGAGAACGTCGACGCCGGTCCGGGCGAGAACGCCGGTGGCGGCTGGGCCTGGGTGCTTTCCGACCTCAAGTCCGTGCTGGAGACCGGGAAGAACATCGTGGGCTGAGCCCGGCCGACGGCGGCGGCGGTGTCCACACGGGACACCGCCGCCGAACGCGTCAGATCCGTTGCGTGGCGTCCTTCAGCGCGGCCTTGGCCTCCGCGGAAGCACCCAGCTCGTCGAGGCCGAACAAAGCCGCGCCGACGACGGGGTTCACGTCGACCACCCGCACCACCGCCCGCGGAGCCACCTTCAGGCAGCGCCGCTCGATCTCGGAGATCACCGACGGGCCGACGCCCGTGAGTACTCCCCCGCCGAGCACCACCTCGGGTGCCGACTGGGTCAGGTCCAGCTGCCGCAGGATCACCGCGGCGAACACGCTGACCTCCTCCACGAACCGCGTCACAACCTGCTGCGCGACCTCGTCGCCGGCGGCGGCGACGTCGAACAGCAGCGGGCACAGCCCGTGGATCCGGGCGGAGTCGATCTCCTTGAAGTGCAGGCCCTGCACCACGTCGAACACTCTCGAAACACCGAAGAAACCCGAAACCGCCGCCTGCAGCGCCGTAGAAGGCCCGCGGCCGTCTTCCGCCCGCACGGCCCACCACAGGGCTTCCTCACCGAGGCGGTAACCGCCGCCCCAGTCACCGGAGATCTTGCCCAGCGCGGGAAAGCGGTGCACGCGCCCGTCCGGGCCGACGCCGGCGCCGTTGATCCCGGCGCCGCACACCACGGCCACGCCCGTGCCGTCGGAGCTGCCTGCGCGCAGCAGAGCGAGCACGTCGTTGCCCACGTGCAAGGTGGAGCTCCAACCGCGCGCGAACAAAGCGGCGTGCAGCGCCTCTTCCTCACGCGGGAAATCCAGCCCAGCGAGGTAAGCCGAGGTGTGCACGCCGAACGGCCGTGTCGTCGGCAGACCCGCCGACGTCAAGGCCGAAAGCACCAGCGTCTCCAGCGCCGCGACGCAACCGTCGACGCCGACGTTCTGCGGCGAGGCGCCGGGGCCGCGCGATTCGGCAAGCACGTCGCCCTCGCGCGACACCACGAGCACCTCGGTCTTGCTGTTCCCCCCGTCGATCGCCACGACCGCGGGCCCGGCTTCGCTCATCCGCGCGCCCACGGCAGGAAATCACGGTTGATCGACACGAGGGAGTCGGCCAGCTGGTCGGCCTTGGTGTATTGGCCGACGAGCGGGTGGGCCAGCAGCGCGTCGGCCACGCGGTCGCGTCCACCCTTCACGGCGGCTTCGAGCGCGAGGTGCTCGTAGGCCGTGACCGCGGCGATGAGGCCGGCGAAACGCGGTTCCACCGTCTGCTGCGGTATCGCCCGGGCACCGTCCGAATCCACAGTGGACGATACCTCGATCACCGCGTCGTCGGGCAGGAAGGAGAACGTGCCGTCGTTGCGCACGTTCACCACGTGCTCCTCGGCCGGCCCGCCCGCCGTCAGCGCGTGCACGAGCTGCACGGCGGCCTCCGAGTAGTACGCGCCGCCGCGCTTCTCCAGCGAATCCGGCTTGGTGACCTGCCCCGGGTCGAGGTAGATCTTCAGCAGCTCCTCCTCGACGTCACTCACCACCTCGGCGCGCGGCCGCTCGGTGAGCTGCTTGGCCACCTGCGCGTCGTGCGAGTAGTAGTACTTCAGGTAGTACGACGGCACGGCGTTCATCCGGCGCATCCACTCGACGGGCGCGGTCACCTCCTCGCCCAGGAACTCCGCGTGCTTGTCCAGCAGCTCGGGCAGCCGGTCGACGCCGTCGACGAGCACGCCGCGTTCCCAGCTCAGGTGGTTGAGTCCGGTGTGGACGAGCCGAACGTCTCCCGTGGATGCACCGAGCAGCTTGGCGAACTTCCGTTGCAGGTTGATCGCGACGTTGCACAGCCCCACCGCGCGGTGGCCTTCCTGCAGCAGCGCCCGCGTGACGATGCCGACGGGGTTCGTGAAGTTCACGATCCACGTGTCGTCACCCGCGACCTTGCGCACGCGCTCGGCGATGTCGAGCACCACCGGCACCGTGCGCAGGGCCTTCGCCAAGCCGCCCGCGCCGGTCGTCTCCTGGCCGACGCAGCCGCACGCGTGCGGGAACGTCTCGTCCGACGCCCGCGCCTTCTGCCCACCCACCCGCAGCTGGATGAGCACGGCCGAAGCGCCTTCGACGCCTTCCTCCAGGTTCGCGGTGGTGCGGACCCTCGCCGGGTGCCCGGCGTGGTCGAGCAGCCGCTGACTGAACCCGCCGACGGTCTCCACGCGGTAGGCGTCCGGGTCGATCAGCACAATCTCGTCGACATCCAAAGTGGACCTTCGGCCCGCGATGCCGTCGACCAGTTCCGGCGTGTAGGTGGACCCGCCACCGACGACTGCCAGCTTCATCCCTTGACTCCCGTGAACGTGATGCCCTTGACGAACGACTTCTGCGCGAACACGAACAACACGATGACCGGCGCCATGATCAGCGCGGTCGCGGCCATCGTGAGGTTCCACTCCACGTGGTGCATGCCGCGGAACGAGGCGATGGCCAGCGAAAGCGGCCAGTTGTCCTGGTTCTCACCGGTGTAGAGCAGGGGTCCGAAGTAGTCGTTCCAGGTGAACAGGAAACAGAACATCGCGGTGGCCGCGATTCCGGGCTTGGCCATGGGCAGCAGCACCCGCGTCATGGCCCGGAACTCGTTGCAGCCGTCGATCTTCGCCGCTTCCAGGTAATCCTTGGGAATGGTGAGGAAAAACTGGCGCAGCAGGAAGATCGAGAACGCGTCGAAGAAGAAGTACGGAACGATCAGCGGCACGAGCGTGCCGGTGAGGCCCATCCGCACCCACAGGTCGTACAGCGGCACGACGGTGACCTGCGGCGGCAGCATCATCGCGGCCACCGTGAGCATGAAGAACAGGTTCTGCCCACGCCACTTGAGCTTCGCCAGGCCGTACGCCGCCGGGATGGCCGACACGAGCGCGCCGACCGTCGCGAGCGACGAGTACAGCAGACTGTTGCCGAAGTACTCCAACAGAGGCGCCTTTCGGAACACCTCTACGAAGTTCTCGAAATGCCATTCCGTGGGCCACAGGCTCGACGTCATCGCCTGATCGCTCTTCATCACCGCGGTGAGGAACACGAACAGCAGCGGCAACACGAAGATCACACCGAGCGCGATGCCGATGGCGTGGGTCGCGATGAAGCCCAGCCGCTTGTCCCACTGGCGACGGAACTGCACACGAGGCGGGACCGGCGCGGGCTTTGTGGCGGGTGCCGAAATCGTCGTCATGCCCCCTCCTCCTGGTGTTGCGATTTCCTGAGCTGTCGCACCAGCACCCACGTGAAGCCCGCGGACACGATGAACAGCAGCACAGCCATCGCCGCCGCGTAACCCATGTTGAAGTAGCGGAAACCCTGTACGTACAACCAGATCGGATACGTCAGCGTCGAGTTCTCCGGCGCGCCGATGAGTTTCGAGTTGCCGGCCACGTCGGCCGTGCCCGCCGAGGCGGACGACGCCACGATGGCTTGGGTGAAGAACTGCAGCGCGTAGATCATCGAGTTGACCACACCGAAGAGCAGCACCGGCGAGATCGTGGGCAGCGTGACGTGCCAGAACTTGCGGACCGCGCCGGCGCCGTCGAGCTCGGCGGCCTCATACTGCTCGGTCGGCACGTCCAGCAACGCGGCCAGGATGATGATCATCAGCTCGCCCGAGCCCCACAGTGCCAGCAGCGTGAGTGACGGTTTCGACATCACCGGGCTGTTGAACCACAGCCCGCCGTCGATGCCCACGAGGTGCAGGAACCGGTTCACCGGGCCGAACTGCGGGTTGAACACGAAGACGAACGCGAGCGTCGCAGCGGCCGGCGGCGCGAGCGTCGGTAGGTAGCACAGCGTGCGCACCAGGCCGACGCCCGACTTCAGCCGCGAGATCACCGACGCGACGCCGAGCGAGAACAGCACCCGGCAGATCGTCAGGATGATCACGAGCCACAACGTGTTGTACGCGGCGGTCTTCACCAGCGGCTCGCTGGTGAACATGCGCACGTAGTTGTCGAACCCGATCCACTGTGGAGGGTTGATGAGGTCGTAGCGGGTGAACGAGTAGTACACCGTGGCGATGAGCGGGTACCCGAAGAAGATCAGGAACCCCAGCGTCGCCGGCGCCATGAAGTAGAACACCGTGCGACGGCGCTTGGCCCGGCGGGATCCCGCCCGCACCTTGGCAGGTGCAGGCGGGATCGTCGCCTCGGTGGGGAGGACTTGCGCCGAGGTACTCTTTACCGCCGAGGCGCCATCAGGCAGAGTCATCCGCCCGATCCTTTTTGTGCCAGCTCGTCATTGACTTGGGCGTCGACCTGCTTGAGGCCGGCGTCGAGATCGGGCACGGAGCCGGCCTGCCACTTCTCGGCGAAGTCGTTGACCGCCTTGAGGAAGGCGTCACCGATCGGAGTGGACGGGTTGGCGACCAGTTTGCCGCTGCCGTAGATGTCGAGGAACGTCTTGAACTGCGGCGGCGCGTCGAGCTTCGGCGAGGACAGCGAAGCCGTGGTGCTGGGCACGTTCTTGAGGCCGTTGGCCATGTCCACGAGCGTGTCGGTGTCGAGCGTGACCTGCTTGATCAGCTCCCACGCGGCGCCGGGGTTCTTGGCGCCCTTGGGGATCGCGATGATCGTGCCGGTGGCGAAGCCGGCACCGTAGTGGTCGGCCATGCTGTCAAGCACCGGCGCGGGCGCGGTGGCGTAGTTCAGTGTCGGGGTCTGGTCCTTGATGAACGCGGTGCGGAACTCACCGTCGTACATCATCGCCAGCTTGCCCTTCTGGAAGCCGTTGTCGGCGGAGTACTCGTCGCCGAGGCCGGCCTTGAACTTCTCGACCTTGTCGTGGCCGCCGTAGAAGTCGATGAGCTTCTTCTGGAACTCGAACATCGCCTTCCAGCCGGGGCTGGACGAGATCGACGACTTGCCGTCCGGGCCGATGAACTGCGCGCCGAAGTTCGGAGCCCAGTACTGCGCCTGGTTGGCGTAGAACGGCATCGCCGGGATGAAGCCCATCGTCTTGATCGAGCCGTCCGGGTTGAACTCGGTGAGCTTCTTCGCGTCCTCGAACAGCTCGGTCGTGGTCTTCGGCGGCGAGGAGATGCCGTGCGCCGCGAACATGTCCTTGTTGTAGTACAGGCCGTAGACGTCGGCGAGCATCGGCATGGCGCAGCGCTTGCCCTGGTACGACGTGTAGTCACGCACGGCCTGGGGGATCTGGTTCACGTCGATCTTGTCGCGGTCCAGGTACGGCTTGAGGTCGGTGAAGCTGCCGGTGGAGCACCACGCGCCGAGGTTGTCGGTGTAGAAGGAGATGGCCACGTCGGGCGGGTTGCCGCCGCGAATCGACTGCGTGAGCTTGTCGTCGTCCTGGTTGCCCTCGTGGTTGATGGTGATGTTGGGGTACTTGGCCTTCAACTTGTTCAGCGCGGCCGTGACCACGCCGTACTCGCGGTCGGTGAACTTGCTGTAGACGGTGAGGGTGAGCTTGTCGTCCTTGTTCGGCGGCGCGGCGGCGTCGCCCGAGCCGCTCGGCGCGGCCGCGCCGCACGCGGCGGTCGCCAGCAGCGTGGCGGCGGCCGCGGCGGACAGCAGCAGAGAACCACGCCTTCGCGCGATCCTCCGGATGCGGGTCGTGGGGGCCATGACCCTCCTCCTCATGGTGGTTACTCGGTCGGGGACGGGGCAGAGCTCGGGAGTGCCGTCCGAGGCACTCCCGCTGTGTCCTCCAAGGGCCGACGCGACCCGCGGAGCGTGGGGGTGACGACGCCGAAGACGTCTTCACGGGCGGTGGCGAGCGCGGACTGCAACGCGCCCGCCCGCACGGCGTTGCCCTGCACCGAAGCGAGCGCGACCGGGGTGCGGGGCAGGACCAGTTCGTGGAGTTTCCGTGCGACTCTCTGGGCGAATTCGTCGCCACCGGCGCGGCTCGTGTCGCCCGAAAGCAGGATGAGCTGCGGGTCGGCCACGGCCACGAGGCTCGCGAGACCGCCGGCGACGCGGCGGGCCAGGTCGTCGAGGAAGGGTTGGTGGCTTTGGGTTGTCGCTTGGATTACTGCTTGCGGGCCTGTTTCGGCAGTGAGGCCGTGCGCGTGGGCGAGCCTTGCGATGGCGGGCGAGTCCACGAGGTTGCCGAATCGCGCGCCGGCCTCGGGCCAGTGGTCACCGGTGTCCACAGTGGACGGGTCGGGCACGCGCATCCAGTCGATCTCGCCGCCACCGCCGGTCGCGCCGCGCAGCAGCCGGCGCCCGATGACCACGGCGCCACCGACACCTTCGGAGAGCCACACCATCACGAAATCGTCGACTTCCTGGGCTTTCCCGACCGTCATCTCCTCGACGGCCACCAGGTTCACGTCGTTCTCGATAGTCACGGCGATCCCGAGCTCTTCGCTCAGCCTTGCCGGCACGTCGAACCCCAGCCAGCCGGGGATGTGCGGCGCGGAGGAGAGCAGGCCCGTACGCGGGTCGAACGCGCCCTGCGCGCCGATCACGACGTTGGCCAGGTCATCGAGGTTCTTGCCGGCTTTCTTGGTGACGTGCTTGAGCGCCTTGCCGAACGTGCCGATCACGTCGGCGCCCTCGTGCACAGGCAGCTCGACCTGGTACTCGGCTTCGACCGTCCCCGCGACATCCGCGATCACGAAATCGGCGACGTGCGGCGTGAGATCCACGGCGGCGACGTGTGCGAGGCTGCCGTTGACGGCCCACAGCTGGGCCCGCGGCCCGCGTCCACCACCCGCGCGTTCGCCCGCCTTGCCCACGAGATTGTCCTGCTCGAGACGCGTGAGCAGCTGCGCCGTGGCCGGCTTGGACAGCCCGATCACGACCTCGAGCTCCGCCCTCGTGAGCGGCCCGCCGCGCAGCAACGCCTCGATCGCCGCGCGATCGTTGATCTCGCGCAACATCCTCGGGCTTCCGGCGCGCACTCGTGGCCCCTTAATTAGGATACTTTACAGACGGTTTCGGGCGACTGTAGTGAGCGGGGCCACATCGCGTCAATGGTCATCCGGAACGAGCGGGTAACACTTCGAGTCCAGGAGGTTTCGGGCGCGGCGGTGGGTGATGGGGTGGATGCTCAGCGTGCGCGCGGCGTCGGAGGCAGATCTCCGGAGGCCGTCAACCGCCGTAGAAGTCGCCCAGCGAGGTGCGGGTGTAGGAAATCAGCAGGTCAGCCTGGGCGAAGCCGGCGGGCAAGCACTCGCGCACGCCGTCAAGGAGCTCGCCGAATCCGACGGGAGGCGTCACCACGTGGGCGAGCGGATGGTGTTCGCGCAGCTGCTTCATCAGGTCGGCGATGTGGATCACGGCGGCATCGGCGTCGGTCTGCCACAGCCAGGCCAAGATCTCGCCGTACGCGGCCGGCGGACGCGCGACCGCTTCCCGGGCGGTGGTGCGGAATCGGTCGATCAGCACGGTGGCTGTTCCGGCGACACTGGCTTGCCTCAGCGCACTGAGGACGCTCCGCGGAACGACGACGGTGTCCATGCGCCCCATGCTGGCACCGAGCAGCCGTGGTCGACGAAGGCTCGCCGGGCGCAGCCGGTTCGAGGAAACGACGGCACAGGGAAATCACGCTACTGCGAAACGACAAAGGCCCTCCCCGGCTCAAGCCGGGGAGGGCCGTGTCACGAGCAAAACCGAAGGTCACTCCTCCGCGTCAGCCCACGCCTTCAGCATCACGCGGGCGATCGACGAGTTACCCGGCAGAATGATCTCCGAAGCACCACCCGCGATCGGGGTCGGGACAGCCTCCCCGCCCGCGCTGTTACGGAACGCGGCACGGACCTCGTCTCGGGAGACCCACAACGCTTCTTCGATCTCACCGTCCGCGGGGACCAGCGGGGCGGAGCGGTCGGCGCGGGCGGTGAAGCCCAGCATGATCGAGCGCGGGAAGGGCCAGGGCTGGCTGCCCAGGTAGCGGATGTCCGTGACGGAAGCGCCCACTTCCTCGCGGATCTCCCGCGACACGCAGCCCTCCAGCGACTCGCCGGCTTCGACGAAGCCGGCGAGGACGGAGTAGCGGCCCGCGGGCCAGACCGGCTGGCGGGCGAGCAGCACGTGGGAGCCGTTGACGCCGTCCTGGTCGTGGACGAGGCAGATCACGGCCGGGTCGGTGCGTGGGTACTCCTCGTGGCCCTTGGCCTCGCACTTGCTGGCCCAGCCGAACTGGATCAGGTTCGTGGGTGAGCCGTCGCGGGTGCAGAAGCGGGCCTGGCGCCGCCAGTGGCGCAGGGCCTGCGCGGTGGTGAACAGGCCGGCCGAGGTGTCGTCCAGCTGGTCGCCGTAGCCGCGCAGCTCGACCCAGATCTCGCCGTCGACGCGCGGGACCTCTTCGACCACGCCCCAGCTGCCGGACATCTGCACGGTGTCGACGTCGCCCTCGGGGCGGCCGGGCAGCGACCAGTAGTCGGTGTCCTCCCACTCGCCGAGGAACACCGCGTCGGCCGGGGGTTCCGTGCCGAAGTCGATGGCCTTGCGGGCGGCCAGCGAGGAGCTGCCCTCGGCCACCGGCGTGCGGCCGGTGTCGTCGAGCAGCACCACGCGGGCCTCGGACCACTTGGAGATGAGACGCTCCGGGTTGGTGCGCAACGTCTCCTGACGGTCCACAGTGGACCGCGACAGGGTCGGCAGCGACTCCAGGGTGAACGGTACGGTCATCAGTCGGCCGTCTCCGAGCCCACCGTCACGTCACCCAGCGCGGTCAGCTTCGGCGCGAGCAGCTCCGCGTCGCCGACCACCACGCCGGTGAACCGCTTGGGCGCGAAGTACTCCAGCGCCACCTCGGCCACCTGCTCCCCCGTCACGGCCGCGAGGCGCGCCGGGTGCTCCTGCAGCCATTCGACGCCGAGGCCCGTGGTCGCCAGCGCCATCAGCTGCCCGGCCAGACCCGACTGCGAAGACGTGGAGGTGAGCAGCGAGCCGATCGCGTACTGCCGCACCGACTCCACCTCCTCGCCCGTCGGCGGCACGAGACCGAGGCGCCCCAGCTCGTAGCGCGTTTCGAGCAGCGCGGCGGCGGTGACCTCGTTGGCCGTGTCGGCGTCGACGTTCACCACCGCGTTCTCGCCGGTGAACTCGAAGCCGGAGTGGGCGCCGTAGGTGTAACCCTTGTCCTCACGGATGTTCTCGACCAGGCGCGAGGAGAAGTACCCGCCGAAGGCCAGGTTCGCCAGCTGCAGCGCCGCGTACGACGGGTGCGTGCGGGCCACCGTCTGGGCCGAAAGCCGGATCTGCGACTGCACGGCGCCGGCGCGCGGCACCAGCAGCACGTTGCCGCCGGTCAGCTCCGGCAGCGGCGGAAGCACGAGAGCCGAGCGGTCCGAGGCCCAGCCGCCGAGCGCGCGGTCGAGCTCGGCCGGCACGGTGTCGGGGTCGATGTCGCCCACGATCACCAGCACGGAACCACGCGGCAGCACCGAAGCCGCGTGCAGCGCCCGCACCTGCTCGGGAATGACGACAGCAACATCAGAAGCCTGCGGGACCTCACGCGTGACGGGGTGGTCGCCGTAGCGCTGCTTCTGCAACGCCTCCCGCGCGATCGTGCGCGGCTGCGTGCGCGACACCGCGATGCGCTCGATCAGCCGCTCGCGTTCACGGGTCACCTCGGCCTCGCCGTAGGTGGCGCCGGTCAGCACGTCGCCGAGCACGTCGAGCAGCGTCGGCAGGCCTTCAGCCAAGGCGGAACCGTTGAGGTACAAGCGTTCCGGGTCCACGCCCGCGCCGAGGTCGCCGCCGATCAGCGCCAGCTCGGCGTCGATCTCCACGCGGTCGCGCTTCGCGGTGCCGGTGAGCAGCGTCTCGGCCAGCACCTCCGCGGTGGCCGGGTGCAGCGCGTCCTCACCCGCGAACGGGATCCACAGCCGCACCTCGACGAGCGGGACCGAAGCCTTGCGCACGGCCAGCACGCGCAGGCCGTTACTCAGCGTGGTGTCCACATGGGACAGGTCGGTGGCGGCGCGCTGCGCGCCCAGCTCGGGCAGCGGACGCGGACCGGTCGCGGTGCGCCCGATCTCCTGCGCGCTGCGATGCGTAGCCGAAGTCACTGCTCGTCCATCCCTTCGGAGTTGGCGGGCTTCACGACGAGCACGGCGCGCGCGTCGGGGCGCAGCGCCTTCGCCGCGGCCGAAACGGCTTCGCCGGTGACCGCCGACATGCGGTCGGCCAGCCGGTGCACCAGCGACGCGTCGCCGTAGAGCAGCTCGAACGCACCCAGCGCCAGCGTGCGCGACACCAGCCGGTCGTGTTCCGAGTGCAGGCTCGCGGCCCAGCGCGCGGTCACCTTCTTGAGCTCCTGCTCGTCGGGCGGCGTCGTCGCGAGCTCGTCCAGCACCTCGTCGAGGGCGGCCAGCACGCGCTCGCGATCCACGTCCGGCGGGTGGATCGCGGTGATCGTGAACGTGTCGGGGTCGCGCGCCTCGAACGGGCCGAACAGCCCGGCGCCGGCGCCGATGTCGACCACCAGTGGCTCGCGGTGCACCAGGCGCTGCTGCAGGCGGGAGCCGTCACCGTCAGTGAGGACGCCGGCCAGCACCAGATACGCGAGGTAACCGTCGAGGTCGTTGATCGGGTCGGGCATGCGGTAGCCCACGGCGATCGCGGGCAGCGGCGCGTGCGCGTCCTCGTGCTCGCCGTGCAGCTCCGTGGTGGGCAGTGGCTCGGCAAACGAAGGCCGCACCGGCGCGGGCCGGTGCGGCACGTCGCCGAAGTGCTTTTGGATGAGCGCCTTGGCGTTCTCCACCTCGAAGTCGCCGGCGACGGTGAGCACCGCGTTGGCCGGCGAGTAGTAGGTGTCGAAGAAGGCGGCGCAGTCGTCGAGCGTCGCGCCTTCGAGGTCCTCGAACGCGCCGTAGCCGTCGTGGGCGTTGGCGAACGTCGAGTACAGCACCGGCGGCAGGAGGATCCAGGGGAACCCGCCGTACGGGCGGTTGCGCACGTTGAGGCGGATCTCCTCCTTGACGACCTCGATCTGGTTCGCCAGGTTCTCCGCGGTCAGCTTCGGGGCGCGCATGCGGTCGGCTTCGAGGAACAGCGCGCGCTCGAGGGCCGCCGACGGCAGCACCTCGTAGTAGTCGGTGTAGTCGGGGTGGGTGGACCCGTTGAAGGTCCCGCCGCTCGACTGCACGTGGCGGAAGTGGGCCAGCTTCTCCAGGCTTTCACTGCCCTGGAACATCAAGTGCTCGAAGAGGTGCGCGAAACCCGTCAACCCCTCCGGCTCGGAGCGAAAGCCCACGTCGTAGTGCACGCTGACCCCGACAACAGGCGCGGTCGGGTCCGGGGCGAGCACCACGCGCAGACCGTTGTCAATCGTGAAACGGACGAGCTCGGGATCGGCCATGCCCCCACCCTACGCAGAGGACCCGACCCTCGGCTCGGCTGGTGGCACCCCTCCCAGCGCATGGGGCGCGCTCTTGGTCGCGGCGCCGAGCGCGGCCAGGAAAGCGCTGGTCCGGGCGGGTGTGGCAGGGGCGCCGAACCAGTACGCCTGAAGCGAACAAACCGGTTCCGCGAGCGTGCCGAGCCAACGGTCGGCTTCGCCGAGCGCGACGGCGTACGGAAGGGCGCGGGAGAAGATCAGTTCGGTGACTTCCGCCGGGGTGGCCAGTTCGGTGCGCAGGCCCCGGAGTTGGTCGCGCAGAAGGCTGCCGTCCTGCGTGCGCGGAGGCAACCATTGGGCGAAGAGGGCGAGCGCGGCGCCAGTGGCGACCACGACCAGGCCGAGCTGGGCGTAACCGGCGGTGAAAGCGAGCAGGGCGGTGAGGAAGACGCCGTAGAAGCACAGGCGGGCGGCGATTTTGGCGAGCAGGGCCGGCCGGCGCGTGAGCCAGCCGCGGCGGACGACGGCGGTGCGCAGTTCGTCCTCGATGTCCGGCGTGATGGCCGACAGCGGCGCCGAATCGCCGGGGACAGCGGTTTCGTAGACCGTCCGTTCGAAGGCGGTGAGGTACTCGTCGGGTGGGTTGCGGCGGTGGAGAGTCCAGCCTTCTTGCCCGTCTTCGCTGACCCACAGGTAGTTGCGGACGCAGAGGTCGAGCACGGTGACGGCGACGTCGAGGTCGTCGGTACGGCCGGTGAGCAGGAACCCGACGTGACCGGGGAGCACGCCCTGGGGTGAGGAGAACTGACCGTCGACTTCGAGCCGGACCGGGAGCACGGCGGCCCGGTCGCGTCGGCGCAGGACCCGCAGCGTGACGAGGCCGGCGATGACGAGCGCCGCCAAGGCGAGCCACGCGGCCAGGATCGGGGTGGTGACGAGGAAGGCGCCGGCCACGGACTTCGCGGGCACGAGCTGTTCGGTCGCGGGCACGGTGCCGGCGGGCAGCTCCGCGGTGAGCTCCACGCGGTCGCCCGGCGCCAGCTTCGACACCGACACGCGCGTGAGCCCGGAGTGGTCGAGCTGCGCGGCACCGCACGGGGTGGCGGAGCCTGGCGGGCCCGCCAGGCAGACCACGGCGTCGGGCAGGTTCGGTGCGGCGAAGGTCGCGCGCAGCAGCTCCAGGCGGGTGTCCCAGCCGCCGGCGAGGTCCCAGGTCAGGTGCTCGACGCCGAGCGTCCTGCCGACGGTCCCGGCCACGGTGTAGCGGACCACCGAAGTGCCCCCGCGCAAGTCGACGACGATCTGGTCGTCCGTGGTCTGCGTGCTGCCGGAGCCCTCGATGCTGAGGTCGCGCACGGTGAGCACGCGGTCGTGGCCGGCGTCGGCGGAGGTGCGCAGCGGAAGGGTGCGCGTCATCGTGGTGCCGGCCGGGACGGAGACGGCCTCGGTGACGGACAGGGTGCCGTCGCGCTGGAGTTTGAGCGTGACCTCGGCGCTTTGCGGCAGGGCGGGCAGGTCCTGGGCTTGGGCCGGGGTCGCGGCGAAGACGAGGGCCGGGATCGCCAGGACGACGGCGAAGCTGCGGAAGCTACTGTGCCGATCGTTACCGATCCGACCACAGTCACGGCCGAATGACTTCGCGGCAACGGTTACGTGCCGCGCGGGGGTCGGCCTACTTTTGGCCGGATCAGTAACCATGGCTGAGCACCTCGCAGCGGTTCTTGCCACGACGACGGTGCAGCCACGTCGGCACGGCGGCGATCAGCAGCAGGACCAGGGCGAGCACGGGAATGCCCGGGCCCTTGAAGAAGTCGGCCACCGGGGAGACCGCGACGAACCGGGCGTTGGCGGGCAGCGCGCCGGGCGGGATCTCGACCGCGAGGTCCACGCGCTCGCCGCGGCGCAAGCCGTCCTGCTCGACGCGGGCGATGCCGCCGGCACCGAGCTCGGAGAACGTGCAGTGGCGCGCCGAGCCGATCGCGCCGGCGTAACAGTCCACTGTGGAGATCCCCGGGGCGCTGAACGCCGTGGTGAGGCGGGTGAGGTCGGCGTCCCAGCCGCCGGTGACCTGCCAGCGCAGCTGCCCGCCGCCGGCGACGGCACCGTCCACTGTGTACGACAGGGTGGCGGGGCCGGTGTAGGTCGCGACGAGGCCGTCGGAGTCCTCGTCGAGGTGGCCGGAGCCGGTGAGGCGGGCGTCGCGGACGGTGTAGACGCGGTCCTCGTCGTCGGTGGTGGCCACGCGCAGGGCGATGCGGTGGGTGGCGGGAGTGCCGGTGGTGACCTGTTCGGTGACCGTGACGGAGCCGTCAGGGTGGGCCGTGGCGGTGACGTCGGCGGTGAGCCCGGCGAGCGCCGTGGCGAGTTCCAGGAGCATCGGGTCAGCTCGGCGGGGTGAAGGGGTTCTCCGGCTCCGGCTCCCGCTCCGGCGGGGCCGGTGGCGCGGGCTGTTGCGGCGAGTACTGCTGGGCAACCGGCTGGGACGCGTGCTGGGCGGCGGGTTCGAACTGATGGGGCTGGGTCTGCTGCGCAACCGGCTGGAACTGCTGCTGCGGCTGAGGCGCGACCGGCTGGAGCTGTTGGGCCGTCGGCTGGACTTGCTGCTGGTACTGCTGAGTCTGCTGGGCGGCGGGTTCGAACTGCTGCGGCTGAAACTGCTGAGACGGCTGCCGCTGCTGGAACGGCTGCGGCTGGTACGCCTGCGGCTGCGGCCCCGCGTATACCTGCTGCGCCAGCCGCGCCTGGTCGCGGTTGCGCCGTTCCGCCAAAACCGCCGAGAGGAACACCCACGCCGGCATCCCGTACGGCACCGCCACCCCCACGGCGTGGGCCGTCTGGTCGGCAAGCCCCTGGCCGAGCGCGTGGGCCGCGTCGGGCCGCAGCTCGTGGAAGCGGTTCAGGTACTGGCGCGCGGCGAGCGCCAGGTCGTCGGGCAGGCGGCTGAGGTCCAGCTGCGCAGCCCAGCCTTCGAGGCCCGGCGGCATCACGACCTGGGCCTGAGCGCTCTGCGGCACGCGTTCGCGGATCACCAGCGTGCCGGCCAGGTAGTCGCCGACGCGGCGGCCGTTCGACGAGCTCAGCGAGACGATCACGGCCACCGCGCCCAGGAACCCGAGAGCCCAGAAGTCGACGAAGAAGCCGGCGAGAGCGCGGGTGAGGGCGTGGCGGAAGCGGATGGGGCCGCCGTCGAGCCGGACCACGCGCAGTCCCAGCGCCATCTTGCCCAGCGACTTGCCGCGGGTGAGCGTCTCGAACAGGACCGGGTAGCCGATCACGATCAGCACGAACACCGACAGGAACAGCGCGATCGTGAGCGCCGGGTCGAGGTCGGACGAAGTTGCGGCCACGGTGACCACGACGATCAGCAGGAGCGCGCCCTGCACGAGCACGTCGAGCAGCATCGCGGCGCCGCGGCTGGCGAGCTTGGCCACCCGAAGGTCGAGGACCACAGCCTCACCGGTGACGAGATCGGACTCTTCCTGCACCGGGCCAGCCTAGTTGCCGGTCCGGCCAAAAGTAGGCGGACACCCAACCGAGAGCCGCCTGCATGTCGCAACGTTTCCGCCGTGGCTGTGGCCGGATCGGCAACAGACGGCCCAGTTGCCGGTCCGGCCAAAAGCAGGCGGACACCCAACCGAGCGCCGCCTGCAAGTCGCAACGTTTTCCGCCGTGACTGTGGCCGGATCGGCAACAGCCACGGCGCAGTGAGCCCTAGGCTGGGGTCCCAGGAGGTGATCCGGTGGATGTCGACGTCTTCGTCGCGGCGCACGGCGCGGAGTGGGCCCGGCTCGGCGAGCTCGTGCGGCAGCGCAGGCTGTCCGGGGCCGAGGCCGACGAACTCGTGACGCTCTACCAGCGCACGGCGACGCACCTGTCGATCATCCGCTCGACCGCGCCCGACCCGGCCCTGCTGGCACGGCTGTCGGCCCTGGTCGCGCGGGGCCGTTCGGCCGTCACGGGCTCGCACAGCCCGGCGTGGCGCGAGGTGGCGCTGTTCTTCACCCGCCGTTTCCCGGCCGCGGTGTACCTCAGCCGGCGCTGGTGGATCCCCGCCGCGCTGGCGTCGGTGGTCGTGATGGCGGTGCTCGGCGTGTGGATCGCGAGCGACGAGTCCGTGCGTTCGGCGCTGGTCTCCCCCGACGAGATCAAGGCCATGACGGCGCCCGGCGGCCAGTACGAGACGTACTACTCGACGGGGCCGGCGAGCTCGTTCGCCGCGAAGGTGTGGACGAACAACGCGTGGGTGGCTGCGACCTGCCTGTTCCTGGGCGTCGCGCTGGGCCTGCCCGTGATCAGCGCGCTGTGGCTCAACTCACTCAACGCGGGAATCGCCATCGGCCTGATGTCCTCGGCGGGCCGCGGCGACGTGCTGCTCGGCCTGCTCCTGCCCCACGGTCTGCTGGAGCTCACGGCCGTGTTCATCGCCGCGGGCACCGGCCTGAAGCTCGGCTGGACCGTGATCGACCCCGGCCGCCGGTCCCGCAGCGCCGCGCTGGCCGAACAGGGCCGGTCCGTGGTCGTGATCGCGCTGGGGCTGGCATGCGTGCTGCTGGTGTCCGGCGTGATCGAGGCCTTCGTGACGCCGTCGGGCTGGCCGACGTGGGTGCGCATCGGCATCGGCGCGGTCGTGGAACTGCTGTTCCTGACCTACGTCTTCACGCTCGGCCGCCGCGCCGCGCGTGACGGCGAGCGGGGCGACCTCGACCGCCGCTACACCGGCGACGCGCTGCCGGAAGCGGGCTAGCAGAGGCAGCTGCCCTCGAAGGCGATGGAATTGCCGTCGTCGAGGGTGGCGCTGCCGGTGAAGCGGATGTCGAACTCGCCGGGGTCGGTGAGGACGAGCTTCGGGCTCGTGGCTTCCCCGTCGGCGCCGGTTTTGGCTTGTGCGGTTTCCTTGCCGCCTTCGAAGACCAGCACGTTCTGCGCCCGGGCGGCGTGGACGTAGAAGGTGACGGGCACGTCGGGCGCAGGCTGGCCGTTCTCGCCGATCACGCGGACCACGAACGGGTTTGCGGGGTCTTTCGTGGCCAGGTGCTGGCCGTTGCCGGACAGGATGGCGAGCGTGCGGCCACCCGCCGCCCACGCGTTGGACAGGCCCGGCAGCGAACAGACTTCCTGGTACAGCCGCGCACCCGGCGTCGGCGCCTCGGCGGTGAGGCAGCGCGCGGAGGCGACGTTCGCGATCGTCACCAGCCCCGGGTTTCCCGCGACACGGCGCCACTGCTGCTTGTGGTCCCCGTCGGCGCAAGCGGCCGGCAGCACGCCCACGCCGTCGACCGGACTCTGCGCGGCGAGGCACTGTCCACTCGCGACATTGCGGTAGTGCTGGGAACCCTTGTCGTACGTCCAGGCCGCGCCCGGATCCTTCGCGTCGGCCAGCTGCACCTTGCCGCCGACAGTGGCGAGCGAGACGGTGCCACCACCGTCGGCGAGGTAGACGGGCGCGCCGTCGGCCGCATCGGCACCCCGCCGGACCCGATGAACAACAGCACCACCACGAACAGCAGCCGACGCACGCAAGCACTCCCTCGAGCCGAAGTTGCTTCCGGCTTAACAGCACCGGCCGCGGCGGACCAAGGGGAGCCACTCCATCGGGTGCGGATCACGTGCTGGCCCGCGTCGGCCCAGAACCCGACTCCCCTACAGCCGGCCGGCGGCTTTCAGCGCCAGGTACCGGTCCGCCAGCGCCGGGGGCAGGTCTTCCGGCACGGCGTCCACCACGTCGACGCCGCGGCGGCCCAGGCGGGCGGTGACGGAGGCGCGTTCGGCCAGCGTGCGCTCGGCGGCGGCGGCGTCGTAGACGGCTTCGGCGTCGCCGCGGCCTGATGCCATCTCGGCGACGCGCGGGTCGGCCACCGACGCGACGATCACCTGGTGCCGGGAGGTCAGGGAGCTCAGCACGGGGAACAGGCCCTCTTCGAGCGGTGCCGAGTCGAGGCCTGTCAGGAGCACGACAAGGGCGCGGCGGCGGGTGCGCTGGAGGATTTCCGCGACCATGCCGCGGGAGTCGGTCTCCACAAGGGACGGTTCGAGCGGCGCCATGGCGTTCACGAGCGACGGCAGCAACGTCGTGGCCGACGAGCCCGGCACGGCGGCGCGCACGTGGCGGTCGTAGGCCAGCAGGTCCACGCGGTCGCCGGCGCGGGAGGCCAGGGCGGCGAGCAGCAGCGCGGCGTCCATGGCGGCGTCGAGCCGGGGTGCGTCGCCGACGCGGCCGGCGGAGACGCGGCCGGTGTCGAGAACGAGCACCACGTGGCGGTCGCGTTCCGGGCGCCAGGTGCGGACCATCACGTCGGCCGCGCGGGCGGTGGCGCGCCAGTCGATGGAGCGGACGTCGTCGCCGGCCACGTATTCGCGCAGGGAGTCGAACTCCGTGCCCTGGCCGCGGATCATCACGGCGCTGCGGCCGTCGAGCTGTTGCAGCCGCGCCAGCCGTGACGGGAGGTGCTTGCGGCTGTGGAACGGCGGCAGCACACGCACCGACCACGGCACCTCGTGCGAACCCTGGCGCGCCGCGAGGCCGAGCGGTCCCGCCGCGCGCACGGTCACGCGGACTGCCCGGCGGTCTCCTCGGCGCGTCGGCAGCATGGCGGTGGTGAAGAGCCGGCGTTCGCCCGGTGGCACGGAGATCCGGTGCCGGTCGTCGGCGCCCGCGCTCGGCGGCCACGCGTCGCGCAGCAGCCCGACCACCGCGCGCCGGCCCGGGTTCGTGACGGTCAGGGCGACCTCGGCAGGCTCGCCGAGGCGCACGGAAGTGGTGCCACTGCGCGAAAACCGCAGCGCACGCACGCTGCCGGCGAACACGAGGTCCACGGCAACCAGCACGAGCAGCACCACGACGACGCCGAGCACGCCGGCCGCGGACGGGAACAGCAGCCCGACCACCAGCGCACCCAGCAGCGCCAGCAGCCCGAGCCGCCCGGTGAGAGCCATCGCTCAGCGCGGCACCGGCACGGAGGCCAGCACCCGGTCGAGGACCCCATCGGCGGTCACGCCCTCGAGCTCGGCCTCGGGCCGCACGTCGAGCCGGTGCCGCAGTGCGGGCCGGGCCAACGCCTTCACGTCGTCCGGCGTCGCGTAGTCGCGCCCGGCGAGCCAGGCCCACGCGCGCGTGACGGCGAGCAAAGCCGTTGCGCCACGCGGGGAAACGCCGATGCGCACGGCCGGCAGCTCGCGCGTCGCGCGGCACAGGTCCACGACGTAACCGATGACCTCGGGCCCGATCGTCACACGGGCCACGGCCCGGCGCGCGGTCGCGAGCTGCTCCGCGCCGGCGACCGGGCGGAGGCCCGCGGCGGCGAGGTCCCGCGGGTCGAAGCCCTGCGCGTGGCGCCAGAGGATGCCGATCTCGTCCTCACGCGAGGGCGCCGGCATCGTGAGCTTGAGCAGGAACCGGTCCAGCTGCGCTTCCGGCAGCGGGTAGGTGCCCTCGTACTCCACGGGGTTCTGCGTCGCGATCACCATGAACGGGTCGGGCAACGGCCGCGGCGTACCGTCGATCGACACCTGCCGCTCCTCCATCGCCTCCAGCAGCGACGATTGCGTCTTCGGCGGCGTGCGGTTGATCTCGTCGGCCAGCATCAGGTTCGTGAACACCGGGCCCTCGCGGAAGGAGAACTCGCCGCTGTGCGCGTCGTACACGAGCGAACCCGTGACGTCGCCCGGCATCAGATCGGGCGTGAACTGCACGCGCTTGGTCTTCAGGTCCAGCGACGCCGCCAAAGCCCGCACCAGCAACGTCTTCGCGACGCCGGGCACGCCCTCCAGCAGCACGTGGCCGCGGCAGAGCAGCGCCAGGATGAGCCCGGTGACGGCCGCGTCGTTGCCCACCACGGCCTTGCCGACCTCGGCGCGCAGGGCGATCAAGGCCGCTCGCGCGTCTTGAGCCTGATTCGGCGCCTGCGTCTGTTCGGTACTCAAGACCGCTCCACCTCTCGTTCCACGCTGTCCAGTTCGTCCGCCAGCCGGACCAGCCCGGCTTCGTCGGCCGGGGGCGGACCGTAGAGCACGCCGCCGACCTCGGCCGGGTTCCGGCCCGTGCGCGCGCTCACCGTCTCGACGACCGCGGCCGCCTCGGCGTCACGCGGCAAGCCCAGCGTCGTGCGCAGCCGCGCGCGGGCCGCTTCCCGCAACGTCTCCGCCGCGTGCCCGGCCGCACCGCCCCGGCGGTACAGCCGCGCGCGGCCCTCGGCCGTTTCCGCCGCGCGCACCACGATCGGCAACGGTTCGCTCACCACCGCGCCGAGGCGGCGCGCGCGCCACAAAGCCAGCAACACCACGGCGATCCCGGCCGTCAAAGCGCCGTAGCGCCAGCCGGGCGGGATGAGTTCGTAGAAGGACTTCTGCCCACCGGCGAGCGCGGGATCCGTCGGCGACGGCACGTACCAGACGAGCCGCTGGTGGTCGCCCAGCAACCGCATGCCGAGCGCCGCGTTGCCCTCGTCGGCGAGGCGGTCGTTGGTCAGCGGTGCGCCCGTGCCGAGCACGGTGACGGTGCCCGAACGGTCGGCGACCTGCACGAACGTCGGCGCGTCGCCGTCGCGGTAGCACTGGCGGGCTTCGGGGTCGTCGGTGCGGAAGCGCGTGCCGCCGAGCGTCACGGGACCGGCGCCGACCGCGGCGCCGACCGTGCAACCCGGGTCGAGCGTGGCGACGTCGGTGCTGCCGACCGCGCTCACCGTCGGGAGCACTTTGGACAGTGCCTCCGGCCCCGGCGCCAGCAGCACGAGGTGCGCGACGCGGCGGCGCAGGTCGACGAGCCCGTCGCCCGGCACCCGGTCCGGCGCGGTGATCACGAGCGTGCCGCCGTCGACCTGCTCCAGCGCCTCGGCGATGGTGTGGACGGGGTGGACGTCGACGCCTTCTTCCTGCAGCAGGTGGGAAAGGGCGTGGCTGCCGTTCGGTTCGTAGGAACCGGGCTCGAGCTCGCCGCTCGTCTGGTCGCCGCGGCTGAGCACGAGCGCCAGCGCGACGAGCACGATCAGCAGCAGGAGCGCGAGCGGAACCCGCACGCCGTGCCAAATACGCCGGAGATCAGGCGAGACAGAAGTGCTCACGCGCCCACCAGCACCGGCCGCTCACGGCGGACGCGGTCGTCGAGGTCCGTCAGGGCGCGATAGGCGGCTTCGGTGCCGGGGCGGCCGCCGTAGTGCACGTCGTCGAACTGCCGGGCGCCCGCCGCGAGGTCGGCGGCGAGGGCGGGCAACAGCGCGCCCGCTTCGGCGGCGGCTTCGTCGGCCGTGCGGCCGGTGCGCGAGTCGAGCAGCGCCCGCTCTTCGAGGCCGCGCACGATGGCGCGGAAGCGCTCACGCACGGCGTCGGCGAACTGTCCTTGTGCGGCAGCCTGTTCGGCCGCCTTGCGGTACTCGTCGGCGCTGCGGCGGCGGCCCGAGAAGACCTGCCGCGCCGCCTGCGCCGCGCGTCCGACCTTCCCGACGCGCAGCCGCACCACCACGATCAGCACGATCAGGAGCCCGATGATCAGCAACAGACCCAGCGGCCCGCCCGGCACCCCGGACAGGCTGTTCAGCAGCTCGCTGAACTTCTCGCCGAGCCAGTGTGCGAGCTGCTGCAGCACACCGGGCCGCGCGGCCGCGTACGACGGGTCGCTCAGCTCCTGGATCGCCCGCAGGCGGGCGGGGTCCCGGTCGATGTCGACCGGGACGTCGGTGAGCAGGAACGTCACCACGCCTGCCGCGGCGCCGGCGGCGGGTTGAGGCCCGCGGCGCGCGCCAGCTCGATGTCCATGCCCTCGCGGCGCATCCGCTGGTCGATGTAGAGGACCACCGTGACCAGCGCGATGAACGGCGCGACGATCGTCCTCGCGATCACCACGCCCACCGCGCTCAGCACCAGGCCGCCGGTGGTCTGGACCGGCGCCGCGGCCTGCGGGTCGAACAGGCCGGAGAACGCGCCCGAGCCCAGGTCGAACGGGATGGCGATGATCGCCGAGATCAGGTAGCCGATCACGGCGGCGAGCAGCAGGATGCCGAGCACGCGCCAGAACGCGCCCGACACGAGCGTGCGCGAACGGCCGAACGCCTGCCGGATCGTGCCGCGCTCCAGGATCAGCGCGGGGCTGGCGAGCGCCCAGAACACGTACGGGATCACGGCCGGCAGCAGGCAGAAGATCGCGGCGACCATGGTGGCCAGCGCATACAGGACCGTCAGGCCCAGCAGCGGAAGCAGCCGCGGCGCGGCTTCGCGCAGCGCCGTGCGGAAGTCGACGGGACGGCCGAGCACGGCCTTGCCCATGACCACCGTGAGGAAACCGGTGAGGAACGTCTGGCCGAGCAGCGTGATGATCAGCGTCGGGATCAGCGACAACGCGGTGCTGCCCAGCAGGTTGTACATCGCGTCGAGCGCTTCCTGCTGCGTGGCGGCCGGACCGAGCGTCGCGACGCGGTTGAGGTCGGGCTGCACCACGAGCTGCACGATGAGGTTCAGACCCGCCACGAACACCGCGATGACCGCCGACGTGCCCAGGATCAGCGCCGGGTAGCGGCGGATGGCGGTGATCGCGCCGTCGAGGATGTCGCCGACGTTGAGCGGGCGCAACGAGATCACGCCGGGTTTGCCGAGGCCGTGCGGGGTCCAGCCGCCCTGCTGCCCATAGGCGCCGGCGGGGTACTGCGGCATCGGCTGCCCGTACTGCTGACCGGGCGACTGCCACTGACCACTGGGCGGCGGGGTCTGCTGCTGGCCCGGCGACTGCCAGCCGCCGGACGGCGGGGTCTGCGAGGTCTGGGGCTGCTGCGGCGAAACGCCGCCGGTGCCGGGTGTCTGCTGCGAGCCTTCGGGCTGCGAGGTGCCGGACGCGGGCGTGCCGGAAGCGGGCGTGCCGGAAGCGGGCGTGCCCGTGGAACCGGTCGCTTCAGGACTGGTCGGTTCGGGACGCTGGAAACCCTGGCTCGGGGTGGGCGCGTCGTCGGGTGCGCCGGACCCCGGCGAACCGGGTGTGTCTGTCATCGAAGCCCCTCGTATTCACGACCCGTCACTTGCTGCCGCTCACTCTTCCAGAGGCGCCCAAACCGGGCCAGACCTGGGGTGACACCCGGGTCGGGTGACGGCGTCGGCACGAGTGGTGCGTACGCCCCCCGTTCCCCCGATATGCTGAACGGAAGCCGGGGGCCGCCCGGCCCGTGCCGAGACCCTCCGGGACTGCCCTGATGACGCAACCGCCTTACGGCCAGGTGCCGCCTCGCGGGACCGTTCAACCACCGCCGGTCCCGGGTCACGGGCCTGGCAGGCAGGGACCCGCGGGTCCCCCGCCCCAGGGTCCGACGATGCAGGGTCCGTCGATGCAGGGCCCGTCTCAGGGACCTCCGCAAGGGCCTCCACCGCAGAGCCCGTGGATGGGCCAGTACCCGCCGCAGCGCTTCCCGCCGCAGCACCAGAAGAAGTCGCCGGGCGCGATCATCGGGATCGCGCTCGGTGCCGTCACGGTGCTGGTCCTCGGGGTCGTCGCGATCGTCGCGCTGAACCGGCCGAGCCAGCACGTCAACGCCACCGGCTACCAGAACCCGCCGGCACCCGCGCCGACCAGCGCGTTCGAGCTGCCGCCGAACAACGGCTCGTCCTCCACCGCGTCCTCGGCGCCGACGGAGTCCTCCGAACCGAGCTCCGCCGGCCCGCAGAAGATCCTCAAGCTGGCCGACCACCCGATCCTGCAGGACCCCAACGCCGGGCTGCAGAACCGCGTCTGCGACCTGCCGACGTGGCAGAGCACGCAGTCGGGCGCGGAAGCGTTCTTCACCTCGGCCAGCAAGTGCCTCGACGCGGCGTGGGGCCCGTTCCTCCAGGCCTACAACCTGCCGTTCACCCCGCCCGCGCTGCACTTCCCCACCGGGCCGAGCTTCGAAACCGCGTGCGGCACGATCCAGGTCGGCATCGCGACGGCGGCGTACTACTGCGAGGACAACCTGTACGTGCCCTTCGCGGGGCTGCAGACCGACCAGTACGGCAACAACCCGGGTGTTTACCTGGCGTTGTTCGCGCACGAGTACGGCCACCACGTGCAGGAGGTCGCCGGGATCATGGACGCCGCGTGGCAGAAGATCTACGCGGCCGGCCAGAACAGCCCCGAGGGCCTGGAGATGTCGCGGCGCAAGGAGCTGCAGGCCCAGTGCTTCTCGGGCATGTTCCTCGGCGCCCACGTGGACCAGGGCGGCACGATCACCCGCGACATGTACAACAAGGCCTGGAACGACCAGGAGACCCGCGGCGACAACACCTCCCACAGCCACGACCACGGCACCAACGCGCACTACGCCTACTGGTGGCGCCAGGGCGCGAAGGCCAACCGGATCGCCGACTGCAACACGTTCGCGGCGCCTTCGTCCTTGGTCAGCTAGGCGGTCAGTGCAGCAGGGCCAGCTTGCCCGAGCCCCTGATGACCAGGAACGCGTACGTGCCGCCGGCGAAGCACGCGAAGACCAGCAGCACAAGCGCGACCGGGCCGCGCGAGTCCTGAGCGCCCGCCGAGGTGTCGGCCGCGCTGACGGTGATCGGGCCGTCGGCCGGAGCGTCCACGGGCACGCCGACCTCGACGCGTTCGCCCTTGGCGTGGCCACAGCCGTTGAGCGTGCCCTGGCGCGGCTTGCCGCCCAGGCTGAACGTGACGGACTCGACCGGGTTCCCCGCCGAACACGCGGCCGGCTGAGTCACTTCGGCCTGCACGGGCGCGCCGGCCTCGTCGCCCGCGATGCCGAACAGGCCGGGCCCGGCGAGCCACGCCAGCACCACCACGAGCACGCCGGCGGCAGCCGGGATGCCCACCTGCAGCCACCTCTGGACTGAGGTCTTGCTCGTGAGGTCGGAGAGCTGCACGCCGCCATGGTTCCAGATCCACGGGGCAAAACCCAGTGAGGTCCCGACCATCGGCGTCACCCTCCGCCGATCGGCCGTCACCCAGTGGTCAGGAAGTCACGGATCAGGATTCGACCTTGTCGGCCGAGGTGACCTTCTTGACGTACAGCAGCCGGTCGCCCGGTTCGATCGCATCGGCCTGCGGGGCGTCGACGCGGTAGAGCACGCCGTCGCGGACCACGCCGAGCACGATGTCGGGCAGGTGCCGCGGCGAACCGCCCTCTTCGGACGGCTCCACGGCGCGCTCGGCGATCGCCAGCCCCGACTCCGGCGTGATGAGGTCCTCGACCATGTCGACCACGAGCGGCGTCGACGTCGCCATGCCCAGCAGGCGCCCGGCCGTCTCGCTCGAGACCACGACCTGGTTCGCGCCCGACTGCTTGAGCAGGTGGACGTTCTCCGCCTCCCGCACCGACGCCACGATGTGCGACTTCGGCGCCAGCTCGCGCGCGGTGAGCGTGACCAGCACGGCGGTGTCGTCGCGGTTCGGGGCAACGACCACGGCCTTCGCGTGCTGCACGCCGGCCACCCGCAACACGTCGGCCCTGGTCGCGGAACCGTGCACGGTCACCAGGCCCATCGAGCTCGCCGCCTCCAGCGCCTGCTGGTCGGTGTCGACCACGACGATGCGGCTGGGCTGCACGTCCTCGTCACCGAGCAGCGCGTTGACGGCCGAGCGGCCCTTGGTGCCGAATCCGACGACGACGGTGTGGTCACGCACCTTCGTCCTCCACTTCTGGATCTTGAATGCCTGCCGGGAGCGCTCCGTGAGCACCTCCAGCGTGGTCCCGACGAGGACGATGAGGAAGAGCACGCGCAGAGGCGTGATGATGAGGACGTTCACGAGCCGCGCCGAGGCCGAGGCCGGCGCGATGTCGCCGTAGCCGGTCGTGGAGAGCGAGACGGTGGAGTAGTAGATCGCGTCGAGGAAGGACACCCCGTCGCCGTTGACGTCGCGGTAGCCGCCGCGGTCGGCGAACACGATCAGCACCGTCGCCAGCAGGGCGAGCAGCGCGCCGATGATCCGCTTGACGATCGAGCGCATCGGGCTCGTGGTGAACTCCGGCATGCGGATCACGCCGACGAGCTCGTGGTCGGGGCGATCGTTGAGCCGGACGTTCAAGGGCAGCCGTTTCAAGGCTTTCATGCACCGGCTCCCCGCGGGTGTTCGGCGTCACTCACAGCGGGGAGGATAGCCGAAGGTCATCGCCCGCACACCCGTCGCGCTGATCACGTTGTGGCAGGCTGGACGCATGTCCGACTCGAGCAGGCCGCAACGGCCCGCGTACTGGCTGGCCGGTTTCCTCGCCTCCGCGGGCCTGACGCACTTCCTGCGCCCCAAGCAGTACGACGCGCTGGTACCGGAGGAGCTCCCCGGTTCGCGTCGCGCGTGGACGTACGTCTCGGGCGCCGCCGAGCTCGGCGTGGCGGCGGCCATCGCGCTGCCCCGGACCCGCCGGCTGGGCGGGCTCGCGGCGGCGCTGCTGTTCGTGGGTGTGTTCCCCGGCAACGTGAAGATGGCGCTGGACTTCGAACGCAAGAAGCTGGCGGCGCCGGTGCGCGCGGCGGCCTGGTTCCGGTTGACAGCACAGTGGCCGCTCGTGAAGTGGGCGTTGAAGGTTCGCGACAACGCCTGAGTCATTCGCGCGGGACAGTCATTCGCGCGGGACACGGCGGAGCAGGTCCCTCAGGCCTTCGGCGTCCAGGAGGTCGGCGGGGCTGAGCGTGTGCCCGTGGCGGACGTAGTGGAACGCGGCGCGGACGCGGTCCACCGGCACGTTCTTCAGCGCCGCCCACGCGAGCCGGTACGCGCCGAGCTGCACGGCCAGCGCGGGCAGGCGGTCGGCTGACGGGACGGAGCCGGTTTTCCAGTCCACCACGGTCCAGCCGCCGTCGGGATCCGCGTAGACGGCGTCCATCCGGCCGCGCACGGTGATGCCCTCGACGTCGGCCGAGAACGGCACCTCCACGGCCAGCGGCACGCGCTCGGCCCACTCGCTGCGTTCGAAGGCTTCTTGCAGTACTTCGAAATCGGAGTCGGGGGCCTCGCCGACGTCGGCGGCGCCGGGCAGGTCGTCGATCTCCAGCAGGCCCTCGCCGGAGAAGCGCTGTTCGAGCCAGGTGTGGAACGCGGTGCCGCGGCGGACGAAGGTGTTGGGCGGCAACGGAAGCGGGCGTCGTAGCTTCCGGGCGAGCGCTTCGGCGTCGGCGGCGAGCTCCACGAGCTGGCTCACGGAAAGCTGGGTGGGGAGTACGACTCGGTCCACAGTGGCCTGGGCGCGGGCGCGTTCGGCGAGCAGCACGTCGGTGTCGGCGGCCCAGCCGTCGGGGTCTTCGGGGTCGACCTCGTCTTCGTCGTCTTCGTCGTCTTCCTCGTAGGTTTCTTCGTCCGCGTAAGGTTCTTCGTCGAACTCGTCGGGTTCGGGCGGGAGCGGCACCTCGTCGTCTTCGGCGACGCCGAACAGTTCCGGCTGCTCGGGCTCGGCCTTCACCGGCGCAGGTTCTGTCTCTTCGGGTGTTTCGGGCAGCGCCGCCATCGCCGCGAACACCATCTCGACGCCCGTCGACACCCCGGTCCGCCGGTCGCCCAGCGGGTCGACGGGCCAGCTCGCCTTGCGGGAGTCCGCGACCAGCGGGTTCTCCTCGTCCTCGGCGGGTTCGTCGGCCCACGCGTCGAGCACGCCGATCGGCGGCTCGGCCGCGCGCAGCACGTCGGCGATCTCCGTGAGGAACACCGACGGTCCCTTCGCGCGCGTGCTGCTCTCGTTCCACCAGTGGCCGGACACGATCAGCGCGCGCTCCGACCGCGTCAACGCGACGTAGCAGAGCCGGCGTTCCTCGTCGGCCTCCCGCTCGACGAAACCCTCCTCGTGCAGTTCGAGGGCCTCCTGCACCTCCTTGCGGTCGAAGCCGTCGGAAACGCGCAGCTCAGGCAGGTCGGCCGAGTCGCCGCGCAGCAACGCGGGCAGCGACGTCGCCGTGCGCAGCCACGACGAGGACCGGCGCTTGCTCGGGAACACCTCCGCGACGAGGTGCGGCACGGCCACGACCTCCCACTCCAGCCCCTTGGCGGAGTGCACGGTGAGCACCTGCACGCGGTCGGGCACGACCTCGACCTCGCCGGGCGTGAGGCCGTCTTCGGCGTGGGCCGCGGTGTTGAGGTAGTCCACAAAGGACAGAAGGGTCGCGGTCGGCGCGGTCTCGGCGTAATCGGTGACGACCTCCGCGAACGCGTCGAGGTGCGCGCGGCCGGCCGAGCCCGGCCGGGCGAGGGACTCGACGTCGAGCAGCATCGTGCGTTCGACGTCGGCCACCAGCTCGGGCAACGACTGGTCGAGGCGCCGCCGCAACGCCGCCAGCTCCGAGCCGATACGCCGGATTCGCCGGTAGCCGTCCGCGGAGTAGCGCTCGGGCTTGCCGGGTTCGTCGACGGCGTCGATGAGCCCGGCCTGCTCGGCGCGTTCGGTGACCAGCACGGGTTCGTCTTCGGAATCCGCCTGTGGCACGGGCGAAGACAGCTCCCCCGCGCGCCGCCACAGCGCGGCCAGGTCCGCCGCCGCGAGCCGCCAGCGCGCGCCCGTGAGCAGGCGGGCCGCCGCACTGCCGGCGAGCGGGTCGGCCAGCACCCGCAGCGTGCTGACGAGGTCGGCGACCTCCGGTTCGTCGAGCAGCCCGCCGAGACCGACGACCTCGACCGGCAGCCCGCGCATCCGCAGCTCGGCCGCGATCGGCGCCATGTCCGCGCGCCGGCGCACCAGCACGGCGGCCGTCGGCGGCTTGCCCGTCTCCTCTTTCTCGGCGAGCCAGCGCCGAGCCAGCGCGTCGGCCACCCACTCGCGTTCGGCTCGAACATCCGGCAGCAGTGCCACGGCGATGTCGGCCGGGCCGGCGCCCTCACGCGCCCGCAGTGGCTCGACGCCGAGGCCGCGCGCCCGCAACGGCTCGGCCACGGCGTTGGCCAGGTCCAGGATCTGCGGCGGGTTACGGAAGCTTGTGAGCAGGCCGAACTCGTGCGCGGGCGCGAGCCGCCCTTCGGCGTGGCGCGGGAAGTCGGTGGTGAAGCGCGGCAGGTTGGCGGCCGAAGCGCCACGCCAGCCGTAGATGGCCTGCGCCGGGTCGCCGACGGCGGTGACCGGCATCGGCGCGTGGTCTCCCCCGCCGAACAGCGACCGCAGCAGCACGCGTTGCGCGTGGCCGGTGTCCTGGTACTCGTCGAGCAGCACGGCGCCGTAGCGCTCGCGTTCACCGGTGATCACGGCCGGGTAGCCGTCGGCCAGCTGCGCCGCGAGCGACATCTGGTCGGCGAAGTCGAGCGCGCCCTCGGCCCGCTTGCGCCGGTGGTAGGCCTCGACGAGCGGCAGCAGCGCGAGCCGGAACCGTTGCGCCGCCATTACTTCCTGCAGCTTCTGCGGCAGCGCCGTCCGCTGGCCCTTGGCGCGCGGGGCGTTCTCGATCACCTCGCACAGCCACGTCGTGTACTGGGCGAGCCGTTCGGTCGACACGAGGTGCTCGCCGAGTTCCCCGGCCAGCGCGAGCAGCTGCGCCGTGACCGAGGACGGCACGCGGTCGGTGTCGAGGTCGTCGTCCCAAGTGGACACCACGCGGTGCGCGAGCTGCCACGAAGACGTCTCCGAAAGCAGCCGCACGCCCGGCTGCACCGGCAGCCGCAGGCCGTGCTCCGACAACAGCCGCCCGGCGTAGGCGTGATAGGTCAGCACGGTGGGCTCACCGGCGACGACCGTGGCGCGCAACCCGCCCGACGGGTCGAGCTTCTCCAGCAGCCCGGACCCGGCCAGGCGGCGCAGCCGGGCGCGCACGCGCTCGCCGAGCTGGCGCGCGGCCTTGCGGGTGAACGTCAGGCCCAGCACGCGTTCGGGGCTCACGATCCCGTTGGCCACCAGCCACACCACGCGCGCGGCCATCGTCTCCGTCTTGCCCGCACCGGCGCCCGCGACGACCAGCGACGGCTCCACGGGCGAGGCGATGACCGTGGCCTGCTCGGGGGTCGGGCGGTGCAGGCCCAGTGCGTCGGCGATCTCCGCGGGCTCGACCGGGTTGGCGATGAGCCGCAAGCTCACGGGCCGGTCACCTGCCTGCCCTCGGGCCGCAGCGGGCAACAACTGCGGGCGGGACAGCGGTCGCAGTCGGGGTTCTCGTGGGCTTGGTAGCCGGGCCCGGCCGCAGCGGCCGCCGCCGACCGCACGAGGTCGAGCCACTGCCGGCCGCCATCGTCGTCGAGCGGCGGCTGGTCGCGTTGCGTGGCGCCGGTCTTGTTGTTGGTCTTCGCGACGTAGACCAACCGCGCACCACCCGGGGTGTTCTTGCCCTCGATCGCGCCGAGCAGCACGGCGAGCTGGTACGCGGCGAGCTGCGGGTGCTGCTCGGCGTCGGCGCTGGACACGGGCACCTTGCCGGTCTTGATGTCCACGATCACCGGGCGGCCGTCCTTGTCCAGCTCCACGCGATCGACGCGGCCGCGCAGCATCACGCGCACCTCGTCGTCGCCCATCGGCAGCTCGACCTCGATGTCCTGCTCGACACCCGCCTCGATCAGCTCCTTACGGCTGCCCTCCAGCCACGCGACGAAATTGCGCAGCATCTGCTCCACGCGGTTGCGCTCGCGCCGGGAGAACCACGGTGCGCCGGCGTCCACGCGCACCCACGCGTCGTCGAGCGCGGCCTGGATCTGGTCTTCGGTGCGCCCGCCCGCGACGGCCTGCGCGAGGCCGTGCACCAGCGTTCCCGTGACCGCGGCGAGCTGCGCGGGGTCGCTGCCGCCGTGGCGTTCGACGAGCCAGCGCAGCGGGCACTTCACCAGAATTTCCACTGTGGACGGTGAGATCCGCATGAGGTCACCGGGTTTGTGCACCGGTTCGTCGGTGGAAGACGGCAGCAGGCCGTACCACGTGCTGGGGTGCGCGCCGGGCACGCCGGCGTCGGCCAGCCGTGCGAGCTGCTTCGCCGCGCGGGCACGACGTTCGGGGTCGGCCTTGTCGTCGCACACGACCTCGCGCAGCTCGCCGACGAGCTCGGCCAGCACCAGCGAACGGCCGGGTGGCTTCATGCGGGAGTCGAGCGCGCCGTCGTCGGCGCCGTTCTCTTCCAGGTCGTCGAGGAAGCGGGACGGCTGCTCGTCCTCGCCCGCCACGGCCGTGACCAGCAACGTCCGGCGTGCGCGGGCGGCGGCGACGTAGAACAGGCGCCGCTCCTCGGCGAGGATCGGGGCGATGGCGGAGACCTTGTCGCCGTCGTCCACCCCGGACAGCAGGTCGACGAGCCGCTCCACGCCGAGCACGGAGCCGCGCAGGCGCAGGTCCGGCCACGCACCTTCCTGCACGCCCGCCACGGCCACGACCGTCCACTCGCGACCCGCGGCCGCGTGCGCGGTCAGCAGCGACACGCCCTCGCCCGGGATCGCGGCGGGCGCCAGCGTGTCCCCCGCGATGTTCTGCGACGACAGGTAGTCGGCGAACGACGCGACGCTCGCGCGCGGCAGCCGGTCGACATAACGACCGGCGGCGTCGAACAACGCGACCACGGCGTCGAGGTCACGGTCGGCCTGCGCACCGAGCGAGCCGCCGCGGTCGACGAACCGCAGCAGCCGTTCCTGCAGGCCACTGGCCTCCCACAGCTCCCACAGCACTTGTTCCACGCCTTCACCGCGAGCGACCGCCTGGTGCGTGACGCTCAGCAGCTTGCCGACGCGCCGCACCGGCGTCGCCTCGGCGTCGGCGAGCCCGACCAGGATGTCGCCGCCGCGCAGGGCTTCCACGAGCAGCTCGTCGCTGGAGCGCTGGCCGCCGCCGGCCAGCTCGAGCCGGCGCAGGCCGCGGCGGACCCGGCGCAACGCGAGCGGGTCGGCCCCGCCCAGCGTCGAGGACAGCAGCATTTCGGCGAGGTCGACGTCGAGCAGCTCCGGTTGGGCCGCGATCCGCAGCACGGCCAGCAGCGGCCGGACGGCGGAGTGCTTGGCCAGCGGCAGCTCTTGCGTCGCCGAGCCGATCGGCACCCCGGCCGCGCGCAAAGCTCGTTGCAGCACCAGGAAAGTCCGCGCGGGCGAGCGCACGAGCACCGACATCTCGGACCACGGCACACCGTCGATGAGGTGGGCGCGGCGCAGCTGGTCGGCGATCCAGCTCGCCTCGGCGGCCGGCGTCGGCATCAGCCGGACGCGGACTTTGCCCCCGCGTTTTCCCGGGGGAGAAACGAGTTTCCGGTGTTGCGACGCGCCCGGCAGCGTGGCGCCGAGCTTCGTCACGGCCTCGCGCACGGCCGGGGCGAGCCGGTGGGAGGTGGTGAGCGTGACCGTGCGGTCGCCGTCGGAGTCCGCGTCGGCAAACAGCCGGGGATCGGCTCCGCGGAAGGAGAACACGGACTGGTCGGGGTCACCGGCCACCACGAACTCGGCCGCGGTCTGGCCGATCTGGCGGATCAGCTGGACCTGCAGCGGGTCGAGGTGGTGGGCGTCGTCCACGAACAGGTGCCGCACGCGGCCGCGTTCGCGCTCGCGCAGCTCCTCGTCGTCTTCGAGAGCGAGCAGGGCGGAGGTGACCAGCTCGGCGGCGTCGAGCGCGGGCGCGCTGCGAACGCCGAGCGCGTTGCCGCCCGCGCCCTGCAGCTGCGTGACCTCCTCGTACTGCGCCCAGAAATGCCCAGCCGCCACCCACTCCTCGCGGTCCTTGCGGTGGCCGAGCGCCACGAGGTCCTCGGGGCCGAGCCCGCGCTCGGCCGCGCGCATCAGCAGGTCGCGCAGCTCCTCGGCGAAGCCCGGCACGAGCAGTGCCGGACGGAGCTGGTCGGGCCAGTCGGGGGCGCCGATCTCGAGATCGCCCTGCAGCAGGTCGCGCACGACGACGTCCTGCTCCGCGCCGGCCAGCAACCGTGGCGGCGGCAGCTCTTCGGCGCGGGCTTCGAGGCGAAGCAGCGAAAACGCGTAGGAGTGCACCGTGCGCACGAGCGGTTCACTCACCGTGCGCGGCAACACCGACGACTGCTCGGGATCGGCCGTGAGGCGGCGCGTGATGTCGGCCCGCAGCGCGTCGGCCGCGCGGCGTGAAGCGGTGAGCACGAGCACACTCTCCGGGTCGGCGCCGTCGGCGATGCGGCGCGCGGCCGCGGTGGCGAGCAAGGTCGTCTTGCCGGTGCCGGGCCCGCCGAGCACGCGGAGGAACCCGGCGGGTGCGGACAGCAGCCGGCGCGCGCCTGCGTCCCAGGTGAACGTGGGTGCGCCGACGGCGGGCGGGCGCACGAGCCGCGCCCTGCCCTGCGCCGTTCTCCGCCCGTTCACGCCTACGATGGAAGCACGCTGACACGCACGGGTGGCGCACCGGCACGCAGTTGCGCGACCGGCGGTCGAAACTGTCGGTGGCGTGCGGCACAGTGCTCGGGTGGACGACGAACTTCACGAACGGATCCGGGCTGTGATCAGCGACGTGCCGGCGGGCACGGTGGCGACGTACGGTGACATCGCCGCACTCAGCGGCGCTCCTTCACCCCGGCTCGTCGGGCGCGTGCTCGCTGAAGACGGGCACGACCTGCCGTGGCAGCGGATCCTGCGCGCCAACGGCACTCCGGCGCCGCATCTGGCCCACCGACAGCTCGAACTCCTGCGCGCGGAAGGCGTGCTCGCCGACGGCCAGCGCGTGAACCTGCGCGAGTACCGCTGGCGTCCCGACGGGCTGCCGCAGGAGGAGGAACCCGAAGGTCTGTTTTAACCCCGCCACTTAGGTTAGGTTTGCCTAATGGCATTGCTGACTGCGCACCGCGGCCGGGTCACCGCGGTCCGGCGGGTCACCCCGCACATGGCCAGGGTCACGTTCGACTGCGCCACGCTCGCCGCGACCGAAGGCTTCGGACCCGACGCTTACCTGAAGGTGTTCTTCCCGCTCGACGGTCAGGACGAGCCGCAACTGCCGCCCCCGCCGACGAGCGGCGACGTGGTGTCCTGGTACCAGTCCTACCTCGCGATGCCCGACGAGGTCCGGCCGCCGATGCGCACCTACACCGTGCGCGCGTTCCGGCCCGCGCTCGGCGAGGTGGACATCGACTTCGTGCTCCACGACGACACCCTGGGCCCGGCCTCGGCGTGGGCCGCGCAGGCGGCGGAGGGCGACCGGGTCGCGTTCGTGGGGCCGCACAGCCTGTACGAGGTGCCGGAAACCGCCGAGTGGCAGCTGCTGGTCGGCGACGAGACGGCGCTGCCCGCGATCGGCGCGATCGTGGAGAACCTGCCGCGGTCGACACGGGCTTCGATCTACGTCGAGATCCCGGACCGCGCCGAACGCCAGACGTTCGACACGGCCGGTGGCGTCGAGCTGCACTGGGTCGTGCGCGGCACCCGGCCCCACGGCGAAGCCCTGCTCGATGCCGTGCGCGCCGCGAACCTGCCCGGTGGCGCGCCGTACGCCTGGGTTTCGGGCGAGGCCAACGTCGTGAAGCACGTCCGCCGGCACCTCGTGCGCGAGCGCGGCTTCGACAAGGACACGATCTGTTTCACCGGCTACTGGCGCCACGGCCTCAGTGAGGAAGCGGTCGGGCGCGAGCGAGTGGCTGCAATTTCCTGAGCTGTGGCTTCCTGAGCTCAGGCGGCCAGGATCTGTTCGCGCAGGATGTCGGCGTGGCCGCAGTGGTGGGCCAGCTCCCGCAGCACCTGCAGGTACACCCAGCGAACGGTGCGCGGGCCGGACCGGTGGCCGGTCGCGACGGCGTCCAGCGCCAGATCCGCGACCACCGTCCGGGCCGTGGCGCAGGCTTCCCGGTAGGCCGCCGTGACCGAGGCGACGGTGTCGTCGTCGGCGAGCCGGAACGACTCGTCCGGACTCCGCACCAGCCCGAGCTCACCGCGGGACGTCCCACCGACGCATTCCTCGAACCACACCCGCTGCATCCAGGTGACGTGCTTGAGCAGCCCGAGCGGCGTCGTGGCCGACGCCACGAGCCGACGGCGGGCCTGCTCCTCGGTGAGCCCGTCGAGCGTCATCTCGATGCCCACGCGGTATTCCTCGATGAACGCCTCGAGCTGAGTGCGTTCGTCGTCCAGCGGCACCGCGAACGAACCCCTGAACTCACCCATCAGGCCCTCCCCAACGTCGAGACCACCAGCTTCACCAAAGCACCGAGCCGTTGCCGGTCCGGTTGGCACGTCGGAATGCCCTGCGCTTCGAGCGGGGCCGCCGTCACCGGGCCCACGCAGAAGGTCTTGATCCGGCCCGCGCGCACCACGTCGAGGGCGCCGGTGCCGGCGGTCAGGGTGAGGAAGTTGGTGGCGGCCGGGGCGCTGGTGAAAACGAGGGCGTCGACTTCGCCCGCCTGGATGTCGTGTGCCAGGGAGAGGACCGGGGCAGTGTCGGCGGGTGAGTGCCAACGGTAGGGCTGCACCGCGACCACCTCGGCGCCGACCAGCTGCCCGGTGAACTCCGGCAGTGGAGCGCCGTGCAGCTGGACGGCAACGCGGGAATCGACCACACCCGCGGACACCAGCGCGGCGAACAGCTCGGCGTTGCTCTCCCCCGGCGCCGAGAACTCCTCGCGCAGCCCCGCTCCCCGCACCGCGCCCACGGCTTTCGGGCCGCGCGCGAAGATCCGCGACGAGCCCAGCGTCGTGAGCAGGTCGTTCTTGAGGCCCCAGCCGTCGGCGGCGGCAAGCCAGCCGCGGAAGCCGGCACCGGTCGTGACGGCCGTGAAAGCAACCGGCGCGGCGAGCACGGCTTCGGTGCTGAGCCGCAGCTCGGGGTCTTCGGCGAGGGGCACGATGGTGATCGTCGGCGCGTGGCGCACCTGCGCGCCGTAGCGGAGCAGTGCGGAGATGAGGTCCTCGGCGCGGCGCTCGGCCGTGACGCCGATCCGCACCCCGTCCAGCTCACCCATAGGTCGCGCCCATCTCCCTGATCGCCTCCGCGAGCTGCGCCCGCAGGTCCGCTGGCTCGAGCACCTCCAGGTGCGGCCCGAACCGCAGCAGCTCGCCGATCGCGGGTTCACCCGGCTCGACCGGCAGCCGCATCGTGAGCCAGCCTTCCTCATCGGCGACCGCGCCGCCGTCCAGGGCCTCGCGCAGCGCCCGCGCCCCCACGCTGCCCGCGTAGAACGGCAGCAGACCCTGCGCCCGCGGCGACAGGCGCACGGTCGCGAGCCGCGGGTACATGCGCCGCTCGAACTGCTCCGACCACTCCTGCCAGTAACGAGGCAGGTCGAAATCCGCCGGTCGCTCGAAAGCCTCGCCGAGGTCCGTCAGCTCGAGGATCCGGGAAATCCGGTACGTGCGATCGGACCCCTCGCACCGGCCGGCGAGGTACCAGTTTCCCGCCTTGAGAATCAGGCCGAGCGGCTCCAGCACGCGCTCGACCTCGCGTTGGCCCCAGCGTTCGTAGCGGATCCGGACGCGGTGGCTCGACCACACGGCGTCGGCGACCGCGGACAGCACCGGCAGGCTCTCGATCCCGCGGTGCCACCCGGGCACGTCCAGGTAGAACCGCTCGGCGACGCGACCCGCGCGGCTGCGCAGCTCCTTCGGCAACGCGGCATACAGCTTGAGCTGCGCTGCCGCCAGCACCGTGCCGAGGCCCAGCTCCGCCGCGGCCACGGGCAGGCCGGCCAGCGAAAGCGACTGCGCCTCCTCCTCGGTGAGCCCGGTCAGCCGCGTGCGATAGCCGTCGACCAGCTGGTAGCCGCCGGTGCGGCCGCGGTCGGCGTAGACGGGCACGCCGGAAGCCGACAGCGCGTCGATGTCGCGGTAGACCGTCCGGACGGAGACCTCCAGCTCGGCGGCCAGCTCTTCGGCCGTCATCCGGCCACGGTTCTGCAGCAGGAGCAGCACCGTGAGCAGCCGGGACGCGCGCATGAATCGAGTATGACCGAAAATCCTGACACAAGCTGACAGGTATGGGCGGTTGAGTGGGTCCCATGAACACGTTCAGCATGAAGAACTGGGACGAACACCTCGCCAGCGGCAGCGAAGGCGGCCCGCGCGTGGCCTACGCGCACGCCACGATGGAGTACAGCGGCGTGATCGAAGGTGATTCGATCTGCGATTACCTGCTGTACTACGCGGGCGAGGGTTACGACGGCGGCGGCACCACGTCGCCGAGCTTCGAACGGTTCGACGCGACCGTGGACGGTCGTCGCGGCACGTTCGTGGTCCGGCACGAGGGTGGCTTCGACCCGAAGGGCATCTGGTCGAAGTTCGACGTCGTGGCCGGCTCCGCGACGGGCGAGCTCACCGGCCTGACCGGGTCGGGCACGGTGAAGGGCACGATGGGCGAACCGACGGTGTCGTACACCTTCGACTACGCGCTGAGCTGAAGGAGGCCGCTGTGCTCGAGGTGTCACGCAAGCAAGTGATGGCGTACCGGGTCGCGCGGCACGGGCTGCACCGGGACTTCGCGGACCCGATGGCGTCGCCGCTGTTCGACCTCGGTCTGCAGGACAGCATGCGTGACACCGCCCTGCTCGCCCTCTCGGCGCGGTCTTCGACGCCGGTGGAGCCGACGTCCCTTGTGGACGATCCGCGCGTGGTGCTCGTCTGGTCCCACCGCGGCGCGCCGCACTTCCACCGGCGCGAAGACCTGCGCGAGCTCGTGACGTCGCTGATCCCCCTCGACGACGCCGACGCCCTGGCCCGGATGCTGTGGCAGAAAAAGGAAATCGGCGCGACGGGCGTGCCCGCGTCGGAGGTGCTCTTCACCGCGGCGCGGGCCATCCGCAAGGTCGTGACGCAGCCGATGTCGAAGGGCGCGGTGAGCGCCGCCGCCACGCGCGAGCTGCCGCCCGAGTACTCCCGCTGGTGCCGCCCCTGCAACGCCACGCACATCCAGGAGCAGCTCATGCGCCTGGCCACCCTCCACGGCGGCGTGCGCCTGGAAGCCGACCAGTCCCCGGCGACGCTGGCGCCGTTGGAAGACCGTGGCCGCATGCGCACTTCGCCCGACGCGGCGGCCGTGTCGCGCGTGGTGCGCGGCTACCTCGTTGCCAACGGCCCCGCCACCCAAGGCGACGCGGCGGGTTTCGTGGGCACGGCGAAGACGGCTCTGTCGGCTGCGTGGCCTGATGATCTGGTCGAGGTCAAAGTGGACGGTCGCCGGGCGTTCCTGCCCGCCGATCAGGTGGCTGCGCTGGAGAATCCGCCGTCGCCGTCGGTGGTTCGGTTGCTGCCGCCGCTGGATCCGTTCACGCAGGCCCGTGACAAAGCCGTGCTGGTGCCGGACAAGGCCCGCGCGAAGGAAGTGTGGAAGATCCTCGGCAGCCCCGGCGCGTTGCTGGTGGACGGCGAGCTGATGGGCGTCTGGCGCACCCGCGGTTCAGGCAAACGCCTGGCCGTCACGGTGACCACGTTCGACCCGCTTCGCGCGGCGGATCGGGATGCGGCTGAGGAAGAAGCTTCCCGGGCCGCCACGGCTCGCGGGCACGCGGATTTCTCCGTCGCCTGGGGCTAGTCACTCCACTTCGGACAGCCGGGCCGTCAGGTCGTCGACGAACCGGTTCAGCAGCGTGCCGAACGTCCGCTGGTCCTCGATCGACCAGTCGGCCACCGCCTCGGTGAACCAGCTCAGGACGGTCTGCAGGTAGCGCCCGGCCGCGGCGACGCCGTCCGGCGTGAGCTCGATGAGGCGGGCGCGCTGGTCGTCGGGGTCGGTGACGCGGCGGACGAGCCCGCGCTTCTCCAGCGTGTTCAGGTGGCGCGTGACGTGCGGCCCTACGACCTGCATACGTGTGGCGATCTCGCCGACGCGCAGCGGCTTGCCCGCCATCTGCAGGGTGATGATCACGGTGAGCGCCGGCCGGTCGAGGGCGAGGCCGGCCTGCTCCATGGCGCGTTCCCCGAGGTGGCTGCGGTTGAGCACCGTGCTCAGCTGCATCAGGCGCGGCAGCACCGTCATCGGGTCGAGCCGGCCTTCTGTGTCGCTCATCACACCTCTTACATACCTAAGTTAGCTATATAGTTGCCTCGAGCGCAGGAGTCGTCCAGGGCCCGTTGCGCTCGCGAGAAGCATACCTAACTTAGCTATCGAGGAGACACCATGACCACCGTCCTGATCTCCGGCGCCAGCATCGCCGGCCCCGCGCTGGCCTACTGGCTGCGTGAATACGGCTTCGACGTCACTGTCGTCGAGAAGGCCGAGGCCCTGCGCGGCGGCGGCTACCCCATCGACATCCGCGGCACCGCCCTCGGCGTGGTCGAACGCATGGGCCTGATGCCGCGGCTGCGCGAAGCCCACGTCGACAGCCGCAGGCTCACCTTCCTCAACGAAGACGGCAGCACGGTCGCGTCGCTCAGCCCCGACGCCATCGCCGGCGGCGTCGAGGGCCGCGACCTGGAGGTCCGCCGAGGCGACCTCGCCGAGGCGCTCTACAGCACCATCCGCGACGACGTCGAGTTCCTCTTCAACGACAGCCTCGCCGCCCTCGACGACCGCGGCGACGCCGTCGACGTGACCTTCCGCAGCGGCCGGCGCCGCACGTTCGACCTGGTCATCGGCGCCGACGGCCTGCACTCGGGCGTCCGCGCGCTGGCGTTCGGCCCGGAGGAGCAGTTCCACCGCTACCTCGGCTACTGCTTCGCCGGTTTCACGATGCACAACGACTTCGGCTTGGCCCACGAAGGCGTCCTCTGGTCCACCCCGGGCCGCGGCGCCGCCCTCTACGCCGTGGGCGACAGCGACACCATCTTCGGCTTCCTCAACTTCACCCGCCCCGAGCCACCCTTCGACGCCTTCCGCAACCCGGCCGCCCAGCGCGAGCTCGTCGCCGAGGTCTTCGAAGGCGACGGCTGGGAGATCCCGCGCCTGGTCGCGGCCATGCGCACGGCCGACGACCTGTTCTTCGACATCGTCAGCCAGATCCACCTGCCTCGCTGGTCCTCCGGCCGCGTCGCCCTCGTCGGCGACGCCGCCCACGCGCCGTCGTTCCTCACGGGCCAGGGCTCCAGCACCGCGCTCGTCGGCGCCTACGTGCTGGCGGGCGAGCTGGCCTCGCACGCCGACCACACCGCGGCGTTCGCCGCCTACGAACAGACCGCGCGCCCGTTTGTCGAGGCCAACCAGGCCCTCGTCACCGTCGGCAACGCCACCATGTTCCCCGCCACGCCCGAAGCCCTTGCCGAACGCAACGCCGGCCTGCGCGAACTCACGACGCTGCCCGTCGGCCCGGGCCGCCCGGAGCACAGTGCGCTGGTACTGCCGGACTTCACCGGTCGACGGCCGGCCGGTAGCCGCGCCTGACCGGGTTGCGTCCTTTTCGGACAGTCCGGTGCGTGCTCATCCTCGAAGCTCGGCAGAGCCGAACCTCGCCACGTAGTGCCAGACCCGCTTGAGTGCCTGCTCGTCGTGCCGGCCGGCGCGCGACGCGTCACCGAGAACACGGGGATCGAGGCGGCCGTCACGGGCCAGCGATTCCCCGAGCCGCACGAACTCCGAGCCTCGGTACTCCGGATACCGACGCAGTTCGCTCGTAGCCAGGACAAAGCCGCCGTGCCATTCGACGGCGCACGGCAACCGGGCGGCAGCGGCCTCGATCGGAGTGCCGCGGTAGCAGGGGTCCAGCACCACAGCTTCGACGTCGGCGTGAAGATCGAGCACACCGTGGACGTGCGCTTCGACGTAGTCGTCGAGCGGATCCGGGTCGTCCGCCAGGGCTGCCGCGATCAGCGCCGACAGGCTCGACGCGACGCCGAATCGCCGGGGTTCGAAGAAGCTGTCGGGGTAGCAGAACGTGGTGCGAGCCAGAACCGGCCCGGCCAGGCGCAGGTGGGCCGACCCGAAACGCGGTGAGCCACCGATCCGGCGTCGGCGGAAGTTCAGCGAACCGTACTTCGGCCGCTGCGCCGGCGGTGCGTCGTCGTAGGCCCCGGCGAAGATCCGGCTCTCCCAGCGCCAGCGGGCGCCGCCGGGGTGCGCGGTGAGGCCCCCGTTGCCCGTGCCGGTCTCGAACTGCGACCGGTACACCGCGTCACGAGCCAGCAGTTCCAGAATCGGTGTCCCTGCGACGAGCCGATCCGGGTGGAAGTGCAGGGTCACTCGCCACGACGGGTCCGCGGGCGCACCGGCCGCGAGGGTTGCCATGTGGGCGATCGCGGTCTCGTGCGGCTGCGGCATGGCTCCAGTATCCGCGCCGGCCTCACCGGTCGACGGCCAGCCGGTAGCCGCGTTTGACCACGGTCTGGATCACGGCCGGGCCGCCGAGGGCGGTGCGCAGGCGGCCGATCGCTGTCTCCACCGCGTGTTCCTCGCCGCCGCCGGGGAGAGAGGTGGTGAGTTCGCGGCGGGAGACGACGCGGCCGGGTGAGTGGGCCAGGGCGCGGAGCAAGGCCATGGGGGCGGGGGCGATGTCGTGCCAGTCGCCGTCGAGGAGGACGGCGTGGCCGCGCAGTTCCAGCGCGTGGCCGGCGACGGAGAGGCACGGGGTGCGGACCAGGAGCGCGTCGGCGACGATGCGGGCGAGGGCGCCGAGGCGGGAGCGCGCGGGCTGGACGGTGGGGATGCCCAGCGCCGCAAGGGGTGCGGCCGTGATGGGGCCGACGCAGGCGACGACCACGCGCGACGTCAGGGCGTCGACCAACGCCGGCAGACGGCCGGTGCGGCGGGCCAGGGCGAGCGTCGATGCGGCGGCCGGCGCGGACGTGAAGGGCAGGGCGTCCACGGTGCCGTCGAGCACGGCGTCGACCAGGCGGTCGAGCGGGCCCGGATCGGCCGGGCCGACCCAGCGGTAGACGGGGATCTCGATCACCGACGCACCCGCCGCCCGCAGGGCCTCGGTGAAGAACGGCAGGGGCTCGCCGTGGAGCTGGACGGCGATCGTCAAACCGTCCACACCGGACGCCAGCAGGTGCTGCAGCACGCCCGCGTTGCTTTCGGACGGTGGGGAATAGTCCTCCGACAAGCCCGCGGCCCGCAGGGCGCCCGTGGCTTTCGGGCCACGGGCGACGAGGCGGGCGCGGGCAAGGTGGGCCAGCAGCGCATCGCCGAGGTTCCAGCCCTCGGCGGCCTCCACCCAGCCACGGAAGCCGATGCCGGTGGTGGCGACCACTACATCCACGGTGGACCCCAGCAGCCGCACGGTGGCCGCGTGCAGCTCCGTATCGTCGGCGAGCGGGACGATCCGGATGGCCGGGCCGTACCGAACGGCAGCCCCCTTGCGCACCAGCAGCGCGCCGAGCTCGTCCGCCCGGCGCGCCGCGGTGATGCCGGCGACGAAACCGGCCAGCGGGAGCACGTCCGTCACGGGGAGCCCACCTCGACGATCCCTTCCCGCACGCGCACGCGATAGACCGGCACGGAAACACCCGGCGCGTCCAGACACTGTCCGGTGTGGAGCGAGAACCGTTCCTTGTAGACCGGGGACGTGACCACGGGCTCACCCCCGGCGTCGCCCACGATCCCGCGCGACAGCACCGCCGCGGCACTGCACGGATCCCAGTTGGACAGAGCGAACCACTGCGAGCCGACGTGGAACACGGCCACCTGCTCGCCCTCCACCAGCGCCGCCACGCCGGAGCAGTCGCCCACCCGCGAGACCGCGCACACCGCCGTCCAGGTCCGTTCGATCGATGTCGTCATCGCCGCACCTCCGGAACGCCCAGCAGTACCGGAACCCGTTGGAGGCGCTCCGGCCGGAACGAGATCGACGGGTCCGGCGTGCCCGGCGCGTTCACGAACGAGCTGAACCGCGCCAGCTTCTCCGGATCCTCCAGCACGCCGCGCCACTCGTCTTCGTAGTCCGTGACGTGCTTGGCCATCGCGGCGTCGAGGTCCTCGCAGATGCCGAGGCTGTCGTCCACGATCACCGCGCGCAGGTGCTCCAGGCCGCCGTCGAGCTCCTCCAGCCACGGTGCCGTGCGCTGCAGCCGGTCGGCCGTGCGGATGTAGAACATGAGGAACCGGTCGATCGTCCGGATCAACGTCGGGGTGTCCACATCGGACAGGAACAGCTGCGCGTGGCGCGGGGTGGCGCCGCCGTTGCCCCCCAGGTAGAGGTTCCAGCCGTGCTCGGTCGCGATCACGCCGAAGTCCTTGCCGCGTGCCTCCGCGCATTCCCGCGCGCAGCCGGAGACGCCGGACTTGATCTTGTGCGGCGAACGCAACCCGCGGTAGCGCAGTTCCAGCTCGATCGCGAGGCCGACGCTGTCCTGCACGCCGTAGCGGCACCAGGTCGACCCGACACACGACTTCACCGTCCGCAGCGCCTTGCCGTACGCGTGCCCGGACTCGAACCCCGCGTCCACGAGCCGCCGCCAGATCTCCGGCAGCTGGTCCACCGTCGCGCCCAGCAGGTCGATCCGCTGGCCTCCGGTGATCTTCGTGTACAGCCCGAAGTCCTTCGCGACCTGCGCGATCACCATCAGCTTCTCCGGCGTGATCTCGCCACCGGGGATGCGCGGGACCACGGAGTAGCTGCCGTTGCGCTGCAGGTTGGCGAGGAACTTGTCGTTCGTGTCCTGCAGCGTCGCTTGTTCACCGCCGAGGATGTGGCCGTTGCCGAGCGTCGCCAGGATCGACGCGACGGCCGGCTTGCACACCGCGCAGCCCGAACCCGTGCCGTAGCGGCTGACCAGCTCGCTGAACGTGGTGATGCGCGTGGCCCGCACGATCTCGAACAGCTCCGCCCGCGAGTGCGCGAAATGTTCGCAAAGCGCCGTCGACTGTTCGACTCCGCACGCGTTGAGCAACTTCGCCAACATCGGCACACACGAGCCGCACGACGTGCCCGCTCGCGTGCACGCCTTGAGCTTGCCGACCGAGTCGCAGCCCTCCTCGTGGATGGCCCGCGTCAGCGCACCCTTGGAAACGCCGTTGCACGAACAGATCTGGGCCTCGTCCGGCAACGCCTCCACTCCGACCGCCGCGCCGCCGCCGGCCGGCGCGAGCAGCGCACCCGGCTCCGCGGGCAACGGACGGCCGACCAGTGCCCGCAGCGTGTGGTACTCGGCCGCGTCGCCCACCAGCACGCCGCCGAGCAGCGTCCGGCCGTCGTCGGTGACCACGAGCTTCTTGTACGTCCCTGCCACGGCGTCGTTCACCGCGACTTCCAGCGCGCCTTCGGTTGCCGCGTGCGCGTCGCCGAAGCTGGCGACGTCGACACCCATCAGCTTCAGCTTCGTGGCCGTATCGGGCTCCGGGAACGACGCCGCTCCCCCGGTGAGCCGCGCCGCGACGACCTCCGCCATCGCGTACCCCGGGGCGACGATCCCGTACACCCGCCCCTCGACGGCCGCGCACTCGCCGATCGCGAACACGGCCGGATCGCTGGTGCGGCACTCGGGGTCCACCAGCACCCCACCGCGTTCGCCCACGGCCAGGCCACACTCACGCGCCAAGTCGTCGCGTGGGCGGACACCCGCGGAGAACACCACGAGGTCCACGTCCAGCTCCGTACCGTTGCCGAGCTTGGCCAACAGCCTTGACCCGTCAGCCTCGAGGGCGTCCGTCGACGTTCCCGTGTGGACAGTCACGTCGAGCTGCTGGATGAGCCGGCGCAGCAGCGCGCCACCACCCTCGTCGACCTGCAGCGGCATCAGCCGCGGCGCCATCTCCACGACGTGCGGCGACAAGCCCATGTCCCGCAACGCCTTCGCGGCCTCCAGTCCGAGCAGCCCGCCGCCGATCACCACCGCGGACCGTCGCCCACGGCCCGGCTTCGAGGCAGCCACCCGGATGGCATCCAGGTCGTCGATCGTCCGGTACACGAACACACCCGGCAGCTCCCGCCCCGGCACCGGCGGCACGAACGGCCGCGAGCCTGTGGCCAGAACCAGAGCGTCGTACTCCTGCACGCGACCGGCCGAGGTCGTCACCGTGCGAGCTTCGCGGTCCACCGCCACCACGGCGTCACCGAGGCGAAGATCCACAAGGGAATCGTCCGCGTAGTCCGCGCCCGGCAGGGCCAGCGCGGCCGGATCCCACGTGTCCACATAAGACGTCAGCGCCACCCGGTCGTACGCGGGCCGGTTCTCCTCCGCCAGCACCACGACGCGCCACTCGCCGGCCGTGTCCGCCGCGCGCAGCGCCTCCACGAGCCGGTGCGCGACCATGCCGTGCCCGGCCACCACGAGTGTCCTCATCAGACCTCCGCCCCGGCCAGCGCGACCTGCGCCCGCACCGCGGGTTTGCGCAGGTACACCACCCACGTCACGCCCACGCACACCGCGTAGAACACCAGGAAGCCGACGAACGCGGGAATCCCGCTGTGCGCGTCGGCGAACGACTGCCGAAACGCGAGGTTGATGAACAACCCGCCCAAGGCTCCGATCGCCCCCGCGAGCCCGATCAACGCACCCGACAGGCGACGGGCCTTGAGCAGTTCCGCCGCCTCGTCACCACCGAGGTCGATGGCCGCGCGCGCCTTCACCTGGAAGATCGCGGGGATCATCTTGTACGTCGAACCGTTGCCGATGCCCGTCAGGACGAAGAGGACGATGAACGCGACCGTGAACAACCCCAGCGAGCTCGCCGACGAAGCCAGCACCAGCACCACCGTGGCGAGCGCCATCAAGCCGAACGTCGCGAACGTGACCCGGCCGCCGCCGAGCCGGTCGGACAGCCGGCCGCCCAGCGGCCGGGCCAGCGAACCGAGCAGCGGCCCGAGGAACGTCACCGCCGCCGCCTGCAACGGCGTGCGGCCGAACTGGTTCTGCAGCACCAGCCCGAACGCGAAGCTGTAGCCGATGAACGACCCGAACGTGCCGACGTACAGCAGCGACATCACCCACGTGTGTCCATATCGGACGACCTCACGCATGGCCTTGGTGTCACCGCGGACCGTGGCGAGGTTGTCCATGAACAGCGCCGCGCACAAAGCCGCGATCACGATCAGCGGCAGGTAGATGAACAGCACCAGCCGCGGCGCGGTCGCACCCACTGTGCCGATCACCAGCAAGCCGACCAGCTGGATCACCGCGACACCCAGGTTTCCGCCGCCCGCGTTGAGGCCGAGCGCCCAGCCCTTGTACCGCTCCGGGTAGAACGTGTTGATGTTCGTCATCGACGACGCGAAGTTCCCACCGCCGACGCCGCCCAGCGCAGCCATCAGCACGAACGTGCCGAGCGACGTTCCGGGGTGCAGCACGATCGCCGTCAGCACCGTCGGCACCAGCAGCAACGCCGCGCTGAAGATCGTCCAATTGCGACCGCCGAACTTCGCGACGGCGAACGTATAAGGCAGCCGCATGATCGCGCCCACGAGCGTCGGCGTGGACACCAGCAGGAACTTGTCCGCCGCCGAGAACCCGTACGCGGGGCCCATGAACAGCACGACGACCGACCACAGTGTCCAGATCGAGAACCCGATGTGCTCGGCGAACACGGAGAACCACAGGTTGCGGCGGGCGATCCTCTTCCCGGTCGTCTCCCAGAAGGTCTCGTCCTCGGGTGTCCAGTGCTCGATCCAGCGATTCTTCACGGCGTCCTCCTTGGCAAGAGAGAGTCGGGTGCTCACTGCGCCGCCAACCAGCCCGCGACGGCCGACACGGTGTCGTGGCAGCCTCCGCAGCCGGTGGTGGCGCGGGTGGTGCGGGCGAGCGCGGCGACGTCGGTGGCGCCACCGCGCCACGCGTCGACGAGCCGGCCCTTGGTCACGGCGTTGCACCGGCAGATCAGCGCCGACGCCGGCAGGTCGGCAGGGCTCGCGGCGGCCGGCGCGCCCGCGGGCAGCGCGCGGCCGAGCAGCACGGCGAGCCGGTCTTCGGGCAGCGGGATGCCGCGGTCGTGGAACTGCGTGACGGTGGCCGCGGCGTCGGGCAGGCCGAGCAGGATCGCGCCGGTCACGCGGTTGTCGCGGACCACGAGCTTGCCGTAGCGGCCGCCGGACGGGTCGTCGATCGTGAGCACGTCGGCGTCGTCACTCGCGTGCGTCTCACCGAGCGCGGTCAGGTCGACACCCCGCGCCTTCAGCCGCGTGACCACGCTCGTGCCTCGGTAGCGCGCCGCGGTGTCGGCGCCGGTGAGGAGGTCCGCGAGCACCGCGGCCTGCTCCCACGCGGGTTGCACGAGCCCGGCCGGTGCGTGTGCGTGGCGCGCGCAGTCACCGAGCGCGTGAATGCGGCCGTCGCTGGTGCGCAGCAGGTCGTCGACGAGCACGCCGCGGTCCACCGCAAGCCCGGCGGCCTCGGCCAGCGCCGTGTTCGGGCGGACGCCGGCGGCGACCACCACGAGGTCGGCCGGGACGAAGCTGCCGTCGTCGAGCTTCACGCCGTCGCCAGGCAGGTGGCGCGCGGCCGTCGCGTCAAAGCGGAAGGTCACGCCCAGCTCGGCGAGCCGCCGCGCGAGCACGCGGCCGGCGCCGGCATCGAGCTGGCGTTCCATCGGGTGGCCGTGCGGGTGCACCACGGTCACATTCGCGCCGCGCCCGGCGAGGCCCCGTGCGGCCTCGAGGCCGAGCAGCCCGCCGCCGAGCACCACGACCGGAGCACCGGGCCGGGCGGCGTCGAGGATGCGGGTGCAGTCGTCGAGGGTCCGGAACATCGCGACGCCCGGCCCCGGCTCGAGCCCTTCGACCGGCGGGAGCCACGGCGTGGCGCCGGTGGCGAGCACGAGCGCGTCGTACTCCAGCGGGCCGTCGGTGGTCTCCACACGACGGTTCGCGCGGTCGACCCCGGTGACGGACGTGGCCAGCCGCAGGTCGACGCAGGACCGAGCCGCCCAGTCCTCGTCGTGCAGCCGCACCGTCGCCGCGCTCAGCCCGCCCGCGAGCACGGACGACAGCAGCACCCGGTTGTACGCGGGATGCGGCTCGGCGCCGACGATCGTCAGCCGTACCCGCTCCGCCGACGGGTCCCGGCGCCGCAGCTCGTCGGCCAGCCGGGCGCCGGCCATGCCGTAACCGGCCACGACCACGTGCCGGGCGCTCATGCGGCCACCCCGGCATCCACTCTGGACAGTGCGACCGCGCACACCTTGAACTCCGGCATGCGGCTCACCGGGTCGAGCGCCGGGTTCGTCAGGAGGTTCGCGCGCCCCTCGCCGGGAAAGTGGAACGGCAGGAACACCAGGTCGGGCCGCAGCGAGGCGACGCACCGCACGCGGGCGACCGTCTCCCCGCGTCGCGAACGGACCAGCGCCCGCTCCCCCTCGGCGAGGCCCGCGCGGGCGGCGGTGTCGGGGTGGACCTCCACGAACACCTCGGGCACGACGTCCACCAGCTCCGGGATCCGGCGCGTCTGGGCGCCGGACTGGTAGTGCTGGAGCACCCGGCCCGTGGTGGCCTGCAAGGGAAACTCGGCGTCCGGCAGCTCCGCGGGCCCGGTGTGGTCGACGGCGGCGAACCGAGCGCGGCCGTCCGGGTGGGCGAAGCGATCGAGGAACATCCGCGGGGTTCCGGGGTGCTCCGCGGAAGGCACCGGCCAGTGCAGCGCCTCACCGGAGCGCAGCCGGTCGTAGGTGATGCCGGAGTAGTCCGCCGTGCCGCCCTTGGACGCCGCGCGCAGCTCGTCGAACACAGCCGGGGCGTCCACCGGGAACCGCTCGGCGGGCTGACCGAGCCGGGTGGCGAGCTCCCGCAGCACGTCGAGGTCGGACCGGACGCCCACCGGCGCGTCGACGGCCTTGCGGCGCAGCAGGATCCGGCCTTCGAGGTTGGTGAGCGTGCCGTCTTCCTCCGCCCACTGCGTCACGGGGAGCACGACGTCAGCGCGCTCGGCCGTCTCCGACAGCACGAAGTCGGCGACCACGAGGAGGTCCAAAGCGGACAGTCGATCTTGGACGCGGCGGGACCGCGGCGCCGACACCACGACGTTGCTGCCGAACACCAGCAACGCCTTCGGCCCGCCCTCCTGCCCCAGCGCCTCGAGCAACTCCGTCGCCGAACGCCCCGGCCCCGGCAGGCTTTCCGGCGCGACACCCCACACTCCGGCCACGTGCTCGCGCGCGGCCGGGTCGTCGATCTTCCGGTACCCCGGCAGCTGGTCCGCCTTCTGCCCGTGCTCGCGCCCGCCCTGGCCGTTGCCCTGACCGGTGAGGCAGCCGAACCCGGAACCGGCGCGACCGGGCAGCCCCAACGCCAGCGCCAGGTTGATCCACCCGCTGACGTTCGCCGTCCCCGTCGCGTGCTGCTCGGTGCCCCGCGCAGTCAGCACGTACGCGTTGTGCGCCTCACCCAACATCTCGGCAGCTCGGCGTTGATCGGCCGCCGCAACCCCGGTCACGCGCTCGGCCCGCTCCGGCCACCACGCAGCGGCGAGGCGCCAGGCTTCGTCGAACCCGTTCGTGCGAAGATCCACATAGGACTTGTCGAGATGCCCCTCGACGACCACCGCGTGCAGGATTCCCGACGCCAAAGCCAGATCCGTCCCCGGTGCCGGCGCGAGGTGCAGGCTCGCGAGCTCGGCCGTCGGCGTGCGCCGCGGGTCGATCACGATCAGCTCGGCACCTCGCAGGTGCTGCACGAACGGCGGCATCGTCTCCGCCGGGTTCGCCCCGGCCAGCAGCACCACGTCCGCTTCGGCCAGATCCGTGACGGGGAACGGCAACCCGCGATCGGCCCCGAACGCCTTCAGCCCCGCCGCCGCGGCCGACGACATGCAGAACCGGCCGTTGTAGTCGATCTGCGACGTCCCCAGCGCGACCCGCGCGAACTTCCCCAGCAGGTAAGCCTTTTCGTTGGTCAGCCCACCGCCGCCGAACACCGCGACGGAGTCGGGCCCGTGCGACGAACGCAGCTCACGCAGCTTCGCCGCCACGAGGTCCAGCGCCTCGGCCCAGCTCACCGGCGTCAGCTCACCGTCACGCCGGATCAGCGGTGTGGTCAGCCGATCGCCGGAACGCAGGAGCTCCCCGGACGTCCAGCCCTTCTGGCACAGGCCACCCGCGTTGACCGGGAAGTCGCGCGGAGTGACGCGCGTGCCGGCCAAGCGCATCCCGCACTGCAGTGCGCAGTAGGGGCAATGCGTGTCGACGTGCGGCACGGGCGCTCCTCGGGGTCGGCGATGGCCCCGACGCTAAGCACGCCGTGTTACCTGGAGATGCCTGATTGTTTCAGGCAGTTGACATCACTCGCCACTTTCCGCGACCTCACGGTGAGGTCGGAAAAACTCAGAGGATCGCGCTGACCTCACGCGCCGCCGCGCGCAGACCGTCGAGCGCCGCGCCCGTCGAACGCGGGTTCAACGCGTTGGCCGCCAAGCGGAACAGCACCGCGCGAAGCAGCAGCTGCGGCCACTCCGGCAGGTGCGCCCAGCGGTCGAGCAGCTCGCCGGTGGCGCCGCCCCACGCCAGGGCGTCGACGGCCACGATCGCCGCGCCCCACTCGCCCGGCCGGTAATACGGCACGAAGTCGACGATGCCGGGCGCCGCGTCACCGTCGAAGAGCACGCCCGCGAGCAGCTCGCCGTGCGCGACCTGCAACGGCAGCTTGATCGGCCGGCGCGACGGCGCGAGCACCTCGAACCAACGACCGCCCTTGGCCTCGTCGAGCGGGCGATCGAGCTCTTCCCACGCGATGCGGTCGGCCACCGCGTCGAGGTCGTCGCGCGCGGACAGGAAATCGGGCCGCGGCAGGTCGGCCGTGGCGCGGTGGAGCTTCACCGCCGCGAGCATGGCGCCGTCGACGTGGTTCTCGGCCGTGCCCGAGACGTAGCGCCACGCCGACCAGTCGCCGACGATCCAGCGGCCGTCGCTCGCGCGCACCGGCTTCGCGATCCGCAGGCCCGGGTCGTCGGCGTGCTCCAGCGCGCGGGCGGTCCACAACGTGCGCGAGCGGTCGGAAACCGGCTTCAGCACCAGCTCGCCGCAGCGCCAGGCCGTCGAGTCCGGCAACGCCGAAACGAGGCCGATGTCGCCGCCGAAGGCTGCGCACACCCGCTCAGGTGGCCGTTCGAGAGTGGACCTCACGAGAGCCGAAGGTACCCGCCTGTGCGCGCCACGAACGAGAAGACGCGCTGGTCACGGAACGCTTTCATATTTCCGACACACCCGCCGCCACGCGCCCAAAACGCCAGGAAGGCCTCCCCGGCGAACCGGGGAGGCCTTCCTGCGCGGGAACCGTCAGTAGGTGGGCAGGCTCGGGTCGATCTGCTTGGCCCAGGACAGGATGCCGCCACCGAGGTGCGTGGCGTCCTTGAACCCGGCCGCGTGCAGAGCGGCCAGCGCCTCCGCCGAACGCGCACCCGACTTGCAGTGCAGCACGATCGGCTTGTCCTGCGGCAGCTCGGCCAGCGCCTCGCCCGAGAGGATGCGGTCCTTCGGGATCAGCGTCGCGCCCTTGATGTTCACGATCTCGTACTCGCCGGGCTCGCGGACGTCGATGAGGGCGAAGTCGTCGCCGTTGTCGAACTTGGCCTTGAGCTCCGCCGGCGTGATCGTGCTGCCCGAAGCGGCCTGCGCGGCCTCGTCGGACACCACACCGCAGAAGGCTTCGTAGTCGATCAGCTCGGTGATCTTCGGGGTCTCCGGATCCTTGCGGATCTTGACCTCGCGGTACTTCATCTCCAGCGCGTCGTAGCTGATGAGCCGCCCGAGCAGGGGCTCACCGATGCCGGTGATGAGCTTGATCGCCTCGGTCACCATGATCGAGCCGATGGACGCGCACAGCACGCCCAGCACACCACCCTCGGCGCACGACGGGACCATGCCCGGAGGCGGCGGCTCCGGGTAGAGGTCGCGGTAGTTCAGGCCCTTGCCGTTGGGCGCGTCTTCCCAGAAGACGCTGACCTGGCCTTCGAAGCGGAAGATCGAGCCCCACACGTACGGCTTGCCCAGCAGCACGGCGGCGTCGTTGACCAGGTAGCGCGTGGCGAAGTTGTCGGTGCCGTCGAGGATCAGGTCGTACTGCTCGAAGATCTCGAGCGCGTTCGCCGACTCCAGCCGCTCGACGTGCAGGTACACCTTGACCAGCGGGTTGATCTCGGCGATCGACTCCTGCGCCGACGCGGCCTTGAGCTTGCCGACGTCGGACACCCCGTGGATGACCTGGCGCTGCAGGTTCGACTCGTCGACCACGTCGAAGTCGATGATGCCGAGCGTGCCGACACCCGCCGCGGCGAGGTACAGCAGCGCAGGGCTGCCGAGGCCGCCGGCACCGATGACCAGGACCTTCGCGTTCTTCAGCCGCTTCTGCCCGGTCACCCCGACGTCCGGGATGATGAGGTGGCGGCTGTACCGGGCCACCTCTTCCTTCGTGAGCTCCGCAGCCGGCTCAACGAGCGGCGGCAGTGCCGTGTCTGACATCGGGTCCTCCATACTCGCGTGGATCGCGTAGTCAATCCCAGTATCCACAACGCCCACAGGCAAGGTGGGCTTCCCGGCGTCCGGATCGTGGGACGAGGGTTGCTTTGTACGGCGGGACCGGTTCTACGCGGGCGGCGTCGGGTTCGGCCAGGCGTTGGGCACGCAGACGTGGTGGTCGGAGGCCACCTTGCCCTTGTCGCCGCCGGGGATGTTGTTGAGCATCGCCACATAGTCGTCGGCGACGCCGAACGACTGCTGCATCATCACGGGCGCCGGGTCGCCGGTCGCGGGACAGCCGACGTGGATGTTGCCGAGCGCGTGGCCCACCTCGTGGTTGATGGCGTACTGCCGGTAGCCCGTCATGTCCGCGCCGTAGGCCTTCGCGCCACGCACCCAGCGGGCGAGGTTGATGAGCACGCGGCCCATGCTGCGGCGGTAGCAGGAGGCCTCGAACTTGATCTGAAACCCGCACGCGTCGGCGCGGTGCGTGGTGTTCGGCGTGGTGAGGCTCACGCGGAAGCTCGGGTCGGGGTAGCTCGCGTCCACGCGCTGCAGCCGGATCTTGCCGTTCCACGTCCAGCTGCGCGGGTCGGACAGGATGCCCTGCACGGCCGTGGCGAAGCTGTCGTCGCCGGCGTAGCTGGACGGGTCGATGCCGTCTTCGACCTCGACGGTGTAGGTGTACAGCTTGCCGCTCTTGCCGACCGTCGGGCCGGAGCCCGGCACGACGTGCCAGGTGCCCTTGCCGCTCTCGGTGTAGTTGCCGCCCGTGGGCAGCTCGGCCGTCGGCACGTTCACGTCCGCCGGCTTTGCGGGGTTCTCGGGGATGGCCTGGCCGCCGTCGATCGCGCCGGCCGCCGCGTCGCCCACCGCCGATTCGCCGGTGCCCGCGGTGGTGGTCGAACCGGGCTCGGCCGGGCTGGTGGCCGTGTTCACCACGACGAGCGCGGTGATGACGACCAGGATCGGCAGCGCGTACACGCGCCAGCCGTAAGTCTTCACGAACCCGCCGACGCCGCGCTTCTTCGCGGCCGGCCTGCGGGCGGCGGGCTTCTCCTCGTCACCCTTCGGCTGCCACGACGCCTTCAGCGGCTCCGCGCTGGTGCGCCGGGAGCCGGGGCGGTAGCGGTCCTCGCCCACGCGCTGGGCGGGCGGCTTCGACGGCCGGAACTGGCCGACGCGCGGGGAGCCCGTGTCCGTGAGCGGTGAGTTCCTGGAGCTGGTTGACGAACTGCCTGACGAATTCTTTGACGAGGCCGACGTCGCACGCCTGGCTGAACCGGCGTACGAGGCTCGCCGGTCGTCTCCTCGTGCGTCCTTCGGCCGGTCCACCGCCCCAGGGTGCCATATTCGAACCGTGATGCTCTCGGCGACCGGCTGATGACCGAGAGATGATCTGTCACTCGTTCGGACTACCAGATGCCCTTTTCGGCGGCCTCCCACAACCCCAGAACCGCCCGCGCTACGACATTCGGGCGTTCCATCTGAGCCACGTGCCCGGTTCGGGGAAGGACCAGCAGCCGGGCGTGTCGGAGCAGCCGCGCGGTGCGGGGCGCGCGCCGCACGGAGATCACCCGGTCGTGAAGGCCCCAGACGACGAGTGTGGGGATGCTCACCCGCGCCGCGACGGACCACAGCGACGCGTCGCCGACCGCGCTCCAGCGCCGGAAGATGCCGAACGTGCTGCGCGCCATCGCGGGCGCGGCCCAGGCCAGCGCGGCGCGGGCGCCGTGCTCCTCGGTCAGCTCGTCGAGCCGCTGCTCGGGGAACTTCGCCAGGTCGTAGAAGCACAGCTTGATGACCTGCGCCGCGCGTTCGCGGGCCGTCATCGAGGCCAGCCGGCGGCGCACGCGCGCGCCCACCACCGGCAGGTACGCCAGCGCCATCAGCGGGTCCGACAGCCGCCGCGGGTCCGGGCGGCGGTCGGGCATCGCCGGCGAGATCAGCGTGAGCGTGCGGACCAGCTCGGGGCGCGCCGCGGCCACGAGCAGCACGACCGCGCCGCCCATCGAGTTGCCGACCAGGTGCACCGGCCCCGCGTCGAGGCCCTCGATGTAGCGCGCGACGACCTCGGCGTGCTCGTCGAGACTGAAGTCGAAGCCGGCGGCGGGCTCTGAAAAGCCGAAGCCCGGCAGGTCGATCGCGCGGCCGCTCGCGGTGGGCGCGAGCAGCGCGGCGAGGTCGGTCCAATTGCTGGACGACCCGCCGAGCCCGTGCACGTAGACGGCGACGGTACCGTCGGGTCCAGGGGTGCGGCGTACGTTCAGCGAAACACCGCCCACGTCCTCGACAACGCCAGGCCAGGGCGGCAGCACCGGCTCGAGCGCGGGCAACGGCGCCGTGGACAGCGGCACGTGAGTCACAACCGGGCGCACCGCCGTCGCGGTCGCCGGGCGCGTCGTGGATGTGGTCACCACCCCAGGATGCCCGACACTTGGCGTTCCGGGCGTACCCGCGAGTAATCTCAAACCCGCTTCACGCGGCGGTGCTACTGCCCGGCGAAGCCGTGGACGGGAGGAAGAATGACGGAAATGGCGCGACTGCAGCAACGAGGCGTTCGGCTGCCCAGGACCGAACGCCGCGCCCAGCTGCTGACGGCCGCGCAACGCGTCTTCGCCGAAAACGGCTATCACGCCGCGGCCATGGACGAGATCGCCGAGGAGGCGGGCGTCAGCAAGCCCGTGCTGTACCAGCACTTCCCCGGCAAGCTGGACCTCTACATCGCGCTGCTCGAAAGCCACGTCGACGACCTGGTGAGCCGCGTGAAGGGCGCGCTCGACTCGACGAGCGACAACCGCCAGCGCGTGCCGGCCACGGTCGGTGCCTTCTTCGACTTCGTGAGTGAAGACGCCGGCGCGTTCCGGATGGTCTTCGAGAGCGACCTGCGCGGCGAGCCGGCCGTGCAGGAGGCCGTGGACCGCGCGGTGTCCGCCAGCGTCGAGGCCATCACCGAGACCATCACCGCCGACGCCGGCCTGGACGAGGACAAGGCCCGGCTGCTCGCCGTGGGCCTGGTGGGCATGTCGCAGGTCTCGGCGCGCTACTGGCTGCAGCACAACCAGTCGATGTCCCAGGAGGAAGCCGTGGCGCTCACGGCCAACCTCGCGTGGCGCGGCATCGGCGGTGGCTTCCCGCTCAAGGACGGCTGACGCGCTTGGCCCCGCTCGTGGTGGCCGTCCCCGGCACACTCTGCAGCCCGGCGGTCTTCGGTCCCCTGGCGCGGGCGTGGCCGGGCGTCGTGCACGCCATGGACTGGATGTCGGCGCCCGGGCCGTGGCGGATCGAGGACGTGGCCGAGCGGATCGCTTCGCGGATCGACCGGCCGGTGCTGCTCGTGGGGCATTCGACGGGTGGCTGCATCGCGTTGCGGCTCACGGCGAAACACCCCGAACTGGTGGCCGGGCTGCTGCTCGCGAACACCGGTGCGCACATGCGGGGCCACGGTGACGTCGACGGGATCCTTCAGACGATTTCGCAGGCTTGGGGGCCGGAGCTGCACGCGGCGGTGCTGGACCGGTCGTTCGCTTCACCGTTGCCGGTGGAGCTGCGTGACGACCTGCTCGCGTACGCCGCGCGCGTGCCGCAGGAGGCCGCGCTGGAGGTGCTGACGAGCCAGCGCGATCTCGACCTGACGCCGGAGCTCGCGTCGATCCGGTGTCCGGTGCGGGTGCTGCACGGCGTCCACGACCGGGCTCGGTCCGTGGCGGACGCGCGCTACCTGGTGGAGCACCTGCCGGACGCGGAATTGACCACAGTGGACACTGGGCACACCCCCGTGTTCGAGGATGTGCCCGCGACCGTCTCGGCATTAAAGTCCCTTATGGAGCAGGGGTCCTAGCGGGCAGCAGGGTCTTGATCCGCGCGGCGACTTCGGCCGCGCGTTCCTGCGGAAGCATGTGGCCGGCGCCCGGGTAGCGGATGAACTCGGCGTCGGGCAGCTCGTCGGCGATCACCTTCGCGTGCGGCAGCGGGCACAGCCGGTCTTTCTCCCCCGCCAGCACCACCGCGGGCACGGTCCGCAGTGCGCGCAAGGCCACGCGGCAGTCGTGCACGGAGATCGCGTCCTGGAACTCGCCCAGGCTCGCGGGATGCGCGCGCAGCAGCTGGTCGACGACGCTGTTCACGTCGCCGCGCTTCGGTTTGTCGCCGAACACCAGGAACCGCGCGCCGGACCGCACCATCGCCGGGCTCAACGGCAGCCGTTCGCCCTTGCGGTGCGCCAGCGCCTTGGCCAGCCGCCGCTCGAACCGCGCCGACATCGCCCCTGCCGGCCCGGGCATGCCGAGCGTGATCCGGTCCATCTGGCCCGACGACGTGGCCACGAATGCCACACCGGCGACGCGCGCCTTCAGCAGGTCCGGATGACGTTCGGCGAGCGCCATGATCGTCATGCCGCCCATCGAATGGCCCGCCAGCACGAGCGGTCCGTTCGGTACGCGTTCGGCGATCAGCTCGGCGAGGTCGTCCGCGAGTCGCGGGATCGTCGCCGCCCCCCGTCGAGCCGGCGACGATCCCCCGTGGCCACGCAGGTCGTAGCGCAACACCCGCGTGGCCGGTCCGAGGTGCCGGACGACGCCGTCCCACGTGCGGTGGTCCTGCGTCCAGCCGTGCACCAGCACGAGTGTGACCGGTGCGTCTGCCGGACCGGACGTCTCGACGTGCAGGGCGGCACCGTCGCCGGCCATGAACCGATGGTCGCGCGCCGGGTCACGCAGCCGTTCGAGCGTGGTCACTTGCCCTCCGGCAGCAGGAAGGACTTCTTCCAGAAGTAGCGGCCCGGCAAGCCGACCAGGCCCGACTCCTGCAGGAACGGCATGATTTTCTCGCCGGCCCACGCGATCGTCGCGCGCCAGTGCGGGTTGTTCAGCGCCGCTTCGACGCCGTCGCGCGGGCGGATGCCGACGGCCTTGTAGACGTTGGGGTTGATGAACGCGCGCGTGACGAAGTACGAGATCAACGCGATGATGAACTGCTGGTAGGCGATCTCGTGCTTGCCCAGCTTGGCCATCCCGCGCGTTACTTCTTCGCGCGCGAAGGTCACGTGGCGCGCTTCTTCGAGCACGTGGATGCGGTTGACCATGCGCACCAGCGGCTGCACGTTCTCGTCCACCATCTGCTCGCGCTGCAGGCGGTCGAGCACCTCTTCGGCCACGAGGATCGCGCCGTAGCGGGCGGGGCCGTAGGAGATGGTGGGCATGAGCTTCGCGAACTGGCGCAGCGCCGGCACCGGGCCGTACGCGGGGCAGCCGATGCGCGCGGCCATGCGGGCGAACATCGTGGAGTGGCGGCACTCGTCGGCGATCTCGGTGAGGGCGAACTGCGCGTGGGAGCTCGTGGGGTCCTCGTCGTAGACCTCCTTGAGCAGCATCTGCATCAAGAGGATCTCGAACCACAGGCCGGTGGTGGCGACACTCGCGACCTCGTGCTTGCCGAGCTCGATGCGCTGCTCGGGGGTGAGCCCGTCCCAGAGTTTCGTGCCATAGAGCGACGAGCGCTCGGGGAGGATGTAGTTCTTGCCGTCGACGAGCGGTGCGTCCCAGTCGATGTCGACATCGGGGTCGTAGTACTTGTTCGCCGAAGACTTGAGCAGCCGGTCGGCGGTCTTCTCCCGGTCGGTCTCCTTGAGCGTCCGCGTCATCGCTCGCCCTCTCTCCTATAGCTGTAACTTGAGGTAACAGTTACCTCTGGTAGCATGACCCGGGTGATCGAACGTGTCAAGCGCTCCAGCAAGCAGTCCGGCAAGCACCCGGCTCCGGGGGAAGCCGCGACCGGTGACGCCCGGCGGGACCGGTGGCGCAAGCACCGCATTGCGCGCCGGGCGGAGTTCGTGGAGGCCGCGCTGCGGGCGCTCGACAGCCATGGTCCGGACCTGGGCATGGAGGACGTCGCGGCCGAGGCCGGCGTCACGAAACCCGTGCTGTACCGGCACTTCGAGGACAAGGCCGACCTGTATGTGGCGCTCGGGCAGCGCGGGACGGAGATCCTCTTCGAACGCCTGATCCCGGCGATCAATGCGGAACTCGCGCCCGTGCCGCGCATCCGGATGGCGCTGGACGCGTTCTTCTCCGTGATCGAGGAACACCCGAACCTCTACCGCCTCCTCGCCCGCGGCGGCCTGCACGAGAAGACGGTGAGCGACTCCGACGTCGTCGCCGAGGACAAGGAAGTCATCGCCACCGCGCTGACGGCCCTGCTCGGCGACTACATGCGCATGTTCTCCATGGACTCCGGCGCGGCGGAACCGTGGGCGCACGGGATCGTCGGCATGGTCCAGAGCACCGGCGAATGGTGGCTCGACCGCCGCTCCATGAGCCGCGACTCCGTGGTCGAGTACCTCACGCAGATCATCTGGGCGGCCATCGACGGGCTCACCCGCCAGCACGGCGTGGTGATCGACCCGAACCTGCCGCTGGAGGAGAACAAGGTCGTCCAACTCGGACGCGCCAAGACCGACGCCCCGGCGGACAGCGACGCGGGCTGAGCTGTTTTCCATCGTTGGGAGGCTTTTCATGAGCGACGAAGACGGTTACGCCGGCACTGCGACCCTCGTCGTCGCTGGCGTGGAAATGGCTGTGCAGGTCGACCTGCGCGGCCACTTCCAGCCGATCGACGGGTATTACCACTGGTACGGGCGGATTTCCGCCTCGGGCGAGCTGACCGCGGCGGTGGGCGGCCGGAAGAAGGCTTGCACGGTCGTGGTGGAGGATCGTTCGGCCGACGGTGAGCTGTCGGATCCGGACCCCTGGGGGCGGTACCGGATCACGGGGACGTCCACGCCGCCGTTTTCGGTGCCGACGAGCTTGGAAGAAGTCGAAGCAGCGACTGCCTGATTCAGGGCCCAGCGACTCGCCAAAGCTCCCCAAGACATGAAAAAGCCGCCCCGGGCCAAAGCCCAGGGCGGCTTTTTCGTCAAACCGCGAAAACTCGAGAACCGCCAGAACTCGCGAGCCTCAGTCGCCGACGCCGAAGCCGACCTTGCGGACGTCCGAGGGGGCGATCTCGACGTACGCGATGCGGTCGGACGGGACGATGTACTTGCGGCCCTTCTCGTCGTTGAGGCGGAAGAGCCCGTCACCGGCCGTCAGGGCCTCGGCGACCAGCTTCTCCACCTCGTCGGCGGTCTGGCCACTGGACACCACCAGCTCGCGCGGCGTGTCCTTGATGCCGATCTTGACCTCCACGTGGGACCTCCGCTGGAAATTCGTTGTCGTTACGCCTGGCAAGGCTAGCCCAACCGCAGCGCTGCGGTGTCGCGCCACCGCGTGGTGAACCGGCACTTCAGCCGAGACCGAGCGCCTGCATGCGCTTCGTGTGCCCCTGCTGCAACCGCCGGAACAACCCGGCGATTCCCGACAGGTCGCCGGAGCCCGCGACGATGAGTTCGGCCAGGCCATCGCGTTCGGCGACCACGTACTGGGCCTGCGTGAGGGCCTCGCCCAGGAGCCGGCGGCCCCACAAAGCGAGCTTGTCGCGCGTCTTCGGGTCGGCCTTGATGCCTGCGGCGACTTCGCGCTCGGCGAACGCGGAATGACCCGTGTCGGCGAGGACGGTGAGCACCAGGTCCTTCGTCTCCGGGTCGAGCCAGCTGGCGATCTCGCGGTACAAATCCGCCGCGAGGCCGTCGCCGACGTAGGCCTTGACCAGCGATTCCAGCCACGACTTGGGCCGCGTCGAGGCGTGCCACGCGTCGACCTGGGCCACGAAAGGGCGCATGGCGTCGTCGACGGACACGCCGTGGGCGGCGAGGTGGGCCGACAGCATGTCGAAGTGACCGATCTCGGCCGCGGCCATGGAGGCGAGCGCGGCGCGGCCGGCGAGCGTCGGCGCGGTGCGGGCGTCCTCGGCCATCCGGTCGAACGCGGAAAGCTCGAGATAGGCGATCACGCCGAGCAGGTCGACGACACCTTCGCTGATCTCTTTCGGGTCGGTCACGGCGACGAGGGTATCGCCGAACCCGTGGTCGACGCCGTGAAGAGACCGATCCCACGCCGCGCCGTCGCGCCCGGTAGTGTTGAAAAACTCCTGACCAGGTACACTGCGGAAGAATTGACAAGGCTTCCGCACGTCTTCTGGCTGCGGGAAACAGGCGGGCGACCGGCGCCACCAGGGCTGCCGGGGCTCGCTGCAATTGTGCGTGCACGCCTCCAGCGGCATTCCCGGGAGGGCGGCTGCGGCGCCGGATCCTCAAGGTGCCTGCCCAGACCCCCCGGTCGAGTGTCGAGTGACAACCGGCCTGTGCGCGCTGGTCACGAGAGAGGCGATCACCCTGACCGCAGAACAGTCCACAACCGAAGAAACCACCACCCCCGCAGTCGCGCTGGAGCACAGCGAGACCGGCCCGGCCGCGCTCGACACCTCGCACCCGCTGCAGGCGGGCGTCGAGGTCGAGCCCGAGGCACCCACCTTCGCCTCGTTCGGCGTGAAGCCGGAGATCGTGAAGGCGCTGGGCGAGGCCGGCATCGAGCGCACGTTCGCCATCCAGGCGCTCACGCTGCCGCTGGCCATGGCGGGCGACGACCTCATCGGCCAGGCCCGCACCGGCATGGGCAAGACGCTGGGCTTCGGCGTCCCGCTGCTGCACCGCGTGCAGGTGCCCGGCGACGGCACCCCGCAGGTGCTGGTCGTGGTCCCGACCCGCGAGCTGTGCATCCAGGTCGCCAACGACCTCAAGGGCGCCGGCAAGCACCTCGGCATCCGCACGCTGGCCATCTACGGCGGGCGGCCGTACGAGCCGCAGATCGATGCGCTGCGCAAGGGCGTCGACGTCGTGATCGGCACCCCGGGCCGCCTGCTCGACCTGGCCGAGCAGCAGCACTTGGTGCTGGGCAAGGTCCGCGGGCTCGTGCTCGACGAGGCCGACGAGATGCTCGACCTGGGCTTCCTGCCCGACATCGAGCGCATCTTGCGGATGGTGCCGGACGAACGGCAGACGATGCTGTTCTCCGCCACGATGCCGGGCCCGATCATCACGCTGGCGCGCACGTTCCTGCGTCAGCCCACGCACATCCGCGCCGAGGAAAACGACGCGAGCGCGATCCACGAGCGCACCACGCAGTTTGTCTACCGGGCGCACTCGATGGACAAGCCGGAGGTCATCGCCCGGGTGCTGCAGTCCGAAGGCCGCGGGCTCACCATGATCTTCAGCCGCACCAAGCGCACCGCGCAGAAGGTGGCCGACGACCTGGTGGAGCGCGGCTTCGCGGCCGCCGCCGTGCACGGTGACCTCGGCCAGGGCGCTCGCGAACAGGCGCTGCGCGCGTTCCGCTCGGGCAAGGTCGACGTGCTGGTGGCCACCGACGTCGCGGCTCGCGGCATCGACATCGACGACGTCACGCACGTCATCAACTACCAGTGCCCCGACGACGAGAAGACCTACGTGCACCGCATCGGCCGCACCGGCCGCGCGGGGCGCACGGGTGTCGCGGTCACACTCGTCGACTGGGACGAGATGCCCCGCTGGAAGCTGATCTCCGACACGCTGGGTCTGGACAAGCCGGAGCCGGTGGAGACGTACTCGTCGTCGCCGCACCTGTTCAGCGACCTCGGCATCCCGGAGGGCACCACCGGCCGGCTCCCGCTCGCGAAGCGGACCCGCGCCGGGCTGGCCGCCGAGGAGGAAGAGGACCTGGGCGGCAAGCGCCGTGGCCGTGGTGGCCGGGGCGCCGGTTCTGCTTCTGACGACGACGCCGCGCCGCGCAAGCGCACGCGGGCTCCGCGCAAGCGCACCCGTGGTGGTGCGAATGCGGCTGAGGCGGTCGAGAAGGCGGACGCTGCTGCTTCCTCCGACTCCGCTGCGTCGGGTTCAGGTTCGGGTGAGGAGCGCTCGCGCTCCCGTCGCCGCACCCGTAGTGGTGGCGGTGGGGAGTCGACCGGCCCTGCCGGCGCGGCCACCGCGTCGGCCTCGGCTTCGGGAGAAACCGGAGAAACGGGTGAGCGTCCGGCACGTCGGCGCCGTCGTCGCCGCCCCTCCGCGACGTCTGATACACCTGCGTCGGCAGACTGAGGGGACCAGCGGAGCCGACGGCGGGAGTCAGGTACGTGAGCGACCACGAAGACGGCGCACCGGACCAGTCTGAACCGGACGTTCCGGCTTTTGTACCGCCTTCGGACTCCGGGGTGGTTTCACACCGCCCCCTCGGCACCGAAGATGTTTTGCCCCCGTCGCAGAGCTCTGCGAGCACTGTGACGGGGCCTCCCGTTCGCGTGCGGCGCTCGCCGTGGAACAGCGGGCGGGACCGCGTGATCGCGGCGTTGATCGCCGTGGTCGTGGTGGTCGTGACGCTGGTTGTCGCGTTGAACAGCGACAACCTGCACACGAGCCGCGCGCTCGCTTCCCCGCCGCCGACGTTGCCGCCGGCGCCCACGGCCGTGCCGGGTTCGATGGCGCAGCTGTGGCAGGCGCCCAGCTCGGCCACGCCCGTGCCGATCGGCGAGGGCGACACCGTGACCACCGCCGACGGCGGCGAGGTCGCGGGCCGCGACCCGCTCACCGGGCAGATCCGCTGGCACTACACGCGCGAGAACCTGCAACTGTGCACTGTGGACACCGCGTGGGGGCGCGTGAACGCGGTGTACCACAAGGCAATGGGCTGCAGCGAGGTCACGCAGCTCGACCCCACCACGGGCCAGATCACGGCCCAGCGCAACGGCGACGCGGAGCTCGGCACCCAGCTCGTCAGCGACGGCAGCCACGTGACCACCACCGGCAAGCACCTACTCGACACCTGGCGCGACGACCTCGTGAAGAGCATGGAGTACGGCCAGGTCCCGTTCATGGTCAACCCGAACAAGCAGCCGCGCACGGGCTGCACGTACGGCACGGTCGCCGCGGCCGCCGAGAAGGTCGGCGTGATCGAGCGCTGCCCCGGCGATCCCCACGACCGCCTCACCGTTTACAAGGCCACGGCCGAACACGAGGACGAGCCGCAGGTCGTCTTCAGCAGCATCCTGGCCGGCTCGCGCGCCCGCGTGATCACCATGTCCGGCGACTTCACGGCCGTGCTGCTGCCCGACCAGAAGCTCCTGGTCATCTACGGCCCGGACGGCAACGAGCGTTCCGCGTACCCGATGGACCTGCCGGCCAGTGATTTGGCCGGCGACCCCGCGGGCGGCGTCGAACAGACCACTCGCACCGACAGCGGCGTGTACTGGTTCACGGGCACCAAGACCGTCGCCCTGTCGCGCGACGACCTCACCCCGCGCTGGACCCTCGACAGCACCCGCGGCCCCGGCATCACCTTCGCCCGCCAACTCGTCGTCCCCATCAACGGCGGTTTGGCCGTGCTCAACGAATCCAACGGCGCCACGATCCGCACGGTCGGCGTCGACCGTGGGGCGTACCGCGGGGTTGTGCGGCTTACGGCTTTGGGGCCGGTGCTGCTTGAGCAGCGCGGTCCTGTGGTTGCCGCCCTGCGCTAGCGATCGTGACGATCTCGCGGCACGGTGCCCTCACGGCGGTCTCGGTGAACGTGACAACAACGCCGCCGACGACCGACTCGACCTCGTGCTACAGCCGGAGGGGACGCGGCTGGGAGACCGTGACCGGGTGAGCGGGAATCCAGTCCTCCCAAGCCTTTGCCTGCGGGTGGCACGTCTCGAACGCGAACCTTCCGCCGGGCCGTAGGACGTCGTACAGCTCCGCCGCTTCGTCCTCGGACAGCACCCGGGTCAGGCCCACCAGAACACGGTGAGCGCCACGAACGCGACCACCAGCACCCCGATGCCCGCCAGCCCGGCGGCGCGGCCGTAGCGCCGATCCGCGAGCCGCTGCAGCACCAACGCGACGACCGCGGCGACGGGGTGGCCCACCAGCAACAGCACGCTCGGCCCCGGCGCCCCGGTGGCGAGGCAGACCGCGCCGACACCGAGCACGCCCACCGCCAGCACGGCCAGTCCCGCGGCGATCGACCCGGTGAACCCCCGCCACCACCGCCCGCGCGGCTTCCCCGCGCCGACGGCCTCGATCCGCTGTGGCGCCGCGACGGGCACGTACTCGGCCGGCGTCTCGGCCGAGTGCGTCGCCGTGGTCGGGTCGGGCTTGGCGTCGACGGCCGGCGGCTCGGCGGCAGACGCTTCCGCGACAGGTTCCGAAGGCTCGCCGTGCTCGTCAGCCTCAGCCGACGGAGGTTCGGCGTGGGCGTCCGACGGAGGGGTGCCCTCGCGAGTGGCGACGTCCGCCGCGGCCAAGGGGGCGGTGGTCAGTTCCTCGGTGTCGGGTGAGGCCACGGTGGGGGGTCCGTCCAATCGTCGGCTCGAAGGGAGGGCGGTCAAGGCGCCAGGAGGTCCCACGGTTGGGACGCGGGCGCGGCCTGCTGACCTTCCGCGCAGCTCGGGCGGAAGTCGCACCAGGAGCAGCGGCGGTCGGGGCGGGCGGGGAACAGGGCGTCGCCATCGGCGCCTGCGTCGAGGGTATCCGTGGCCAGGCGTAAGTCGCCCGCGGTTTCTTCGGCGCGTTGGAGGTGGCGGCGGAGCGAGTCGGGCGTGTGCTCGGCCGCGGCGATCGTGCCGGTGGGCAGGTGGTGGAGCTCGACCTTGGTGCAGGGCATGCGAAGTGTGCGCGAAGAAGCGACCGCGTACATGGCCAACGCCTGCGAAGCGCGGGCCTCGTACTCGTCGGGAGCGCGTCGGCCGGTCTTGTAGTCGACGATGACCAGTTCGCCGCCGCGCCGGTCGATGCGGTCGGCGCGGCCCTCGATGATCATCGTTGGCTGTCCGCCGGTGGTGCTGACCGGCGCGGACACCCAGCGCTCGAGGCCGATCGGGTCCTCGGTGACGTCGTGGTCCTCCACGTACTCCCCGACCCAGCCCTTGGCCCGCGCCCGGTAGCGCGCGGCCTGCTCGGCGTCCTCGAACCCCGCGTCCTTCCAGTACTCGCCCACGAGCGCCATCGCGCGCTGCGCGGTGCGCTTGGCGACCGGCAAGTCGAACAACGCCCGCAACGCGTTGTGCACCACCGCGCCCAGCGTGCTGTGCGCCCACGGGCCGGTGCGTTGCGGCGTCGGGCGCTGCAGGTAGCTCAAGCGGTAGCGGCGCGGGCAGTCCTCGAACGTGCTCAGCCGCGCCGGCGACACCTTCGTGAGCCGCTGCGGCTGCTCGACGCCGAAATCGAACCCCAGCTGTTCCTTCACTCGACCCCCGTTCGGTTCCGGCGTCCACGCTACGCACCACCACCGACACTTTCCGGCGCGGGGGCGGCCCTCAGCCGAACGCCGCGGCTCCCTGCCCGGCAACCGCGAAACCGTGTCGGTGCGCGAGATCCACGCCTCGGGCAGCGACCGGCCGGCCGAGCCTAGAAGTTCCCGGCGATGAAGCCCTTCACGGAGTTCGCCACCAGCTCCACGGCGATCGCCGCCAGCAGCAGACCCGCGATCTTCGCGACGAGCGTGATGCCGCTTTCCTTGATCAGCCGGATGACCACACCCGAGAAGCGCATGCACGTGTAGATCACGAAGTGCACGGCGATGATCGCGCACCCCAGCGCGATGTAGGCGCCGAGGTGGCCGTCGGCCTGACGGACGAACACGATCGTCGCCGCGATGGCGCCCGGGCCGGCGAGCAGCGGCGTGCCGAGGGGCACGAGGGCAACGTTGACGTCGTCGGTCGCTTCGGGTTCGTTGCCGCCCTTGCCCGTGAGCAGCTGCAGCGCGATGAGCAGGAGCAGCAGGCCGCCGGCGCCCTGCAGCGCGGGGATGCCGATGCCGAGGTACGCGAGGATCGCCTGCCCGGCAACAGCGAACAGCGTGATGACCAGCAGCGAAACCAGCACCGCTTGGCGCGCCGCCTTCACGCGCGTGGCCATCGGCTTGCGGCCGACGAGGCTCAGGAACACCGGCACCGTGCCCGGCGGGTCCATGATGACGATGAGCGTGATGGTGGCGCTGATGAACAGCTTCGCGTCGAAGAACTGCGCGACGCCCATCTCAGCCCTTCACGATCTGCGACCCGGTGGCGCGCGCGACGAGCTGCTCGAACTGACCAGGGTCGGTCGTCTCCTGGCCGAGGCCGATCGTCTTGTTCGTGCCGTGGTAGTCGCTCGACCCGGTGCGGATGAGCCCCAGCTCGTCGGCGAGCTCACGCGTGCGGACGCGCGTGGCCGGCTCGTGGTTGGGGTGATCCACCTCGACGCCGGTCAGGCCACGGCGGGCGAGGTCACGCAGGGTGTCCTCGCTGATCGTCGCGCCGCGGCTGTAGGCGAACGGATGCGCGATCACCGTGACGCCACCCGCGGCGACGATCATGTCGATCGCCTCTTCGACGGGGGTGTCGTGGCGCGGCACGTAGTAGCCGCGGCGGCTGCCGAGGTACTCCGCGAAGGCCTCGTCGACGCTCGACACCAGCCCGGCGCGCACGAGCGCCTGCGCGAGGTGCGGCCGGCCGGCCGGCGAGTCGGCGGGCAGCAGGCCCATGATCTCGTCGGCGTCGATCGGGAGGCCGTCGGCGGCCATGCGGGCCGCCATCGCGCGCAGCCGCGTGCGGCGTTCGGCCCGCAGGCGCGTCTGCTCGGCGACCAGCGCGGGCGCGGTCGGGTCGAAGAGGTACGCGAGCAGGTGCACGCTGATCCGCCAGCCCGTTTCCGGGTCGACGGACACGGTGGACAGCTCGGCGCCGGGGACGAGAGTCAGCCCGGGCGGGACGGCCGCCACCGCCGGAGCCCAGCCGGCGGTGGTGTCGTGGTCGGTGATCGCGACCACGTCGAGGCCGGACCGGACGGCGGCTTCGACGAGCCCGGCAGGGCTGTCGGTGCCGTCGGAGGCCGTGGAGTGGGCGTGCAGGTCGATGCGCATCGTGACCATTCTCGACGATGCGCTGCGTCACAGCGACGCCGGTACCTGGGACAACGCCCGCAGGTCAGCCGACGGGCTTCTTGCCCCTCGCGGCACGCTGCGCCTTGATCATGGAGAAGCGCTCGGCCTGCTTCTGCTTGTCGCCGAACACGAGCTCCGAGATCGTGTCGTAGAACTCCTCGGGCCGAGGCAGGTAGTCGATGCGGTTCAGCGCCTGGATCTGACCGGCGGACTCGACGACCATCGTCCCGTAACCGAGCACTCGGCCCCAGCCGGGCCGCTCGTAGGTGAGGTCGGTGACCTTCGTGATGGGCATCATCAGCACCTTCGTGGTGATGACGCCCTTGGTCAGCACGAACCGCTTGTCCGTGACGACAAGCCGCTCGACCCACCACTGGACCACCGCGTAGGCGAACCGCAGCACGACCAGCAGCGCGACGTACCAGAGGATGTTCTGCACCACCCACAACGACGGTGGCAGCAGGTACGAGACCAGTACGCAGACGGCGAGCAGAGCCGCCGCCTCGAACGTGTCCCAGAGCAGGACTGCCCAGTGGCGGCGGATGCGGATGACCCGCCGCTCAGTGTCGAGCAGGTACTCGTCAGGGTCGCGTGGCGCGAACATGTCTCGAGGTTATCCTCCGTCAGCCGTTGAACACGTTGCTGACGAACGAGACCACCGATTCGGCCGAGCTACGGAGGAATTCGACGATGTTGCCGACGAGCCCCGCCGCCTGGTTCGGCTGAGCGATCACGAAGAACAGCACCAACGCGATACCCACGAGACCCGCAAGCTTCTTCGCGTTCACAGCGATCAATCCCGTCTCTAAACGTGGCACCGGAAAACTGACTTTCTATGTTGTACCGCACCAACCACCCACGCGGCAGGAAAGTCCCGCGCATGGGTCAGCAGGCCGTCCGAAGTGTACCGTATGGCTACTCTCCGTGTACAGCGTGACGAATCCAGGGGTTGACACTCATGGCCATCCGAGTGCCCTGCGTGGGCGGCATCGTGTTCGACGACCAGGGCAGACTGCTGCTCATCCAGCGCGGTCACGATCCGGGCAGGGGTCTCTGGTCGTTGCCCGGCGGCCGGGTCGAACAGGGCGAAACGGACACTGAAGCCGTCGTCCGCGAGCTGCGGGAAGAGACCGGACTCGACGTGACACCGCACACATTCGTGGGCATGGTCGCCCGCGGCCCCTACGACATCCGGGACTACGAGTGCACCGTCGCGGCCGGAACCCTCACCGCCGGCGACGACGCCGACGACGCCCGCTGGGTCGACTCGGCCGAACTGGTGGAACTGGACGCCTCAGGCCTGCTCGTCGACTTGCTTTTCATCACGCTGCGTGACTGGGGTGCGCTACCAAGGGCCTGAGTCGAGTCGGTGCATTTCCGCGGTGCGTCGATTGCTTGCGCGAATGTTTGTGGATTTCGTACGTCGGTGAATGGTGTTATCCCCGCACCGATCGCCGGATGAGCACGGGAAATGCGGGTTGAGCAATTCCACATCAATGCCTGTGCATGTGAGGACGCATAGGCGAGCGGTGCGCGGGTGTGACTGATGGGGTGAATGTGACACAGGTGACACAGCGTGCAGCTGGTGCGCCTGCGCGAACCGTCAGGCGGGCAGCCAGGTCATGCGCTGCCCGCGCGGCGTGGTCCGAGCCAGCGCACGGGCCACAGGCTTGCCGTCGGACCACGAGACCAGGCCGAGCACGCAGGGGTCCGACAAGCCGGGCGCCGGGGCGTCCAGGTCGGTGCGATCCGGCATCACGAGCTTGAGGCCGGCCGAGTAAGAGCCCTCCGTGACCCACCACAGGGGGCGCGTAGCCGCGAGCGAAGCCAACGCGGCCACGAAGTCGGCCCGGCGGTCGCCGAAGTAGGCCAGCGCGTGGCTGGTGAGGACCACCAGTGGCAGCTCGGGCGGCAACGTGGCCGCGGCCGCGGCCAGGTCGTCCACGCCGTCACCGGCGATCAGGGGCGGGACGTGCTTGCGCTGTTCCGCGGCGGCCGTGCGAAGGAGTCGGATGCGATCCGGCTGGTCGGCCCAGACGCAGGCTTCCAGCCAGGCCAGCTCGTCCTCGTCGGCGAGGTCGACGGGGGCACGGTCCAGACCGGCGCGCGCGGCGATGGAGACCTTCTTCGGCAGCTTCGGCAGCACCGCGCCGGGCGCGAGGTCCAGGGCGCAGTGCAGGCCGACGGCGGCCTTGGCGGGTCCGGCGACGAGCTGCTCGCCGCCGTCGCACTGGTAGCGGTAGGAGAAGCGGTCGAGGCCGAGCAGCAGACCCGCGCTGCAGCCGACCTCGAGCAGGGCGATCTTGCCGCCCGCTTCCTTCGCCGCCGCCGCGACCGCGGGGTACACGAGCGACGCGCGGCGGACCTCGTTGGTCTGGGTGTAGCGCGTCGAAATGATCTGGCGGGCCTTGTCCGCGCGCTCCAGCAGGAAGGTGCGGAACAGCGGCCAGGTCTCGTTGTCCACGCCGTCGAAACCGCCCAGTGACGGGTAGTAGCGCGACAGCGGGTGGATTGGGTCGGCCTGGATGAGGCGGTGGGCCGCGGCCAGCAGCAGGGTGCCGCGGGCCTCGCCGCCGCGGGCGTCGGTGAGCAGGCCGGCGACGTCGTCGTCCTCGGCCGACTGCGTGGCGAGGTGGTCGTACAGCGGCGAGACGCCGCGCGCCTCGACCTCGGCGAACCTGCGCAACCGCTGCTTGATCTCTTCCAGGGCGATGGCCACCCGTGTTCCTCCTCGAAACAACTCCCGGCCGGGTAACGCCGCCTGAGCCACTTGCGACACTCACCGGTGGTGAGGAGTACCCTCGACCATTGGTGTTCGTGCGTCAACGCGAGCCCCACCACTCTCCGCGTCTTACGATCGCGCCGGCCTGAAGGAGGTGAGGAACGCCCCATGAGTAGTGGCGATAGTCCGCTCCCTAGTAGTCCCAGCGTTCCCGCCGAGCCGGCCGGCCGATTTTTCTCCTGGTAGGTCCGGCGAACAGGGAACGCCGGTGATGCCGGACGGACGCTGAAGTCCGCCTGGCCGTCGTCTTTGTGTTCCACCACGACGCCAGCCCAGGAGATCCCATGCCTGCCATCCCCTCCCTCGGAGGCCTTCGCGGCCGCGGCGGCAGCCGCACCAAGCCGATGCTCGAGCGGCCGATCCCTGTGCCCTTGTCGGCGTACGTCGTCGACTGCGCGGTGTACGTCGACGGCGCGCGCTTGCCCGGCCGCTGGACGCATTCCGACGCCATCAAAGAGGTGCGCAAGCGGCACGCGGGGTTCGTCTGGATCGGACTGCACGAACCGGACGGAGAGCAGATCCAGGGCATCGCCGACACGTTCGGGCTCCACGAGCTGGCCGTGGAAGACGCGCTGGAAGCCCACCAGCGGCCGAAGCTCGAGCGCTACGACGACACGCTCTTCTTGGTGCTCAAGACCGTCCGCTACGTGGAGCACGAGTCGCCGACCACGGCCAACGAGATCGTCGAGACCGGCGAGCTCATGGTGTTCCTCGGCCGCGACTTCGTGATCACCGTGCGCCACGGCAACCACTCCGGCCTCGCCCGGCTGCGCCGCGACATGGACGACGACCAGGAGCGCCTGAGCCTCGGCCCGGCCGCGGTGGTCCACGCCATCGCCGACCACGTGGTGGACCACTACCTCGAGGTCTCGAGCCGCATCGAGTCCGACATCGACGAGATCGAGGCGCAGGTGTTCGCGCCGCGCTCGCTGGTGAGCGCCGAGCAGATCTACCTGATGAAGCGGGAAGTGCTGGAGCTGCGCCGCGCCGTGCTGCCGCTCGCCACGCCCGTCTCGCGCCTGGCCGAGGGCTACACGCGGCTGGTGCCCGACGAGGTGCGTTCGTACTTCCGCGACGTCGCTGACCACCTCGTGACCGTGTCCGAGCGCGTGGCCGCGTTCGACGAGCTGCTGAGCACCCTGGTCGACGCCACCGTCGCGAAGATCTCGCTGCAGCAGAACACCGACATGCGCAAGATCACCGCGTGGGCCGCGATCATCACCGTGCCCACGATGGGCGCGGGGATCTACGGCATGAACTTCGACTACATGCCCGAGCTGCACTGGAAGTTCGGCTACCCGATCGCGGTCACGGTGATCTTCGCGATCTGCCTGCTCCTGTACCGAATATTCCGGAAGAACGGCTGGCTCTAGGCCGCCACGCGGTCCCCGTTCCTTCACCCGGTAGCGCTACAGGAGTACTCCCATGCCTCGTTTGCTGACCAACCTCAAGTTCTGGGCCCTGACCCTCGGGATCGTCTGGATCCTCGGCATCATCACCGTGATCACCCTCAACCCGGGTTTCTCTCACGGCATGAAGTGATCGCGTGAAGTAACGCTGCCAGGCCTTACTCTGGGCGCATGCCCAAGGCGCTGGTGGTGGCCGACGAGGTCGACGAGCGGCTGTGGACCGGTGCGGTCCGCTCGCTCGACGTCGACCTCGTGGTCGCCGCCGGCGACCTGCCCTACGACTACCTCGAGTTCCTCGCCGGCGCGCTCGACGTGCCGTGCGTGTTCGTGCCGGGCAACCACGATCCCGACCTGAGCGGCTACACCCGTTACGGCGGACTGTCCATGAAGGACGGTTTCCCCACCGAATGGCCCGGCCCCGCGGGCGGGATCAACGCCGACGGACGCGTGGTCGACGTCGCCGGGCTCCGGTTCGCCGGGCTCGGCGGCTCGATCCGGTACAACGAGGGCCCGAACCAGTGGACCCAACGCCAGCAGTCGCGCCGGGCCCGCGGGCTCGAGTGGCGCGCGAAGTGGCGCCGCCGCGACGGGCACGAGGTCGACGTGCTGCTCACCCACTCCCCTCCGCTGCACCTCGGGGACCGCGAAGACCCACCGCACCGCGGTTTCGCCTGCCTGCACCGCACGATCGCCACGCTGCGGCCGCGCTGGCTGCTGCACGGCCACATCCACCCGCACGGCGAACCGGTGCCCGACCGCGTGGTCGGCACCACCCGCGTGCGCAACGTGGTGGGCCACCGGATCATGGAGTTCCCGCGATGACCAGACCCACGGGTTTCCCGCGCGCCGACGCCGAACACGACTTCCTGCGCGCCCGCCGCGGCCAGGTCCTTTCGCGACTGTCCACCTGGCTGCGCCGCGAGCCCGACGACGTGAACATCATGCTGCCGTTCCACGAAGTCGTCGACGCGCTGGGTTACGCCGGCGAGGCGCGCATCGGGCCGCGAGTGATCACTTTGGACTCGATCGTGGGCACAGTGGACCGCAGCCGCGACTTCGACCGCCGCTTCCGCCCCACGTCCGGGCGCGTGCGCGAACGCTGGGAGCGGCTCGCGCTCGCGGCCCGCCGCGGGGAGGCGATCCCGCCGATCGAGGTGTATCGCGTGGGCGAGCTGCACTTCATCATCGACGGTCACCACCGCGTGTCCGTCGCCCACGCGCAGGGTCTGTCCACAATAGAGGCTCAGGTCACCGCGGTGCGCACGAAGCTCAACCCCAACGGCATCCGCTACCGCGGCGACCTGATCGTGAAGGACTACCGGCGGCTGTTCCTCGAACGCGTGCCGCTGACCGGCCACGCGCGGGCGTCTGTGATCATGTCGGACCCGTGGGACTACGCGCAGCTCGGCGAGCACGTGGAGGCGTGGGGCTTCCGGCTGATGCAGGACGAGGGCCGCTTCACCGATCGCGCCAACCTCGCGCAGCGCTGGTTCGACGAGGAGTTCACGCCCGTCACCGGCATGCTCCGCCAGGCCGACCTGGTCGGCGACCGCACCGACGCCGAGGCCTACCTGTGGGTCGCCGCCGAGCGCTACCGGCTCATCCGCACCCACCGCTGGGACGACGACGTGATCGAGGCGCTGCGCTCCCGTCGCCACTGACCCTTGTCAGGACTCCCCTGACGCGGCTAGCGTCAGGGGAGTCCTGACATGTTCCTGGGGAGGTTTCGATGACCGACGACAGCTACTGCTCGTTCTGCCTCAAGCGCGCCGACGAGGTCAGCAAGCTCATCTCCGGCGCGGGTGTGTACATCTGCGACGGCTGCGTGAGCCTGTGCGGCGAGATCCTCGCCGGGCAGCACGAGCCGGCCACGCCGGAAGTGACGCTGTGGGAACGGAAGTCCGACGACGAGATCCTGCAGAGCATCCCGCGCATGGCCATGGTGAGCGCCCAGGCCGACGCACGCATCCAGGCCCAGGTGGACCTGCTGCGGTCGCGCGGAGTCGCGTGGGCGCGCATCGGCGAAGCACTGGGCGTGACGCGGCAGTCAGCGTGGGAACGGTTTTCAGCCGACAAGTGAGGTGGACAGGGTCCGGTGCAGCCATGGGTAGACGGTGCCCGTCCACACCTGCTGGCCGAGGCCTGCGCAGTGACCGTCGACGCCTTCGGCCGCGGTGAGCTGGACGACCTGGGCTTTGGTGGTGAGCGCGTCGCGCAGTGTTGGGCCGCCGCCGGCCGTGAAGTCGTGTTCGGACTCCACGAGCAGGGCCGGGCAGGTGATGTTCGCCGCGTCGGCGAGCATGGTGAACCGCCGCAGCTCGGCGAAGTACTCGCGGACGGAGTCGATGCCGTGGGCGGCCATGCGGGCGCGGAAGAACTCCGCGCGGTCGGCGTTGCGCCGCATCTGCACCCGCACCACGGGCGCGGCCGCCAGCGCGGCCGGGCCGGACGGCACCCGCGCGCCGAGGTCCGGCTGCGCCGGGTCGCACACGAGCGCGGCGATCCGGTGCTCGGCGGTCGCGGCGCGCGGCGCGAGGTAGCCGGCGAACGACCGGCCGACGAGCACCACCTGCGCCGGGTCGACCTCGGGCCGGTCGAGCAGCCAGTCGAGTACGGGGGTGAGCACGTTTTCGAAGTCGTGGCGCAGGTACCGGTGCTGGACGTAGAGCGTCTCGCCCTGCCCGGGGCCGTCGAACACGAGCACGTTGTAGCCGCGGTCGACGGCGCCGGGCACGTCGAGCCAGCCGGACTCGGCCGTGGAGTCGTAGCCGCACGGCAGCACGACGGTCGGCCGCGGCGTGCTGGACGCGTGCGGCGCGAAGAAATAGCCGTGCAAAGTCGTGTCCTCGTACGGGATCCGCACCGCTTCGGCGGGGTGTTCGAGGAGCTTCGCGGCCTCCGCGAACGCCTCGACGTGACCGCGGTACGCGGACTGCAGCCGTGGATCGTCCACATCGGACCGAATGAAGAAGTACGCCTGCCGGAAGTACTCGCTCGCGCGCAGGAACGCGTGGCGCGCGCTCACGCGGTCCCCCGCGGCCAGCGCCGAGTCCGCCACGACGCGCGCGCGGTCCGCGGTGGCCGACCACGCGTCGTACCAGCCGCCGCCGGAGAGCTTGCCGAGGCCGCGCGCGGTCGCGAACGCCTCACCGAGGTCGGCCGCGTGCACCACCGCGGCGTTGAGCGTGCGCGCGAACTGGCCGTCGTAGCTCGGATCGCGGAAAAAGACCTTCGCCGGGTCCGTCATGTCCAGTGAGTCGGGTGAGCCGCGGCGCGGGTTACCGGTGTTGAAAAAAGAACGGTCCCTTCCCGGCCGAGCAGGGAAGGGACCGTTCACCCCGATCAGCGAGCTTCAGACGTGCACGGCCTGCACCACGGCCACGCCGCGCGGGGCGCCCGGGCGCAGCAGCAGCCCGGTGATCACCGCACCGACCGCGAAGATGACCGCGGCCCAGGTGAACGCCGTGGTGTAGCTGTGCACGGCCGCCTCCGCGGCGAGTTGCGGCGTGGGCGCGCGCCCGGCCAGGAACGACGTCGCCGCGTTGCCCGCGAGCGTGCTCAGCAGCGCGGTGCCGATCGAGCCACCTACCTGCTGCATCGTGTTGACCGTCGCCGACGCGACGCCCGCGTCGTGCAGCTCGACCCCGAAGGTCGCGACGCTCATCGCCGGCGCCATCGACAGGCCGATGCCCACGCCGAGCACCATGAGCGGCCCCAGCACGCCCTCGGCGTAGGTGCTGCCGGCGTCGATCGCGCTCAGCCACAGCAGACCGCCCGCGGCGATCAGCATGCCCGTGGGCACCAGCGGCTTCGGCCCGAACCGCGGCAGCAGCACGCCCGTCGCGGTGGTCGCGGCCGCCATCAGCGTGGCGACCATCGGCAGGAAGCCGAATCCGCTCTCGATGGGCGTGAACTTGAGGTTCTGCTGCACGTAGAACGTGAGGAACAGGAAGATCGAGAACATGCCGATCGCGATGAGGAACATCGCGATGTACGAGCCGCCGCGGTCGCGGTCGAGCAGCACGCGCATCGGCAGCAACGGGTGCTTCACGCGTTGCTGCAGCACGACGAACGTCGCCAGCAGCGCCAGCCCGGCCGCGAGGAAGCCCCACACCGAGATCGAGCCCCACGAGTCGTGCTCGGCGTTGGAGAAGCCGTAGACGAGTGCGAAGAGACCGGCCGACGCGCTGACCGTGCCCGGCAGGTCGAGCTTCGGGCGCGGGCCGTCGGACTCCTGGCGGCGCAGCAGCAGCGCGCCGCCGATGAAGGCGATGACCGCGAACACGATGTTCACGAACATGCACCAGCGCCAGTCGAGGTATTCGGTGAGCACGCCGCCCAGCAACAGGCCGATGGCGGCACCGCCACCGCCGATCGCGCCGAACACGCCGAACGCGCGGCCGCGTTCCTTCGGGTCGGTGAACGTGGTGGTGAGCAGGGAAAGCGCGGCCGGCGCGAGCAGCGCGCCGAACACACCCTGCGCCGCGCGGGCGATCAGCAGCATCTCGATGCTGCTCGCCGCGCCGCCGATCGCGGACACCGCGGCGAAGCCGGCCAGACCCACGAGGAACGCGTTCTTGCGGCCGAACAGGTCCGCGAGCCGCCCGCCGAGCAGCAGCAGGCTGCCGAACGCGAGCGCGTACGCGGTGACGACCCACTGGCGGGCGTCGTTGGAGAAACCGAGGTCGACCTGCGCCGAAGGCAGCGCGATGTTCACGACGGTGGCGTCGAGCACCACCATCAGCTGGGCCAGGCCGATCATCACGAGGATGGCCCAGCGTCTGGAGTGGTGCGGGTTTTCGGCGTGGCTCGGCGCGTCCTCCCCCGGACGTTCGAGCGTGGCCGTCGAGTCAGGCATGTGGATTTCCCTCACAGATAGTGATCAAAGCGCTATGTGGAGTAGGTCCCTCCCCTTACTTGGCCCAAAGTACACAAAAACCGGAGATGGTGCCTCGACTTCTTTTGGTAACCTGGGCGTCATGACACCGGACGCCGCACCGGCGCGGCCGCTGCGGCGTGATGCCGAGCTCAACCGCCGGCGCATCCTCGAATCCGCTCGCGCCGTCTTCGGCAAACGAGGGCTGGAGGCGACGCTCGACGACGTCGCGCACCACGCCGGCCTGGGCGTCGGCACCGTCTACCGGCGGTTCCCCAGCAAGGAACACCTGGTCGAGGCGATGTTCGTCGAGCAGCTGCAGGACATCGCCGATCTCGCGGAGCAGGCGCTGGGCGCCGAAGACCCGTGGGACGGATTCGTCGACTTCGTGTGGCGCACGGTCGAGCTGCACTCCGCCGACCGCGGGCTGCGGGAGATCATGCTGTCCAAGGCGTTCGGGCACGAGCACGTGGCCGAGGTGAAAGCTCACATGGTGCCGCTCATCACGCGGCTGATGGAGCGTGCGCAGGAGTCCGGGCAGTTACGGGCCGACCTCGTGCCCACCGATCTGCCGCTCATCCACCAGATGGTCGGCGCGGCGGTGGAGTACACCAGCGCCGTGGAGCCGCACCTGTGGCGCCGCTGTCTCGCGCTGATCCTCGACGGCCTGCGCGCCGAGCCGGGCCGCGCGACCGAGCTGCCGCACCCGGGGCTCGACCAGGCCGAGATCGACCAGGCGATGTGCGCGTGGCGCCAGCCGCGCCACCCGCATCCGGCCACTCCCCCGGTTCCGCGCGAAAAGCCGTGAAGGGCACCACGCGGGTGCCCTTCACGGCTTCGGTGCGGCCGGACCTCACTCGCTGGGCATGATGGCCCAGAGGATCAGGTAGGCGACGAACTGCGGGCCGGGCAGCAGGCAGGACAGCAGCGCGAGCACGCGGACCTTGCCCGGCGTGGTGCCGAATCGGCGGGCGAGCCCGGCGCACACGCCGCCGATCATGCGGTCGTTGCGCGGGCGGCTCAGCCTCTGCGTGACAGGTGCGGTCATCGTGGTCCCTCCCGTTGGGTTCGTGACTCAAGGACACCAGGAATGCGCCGCGAGCACATCGCTCCCCGGGACGATTCGGACCCCTAAGGGCCCGAGCCGGTCATCCCGCCACGCACGGACCGGCGTCCGATTTCGCGGCGCTGACCTGCGCGGACACCACAGCGCAGTGTGGGATTTCCCTGTCAGGGCTGATTTTTCGCGCGATTCGTGGTGATACTGCACCCCGTGCGTTCCCCCTTCGGACCCGTTGTCGTCGCGCTCGGTGGCGCGCTCCTGCTCGCCGGCTGCTCCTCGGCGGCCGCCCCCGCGCCCGTCTCGCAAGCCCCCTCGCCGATGACGGCCGTGGCGGCGCTCGGCGACTTCACCACGCTCGACTACTGCAGCCTGCTCGACGTCTCCCGCCTGCGCGGCGCGACGGCCGACGACCCCGACTCGTCGTTCACCGACTGCCGGACCGACTACGTGCGCAGCGGGCGCCAGCACACGGTGAGCGTGGGCCCGCTGGCCGCCGACGCGGACCCGAACGTGAAGCCGTACGAGTACTCCGGCCCGCTCCCCGACGGCGTCGCCGTGCAGCAGGCCGGCTTCACGCCCGACAAGACGTGCTCGCGCGTGGTGACGTTCGCCGACGGGATCCGCCTCAACATCGCCGTGACCGACGCCGAAGGCGCCGGCGCGTCGGCCGACCGCTGCTCCGACGCCGACGCCGTGGTCGGTGGGGTCCTCGCGGCCGCGAGCGGCGGCAAGGTGCGCCACCACCAGTTCCCCGACCGCTCGTGGGGCCGCGTCGACCCGTGCGCACTGCTCAACGTCCACGAGCTCGACGCGATCGCCGGCGCCGGCACGCAGCCCTCGGCCGGGTTGTCGGGCCACTCCTGCATCCGCGGCACGGTGAGCGTCGCGTTCTCCGTGCAGAAACAGGCACCCACCGGCGCGACCGCAACCCTCGGCGGCCGCACGGCGCGCCAGAGCACCGACGGAGCGTTCTGCCACCTGACGACCACTCAGCCGTCGCCGGACACCCCGGGGCGCGGCGAGCAGGCGGTGGTGAGCGTGGTGGACACGAGCGGTTCCAGCGGCGCGGCCGCGTGCCCGGTCGCGAGCCAGGTCGCGGCGCTGGTGTTCGCGAAGATCCCCTGAACACGACGAAGGCCCCTTCCCGAGCAGAGCGTGAAGGGGCCTCCGTACTGGAAACCTATTCCTGGTAGGTCAGGTTCCGCCCGTTGCTCGGGTCGAACAGCTTCACCTTGTCCGCGTCGAACCAGATCTCCAGGTCCGCGTTCTCCGCGGCCTGGGACTCGGCCGAGAGCCGGGCCACGATGAGCGACTCGGCGCCCGGCACGTCGGCGGAACCGCTGTCGGCGGCCAGCTCGGCGAGCTCGGCCGACGTGGCCACCTCGCCTTCCACGGTGAAGTGCGCGAACTTCTCCGAGCCCATCGACTCGAGCACATCGATGTGCGCGGTGAACGTGGAACCCTCGCCACGCTGGGCGGAGTCGACGAGCGCCGCGTCCTCGAAGTGCTCCGGCCGCACGCCCACGATCACCTCGCGCGGCGCGTTGGCGGCCTCGGCCATCCGGCGGATCCGGTCGGTGAGCGGCGTGGTGCCCAGCGGGCTGTGCAGCTCACCGTTCTCCAGCGTCGCCGGCACGAAGTTCATCGACGGCGAGCCGATGAACCCGGCCACGAACAGGTTCGCCGGGTTGTCGTAGAGGAACTGCGGCGAGCCGATCTGCTGCACGTACCCGGCCCGCAGCACCACCACGCGGTCGCCCAGCGTCATGGCCTCGGTCTGGTCGTGGGTCACGTACAGCGTGGTCGTGCCCAGCTGCTTCTGGATCTTCGACACCGATGTGCGCATCTGGCCGCGCAGCTTCGCGTCCAGGTTGGACAGTGGTTCGTCCATCAGGAACGCCTTGGGGTTGCGCACGATCGCGCGCCCCATCGCCACGCGCTGACGCTGGCCACCGGAGAGGTTCGACGGCTTGCGGTCCAGGTGCGCGGTGAGGTCGAGGATCTCCGCCGCCTCCTCCACCTTCGCGCGCACCGTCGCGTCGGCCACCTTGGCCAGCCGCAGCGGGAACGCCATGTTCTCGCGCACGCTCATGTGCGGGTAAAGCGCGTAGGACTGGAACACCATCGCGATGTCGCGGTCCTTCGGCGCCCGCTCGTTCACGCGCTTGCCGTCGATGCGCAGCTCGCCGGACGAGATGTCCTCCAGCCCGGCCACCATGTTGAGCGTGGTCGACTTCCCGCAGCCGGACGGGCCGACGAGGATGATGAACTCGCCGTCCGCGATCGTGATGTCCACTTCGGACACTGCGAGCGCACCGTCGGGGTAACGCTTCGAAACTTTGTCGAGGACGATTTCAGCCATGGGTCAGCCCTTCACCGCACCGGACGTCAGCCCCGCCACGATGCGACGCTGGAAGAACAACACGAACAGGATGATCGGGATGGTGATCACGACCGCGGCCGCGCTCACCTGGCCCGTCGGGTCCTCGAACTGCGAAGACCCGGTGAAGAACGACAACGCGGCCGGCACCGTGCGCGACGCAGTGGTGGACGTCAGCGAGATGGCGAACAGGAAGTCGTTCCAGCAGAAGATGAAGACCAGGATCGCCGTGGTGAACACGCCCGGCGCGGCCAGCGGCGCGATCACCTTCCGGAAGGCCTGGGCCGGCGACGCGCCGTCCATCTTCGCCGCTTTTTCGAGCTCCCAAGGGATCTCCCGGAAGAACGCCGAGAGCGTGTAGATCGAAAGCGGCAGGGCGAACGTGATGTAGGGCAGGATCAGCCCCGCCCACGTGTCGAAGAGACCCAGGTTGCGCTCGATGTTGAACAGCGGCGTGACGAGCGAGACCTGCGGGAACATCGCGATCAGCAGGGACAGCCCCACGAGCAGCTTCTTCCCAGGAAACTCGAGGCGCGCGATGGCGTAGGCCGCCATCGTGCCCAGCACCACCGCGATCACCGTGGAGATCACCGAGATTCCGATGGAGTTCACCAGCGCCCGCAGGAACTCCGACGTCTGGAAGATGTCGGCGTAGTTCTTGAGCGTCCACTCCTGGGGCCAGAAGCTGCCGTCGTTGAGCGTTTCCTTCGTCTTGAAGGACAGGGAAATGATCCACAGCACGGGGATCAGCGCGAACGCCACGACGAGGATGTCGATGACGCCCCAGCGCACTTTGCGGCCGGTCGTGACCGCACCACCGATGGCCATCAGCGTTTACCCCCGTCGTCCGTGCCGGGTGCGGCGGTGCCGAACACCTTGATGAAGAGAAACGCGATGATCGCCACCGTGATGAAGATCAGCACGGCCATCGTGGACCCGATGCCGAGGTTGAGACCCTTGACCAGGTTGTCGTAGGTCATCATCGACACCGATGCGGTGTCCTGCGCGCCGCTGGTGAGCACGTAGATGTTGTCGAAGATGCGGAACGCGTCGAGCGTGCGGAACAGCAGCGCGACGAGGATCGCGGGCTTCATCACCGGCAGCATCACCTTGGTGAACCGCTGCCACGCCGAGGCCCCGTCCATCGCGGCAGCCTTCAGCAGGTCCTCCGGCACCAGCGCGAGACCGGCCATCAGCAGCAGCGCCATGAACGGCGTGGTCTTCCACACCTCGGCGAGGATGATGATGAACAGCGACGGCCACTGCTCGGTGAGCGGTGCGCCGCCCGACGCCAGCGAGTTCGCGAGGTAGCCGGTGTCCGGCGTCCACGCGAAGTACCACGAGAACGCCGCGACGACCGTGACGATGCCGTACGGGATCAGCGCGACGGTGCGCACGAGCCCGCGGCCCACGAGCGTGCGGTGCATGATCAGCGCGAGCGCCATGCCGAGCACGAACTCGATCGCCACCGACACCACGGTCAGGAACATCGTGGTGCCGAACGCGGTCCACCAGTAGGAGCTCGTGAGCACGGCCCCGTAGTTGGCGAACCCGATGAACTCCTGCTGCGCGGGGAACCTCAGGTCGTAGCGCTGCAGCGAAAGCCAGATCGAGTAGACGATCGGGTAGCCCGTCACCGCGATCATCACGATGAAGGCCGGCGCGCAGAGCCACAGGCCCAGCCGCCGTTCGGCCCTCTTCCCCTCACTGAGAACGGGTTTTCCCTTGCGGTGGCTCACGGCCTCGTGCGCGGGCGGTGCGCCGGTGGGTTCGGCGGTGCCGGTTGAGGGGTCCTGGACGGTCACGGGATCACTCCCTTCGACTGGAGCGCGTCACTGAGTTGTTCCCGCAGCTGCTGGGCCGTCACGGGCGGGTCGATCTCCGAAGGCGGCGACAGGATCTTCGACATGACCGTGGACGCGTTCTGGTACGCCGGGGAAAGCGGGCGCACCGCGGCGGTCTTCAACGCGTCGAGGATGGTGTCGCGCATCGGGTACTTGATGGCCATGTTCGGGTTGTCGTTCGACGCCGGCTTCGACGGGTCGAGTGGAACGTCGTTGTGGTACACCGATTCGATGGTCGGCGGCACCCCGTCGTTGATGGCCGAGAACTTCTGGTTCTCCGCGCTGCGCAAGCACAACGCGGCTTCGAACGCCTCGGGCTTGTGCTGCGAGTACGTGCTCACCGCGAGGTCGTAACCACCGATGGTCGTCTTCGCCGGCATGCCGGCCTTCGCCTCCGGGTACACCGCCCACTTGAAGTGCGACAGGTCCTGCGGCTTCTCCTCGGCGTAGGAGGCGTAGACGAACGGCCAGTTGAGCTCGAACGCGGCGTTGCCGCGCTGGAACGTCTGGCGGACGTCGTCCTCCTTCTGGTTGGTCAGCGACGGGTCCGTGATGCCCGACGACGTGACCTGCTTGAGCAGCTGCAACGCCTCCACCGCGCCCTGGTCCATCACCACGGACTTGCCGTCGTCGGACAGGATGTGGCCGCCGAGCGACTCGACGAGCGTGTTGTAGATGACGACCAGGCCTTCGTACTGCGCACCGGTGAACACGATGCTGTACGGCTTGCCCTGGCTCTTGAGCTGCTGCGACATCTGCATCATCTCGTCCCACGTCTTCGGCGGGTTCGGGGTGATGCGGTCGTCGTACCAGAGCAGCTGCACGTTGGTGTTCTTCGGTGCGGCGTAGAGCTTCCCGTTGTAGGTGGCCGTCTCGAGCGGGCCCTGCAGCACGCCGTCGGACGCGGCGGCCTTGTTCTGCCCCGTCCACTCCTCGGCCCAGCCGGCCTCGGCGAACTCCGACACCCACGTCACGTCGAGACCGAGGATGTCCATCGACGTGTCACCGGCGGCGAGCCGGCGCGCCATCTGGATTCGCTGGTCGTCGGCACCGCGCTGGAGTTTGTTGTAGACGATTTCGTAGCGCCCGTTCGCGGCTTTGTTGCAGTTGTCCACAACGGTCTGGAAATTGTCCTCGGGCGCGTAGTACACGTTGATCTTCATCGGTCCCGAGCCTGTGCCACACGCGGCGAGCAGACCCGTGGTCATCAATCCGGCGGCCAGCAGCGCGCCCATTCGGGCGGGCGAGCGACCCCGTAGCCTCTTCTTCCCCATCGAACAAAAGCCTCCTCACCCGCGCACGCCGGTTACCGTGACGCCCCCAGGCATCACGACGCGATGAGGCGAGTCGCGCCAGCACCCCGACGTGCCAGTGCTCGGCCGGTCGCGCTGGAGGACGCGGCCGCCCGACTGGTGTCGGACAACCTATGCCCGGCGATCACACCCCGCAAGCAGTATCCGTAACGATTCAGGCTTGCGCAGCGCGAAACGCCGGAATTACCGGGGTGAACTGTGGACCGGCACTGCTTCCATTCGGGTGACTCAGCACGAATTCGCCAACGGCACAACCCGAATTCGGCCTAGGACGCCCCTAATCCGCCCCCTGTTCTTCACTGCCCGGCACCACGGGATGCGGCGCCGGGCAGCGCGAAAACGGGTGTCAGGCGGTGGCGGGCGGCGGCTTCAACGCCAGCTTCGAGAGCAGTTCCCGCCCCTGTTCGGCCGAACGCGGCTGGCACAGCACGTCGTAACGGCCGGCCACCAATTGGCTCGCGGACGAGAAGTCACGGCGCCCGCGGGACGCGCGGTAGCCGATGCCGGCGAACAACAGACCCGAAAGGACGCCGAGCACGAGCCCGGTGAGCAGTTGCAACGCGAAGCCCTGGTTCACGAACAGGCCCAGCATCAGCCCGGCGAACAAGCCGAACCACGCGCCCGACATCGCTCCCGCGCCCAGGACCCGGCCCCACGTGAGCCTGCCGATCACGCGCTCCACGAGCATCAGGTCCACCCCGACGATCGTCACATCCGTGACCGCGAACTCGCTCTCCGCCAGGAAGTCCACCGCGCGCTGGGCTTCCCGGTAAGTGCCGTACGACCCGATCGGCCAGCCGGTGGGCGGCGTCGGAAGCCGCGGCGGCCCGGCCGGCCGTCCACCACCAAAGGGACTGCTCACCATCATCACCTGCGTACTCGTCCGGTCCGAGGGGTCCATCTTGTCAAGAACCGGCGAACCGTGCGAACCGCGTACTGGTGAATGCCGTTCACCCAGGGTGCGTCAGTGGTCCAGGCCCTTGGCGAAACCGACCACCGCGTCGGCGAACAGCCCGGGCTCCTCCAGGTGGCCGAAGTGCCCGCTGTGCTCCAGGACCACGAGCCGCGAGCCCGGGATCCCGTCGTGCAGCTCGCGGCCCCAGCGCACCCCGCAGATCACGTCGTAGCGGCCGACGACCACGAGTGCCGGCACCCCGATCGTGTTCAGCACCGGGCGGTCGTCGAACAGCTCGGGGGTGCCGTCGGCGTCGCGGCCGGAGATGTACACGCCACTCACCTGGCCCTGCAGCGCGCCGAAGTCCGCGAAGCGGCCGCGGAAGTCGGCGAAGTACGCGGGCAGGATGCCGCGCACGGCCTTGGTCACGTCTTCGTCGGACGACAGCGAGCCGAGCGACTGGAACGCGGCGAGCACGTCGGGCAGACCGGAGTCTCCTTCGGAGCGGGCCGCGTACTCCTCCAGCTGTCGCATCAGCTCCTCGCCGTGCTCCGCCCCGACGACGGGCGCGCTGTCGTAGAGTACGATCCCGGAGACGCGCTCGGGGTGCGTCAGCGCGAGGCGCTGGGCCACGAACCCGCCGTGGGAGTGGCCGAGGAAGAGGGTCTTCGCGAGCCCGAGGTGGTCGAGCAGGGCGAGGACCGCGCGGACGTAGCGGTCGCGCGTGTAGCCGTCGGGGTGCGTGGCCAGCCGGCTCGAACCGCCGGTGCCGATGGGCTCCGGGTAGACGACGGTGAACTGCTCTTCCACGAGCGGCATCCGCAGGTACTCCCAGTCGATGCCGGGGCCGCCGGAGTGCGCGACGCACACCGGGCCGGAGCCGTGGACGTGGTAGCGCTGCACGAGGCCGTCGAGCTCGACGGTGTGGGTGCCAGGGGCGAGGTGTTCGGTCACGGGGTGCTCCGTCTCGTACGGGTGTCTGGACACCCGCACGATGCGCAGCGACGACCGTTGGTTCGATCAGTTCGCTGTGACGGCGGCCATAGGCGCGTGGTGGAGCCGCAGATCTGCGACGCGGCCGCCGTCCAGCCTCATCAGCCAGGCGACGCCGGGCGGGCAGTGCGTCGGGTTGTCGGGTGGATTGAGCAGGTCCATCTCCCACACCACGACCTCGCGGCTCGCGACGATGTGCACCGGCCGCTGGCGCACGCCGGCGGCGAGGTCGCCCTCCATGCCGCGCAGCAGGAAGTCGTGGCCGACACCGCGGACGTCGCCCGCGGTGAGCACGACGTCCTCGGCCCACCGGTCGGCGAGCACCCGGGTGAACTCGCCGCGTTCGGCCGCGGCCAGGGTGTCCAGCGCGTCGAGCTTGCTGCCCGCGACGAGCGCGCCGGCGTCGTCGTGGGCCGAAGCCGCGGTGGCGCGCAGGGCTTCGGCGAGCTTGGCGCGACCCTGGTTCAGCCGGCTGCGCACGGTGCCGACGGGGATGCCGAGCGCCCGCGCGATCTGCTCGTACGACGTGACGCCGAGCGAGAAGTGCCGCAGCAGCATCACGAGCCGCACGGGTGGCGAGAGCTGTTCGACGGCGTGGGAGACCCAATCGCGCAGCGCGTGGTCGTCGAGCAGCTGCTCGGGAGTGGCGAGCGTGGACGCGGTGAGGTCCCAGCCGTCGGCGACGGGAATGTCGCGTGTGGACCGAAGCCGCGCGCGGCAGGCGTTGCGCACCACCGTCCGCAGCCACGCGCCGACCGCGGCCGGGTCGCGGACATCGCCGATCCGGCGCAGCGCGACCACGGCCGCGTCCTGCACGGCGTCGTCAGTCTCGGCGGTGTAGCCGAGGATCGCGATCGCGACGCCGCGCATGCCGGCTTCGTGCCGCGCGAGCAGCGCGCCGAGCGCCGTCACTTCACCGGACTGCGCGGCGCGCGTCAGCTCGGTGTCCGAAAGCTCGCTCACTGGTCCAGGGTACGAGTGGTTTCGCACACTTCGGTGTGAACTCGGGTACTCGGAGCCGCTCAGGATTTCGACTTGTACTCGCGCAGCAGACCGCGGCTGATGATGGTCTTCTGGATCTCGCTGGTGCCTTCGCCGATCAGCAGGAACGGCGCCTCGCGCATGAGCCGCTCGATCTCGTACTCCTTGGAGTAGCCGTAGCCGCCGTGGATGCGGAACGCGTCCTGCGTGACCTCGGCGCAGTACTCCGACGCGAGCAGCTTCGCCATGCCGGCCCCGACGTCGTTGCGGGCGCCGGAATCCTTGAGCCGCGCGGCGTTCACCATCATCAGGTGCGCGGCCTCGACCTTCGTCGCCATCTCCGCGAGCTTGAACGCGATGGCCTGGTGCTCGGCGATCGGCTTGCCGAACGTCTTGCGCTGCTGCGCGTACTCCACCGCCAGCTCGAACGCGCGGATCGCGATGCCGCACGCCCGCGCCGCCACGTTCACGCGGCCGACCTCGACACCGTCCATCATGTACGCGAAGCCCTCGCCGGGCGCGCCGCCGAGCACCTGGTCGGCGCCGACGCGGAAGCCGTCGAACACCGCCTCGGTGGTGTCGACGCCCTTGTAACCCATCTTCTCGATCTTCCCCGGGATGGTGAGGCCCGGCAGCACCTCGCCGTAGCCCTCGGGCTTCTCGACGAGGAACGTCGTCAGGTTGTGGTGGGCCTTCGGCGCGCCTTCGTCGGTTTTTGCCAGCAGCGCGATCAGGTTCGAAGTGCCGCCGTTGGTGAGCCACATCTTCGCGCCGTCGATCACGTAGTCGTCGCCGTCGCGACGGGCCCGGGTCTTGATCGCGGCGACGTCGGAACCCAGGTCCGGCTCCGACATCGAGAACGCGCCGCGCACCTCACCCGTGGCCATCCTCGGCAGGTAGTGCTGCTTCTGCTCTTCGGTGCCGTGGCGGGAAATCATGTGCGCGACGATGAAGTGCGTGTTGATGACGCCCGAGATGCTCATCCAGCCGCGCGCGATCTCCTCCACCACGAGCGCGTAGGTGAGCAGCGACTCGCCGAGGCCGCCGTACTCCTCGGGGATGGTGAGGCCGAACAGGCCCAGCGCCTTCATGCCCTCGACGATCTCAGCCGGGTAGGCGTCCGCGTGCTCCAGCTCCTGCGCGTGCGGGATGACCTCCTTGTCCACGAACGAACGCACGGTCGCGAGGATCTCGGACTGCACGTCGGTCAGGCCGGCGGTCTGGGCGAGGCGGGCCATCACGGGCTCCTTCCGCGGGGTTACCGCGGAGTATGGACGGCCGGGCGGGTACGCGCCTATGAGGGTGCTCACGCCGTGACCGCGTTTGCCCCGGTACTGTGTCGATCGTTACTAATCCGGCCACAGTCACGGCCGAATGGCTTCGCGGCAACAAGTTACGTGCCGCGCGGGGGTCGGCCTACTTTTGGCCGAATTAGTAAAGTGCGGTTCCGGGCAACCTGTGGCCGGGAAGGAGCGTGATGAACGAGAGCTACGAACACCCGTCGTTCGAGCACCAGCCCTACCCGCCGCAGGGCCCGCCGCCCGGCGCGGGTCTGGCGATCGGGTCGCTGGTGTGCTCGATCGCGGGCTTCATCGTGTGCGCGCCCGCCGCGATCGCCGGGATCGTGATGGGGCACATCGCCTACTACCGCTCGCGCCACGGGCGGGCGACCGGCGGCGCGCTGGCGATCGCCGGCTTCGTGATCGGTTACCTGGCGCTGGCCGTGTGGGGGATCATGATCCCGCTCGTGCTGCACGAGCTCGACAAGTACGGCGCCTTCGGCTGAGAAGGCTCGCGGTGGGCGACCACCAGAACCGAGGGGGAACCCGATGACCAACCCGTCCGAGCCGCAGGACCGGCCGAACGAGACCACGGCGTACGAGCCGCCGGCGACCGCGGACCCGGCCCCATACGACCCGCCGTCGGGCGACGCGACGGCGTTCAGCTCGCCCGACAGCGTCAGCTCGGCGAGCGACCAGCCGACGACCTTCGCGGCGCCGGACAGCACCGGGTCCTCGTTCGCCGCGCCGGGCTCAACCGAAACGCCGTCGCCGTACGCCGCGCCGGGGAGCACGGCCGGCGAGCAGCCGTCTCCCTACGCCGCGCCCGGCAGCCAGCCCTCCGGCGGCTTCGCGGTGCCCGGCCAGCCCGAACCCGCCGCGTATCCCGGCGTGCAGCCGGCCGGTGCGTACGCGGCTCCGGCCTACCCCGGCCAGCCGTACCCGGGCCCGACCGCCTCGTACCCGGGCGCTCCCGCTGCTCCCGGTGCTCCCGGTATGCCGGCCGCCGCGCCGTACTCGCCGTACGGCCCGCCTCAGCCCTACGGTCAGCCGTACTCGCCGTACGGCCAGCAGCAGTCCAACGGCCTCGCCATCGGCGCGCTCGTGTGCTCACTGCTGGGCCTGATCACGTGCTTGATCGCGATCCCCGGCATCGTCATGGGCCACATCGCGCTCGCCAAGGCCAACCGCGGCGAGGCCGGCGGACGCGGCATGGCGCTGTCGGCCGTGGTGATCGGCTACGTGATCGTGGCGCTGTACGTGGGCTTCTTCGTCACCATCGTGATCCTCGGAACCAACGGGTACCTGGACAACTGACCGGAAAGCACACTCGCGCGGCCCGTCGACCAAGGCGGGCCTCGCGCGTCACTCGGTCAGCGCGTCGCCTTCGTGGCGCGGCTGTGGCGGGCCCACGAACCCGTTGGTCTCGGACTTGTCGAGCGCGGCAGGCTCCGGCGAATCCGCCTCCTCGGGCGCCGATTTCCTGGCGTTCGGCGTGTTCGCGTCAAGGAACCGCAGCAGCTCCACGGGGAACGGCAGCACGAGCGTCGAGTTCTTCTCCGCCGAAACCTGCACCACCGTCTCGAGCAGGCGCAGCTGCAACGCACCCGGGTGGTCGCTCATCGCCGCCGCGGCCTGCGCGAGCTTCTCCGACGCCTGCAGCTCACCGTCGGCCGAGATCACGCGGGCGCGGCGCTCGCGTTCCGCCTCGGCCTGGCGGGACATCGAGCGCTTCATCGACTCCGGCAGGGCCACATCCTTGATCTCGACGCGGTCGATGTGGATGCCCCAGTCGATCGCGGGGCTGTCGATCATGATCTCGAGGCCCTGGTTGAGCCGTTCCCGGTTCGACAGCAGGTCGTCGAGGTCGCTCTTGCCGATGATGGACCGCAGCGACGTCTGGGCCACCTGGCCGACGGCCGCGCGGTAGTCCTGCACGTTGACCGCGGCCAGCACCGGGTCGACCACGTTGAAGTACACGACGGCGTCGACCCGGACCGTCACGTTGTCGCGCGTGATGCCGTCCTGGCCCGGCACCGGCATGGTGACGATCTGCATGTTCACCTTGTGCATGCGGTCCGCAGCCGGTACCAGCAGCGTCAAGCCCGGCCCGCGCACCTCCGGGCGCACCCGTCCGAAGCGGAACACCAGGCCACGTTCGAACTGCTTCACCACGCGCACACCGGAGGCGAGCCAGACTCCGCCCACGACGACCACAGCGCTGAGAATTTCAACGATCATGGCAGCTCCCCGGGATCGCAGAACCCCTGGATTTTCACTGTACGCGCGGAATCGGCCCAAAGAAATGACTCGACGTGACCGGCACGATTAAGGATGTGCCCCGACTCGTGATCCCGCCGTCGTTCGCCGCTCGCGCACCCCGGGTCCTCGGACCGGAATGCCTGCCGTGGCTGGCGTCGTTGCCCGACCTCGCCGACCGCTTCGCCCGCGAATGGGACCTGGAGTTCGAAGGCGAGGCGATGCACGGGTTCGTCGGCGTCGTGCAGCCCGCGCGCCGGGCCGACGGCACGCCCGCCGTGCTCAAACTCGGCTGGCCGCACGAGGAATCCCGCGACGAGCCGCTCGCACTGTCCACATGGGCCGGTCGGGGTGCCGTGCTGGTGCTGGAGTCCGCGCCGGACGAAGGTGTGCAACTGCTGGAACGCCTCGACCACACGCGGACGCTCCAGACCGAGCCGGTGCTCGAAGCCGTGGAAATCATGAGCGAGCTCGCCCGCCGGCTGGCCGTGCCGGCGCCACCCGCGTTGTCGCGGACGTTGAGCAGCGAAACCGAACGTCTCCTGGAGGTGCTGCCGAAGAGCTGGCACGACCTCGGCGGCCCGTTCCCCCGCCGTGAGCTCGACGCGGCCCTCGAGGTGTGCCGCGACCTCGGCCCCGCCGCGGGCGCGCTGCTCGTGAACGAGGACCTGCACTACGAGAACGTGCTGGCCGCCCGGCGCGAACCATGGCTCGTGATCGACCCCAAACCGATCGCCGGCGACCTCGAGTACGGCGTGTTCTCCTTGCTGTGGAACCGGTTCGGCGAAGCCACAGTGGACGACAAACTGCGAGCCACCGGACTCGACCCCGACCGCGCCCGCGCGTGGACGCTCGTGCGCGCGGTGCAGAACCGGCTCTGGTTCGAGTCGGATCTGCGCGACGTCACCGATCTCGGCGACGAGCAGCCCTTCTACGCGGTTCTTCCCACTTTGAGCGCCTGGGCCTGCAAGTCCTAGCTGAGAGGACGCTGGCAAGACACGGTTGCGCGACGCGGGCGCAGGGACCGCCTTGCGGATAGTGTCTGGCCCATGGCTGCCGTGAACAGGGTTTTTGTGGCTCGGCTGGCGGGTCTGCCGGTGTTCGGGCCCGACGGCGAGTCGATCGGCAAGGTCCGCGACGTCGTCGCGGGCCTGCGACTCGACCAGCAGCCGCCCCGCATCCTCGGCCTCGTGGTCGAGCTCGCGACGCGACGGCGCGTTTTCGTGCCGATGCTGCGCGTCACCACGATCGAGCCGACGGCTGTGACGCTGGCCACCGGTTCGGTGAACATGCGGCACTTCACCCAGCGCCCCAACGAGGTCCTCGTCTGCGGGCAGCTGCTCGACGCGCACGCGTCACTCGCCGGCACGGAGACGCGCGTGACGGTGGTCGACGCCGCCATGGAACCCACCCGCACCCGCGACTGGGTGCTCGCGAAGCTCGCCATCCGCGAACGCCAGACCCGGCTCGGGATCGCCCGCCGCCGCACGGCCATGCACGTGCTGCCGTGGAACGAGGTCGCCGGGCTCGGCCTCACCGACCTGACCGCACAGGAACCCCAAGGCGCCGGGCAGCTGCTGATGCTGTTCGACACGATGCGGGCCGTCGACATCGCGGCCACCGTGCGTGACCTGCCACTGAAGCGCCGGCACGAAGTCGCCGACGCGATGGACGACGAACGCCTCGCCGACGTGCTCGAAGAGCTGCCCGACGACGACCAGAAGGAGCTGCTGGCCTACCTGTCGGAGGAGCGCGCGGCCGACATCCTCGAGGCGATGAGCCCGGACGACGCCGCCGACCTGCTGGCCGAGCTGGCGCCCGCCGACCAGCGCCGGCTGCTGGCGCTCATGGAGCCCGAGGAGTCGGCGCCGGTCAAGCGGCTGCTGGCGTACTCGTCCGACACCGCGGGCGGCCTGATGACCCCGGAACCGGTGGTGCTCACGCCCGACGCGACCGTGGCCGAGGCGCTCGCGCACATCCGCAACGCCGACCTGCCCGCCGCGCTGGCCACCATGGTGTTCGTGTGCCGCCCGCCGACGGCGACGCCGACCGGCCGGTTCGTGGGCGTGGTGCACTTCCAGCGCCTGCTGCGCGAGCCGCCCGCGGAGCTCGTGGCAAGCGCCGTGGACACCGACCTCACGGCGCTGCGGCCCGAGGCCTCACTGGCCGAGGTCACGCGCTACTTCGCCGCGTACAACCTCGCGTGCGGCCCCGTGGTCGACCCCGAGGAGCACCTGCTGGGCGCCGTCACCGTCGACGACGTGCTCGACCACCTGCTGCCCGACGACTGGCGCGAAACCGGCCTGCACGACGTCGCCGACGTGCCCGCCGAGGTCCACGACCAGGCCGAAGCCCACACCCAGGAGGCCGACCGTGCCTGACCTCTCCTCGGGCCGCCGGCTCGACCAGCCGCGCAGCCAGGCACGGTTCCGGCTCAACATCGACCCGGACACCTTCGGCCGCTTCACCGAGCGCATCGCGCGGTTCCTCGGCACCGGCAAGTACCTGTTCTGGCAGACGCTCATCGTCATCATCTGGATCGTGCTGAACCTGGTCGCGGTGTCGCTGCGCTGGGACCCGTACCCGTTCATCCTGCTCAACCTGGCCTTCTCCACGCAGGCCGCGTACGCCGCGCCGCTCATCCTGCTGGCGCAGAACCGGCAGGACGACCGCGACCGCGTCTCGCTGGAAGAGGACCGCACGCGCGCCGCTCAGACGAAGGCCGACACCGAGTACCTGGCGCGTGAGCTGGCGGCATTGCGGCTCGCCGTCGGCGAGGTCGCCACCCGCGACTACCTGCGCAGCGAGCTCGACCGGCTACGTGACGACCTCGCGGTACGACCGAAATCACGCAAGCCGAAGCAGGCGGCGAAATCGGACGTGCCGACCGGTACGTAACATGGGTGTGGTGACGAGTACACAGCAGCTCCCCAGCGTCGAAGACGTCCGCACCGCGCTGAAGGACGTGTACGACCCCGAAATCAAAAAGCCGATCACCGACCTCGGCATGGTCAAGGACGTCGTGGTCGGCGAAGACGGCGTGGTCGCCGTCGGCATCTACCTCACCGTGGCGGGCTGCCCGCTCAAGGCGACGCTGACCGAGGACACCACCAAGGCCGTCAAGAAGCTCCCCGGCGTCGCCGACGTGCGGGTCGAGCTCGACGTGATGAGCGACGAGCAGCGCACGGAGCTGCGCAAGTCGCTGCGTGGCGACTCCGCCGAGCCGGTGATCCCGTTCGCGCAGCCGGGTTCGATGACCCGCGTTTACTGCGTGGCTTCGGGCAAGGGCGGGGTCGGCAAGTCTTCGGTCACCGTGAACCTGGCCGTCGCGATGGCCGAGCGCGGCCTGTCCGTCGGTGTCGTCGACGCGGACATCTACGGCCACTCGATCCCCCGCATGCTGGGCGCGCGCGAGAAGCCGACCAAGGTCGAGACGATGATCATGCCGCCGCAGTCGCACGGCGTGAAGGTGATCTCGATCGGCATGTTCACGCCGGGCAACGCGCCGGTGGTGTGGCGCGGCCCGATGTTGCACCGCGCGTTGCAGCAGTTCCTCGCCGACGTGTTCTGGGGCGACCTCGACATCCTGCTGCTGGACCTGCCGCCGGGCACCGGCGACATCGCGATCTCCGTGGCGCAGCTGATCCCCAACGCGGAGATCCTCGTGGTCACCACGCCGCAGCAGGCCGCCGCCGAGGTGGCCGAGCGCGCGGGCGCGATCGCGATGCAGACACGTCAGCGCGTGGCCGGCGTGATCGAGAACATGTCGTGGCTGGAGACACCTTCGGGCGAGCGCATGGAGATCTTCGGCTCCGGCGGCGGCCAGGCCGTGGCCGACTCGCTGTCGAAGTCCGTGGGCTCGCAGGTGCCGCTGCTGGGCCAGGTGCCGCTCGACCCGCGCCTGCGTGAGCAGGGCGACGAGGGCACGCCGATCGTGCTGGCGGAGCCGGACGCGCCGGCGTCGCTGGTGCTCAAGGAAGCGGCGAAGAAGCTCACCGTCCGGGCCCGCGGCCTGGCGGGGATGATGCTGAACGTCAGCCCCGCCGGCCGCTGAGCGGTTTGTCGGCGCCTAGGAGGCGCGGACCGTCGTCAGGAGCGTCTTGTCGGCGCCCAGCGTCACCGCGGTGGCGCCGGGCTGCGTGACGGCCCAGTCGACGTTCGCGGAGTCGCCGGGGCCGACGGCGGTGGCGGCTTCGGGGTGGCCGTCGACGTTCACGGCGACCTGCTGGTCCGAAGTGAGCACGACCCGGACGCGGTCGCCGACCTGCACGTCGACGGTGCCGGCGGGCGGGTTGATCTTGCCCTTGGCCCAGTCGAGCGTGATGAGGACGTCGAGGTCGGGCACGCCGGTCTGGGCGCCGCGCTTCACGTAAGTCTGGTCGCCGGCCGGGGCGTTCAGCGTGCTGCTCGGGGACGGCGAGGCGAACGGCCCGCCGGTCGTCGCGGGAGCGGGCACCGACGTGAAGGTGGCCGGTGGCTGGGTGCTGGGCTCGTCGTCCGCGGTGCACCCGGCGGCCAGGACACCCGCTGCGGCGATGATTACGGCCAGGGCGCCCGCACGGCGTGACATGTCAGAGACCTCCAGGGTCGTTATGGGCGGTTTGCCCGAGGCTACCCAGGAAGTTCGTTTCGTCGTGCGAGAGGTCGGGTCACGTCGGGCCGGCCGCCACACCGGCAACCCGCCACAGCCAACTCGCCCGTTCCGACCGCCGCAAGTCGGCACTCGCCCGACGTTGCGAGGTCCGGCCGAGGTCACACCCTGACCGGTCGCTAAGGGACGGACCCGGCGCTCAGGTGGCGTCGGGGTCGACCGGGGGCCGCTCGCCCGGCTTGAGCGGTTCGGCCTGCGGCGTGGCGCTCTGCGGCTTCACGGCTTGGGAACCGTTGGAGCCGTTCGTCCCGTTCGAACCGTTCGTGGAGTTCAAGCTGCTGAGCCCCAACGGATCCGCGTCCCCGTCGAACAGGTGCTGGGTCACGACCCGCTTGGGGTCGAAGTTGCGCAGCCCGCGCAGGTCTTCCAGCGGCTTGCGGAGCTGGTCGAACTCCGGCCCCATCTCCTCGCGCAGCTGTGCGCGCGCACCGTTGGCGAACTCGCGGACCTTGCGCACGCTCTTCGCCATCCACGACGCGGCTTCCGGAAGGCGCTCCGGGCCGAGGATGAAGAGACCGGCGACGATGAGCACGAGGATCTCGCCCCATCCGACACTGTCGAACACCCGTGAACCTCCGCTCGGTGCTTCCCCGGTCAGACTACCCGGGCCGCCCCGTGTTCCGGCAGGCCCGAAGGACGAAGCGGGGCTTAAGACGATGTGACGTCGATCAGTCGGATCCGAGAGTCACGTCGACAACCAGCACCGCGCCGGCGCGCGCGAGTTGCACCGGCACGACCTCACCGACGTCGTGGTTGCGGACAGCCACGGTCAGCTCCGCGGAGTCGCGCACCAGGCGGTCGCCGATCTTCGTGATCACGTCGCCCTCCTTGATGCCGGCCGCAGCCGCGGGGCCGTTAGGCTCCACGTTCTTCACCTGCGCGCCCATCGTGGACGAGCCGGCGACCGTGGAGGAGGCGTTGATGCCGATGTCCGCGTGGACGACCTTGCCGTCCTTGATCAGCGCCTTCGCGATCTTCATCGCGTAGTCGCTCGGGATGGCGAAGCCGATGCCGATGCTGCCGCCGTCGGCGCTCGACGAGCGGATCGACGAGTTGATGCCCACGAGTGCGCCGGTGGAGTCGACGAGCGCGCCACCGGAGTTGCCGTGGTTGATGGCAGCGTCGGTCTGAATGGCCTCGTAGGTCACGGGCGGCTCGCCGCTGTCGCCACCGGCCGTGATCGGCCGGTCGAGCGCGCTGACGATGCCCGACGTCACGGAGTTCTGCAGGGCCAGCGGCGAACCGACGGCGATCACGGCGTCGCCCACCTGCAGGTCGGACGACTTGCCGATCTGCATCACCACGGGGTTGGTCACGTTGACCTTCACCACGGCGAGGTCGGTCTTCTGGTCGGAGCCGACGATCTTGGCCTCGGTGCGCGTGCCGTCGTTGAAGATCGCGGTGATCTTCACGGTCGAGTCGGCGACAGCGGTGGTGACCACGTGCTCGTTGGTGAGGATGTAGCCCTGCGGGTCGATCATCACGCCCGAGCCCTGCTCACCGGAGTCGGCGCCGGGCTTGAAGACCTCGAGCGACACGACCGCGGGCGAGACGCGCTTCGCGATGTCGGCGATCGATCCCGGCGGGCGTTCCTTGGCTGCTTCGGCCTCGGAGATCGTGGCGCTGCCGGTGAGCGCCGAACCCGTGTCGGCGATCCACCAGCCGACGAGCCCGCCGACCGCGCCCACGAGCAGCGCGACCACACCAAGCAGCGCCAGGGCCTTCGGCTGCACGCGACGGCCGAACAGCACCTCGGGCAGGCTCAGCAGCGCGCCGGACGGGCGTTTGCGGGGCTTCTCTTTGTCTTCCGCGGGCATCGCCGGGCCGGCCAGCACAGCGCCGGCCGCGGGATCACGCCACGGGTCGCGCGTGTCCGTCCACAGGGGATCTTCGGGCGCGGGCTGCTCGCCGGTCGCCTCGCGCGGGCGCTCCAGCACCACGCCTTCGGCACCCGGCGGGCGGCGGAACGCCTCCGCGAGCGACTCCGGTGTGGGCGGGGCGAGGTCGAGGTTGCCCTTGCCGTTGGTGGCGGGTGTGTAGAGCTTGTCGAACGCGCCGTCGACACCGCGCGGCCGGCCGAACACCGCTTCCTGCGCCGGGTCCACGGCAGGGCGGTCGAGCGGCCGGGGTCCCAGCCGGTCGTCGCCCGCGGCAGGCGGCTGGGCGGAGTTCGCGTTCGGCTGCTCGGTCATCATTCCCCGGGGCTGAGATCAGGTGGCTGGGCGTGACGATACCCAAGCCTCGACGTCCGAGTCTGCCCAGACGACGGTGAAATGGCTGTTGGCCCGCGCCGCACCACACGATCTGCCTCGGTGGCCGGGGCCGTTCGTCAAGCCCGTACGGGCCGCCACGCGACCAGCCGTGTGCCAGTCGGCGGCAGATGGGCGGCCGCGCGGACTCCGCGAGGTGGAACGCCGGCGAGCGCTCAGCCAACCGGTGCAGTGGCCGAAAACACCGGCCGCATGGGCTGTTGCCCCGCACCGCTACCTCCCCCTGGAGAAGCGGTGCGGGTGGCTCAGCGAGCCGGAACCGGGGTCAGCCGGTCGACGACCGACGTGGCCGTCGGCAACGTCGAGGACGGGGGCGGCAGCGTCGGCTCGGAGCGGGGCACGGCCATCTGGGCGGGCAGCAGGTTCGCGTTGGGCTGCGGCACGCCGCCGGTGTCCGGGGCGCCTTCGCCGCTGTCGGCGGTCGTGCCGACCAGGGCCAGCGCGCTCAGCACCAGCCCGGAGACGACGACGCCCGCGCCTTGTGCGGCGCGCTTACGGGTGAGGGTGAAACGGCCGCCGCCGAGCACGTGGGACGAGTGCCCGAGCGGCGTGGACGAGCCCAACGGGGCAGTACCTCCGAGAACCCCCGCGTCACGCAGGCCCGCGACCCGGTCCGGGCGCTGGATGGCGACGAGCTGACCGTCGGCTGTCATCGCCAGGTTGTCAGGAGTGCCGGGCAGCTCGGTGTGGTCCGGGATCGACCGCAGGCTCGCGAGGAACCCGGCCGACATCGACGGCTCGCCGGCGCACTTCACAGCCGCGACGGCCTGCCGCTGGGCGGCGACCTCGGCTGCGCACCCCGGGCAACGGGCGATGTGGGCCGACGCGCGGTCCTGCGCGCCGAGCGACAGCTCGCCGTCGACCAGGGCGACCACGACATCCGGAAGCAGATGCGACTCGGGGAGACCCCACCCTCGCGCAGCGGTCATACCGACACCTTCACAGACTCGTCCCGGAGCGCACGGCGGCGCTCCAGCGACGCACGCAGCGCCTGCCGGCCGCGGTGGATGCGGCTGCGGACGGTGCCGAGCTTGACACCCAGCGTGGCGCCGATCTCCTCGTACGAGAGGCCTTCGACGTCGCAGAGCACCACGGCGGCCCGGAACTCCGGGGGCAGCTCGTCGAGCGCCTCCTGCAAGTCGGGGTCGAGGTGTGTGTCGGTGTAGACCTGCTCGGGGCTCGGGTCGTCGCCGACGATGCGGTCGGTGTCGTCCGGCAGCCCCTCCATGCGCACGCGCGAGCGGCGGCGGGCCATGTCGAGGAACAGGTTCGTGGTGATGCGGTGGAGCCAGCCCTCGAAGGTGCCCGGCTTGTACGACGCGAGCGAGCGGAAGACGCGGATGAACGTCTCCTGCGTGAGGTCCTCGGCGTCGTGGCTGTTGCCCGTGAGGCGGTAGGCCAGGCGGTAGACGCGGTCGGCGTGTTCGCGCACGACCTCGTCCCACGACGGGGGCGTCCAGGTGGCCTCGCCCGAGTCCACGGTCACCAGCTCTGGCTCCGACTTGTCAGCGGTCTGCATCAGGGGAGCAGGCACCTCCATCTGCGACTCTCCTCTTCTGCTCAGCCAACGCTGCTCTCGGGCACGGTGTTCCCGCACGGTCGAGATTGAGTTTGTCGGGTCTCCTTATGGTTCTAGTGAGACAGGACTGAGAGCAGGCTGAGAAGTTATTTCGGCGGGCTTACCAGGGAGCCTTCGCTGATTTATCGACAAGCAACGCTAACCTTCGCGCGTGAGTTCCGGGACGCATGCGGCCTCGGCGGCCGAGCCGGTCGGCGCCGAGTACGTCGACGGGTACCTTCCCGACGACGACGTACTGGCCGCGGCGCGGGTGCGCGCGGCCGACCTGGGCTGCGCCCCGCTGGCGTCGGGGGCGGGCGCGACCTTGCGTTTCCTCGCCGCGACGCTCGGCGCGCGGGCCGTGGTGGAGGTCGGCACGGGGGTCGGGGTGAGCGGCCTGCACCTGCTGCGCGGGATGGCCCCCGACGGCGTGCTGACGTCGATCGACCTCGAGCCGGAGTACCAGCGCGCGGCGCGCAAGACGTTCCTCGAAGCCGGCATCGCGCCCGGCCGCACGCGGCTGATCGTCGGCCGCGCCCTCGACGTGCTCCCCCGGCTCACGCCCGGCGGCTACGACCTGGTGTTCATCGACGCGGCGCGCCTCGAGTTCCCCAACTACTACGAGAAGGGCGTCTCGCTGCTGCGCCGCGGCGGGATCATCGCCTTCCACAACGTGCTGGCCGGCGGCCGCGTCGCCGACCCGTCGCGGCGGGACCCGGAGACACTCGCCCTGCGCGAGGTCGCGCGGGCGATGCGGGAGGACGAACGCCTGGTCCCGGCCCTGTTGCCGGTCGGCGGCGGGCTGCTGGTGGCGGCGGTCGGCTGAGGTTTTACGTGTGCGCCAGCTCGCGGGTGCGGACGTGGACCGTGGTGCCCACGCCGACGGCGGCCGCGGCCAGCACGAGCCACACGGCCACGGCGGCGATGAGCCAGACCCAGCCGGCTTCGCCGTAGATCACCGCGCCGACCCCGCCGCCGACGCTGCTGCCGAGGTAGTACATGAGCGTGTAGCAGCCGCCGGTCTGGCCACGGGCGTTCTCGGGTGCTTCGGCGGCGGCCCAGCTGTTGGCGATGGCGTGGGCGGCGAAGAACGAGCAGGTCAGCACCACAAAACCGACGGCGACCATCGCCACGGAGTCCGGAATGGTGAGCGCCGCGCCGACGGCCATGAGCAGCAGCGCGCCGATGATCGCGCGGCGGCGGCCGATCCTCGTCGCCAGCCGGTTGGCCGTCGCCGAGGAGACCGAGCCCAACGCGTAGGCGAGGAAGACGAGTGACGCGATGGCCGGCGAGAGGTGCAGCTCGCCGGTGAGGCGAAAGCCGGCGGCGTTGTAGAGCGCGACGAACGAGCCCATGGCCAGCAGCGCGACGGCGTACTGGGCCAGGAGCACGGGTTTGCGCACCGCGTGGAGCAGGCCGATGCCGACGTCACGCAGGGATTGACGGTCTTCCTGGTGCTGCCGGCCACGCGGCAGCGCGACGACGGTGACGATCGCGCAGATCAGCGAGATGCCGGCCACGACGTACAGCGCACCGCGCCAGCCCAGCGGGCCCGCGGTGAAGCCCGTCGCGAGGCGGCCGGTCATGCCGCCGATGGAGTTGCCGGCGATCATCGCGCCCACCGCCGCCGCGACGCCGACCTTGCCGAGCCGTTCGACGAGGTACGCCGTAGCGACGCCGGGGAACCCCGCGATCGCCACGCCCTGGACAGCGCGCAGCACCAGCATCACCGAGTACGACGGCACGAGCGGCAGCAGTAGCCCCAGCACCGCCGAGATCACCACCGACGCGATGATCACCGACCGGCGCCCGACCACTTCGGACAGTGCCGCGATGGGCAGCACGGAGATCGCCAGCGCCCCCGTCGCCACGCTCACCGCGAGCGACGCGCCGCCAGGGTCGAGGTGGTACTGCAGCGCGAGCTGCGGCAGCACCGGCTGCGGCGCGTAGAGCAGCGCGAACGACGTGAACCCGGCAGCTGCGACGGCGACCTTCACCCGGACGGTGGTACTGGCTGTAGTGGTCACATCCGCCGAAAGTAAGGAGAGCTAAACAATACGTCCAATACGGTTGTGCGCGATAATCCATACCGTGACGCATGAAAGCCTGACTTCCCAGCTCGCGCCCCACTTGCTGCTCCTCGCGACCCTGCGGAGCACGAGGAACGTCACACGCACGGCCGAGCTACTGGGTGTGCCGCAGCCCACGGTCAGCCGTCGGCTCGCGGCCCTCGCGGAGTCGTTGGGGGCGCCGTTGACGGTGCCGGACGGGCGCGGGATCCGGCTGACGCGGGCGGCGGAGCTGTTGGCGGAGGCTTCCGAGCGGGCTCTGGCTTCCGTCGACGCGGGCGCGCGGTCGGCTCGGGAGGAGATCGAGCCGGAGAGCGGGCGGGTGGTGCTCGGGTTCCTGCATCTGCTGGGGAGGTCGTTGGTGCCTTCGTTGCTGCGGGGGTACCGGGCGCAAGCGCCGAGGGCGCGGTTCACGTTGGTGCAGGGGTCGCGGCAGGAAATGGTCGACCGGCTTGCCGGTGGCGAGCTGGATTTGGCGTTGCTGGCGCCGGTTCCTGAGGATGCGGTGTTCGAGACGGCGGTGTTGTCCACGCAGCCGATTTTGTTGTCGGTGCCGGCAGGGCATCGGTTGTCTGGGCGCAGTGGGGTGCGAATGGAGGAGCTCGCCGACGAGGAGTTCGTGTTGCTGGAGCCCGGCTACGGGTTGAGGCGGATCACGGACGAGTTGTGTGCGGCTGCGGGGTTTTCGCCGAGGATTGCGTTTGAGGGGCAGGAGTCGGACACCGTGCGGGGGTTGGTGGCGGCCGGGTTGGGGGTGGCGTTGTTGCCGCATTTCGAGCCTGGGGCGCCGGCTGGGGTGGCGGAGGTGCAGATCGAGCCGCCGGTGGGGAGGACGATCGGGCTGGCTTGGCGGAGAGGGGAGCCGGTTAGTCGGGCTGTGGGGGTATTTCGGGAGTTTGTGTTGGGTGGGGTGGCTCGGTGATTCGTTCTTTGTTGGGGGTTGTGGGGTTTTCGGTTCTGGGTTCTCGGTCCTCGCAGGGCGTGTTGCGTTGGGCGTGCACCCCGAAGCTGGATTGTGTTGACGGCCGGTGAGCCGTTGTCAAGGCGGGAAAGCGTGCCTTGACAACGGCTCGCCGGCCGCAAGAAGGCTTCGGATCGGGGTGCCGGGGAGGGGCTGGGTGCAGGGTTTCGTCGCGTGGGTGGGCGGCGGTTGCGAGGGTGGACGCGGCTTGGGCGAGTCGTGAGTTGGTTGGGCGGGTGGCGGTGGGTGGAGTCGTCAAAGCGCCCCAATATGTGGCGTTGGGTGCGGTGAGCGCAGCCAACGCCGCATTGGGGTGCGGGCGAAGCGTGGGGCGGGGGGCTAGGCCGAGTAGGAGGCGGCGAGTTCCACGAGGGTGCGGGCGGCGAAGCCGGAGGCGCCGGGGACCACGTCGTCATACGTCTTGTCGGCGCGGGCGGGGCCGGCGATGTCGAGGTGGGCCCAGGGCAGGCCGGCCGTGAACTCGCGGAGGAAGAGGGCGGCCATGATGCCGCCGGGGCCACCGGGGGCCTGGCGGACGTCGCCGAGTTCGCCTTCGATGCCGGGGGCGTAGTCGTCGACCAGGGGCATGCGCCACCAGGATTCGCCGGCGCGGGTGCCCGCTTCGATCACGCGGGCGGCGAGGTCGTCATCTGTCGAGAACAGGCCGCCGGTGCGCAATCCCAGTGAGACCTTCATGGCGCCGGTGAGGGTGGCGGCGTCCACGACGAGGTCGGGCTTGTACGTCTGAATCCCGTAGGCCAGCGCGTCGGCCATGACCATGCGGCCCTCGGCGTCGGTGTTGCCGACCTCGGTGGTGCGGCCGCCGTAGTGGCGGACGATGTCGCCGGGGCGGTACGAACCACCGGAGACGTGGTTCTCGGCGGCGGGCACCAACGCCGTCACGCGCACCGCAAGACCCAGCGCGGCGATGGCGCGCACGGAGGCGATCACGGCCGCGCCGCCCGCCATGTCGGTGCGCATGAGGTGCATGCCGTCGGCCGGCTTCACGGACAGGCCGCCCGTGTCGAACGTGATGCCCTTGCCCACGAACAGCAAGTGGGTCTTCGCGCCGCGCGGGCGGTACTCCAGCTCGATCAGGCGCGGCGGGGAATCCGAGCCGCCGCCGACGGCGAGCACGCCGCCGAAGCCGTTGTCCGCGAGCCACTTCTCGTCGCGCACGTTCACGGTCACCGCGGCCGAGCCGACGACCTTCGCGGCAGTGTTCGCGAGCCACGCGGGGTTCTTGATGTTCGACGGTGCGTTGGCCAGGTCCCGCGTCAGCGCGGCGGCGGCCGCGAGCTCACGAACGCGGGCGACCTCGTCTGCGTACGCCGCGGCCGAAGAGCTCACCAGCCGGACGGTCTGCACCGCGGGCTTCGGGTCCTCTGTGGTCACGACGAACCGGTAGCCGCCCAGGAACAAGCCCATCGCGAGCTCGCCTACTTGCGCAGCGGACACGTCCTCGGGCAGCCCCACCTGGACGGTCCGAACCGGCTGGTCCACCGAGGACACCGCGCGCGCCAGCGCCGCCCCCGCGCGGCGGTAGTCGCGCGGTTCGCCCGCGCCGAGGCCCGCGACCCAGCGCACCGCGCCGTCGGCCGGGACTTCCTGCACGTCGCCCGCCTTGCCGGTCGCCTTCACCCCGCCGAGTTCCACTTCTGCGGACGAAAGTGCCAGCACCACTTGCGGGGCCCCGCGCCGGAACGCGTCGGCGACCTCGATCTCGGGCAGTTTGGTCGGGACAGGCGGTAGCGAGTTACGCACAGTGAGCAACCTTCGGGCGCAGATGAACCACGACCCCGGCCTCCATGAGGAGACCGGGGTTCGGTGAGTGGATGGGGAGGGGAGCCGGAATCAGCCGGTGACCTCCTGAAGTGCTGCGCCGAGGTCCTTCGCTTCTTCCGCGGAGAGCTCGACGACGAGACGGCCGCCACCTTCCAATGGCACTCGCATCACGAGGCCCCGCCCCTCCTTGGTCACTTCGAGGGGACCATCTCCGGTCCGGGGCTTCATGGCCGCCATAGCGTGCTCCCTCCGTCTCAACCGGCGCGCCCGGGTCGCGCACTCCCATGCCAGCCGGGTCTTGACCCCCATTGTCCCTCATCAGCGGCCGGGCGCGAACGCGGACCGATCATTTGCCGCCGTATCGGTGCTGGTATGCGCCACGCGGGGCTGAAAGACTCGGCGGAGGACCCACGATTACGCCAAGAGGAGCACCACAGTGACCACACCCGACGTCCTCCTGACCGCCGACGCCGACGGCGTGCGCACCCTGACCCTGAACCGGCCGGAGGCGTACAACTCGCTGACCGTCGAGCTCAAGGAACGGCTGCTCGCGGAGCTGCGCGCCGCGGCCGACGACGCGGACGTGCGCGCGATCGTGCTCACCGGCGCGGGAAAGGCGTTCTGCGCGGGACAGGACCTGAAGGAACACGTCGGGCTACTGCAGGCGGGAGACCCGGCCCCGCTGCACACGGTGAGCGACCACTACAACCCGATCGTCAAGGCCATCGTGGACATGCCGAAGCCGGTCATCGCCGCGGTCAACGGCACGGCCGCCGGCGCGGGTGCCGCCTTCGCCTACGCGAGCGACCTGCGGATCGCCGCCGAGTCGTCGTCGTTCCTGATGGCCTTTGCGAACGTCGGGCTCGGCCCGGACTCCGGCGCGTCGTGGACACTGCAGCGGCTCATCGGCCTCGGCCGCGCCGCCGAGCTGATGCTGCTGGCCCGCACCGTCGACGCGGGCGAGGCGCAGCGCATCGGCCTGGTCGGCGAGGTTGTGCCCGACGAGGAGCTCGCCGCGCGCGCCCAGGCCGTGGCCGCGAAGCTCGCCGCCGGCCCGACGGTGGCGTACTCGAAGATCAAGCACGTGCTCGCCGTCTCCGCGCAGTCCTCTCTGGACGAAGCGCTCGCGGCCGAAGACGAAGCCCAGACCGCGCTCGGCGCCACCGCCGACCACACCGAGGCCGTGGAAGCCTTCGTCGGCAAGCGCAAGCCGAACTTCCAGGGCAAGTAGCCGTCAGTGTTCCGTCCGGTTCCGGCCGGACGGAACACTCACGAGCGGTTCGCCCGGAAGCAGCCCGCGACGTGGTCGTCGACCATGCCGGTCGCCTGCATCAGCGCGTAACAAGTGGTCGGGCCGAGGAATGCGAAGCCGCGCTTCTTCAGCTCCTTCGCCATCGCCTTCGACTCGTCGGTCACGGCCGGCACATCGGCCATCGTCCGCGGCCGCTTGTGCTTCGCCGGGGCGAACGACCACAGCAGCTCGTCGAGCGGCACGTCCAGATCAGCGATCGCGCGCGCGTTGTTGACGGCCGCCAGGATCTTCGCGCGGTTGCGCACGATGCCGGCGTCGGCCATCAGCCGCTCGATGTCGGCGTCGCCGAAACGCGCGACCTTCGCCGGCTGGAACTTGCGGAACGCTTTGCGGAAGTTCTCCCGTTTGCGCAGGATCGTGATCCACGACAGCCCCGACTGGAACGACTCGAGCGACAGCCGCTCGTACAGCGCGGCCTCGCCGTGCAGCGGCTCGCCCCACTCCTCGTCGTGGTAGGCGGTGTAGTCCGGCGTCGAGTTCCCCCAGGAGCAGCGCTTGACGCCGTCCTGGCCCAGCAGATCGATCACTGCTCACCGACCGAATAATCCTGCACGAAGTTCGCGAACCGTTTCATCGACTGGTGCACCCCGAGCGAGAACGCCGGGCGCACCACGGGCCAGCCGAGGCGCCCGATCAGCCCGAACGGCAGGTCGAGGTGCTCGGCCCAGACGAACGTTGAGCGGGTCGGCCCGTTGGCCACGACCTGGAACGCCGCCGTGCCGCGCACAAGGCTGCCCAGGTGGCGCATGGTCACCCGAAGCGGCGGCTCCCACGCCGTGACCTCCATGGTGTCGGTGAACCCGACGCCGCCGATCCCCGTGGTGGCCGCGATCTTCGAGCCGACGCTGCGCCCGTTGCCCTCGAGCACGCGCACGGTGGTGCCGAGCACCCACTCGCTCTGGCGCGGCCAGTCGGTGAGCGCCAGCCACGTCGTGCCCGCCGGCGCCTCGACCTCGACGGACAGGATCAGGTCACTACTCACCCGCGGGCCTCGGCTCCGGCTGGGCCGCTTCGAGCTCCGCGACGCGGACGCGCAGCTCGTCGAGCTCCACTCCGAGCCGGCGCATCACCCAGTCCACTTCGGACATCTTGTACCCGCGCAGCACGAGCTGGTAACGCACGTGACGCACGTCCTCGCCGGTGATGTCCTCGGCGGGCAGGCGCGTGGGCGAGCTGCCCGGCGGCAGCGGGGCCAGCTCCTCGCCCCGGCCGAACACCACGGCGGCGAGCAGGAACACCACGGCGGCCACCAGCAGCATGACTACGAGGTAGATCAGCGCGGTCGTCACGCCACGATCGTGGCACACCGGCCCCAGGAACGTCGCGCGAGCACGACCAGACGCACCGACAGCAGTACATACGCCACCATCAGCAACACACACGGAACGGACAGGAACAGCCGCGAGACGTCCACGAACCCCGTCGCCACCACGAGAGTGAGCACCGAAGCGAGGTTCACGCCGACGGCGCCGGCGATGAAGTACCCGCACGTGCGCGCCAGGCGGACGCCGTCGATGCGACGGCTCAGCCAGCGTGCGCAGACCAGCGCGATGAGCCCCACGGCGGGGACCACGAACACCGCGCCGTGGGAGAAGTGCGTGGCCACGCGGTACCACTCGGGCGTCGGGGTCGACAGGCGCGTCCAGTCGCCGAAGGTGAGGATCCGGGCGAAGTCCCAGGAAAGCTGCATCGCGGGCACGCCGAGCACGAGCTTCCACAGCGTGCGCACGCCGCTGTGCATGGACAGCTCCGCCTGGTAGTCGTCGGCGACCACCGCGACGCCACCGAAGTCGGCCACCGCGCGGCGCTCGGCTTCCTCGGCCGGCCAGCCGCCTTCGCGGTACGCGTCGGCCGCGTCGTGCAGGCCGTCGCGTGCTTCGGAGAGCAGGTCGTCCTTCGTCGATCGGCAGCCGACGAGCCGCCGGTCGAGATCGCTCAAGTACCCCTCGATCGCGTTCACGCGGACCTCCCCCGCCGTCATGCCTCCGCCCGCAGGACGCCGCCGATCACCGTGGTGAACTCCCGCCACTCGGCCCGCTCGGCGGCGAGCGCCTGCTGCCCGGAGCGGGTGAGCCGGTAGGTGCGGCGCTTGCGCCCCGACACCACGTCCCACTCACTGGCCAGGTAGCCGGCCCGCTCCAGCCTGCGCAGCGCCGGGTACACGGTCCCGGTCGGCAGGTCGAGCGCGCCGTCACTCCGCAGCGAGAGCGCCTCGATGATCGCGTAACCGTGCAGCTTCCGGCCGTCGAGCACAGCCAGCAGCAACGCGTCGAGGTGCCCGCGCAACGTGTCCGCCTTCATAGGTGGGCAGTCTACTCATGTCGTCCCCGGAAGCGTAATCCCCCGTTCCACGCCGGGGACCCGGGTAAAACCCTGAGATGACCCGGATCTCATAGATTTCTCAGCTACATGTAGCTGCGCTACCTATACACTCGCTCGGCATGGACCCCCTACCCATAGCAAGACTCCAGTTCGCGACCACGACGTCGTTCCACTTCCTGTTCGTGCTGCTCACGCTGGGCTTGGTGACCGTGACAGCGGTCATGCAGACACGCGCGACGATCAGCGGCACTCCGCAGCTGCTCCGCATGACCCGGTTCTGGGGCCGGCTGTATGTGATCAATTACGCGCTGGGCATCGCGACCGGAATCGTGATGGAATTCCAGTTCGGGCTCACCTGGACCGGGCTTTCCACATTCGCCGGCGACGTATTCGGCGCGCCGCTCGCGATCGAGACGCTGGTGGCGTTCTTCCTCGAGTCCACATTCCTGGGGCTGTGGATCTTCGGCTGGGGCCGGCTGAACAAGTGGCTGCACCTGGCGCTGATCTGGCTGGTCACGCTCACCGCGTACGCGTCGGCGCTGTTCATCATGGTCGCCAACTCGTTCCTGCAGAACCCGGTCGGCAGCCACTTGCAGGGCGGGGTGCTGCACCTCGACGACTTCGGCGCGCTGCTCACCAACCCCGCGCTCGTGGCGTCGCTGCCGCACGTCATCGGCGGCGCGTTGATGACCGGCGGCTTCTTCGTGACCGGCGTGAGCGCGTACCACTTCCTCAAGCGCACCGCGGAGGTCGACTTCTTCACCCGCTCGATGCGGTTCGGCGTGGTCACGGCGCTGATCGGCAGCATCGTCACGATCAACCAGGGCTTCGTGCAGTTCGGCGAGCTCGCGAAGTACCAGCCGGACAAGCTCGGCGAGAGTGCCGTCGGGGTGCCACTGGCGGCGATGATCGGGATCGGGTTCGTTGCGCTGCTGTGCTCGCTGGCCGGCACGATCCTGCTGATCCGCAATTGGCTGATGCGCGCCCGGTTCCTGCATTACCTGATGGTCCCGGCGATCGCGCTGCCGTTCGTGGCCGCGATCTGCGGCTGGCTCGTGCGGGAGATCGGCCGCCAGCCGTGGCTGATCTGGGGGAAGCTGCGCACGGCCGACGCGGTCGCCGACGTGCCCGGCGGCCAGGTCCTGTTCTCCTTCATCGCGTTCGGCGTGCTCTTCGCGGCGCTCGCCGTGGCGGACTGGGTGCTGCTGTCGCGGATCGCGCGGCGTGGGCCGGAGCCGGAAGAGGCGCCCGCGGAGCCCGAACTCCCCGTACTGAGCGGAGTCTGACGATGACGACCATCTGGTGGGGTGTGCTCGGGCTGCTGCTCGGCGGGTATTTCGCACTGGCCGGCTACGACTACGGCGTGGGCTTCCTGCTGCCCGGCCTCGGCCGCGACGAGGCGAAGCAACGGCGGGCGCTGGGTGCGCTCGGGCCGTTCTTCCTGGCCAACGAAGTGTGGCTGATCGCCGCCGTCGGGGTGCTGTTCGGCGTGTTCCCGCACCTGGAGGGCCGGGTGTTCGCCGGCGCGTACGTGCTGGTGGTGGCGCTGCTGCTGGGGCTCGTCACATTCACCGCGTCGGTTCAGCTGCGCAGCCGCCGGCCCGACGCGCGCCGCGGGCCGTGGTCGTTCGGCATCACGGCGGGCGCGCTCGTGACCACGCTGGCGTGGGGCCTGTTCCTGGGCAACCTCGTGCTCGGCCTGCCGGTCGACGCCCAGGGCAACCCGGTCGACGACGTGCTCGCGCTCTTCGACCCGTACGCCGTGCTGTGGGGGCTCGGGTTCGTGGCACTGTTCGGGCTGCAGGCCGCGGTGTTCCTCACCGTGCGCGGCCCGGCGGAGCTCGCCGGCCGGGCGGCGCGGTTCGCGAAGACGTTCGCCACGCCGGTCGGCACCTTCCTGGTGGTGGCCACGGCGTGGGGCGCGCTGGCGGTGTCGGGGATCTCGTGGGCCGCGATCGCGGTGACAGCGGTGGCGTTCGCCGCGTTCGGGACCGTCCTGTTCGGACTGCGGTCCAAGCGGTACCGGCTCGCGCTGCCCGCGGCGATGCTGCTGTCGACGACCCCGGCGTTGGTGGTGGGCGCGCTGCGGTTCCCGACGATTCTGGTGTCCACTTCGGACCCCGCGTACGCGCTGACCCTTTCCGACGCCTTCACCGCACCCGAGACAGCGGGGCTGCTCGCGTGGTTCGCGGTGCCCGTGCTCGTGGTGCTGGTGGTCGTGCAGTGGCTGACCTGGCGGGCGAACCGCGGGCCGGTCGACCGGCAGTCGTTACTGCACTTCTAGAGGGGGAAAGAAATGCCGTCACTGCCCGGCTCGCGCCGGTACCTGGTCCTGCTCGGAGTCCTCGGCGCGCTGACCGCCGGGGTGGTCCTGTTGCAGGCCGAAGGCCTCGCGACGCTGCTCACCGGCGGCAGCCTGGGCGTCACGCTCCTTGTCGCAGTGGGCGCGCGGGTGCTGCTCACGCTGGGGCAAAGCGTGGTCACCGGCCGGTTCGCGGCCGACGCCCAGGCCGGGCTTCGCCGGCGGCTGCTCGGGTCGACGGCCGACGCCGGCGTGGTCACCACGCAGGTCACGAAGGGCGTCGACGCGACCACGGCGTACCTCACCGGCTACCTGCCGGCGCTCGTCGCGTCGGTGCTCGTGCCGGTCGCCGTGGTGGTGCGGCTGGTCACGACGGACCTCACGTCGGCGCTGATCGTGGTGGCCACGCTGCCGTTGATCCCGGTGTTCGCGGCGCTGGTCGGGGCTCGCGCGAAGGCGCGCACGGAACGGCAGTGGGCGCTGCTCACCCGGCTGGGCGGGCACTTCCTCGACGCCGTGCGTGGCCTGCCGACGTTGAAGCTGTTCGGCCGCGCCCGCGCGCAAGCCCAGCACGTGCGCGCGATGGCCGACGCCCACGCCGACGCGACGCTGGGCACGCTGCGCGTCGCGTTCCTGTCGTCGCTGGTCCTGGAACTGGTGGCGACGCTGTCGATCGCGCTGATCGCGGTGCCCATCGGGTTCCGCCTGCTCGAAGGCTCTCTCACCGCGCACACGGCGATGCTCGTGCTGGTGCTCGCGCCCGAGGCGTACCTGCCGTTGCGCGCGGCGGGCGCGAAGTTCCACGCGGCGGCCGAAGGGCTCACGGCGATGCGTGAAGCCTTGGCTACTCCCCTGCCGGCCCGGCGCGGTGGCACGGTGACCCGGCCGGCGGGCCCGCCGGAGATCGAGTTCGACGGTGTTTCCGTGCGCTACGGCGAGGTAACCGCATTGTCCGAAGTGGACCTCGTGATCGGTCGCGGTGACCACGTCGCCATCACCGGGCCAAGTGGTGCCGGGAAGTCGACGCTGCTGGCCGTGCTGCTGGGGTTCGTCACGCCGACAACCGGCCGGGTGCTCGTGGATGGCGTCGACCTGCGGTCCCTCGACCACGCGGCCTGGCTGTGCGACACGGCGTGGCTGCCGCAGCGGCCGACGTTGTTCAGCGGCACCGTCGCGGAGAACATCGCGTTCGGTTCCGGAGCCGACGTACCCGCCGCCGCCCGCGCTGCCGCGCTCGACGAGGTCGTCGCCGAGCTGCCCGAGGGCTACGCGACGCGCATCGGCGAGCTGGGCGCGGGATTGTCGGCGGGGCAACGGCAACGCGTCGGCCTCGCCCGCGCCCTTGCTCGAACCGACACCGGGCTCGTGCTGCTCGACGAACCCACCGCGCGGCTCGACCGGCGCACCGAGCAGGCGGTGCTCGACGGGGCCGCGGCGCTGCTGCCCGGCCGCACGGCGTTGTTCGTCGCGCACCACCCCGCGTTGGCCGAGATGGCGACGCGTTCCGTCCCGCTCGTGGGCGGCCGAGTTCCGCTGGGGGTCCGATGAACGTCGCGCGACTGCTCCGGGCCGCGTTGCTCGCGGCCGGGGCCGAGATCTCCGGGCTGGCGCTGACCGGAACGGCGGCGTGGCTGTTGATGCGGGCGGCCGAGCGTCCGCCGCTCGCCGCGCTGACCGTCGCGATCGTGGCGGTTCGCGTTTTTGCCTTGGCCCGCGGTGGTTTGCGCTACGCCGAGCGCCTGGCCGGGCACGAGGTCGTGCTGCGTTATCTCGGCGCGTTGCGGGCCCGGGTGTACGCGGCGCTCGTGCCACGGCGCGTCGCCGAACATTCCGGCGCCGACCTCGTGACACGGCTTGTGTCCGATGTGGACGCCGTACAGGACGCCGTGCTACGGCTGGCACTTCCGGCTGCGGTGGCGGGAATCGTCGGCCTGGCGTTGGCCGTGGTCACGGCATTCGTGAGTCTCCCGGCCGCGGCGGTGCTCGTGGCCGGGCTGCTCATCGCGGGTGCGCTGCTGCCGTGGCTGGCCGCACGTGTCACGGCGAAGAGCCAGGCCCTCACCTCGTCCGCGCGGCAGGAGCTGGCCGAACGCACGGTCGAGCTGGTCACCGGCCGCCATGAACTCGTGGCCTACGACGCCGAACCTCAGGCGACGAAAGCCGCCGACACCGTGATCGACGGGATCGCCGCGCGGGCCCGCAGCGTCTCGACCCGGCTGTCAGCGCTGACCGCGGCCGGCGCCTTCATCCAGCTCGCGACGACGGCAGTCGTGGCCTTGCTCGCCGGCGCCAGTCTGCCGGTGACCGCCGCGTTGACACTGGCCGTGCTGGCGCTGTTCGAGATCGTCCTGCCCCTGATCGCCGCGGCCCAGCGAGTCCCGGAGCTGCGGACGTCACTGGACCGCGTGCGCGAACTGCTGGCGACCACCCCGCCGGAGCCTCCCGAACACACCGGACCCGGTCACCTGAGGCTGGAGAACGTGACAGTCCAGTACCCGGGCCGACAGCCCGCCCTCCAAAACATCAACCTCGACCTCCCACCGGGCACCCGGCTGGGCGTGCTCGGCCCGTCGGGCGCCGGCAAAACCACCCTGCTCCACGTCCTGCTCGGCTTCACCACACCCACGTCCGGCCGGGCCACAGTGGACAGTCAACAGATCCAAGGCCCCAGCCCGCAGGTGGTCTCCGGCGCCCTCGCCGACGCGCACGTCTTCGCCACCACCGTCCGCGAAAACCTCCTCATCGCCTCGCCAAGAGCGTCCGCCGTCACCGACCTCGACGTCCCCCTGGACCGCGACGCCACCACCCTCTCCGGCGGCCAGCGCCAGCGCCTGGTCCTCACGCGTGCCGTTCTCGCCGCCCCGCCGGTCCTCGTCCTCGACGAGCCGGTGGAAGGCCTCGACGAAACCCACGGCGACGAGGTCCTCGCCCGCGTCCTCGCGAACGCAAAAGGGACCGTCGTCCTCGTGACGCACCGCCCTGAGCACCTGGCCGGCTTCGACCGCGTGCTCAGCCTCGAGGACGGGCGGCCCGCACCTGCGCCATCGGCGGCCGGTCCAGCACGGGGATCTCGCTGACGTCGGGCAGCCACTCCCCCGACACCTGCACGAACTGCGTCAGCCGCGCGTCGGCGTCGGTCGGCACGCCGCAGCGGCCCAGGGCCGTGCCGAGGATCTGCCGAGCCATCACGCCCAGCTGCAGCAGCGAGCGGTTGCGGTGCTTGCGGACGCCGAGGTTGACCTGGGCGAGTCCGTCGAGGCCGTAGCGCTGTTCGGCGTCGAGCAGCAGGCCGATCTCCACGCCGTAGCCGCCGGCGAAGGGCACCGACTCGAAGAACTCGCGCGTGCCCGCGTACTCGCCGCCGAGCGGCTGCACGAGCTCGCCCAGCGCCGGGCGCAACGCGGACAACACGGGCCGGGCCAGCAGCTCCGTCACGCGGCCGCCGCCGGTGCTCTCCAGCCGCAACGGACGCCGGTAGAAGCCTTTGACCAGGTGCACGCCGGGTTCGGTGAGCAGCGGCCCGAGCAACGCCGGCACGAACGCCGGGTCCGGGTCCACGAGGTCCGAGTCGAGGAAGACCACGACGTCGCCGGTCGTCGCGGCCAGCGATCGCCAGAGCACCTCGCCCTTGCCGGAGCGCGGCGGCAGCTCAGGCAGCACGTCCTCGCGGTGCACCACCCTCGCGCCGGCCGCGGCCGCGACCTCGGCGGTGGCGTCGGTGGAACCGGAGTCGACCACCACCAGCTCGTCGACGACGTTGCCGAGCAGTGGCCGCACCGACGCGACGACGTCACCGACAGTTCGCTCTTCGTCCAGCGCCGGCAGCACCACGGAAACCGTGCGGTCACGCTTGGCCGCCAGGATGTCAGCGGGCGTCCACGCGGGTTCCTGCCAGGTGCGACGTTCGAACCAGCTCATCGGCCGATCGTGCCATGCTGGTGCCACCGACCTGCCCGCCGGAGGGAGACCCCTTGCTGCCCCTGCTCGTCCGTTTCGTGCTCGGCCCGCTGGTCCGCACGATCTACCGCCCCGAGGTGGAGGGTGTGGAGAACGTGCCGGCCGACGGACCGGTGCTGCTCGCGGCCAACCACCGCGCGGCGCTGGACACCGGCGTGATCACCTTCACCACGCCGCGCAAGGTGTGTTTCCTCAGCAAGGCCGAGTACTTCACCGGCACGGGCCTGAAGGGCCGCTTCATCGCCAACTCGCTCGACGCGCTGGGCTACATCCCCGTCGAGCGCGGCAGCGCCTCCGCCGGCCTCGCCGCCCTGGAAGCCGGGCGGCGCGTGCTCGACGACGGCGGCGTGTTCGCGATCTACCCCGAGGGCACGCGTTCGCTCGACGGCCGCCTGCACCGCGGCCACACTGGCGTCGCGGCGCTCGCGCTGTCCACCGGCGCGAAGGTCGTGCCCGTCGCGTTGTGGGGCACCGAGGGCATCCAGCCGGACGGCTCGAAGATCCCGCACGTGTGCAAGATCAAGATCAAGTTCGGCACCCCGCTGGACTTCTCCCGCTACGAGGGCCAGGACTCGTCGTCGGCCATCCGCCGCTCCGTGACCGACGAGGTCATGTACTCGATCCTCGAGCTTTCGGGCCAGGAGTACGTGGACACCTACCACAAGCGCCCGAGCGAAGGCGCTGCTTGATCCGTCAGTTCCACTTCGGGGGCGCAGGCGGGGCGTACTCGGCGAAGCGGTCCAGCAGCGCCGACGCGTCGGAGTCGACCAGCAGCAGGTCGCGGTAGCCGGCGCCCAGGAACCCTTCGGTGACCATGTGGTCGGAGAAGGACACGAGCGGGCCGTAGTAACCGCCGACGTCGACGAGACCGATGGGCTTCGAGTGCAGGCCGAGCTGGGCCCAGGTCCACACCTCGAACAGCTCCTCCAACGTCCCCGCACCGCCGGGCAGCGCGAGGAAACCGTCGGACAGCGCGGCCATCTTGGCCTTGCGCTGGTGCATGTCGGAGACCACGTGCAGCTCGGTGAGGCCCGCGTGCGCGATCTCCACACTGGACAGCGCCTCGGGGATCACGCCGATCACCTCACCGCCCGCCGCCAGCGCGGCGTCGGCAACCACGCCCATGGTGCCGACGCTCGCACCGCCGTACACGAGGCCGATGCCGCGCTGGGCCAGCAGTTTGCCCAGTTCGGCGGCGGCCTCCGCGTACGCCGGGGTGAAGCCCATCGAGGACCCGCAGAAGACGCAGACCCGGCGCAACGAGCTCATCAGTGGGTGTCCTCCCAGGCCTGGTACGACTCCTCGACCACGCGCACCGCGTCGTCGATGTCGTCGGTGAGGTGCAGCAGGTCGAGATCCTTCTCGCCGATCTTGCCGCCGTCGAGCACCGACTTCGAGATCCAGTCGTAAAGCCCGCCCCAGTACTCGGTGCCGAACAGCACCACCGGGAACTTGGTCACCTTCTTGGTCTGGACCAGCACCAGCGCCTCGAACAGCTCGTCGAGCGTACCGAAGCCGCCGGGCAGGCAGATGAAGGCCTGCGAATACTTGATGAACATCGTCTTCCGCGCGAAGAAGTAGCGGAAGTTCACGCCCAGGTCGACCCACGGGTTCAGGCCCTGCTCGAACGGCAGCTCGATGCCGAGGCCCACGGAGAAGCCGCCGGCCTCGTTCGCGCCGCGGTTCACGGCCTCCATCGCGCCCGGCCCACCGCCGGTGATCACGGCGAAGCCGGCTTCGGCGAGCGCGCCGCCGATCTTGCGGCCCAGGTCGTACTCGGGGTCGTCGCGCTTGGTCCGCGCGGAGCCGAACACGGTCACCGCACGCGGCACCTCCGCGAGCGCGCCGAAGCCCTCCACGAACTCGGCCTGGATGCGCAGCACCCGCCACGGGTCGGTGTGCACCCAGTCGCTCGGGCCGCGCGCGTCCAGGAGCCGCTGGTCGGTGGTGCTGCCCTGGTCACGACGGTCGCGCCGAAGCACGACCGGGCCCTTGTGGCGCTCCACCGGGCGCTCGGGGTACTGGCCGTCCGGAAACTCAGACTGTTCACTCACCAACCCAGCCTACGGGCCGTCCCGCCAGGCAGAACCCCAGCGTCGCCACCATCGGGCGACGTCGGTGACGGCGAGGTGAACGGTCCCTTGTGGACCACCGGTCCACACCTACCAACGACCGGTTCACGGCAAGTCCCGACGAAAGTAGCGCCGCGTACCGCAGACCGGTAAACGCCCTGATGTTCAAGGGTTTTTCGAGGTTGATTAATGCCTGGGTAATGCTTTCCTGGGCCATTCGGAGCATTGACCGACCCTGTGACGACTCCTTTACTCACGGTGATCATCCCCGTCCCCGAAGGGAACCCGATGACCGGCAGAAGAGGGATCACCGCAGGCCTGGCGACGCCGGTGTTCGCGTTGGGCGCGCTCACGCAGCCGTCCGTCGCGGCGGCCGCGGTAGCGCCGGACATCTCGCTCGCCAACATCAAGACGCACCTCAACCAGCTGGAGACCATCGCCCGCCAGAACGGCGGCAACCGCTCAGCCGGTGGTGGTTACGCGGCCTCAGTGTCCTATGTGGAGGGTAAGCTGCGCGCCGCCGCTACACCGTGACCCGTCAGACGTGCACGAGCTGTGCCGGTCGGACGCAGAACCTCGTCGCGGAATGGCCGAAGGGCGACACGAACCGCGTGCTCATGCTCGGCGCGCACCTCGACAGCGTGAGCGCCGGGCCGAGCATCAACGACAACGGTTCCGGCAGCGCGTCGATCCGGAGGTCGCGCTGACGCCGGCGCGCACCGATCCGGCGATGGCCCAGCGCGTGCGGTTCGCCTGGTGGGCCGACGAAGAGTCGGGGATGCGCGGCTCGAAGTTCTCCGTGAACAGTATCGCGGCGGCCAAGCGGGCGAAGATCACCGCGTACCTCAACTTCGACATGATCGGCTCGAAGAACTGGGGCTACTTCGTCTACGACGACGTCGCTTCGATCAAGAACGTGTTCGACAAGTACTTCGCGACCGCGATGCTAATGCCTGAGCAGCCCGGCTCCGCGGAACTGGAGGAGAGGCTCTTGCTTCCCGAGCACCGCCGGCCGGAGGGGTACGGCCTCGCGTTCCTCGAATCCGAGGAACACTCGGGGGAACCCCGACGGCACATCGTGACCGAGTTCGGCCATCGAGGCACCGCAGTCGTCGTCTGCGAGTACCTCGAGGGCCGCGACGGTGAGCAGGTCCCGATGGTGGATTTCCGCTGCTCGCGCCGTCGCCGTCTGCAGCAGCGAAGCGGTGCCCTTGCGGTCCGGGCGGCGCCGAGCCGGCCCCGGCCGAGAGCGGCGCGCCGCAGCCACCACGAACAGTCCGGTGAGCACCCTGTCCGGCGCACGTAGCCAACCCAGTCTTAGATGGTGTTGCCTATCGTCGGACTCAACGAAAAGGGAGTGGTGATGGCGACGGACACAGGACGAGCCGGCGAAGCCGGGGCACTTGTCGGGGCCGCGGTACGAGCAGCGCGGACGCGATCGGGGCTGTCCACACGAGATCTTGCCGCGCGCGCCGGCATCAGCCAGCCCTTCCTGAGCCAGCTGGAGCGAGGGCTGCACGCACCGTCGGTCAACACCTTGTACCGGCTCGCCGAAGCGCTGGCCGTCTCCCCCGCCGACCTACTGCCCGCGTTGCCGGCCTCGCCGATCTGCGTGGTGCGGGCGGCGGATCGCCGGCTCGACGCCCTGAACGAACGGCCCGAGACGGCGTCCTCGAGGACTGCCCGCGGCTCGGGCGCCATCGCCGAGATCATCGAGTACATCGCGGAGCCGGGCCAGGACATCGACGGCTGGTTCTGGCGGGACAGCGACGAGGCGCTGATCGTCCTGGAAGGCCGACTGCGAGTCGACTTCGAGGGCGAGGAGTCCGTGCGGCTCGATCCGGGCGACTGCCTGTTCCACCCCGGCACGACCCGGCACCGCTGGGCCCGGGTGGACGAGGACCGGTTGCGCGTGGTGCTGATCGTCGCCGGCGATAGGTGACACCAATCGAAACGGGGGATTCTTCGGTTCGTTACATGTCCGCAACACAGGTCACCACACTGGTGAACCTGGTGTGCGGAGGCAGCCGCCCCGCGCTCGATGCGAAAGGTCGGTGCCACCATGTCCGGTCCCCACTCCGGCACCCTGCAGGTCCCCCTCATCGACCTCAGCCGCTGGCCCGGCGGGTCCGCGTCCGACCGGGCCGCGATCGCGGCGGCGGCCGACGAGGCGGCCCGAACGGTCGGCTTCATGCAGATCGTCGGGCACGGCATCCCGGCCGCGGCGGCCGACGGGCTCGCCAGGGCGATCGACGCGTTCTTCTCCCGGCCGGCGGACGAGAAGCGACAGTGGCTCCCCGCGACGCCGGAGACCAACCGCGGCTACACCCCGCCCCGCGCGGAGAAGGTGAGCCTCAGTCTCGGTGTGACCAGCCCGGAAGACCTGTTCGAGGCGTTCAACGTCGGCGCCGACGTGACTGCGGCCGGGGCACCGGAGCTGCCCGCCGACCACTACCCGGCGAACATCTGGCCACCCGTGCCCGGTTTCCGGGAGCGGGTCACGGAGTGGATGACCCACGCCGGCGCACTGGCCCACCGACTCACCGACATCTTCGCGCTCGCGCTCGGCCTCGATGAGGACTTCTTCGCCACCCGCACGACGCACTCGATCGACGTGCTGCGGATGAACAACTACCGGCTGCCCGAGCAGGAGACGGTGGTGGACCGGGGTCAGATGGGCATGGGGGCGCACACCGACTACGGCATCGTCACCGTGCTGTGGGCCGACGCCGTGCAGGGGCTGCAGATCCTCGACGGCGACGGGGCGTGGCACGACGTGTTGCCCGCCGACGGCGCGCTGCTGGTCAACCTCGGCGACGCCCTGGCCCGCTGGACGAACGACCAGTGGCGCTCGACCCTGCACCGGGTGCTGCCACCGACCGACGGCACGGGCCGGTTGATCCCGCGCCGGTCGGCCGCCTACTTCCACGACGGCAACTTCGACGCTGTCATCGAGGTCTTGCCCCAGTGCGTGCCCGAAGGCGAGCAGCCGCTCTACACGCCGACCACCGTGGCCGACCACATCGCCGCCAAGCTCGCCGGGTCCCGGGCTCTTCGGCCGAACGCCGCGGCGGAGCGCGAGGCCGCCCGCCTCAACGCCGCCGCGGCCCGCTAGGAGGCCGGCATGTCCTCCACCGAGAACGGGGTCCGCCACCCCACCGACCAGGTACCGCCGACGGGCCGGCTGCTGCTGCTGGGCCTGCAACACCTGTTCATCATGTACACCGGCTGCATCGCGGTCCCGCTCATCTTCGGGGCGGCCGCCGGCCTGTCGCACGACACGATCGCGCTGCTGGTCGACGCCGACCTGCTCGTGTCCGGGGTCATCACGCTGATCCAGAGCGCAGGGGTGGGCCGGATCCTCGGGGTCCGGCTGCCCATCGTGGCGGGCGCCACGTTCACCCTGATCACCCCCATGATCCTGATCACCAAGGGCTACGGGCTACAAGCGGTGTACGGCTCGATGCTGCTCGCGGGGATCTTCGGGCTCGTCATCGCGCCGCTGTTCGCGCGGGTGGTGCGGTACTTCCCGGCGATCGTCAGCGGCACGGTGATCACGGTGATCGGGCTGTCCCTGATCGGGGTCGGCGTGCAGCTGGTCGCCGGGAGCGACAGCACCGCGCCGGGCTACGCGTCGGTGCCGCGGCTGGCGCTGGCGGCCGGGGTGATCCTGGTCATCGTCGCGTTCATGCGGCTGTTCAAGGGAATCCTCGGCCAGGCCGCGGTGCTGATCGGGCTCGTGCTGGGCACCGCGGTGGCGGTACCACTCGGTTTCGTGAACCTGGCCGGGGTGGCCGGCGCCCCGTGGTTCGGGTTCCCGATGCCGTTCCAGTTCGGCGCCCCGCACTTCCCGATCGCCGCCGTGCTCTCGATGTGCGTGGTCATGCTGGTGACGTTCACCGAGTCCACGGCCGACATGCTGGCGGTCTCGGAGATGGTCGGCAAGCCGCTCACCAGAGGCGACCTCGCCCGCGGCCTGGCCGCGGACGGGCTCTCCGGAGTGCTCGCCGGAATCATGAACTCGTTCATCGACACCGCCTACGCCGAGAACGTCGGCCTGGTCGAGATCACCCGCATCCGCAGCCGGTGGATCACGGCGGCGACCGGCGCCATGCTGATCGTGCTGGGCTGCGTGCCCAAGCTCGGGGCGGTGGTGGCGTCGCTGCCGGACCCGGTGGTGGGCGCGGCGGGGCTGGTGATGTTCGCGATGGTGTCCGCGGTCGGGATCAGGGTGCTCAAGAAGGTCGACTACGCCGACAACCACAACCTGCTGGTGGTCGCCCTGTCGATCGCGGTCGGCATGGTGCCGGTGGTGGCGCCGTCCATCTACACGCACCTACCACAGGGCCTGCAGATCGTCTTCGGCAGCGCCATCACCAGCACAGCGCTGTGCGCGTTCGTGCTCAACGTGTTGTTCAACCACACGCGGGGGAGCAGAAAGCGCGCCCCTGCCGCCGGCGTGGAGCAAGCGTCGCGGGCGGCGTGAGCCAGAGGCGGCCTGGCGCGGATTCGCGCCAGGCCGCCGCGGCCGGATGCACCTGGAACGTGCGCGCGAGGGGGTCCCAGCCAACCGGCAGTGCGGGCGGCACCTCGACGGTCGAGGTCCACTCCACCGACTGGCCGCGCGTGAGCGAATCCTCGATGTATCACACCGCCGGCAAGGGGAGGCCGATGCCGCGCTCTGCAGCACGACAGCGTTGCTGTGCTTGGTCACCGAGACCACGCGGTCGAGCTAGCCGTAGCCGTGGTTCAGCCGGACCCCGCGTCCGTCGGTGACCGTGGCAACCTCGGGAGAGCGAGTCGTAGGTGTAGCTGGCAGGCCGATCAGGTTGTTGAGCGAGTCGTAGCTGTTGGTCGTCGAGTTGTTCAGCCCTCCAGTGGCAAAGATTGCTTTGAGGGTGATCGCTGGAATCTCCTTCCTCCAACCCGATCTACTTGTCCAGACCACTCATTTGTCTAGACCACTCGTTCGTAGGTAGTCAACTGCTCCGTTCGCCGCTTACCGTTCCCCGGAACGCCGCGTGCTGGGACAGCGTTGCCGCGAGACGGGAGCCGGTATGTTCGGTCGCAAGTCACGGATCTTCGGCGCGGTGGTGGCCGCTGCGCTCGCCCTGCCGCTGGCGGGGCTCACGGGAACCGCCGGGGCGTCGGTGCAGGCCGACACGTGCGCGGCGAAGTCGAAGCCCGCCGGGAAGGTGCTGCAGGGCTACTGGGAGAACTGGGACGGCGCCGCCAACGGCGTGCACCCGGGCCTCGGCTGGGTCCCGATCACCGACGCCCGCATCAAGTCCCACGGCTACAACGTGATCAACGCGGCCTTCCCCGTCATCCGGTCCGACGGCACGGTGCTGTGGGAAGACGGCATGGACGCCGGCGTGAAGGTGGCGACCCCGGCCGACATGTGCGCCGCCAAGGCCTCGGGCGCCACGATCCTGATGTCCATCGGCGGCGCGGCGGCGGGCATCGACCTGTCGTCGTCGACGGTGGCGGACAAGTTCGTGAGCACGATCGTGCCGATCCTCAAGAAGTACAACTTCGACGGAATCGACATCGACATCGAGACTGGTCTGACCGGCAGCGGGAACATCAACTCGCTCTCCGCTTCGCAGTCGAACCTCATCCGCATCATCGACGGCGTGCTCGCGCAGATGCCGTCGAACTTCGGCCTCACGATGGCGCCCGAAACCGCTTACGTGACCGGCGGCAGCGTCACCTACGGCTCGATCTGGGGCTCGTACCTGCCGATCATCAAGAAGTACGCCGACAACGGCCGCCTGTGGTGGCTGAACATGCAGTACTACAACGGCTCCATGTACGGCTGCTCCGGTGACTCCTACGAGGCCGGCACCGTGCAGGGCTTCACCACGCAGACCAACTGCCTCGCCAACGGCCTGGTCGTGCAGGGCACGACGGTGAAGGTGCCGCTCGACAAGCAGGTGCCCGGGCTACCGGCGCAGTCCGGCGCGGGCGGTGGGTACATGGCGCCGAACCTCGTCTCGCAGGCCTATCGTGCCGTTTCAGGCGTAAAGGGCCTGATGACCTGGTCCATCAACTGGGACGGCTCGAAGAACTGGACGTTCGGCGACAACGTCCGCTCGCTCGAAGGCCGCTGAACCCGGCGCCGGGGCCTGAAACACCAGGCCCCGGCCCCGGAACCGCTGCCCGGGATCCCGCTGCCGGACTTCACTACGGCTCAACAGGTCCGGCTTCCGTTGACGTCGCTGATAACGTGCCCCGACAAAGTCAAGCAGAGGAGACGACGTGTTCGGGCGCAAGCGAAGCAACGGACAGCGTGGCGGGCCCGTGACGTTCAACGCCGATGCCGGACTCCTGAGTGTGCGGGTCGGTGACGAGAACGGCCACCCGCTCCCGGGCACGCAGATGGTGATGCTGCACAAGCGCAGCCAGCGTCAGACGAAGGCCGTCGCGGACGAGTTCGGCCTGGCAGTGAGCACCTTGTCGGCCGGGACATACGCGGTGTCCGTGAGCGCGAGCGGCTACCAGGCACAAAACAGCACCGTCGAGGTCGTGAGCGGCGACCACACCTCGCTCGCGGACCTGCGGCTCGTGCCGGACGACAACCGCCAGCTCCCCGACCCGGGCGAATGGGTGCTCGACCCCGACCACACGGCCATCCGGTTCATCGCGCGGCACATCGGGCTGTGCGAGGTCCACGGCCGGTTCCGCAGCTTCCAGGGCAGCATCGTCGTCGGCAAGCAGATCGAGGACTCCACCGTCGAGGTCGTGATCGACGCCGCGAGCATCGACACTTCGGCCGAGAAGCGCGACGACCACCTGCGGTCCCCGGACTTCCTCGACGTGCGCCGCTTCCCGCAGATCCGCTTCCACGGGCACCGGTTCCGCCGCGCGCCCGGCGACCGCTGGAGCATCGACGGCACGCTCAACCTGCACGGAGCCAGCCGCGGCGTGCGGCTGGACGCCGGCTACCTGGGCCTGCGGACGTGGAACGGCGACCGGCTCGGCGCCATCGCCACGACCGAGCTGCACCGCGAGGACTTCACGATCAACTGGCAGCAGACGCTGGCCAAAGGCCTGGTCATGGTCGGCTCGACGATCGAGATCAAGCTCGACATCCAGGCCGTTCGCGCTTAGCCGTCCTCGCCACTCACCCCCGGCCGCCGGGTTGCGGCAAGCACCCCAATGCCGCGTTCGGTGCGCCCAACGCACCCGATGCGGCGTTCGGTGCGTTCAGCGCACCCAATGCCACATTGGGGGTGGGTGAGCAGGGCGCGGCGGCCGGCCGTCAGCTCAAGAACTTGCGCAGGATGTCGGCCACCTGGCGGATCTCCGCCACGTGCACGTGTTCCTGCTGCGTGTGCGCGAGGCTCGGGTTGCCGGGGCCGAAGTTGACGGCCGGCATGCCCAGCGCCGCGAAGCGCGCGACGTCGGTCCAGCCGAGCTTGGCGGCCGCGCGGCCACCGGCGGCGGCCACGAGCTCGGCGGCCGCCGGGGCCGAAAGACCAGGCAACGCGCCCGGCGAGAGGTCCGTGAGCGTGGCGTCGTAGCCGTGGAAGACCTCACGCACGTGGGCTTCCGCCTGCGTGGGGTTGCGGTCCGGGGCGAAGCGGAAGTTGACCGTGAGCACGGCGGCGTCGGGCACGACGTTGCCGGCCACGCCGCCGGAGATCTTCGTGGCCTGCAGGCCCTCGCGGTAGGTGAGGCCGTCGATGTCGACCACGCGCGGCGCGTACTCGGCGAGCCGGCGCAGGGGCTCGGCCAAGGCGTGGATCGCGTTCTCGCCCATCCACGCGCGGGCGGTGTGCGCGCGGGTCCCGCTCGTGCGGATCTCGACGCGCAGCGTGCCCTGGCAGCCGGCCTCGATCGTGCCGTTGGAGGGCTCGCCGACCACGGCCAGGTCGCCGGCCAGCCACTCGGGCAGCTCGCGCTCGATGCGGCCGAGGCCGTTCTTGACCGCTTCGACCTCTTCGTTGTCGTAGAAGACGAAGGTGATGTCGTGCTTCGGTTCGGGCAGCGTGGCGGCGAGGTGCAGGAACACCGCGTCGCCGCCCTTCATGTCGACGGAGCCGAGGCCGTGGAGCAGCTCCTCGTCGCCGGATCCGGTGCGGTGCGACGGGAGGTTGGCGTTCTCCGGCACGGTGTCGAGGTGCCCGGCGAGGATCACGCGCGAGCCGCGGCCGAGGTTCGTGCGCGCGAGCACCGCGTCGCCGTTGCGGACGACCTCGAGGTGCGGCGCCTGCTCGGTGAGCGCGGCCTGCACGGCGTCGGCGAGCCGGCCCTCCTCGCCGGAGACGCTGAACGCGTCGACGAGGGTGGCGGTGAGGTCGGCGGGGTCGGCGCGCAGGTCCAACGAGGTCATACCGGCACCGTACCGACCCGGTGCGAGGGCTACGGTGAGGGACGTGCGCACGCGAAGCTCCCTGGTCGCTCTCGGCGGCGTCCTCCTGACCCTGGTCCTGACCGGCTGCGGCTCCGAGGCGGGCCCCACGCCCGGCCCGAACCCCGGCTCGCCGGGCCCGGACGCCCTGCCGATCAAGCTCGACGCGCTGTCCGCCGACGCCTGCTACACGAGCCCGCAGACGCAGCTGCCGAAGGGCTGCGAGAAGTTCGTCACGGAGGTCGGCGGCACGGCCGCGTCGGTGCACGAGCGCGCAGCGGCCGGCAAGACCGTCGACGTGGCGCTCGACCACGCGGCGGCCGCGCTCGACCAGGGCGTGAGCGCGTTCCGCGGGGCGGGGTGCACGACCGTGCCGAGCCCGGGTGGCGCGTGCACGCAGGCGCTGATCACCATCTCGGGCGCGCTCACGTCGGTGAAGAAGCTCGTGAACCAGCAGGCCACCACGGGTTGAGGCGCGTCACTCGACTACCGTGACCGGCGTGAGCGAGCAGACCCCTGACCCCGAAACGACCGGCGCCGTCGGCGTCGGGCTGGCCACCGTCGCGTCCGACGGGACGGTGCTGGACACCTGGTACCCGCACCCGAAACTGACCGGCACCAGCGCCAGTGGCACCGAGCGGCTGTCGGCCGCCGAGACCACCGAGCTGCTCGGCGACGCCGCGGCAGCGCTGCTCGGGCCCGACACCGACCGCGGTGTCGAGGTCGTCGCGGTGCGCGTGACGATCGACAGCCTGGCCACGGCCCCGGCCGACGCGTACGACGCCTACCTGCGGCTGCACCTGCTGTCGCACCGGCTCGTGCAGCCCCACGGGCAGAACCTCGACGGCATCTTCGGCAAGCTGGCCAACGTCGTGTGGACGAACCACGGCCCGTGCCCCGTCGAGGGCTTCGAGCAGACCCGGCTGCGGCTGCGCAGCCGTGGCGCGGTGACCGTGTACGGCGTGGACAAGTTCCCGCGGATGGTCGACTACGTGCTGCCCACGGGCGTGCGCATCGCCGACGCCGACCGCGTGCGCTTGGGCGCGCACCTCGCGTCCGGCACGACCGTGATGCACGAGGGCTTCGTGAACTTCAACGCCGGCACGCTCGGCGCGTCCATGGTCGAGGGCCGCATCTCGGCGGGCGTGGTCGTGGGCGACGGCAGCGATGTCGGCGGCGGGGCGTCGATCATGGGCACGCTCTCGGGCGGCGGCAAGGAGGTCATCGGGATCGGCGAGCGCTGCCTGATCGGCGCCAACGGCGGCGTGGGGATCTCCCTCGGCGACGACTCCGTGATCGAGGCCGGGCTCTACATCACGGCCGGCACGAAGGTCGTCGTCGACGGCAAGACCGTGAAGGCCCGGGAGATCTCGGGTATTTCGGGTGCGCTCTTCCGGCGGAACTCGGCGACGGGTGCGGTGGAGGTCGTGTCGCGCACCGGCGTCGGGATCGAGCTGAACGAAGCGCTGCACGCGAACTGATCCTTTACGAAACGGGGCGCGCTCCACCAGGGGCGCGCCCTTTTTCGTCACACGTCACGTCCACTCTGCCTGCGGGTTCACCTACCATTCATGTCGTGACCACCGAATCGTTGCCCTCCTCGACCCGCCGCCGCGCACCTGAGCCGACGACCCCGGCCGAGCTCGGCCTGCCCGACGAGCCCGCGAAAGCCGGCCCCCGGGACCCGGCGGCCACCCACATCCGGGCCAAGCTGGACCACGAGCTGCGCGAGCTGCTGGCCCGCGAGCCCGGCACCCGCAGCGGCGCGGATCCCGAAGACCTGCACCAGATGCGCGTCGCCCTCCGGCGGATGCGCAGTGTGCTGAAGACCTCCGGAGCGCTCATCGGCGGCTCCGCCGAGCCCGTGCGCGTCGAGCTGGGCTGGCTCGGCCAGTCCCTCGGCGAGGTCCGCGACTACGACGTGCTGATCGGCCACCTGCGCGAGGTGATCGCCACCTTCGAGGTCCGCGACCAACCCGCGGGCCGTCGCCTGGTCTCGAAGTTCGTCACCGAACGCGGCGCCGCCCGCCGGCGGCTGGCGCGCGCCCTGTCGAGCGCCCGCTACGCCACGCTGTTGCAGCGCATCGCCCAGCTCACGCGCACGCCGGACCACGAGCTCGACCCCACGCCGCTCGGGTCGGGCAGCCTCGCCACCGACGTCCGCAAGCCCTACCGCCGCCTTCTCAAGGCCGTGCGCGCCCTGCCGTCCGACCCGCCGGACGACGACCTGCACGCCCTGCGCATCTACAGCAAGAAGCTGCGCTACACCGCCGAGCTGGCCTGCTCGTCGGCGAAGAAGAAGCAGGCCGCCGCCCTCACCGACCTGGTCAAGGCGACCCGCAAACTCCAAACCGTCCTCGGCGACCACCAGGACGCGGTGATCGCGGCCGAGAAGGTGCGCTCCGTCCTGCCCGGCGCCGACAGCGAGGTCGGCTTCATCGCGGGCCGGATTGCGGAACACGAACTGCTGAAGCGCACCGAGGCCCGGGCGGCTTGGCCGGCGGTGTGGGCCCGGATCGACAAGGCGGCTCACGCGGCTCTCTGACCGAACACCCGCCGACAGACAGCCCCCGCCCTCCCCAGGGGGGCGTCCCCATGTCCATTCTATCGGCCACCTCCGACAAAACCGGTGGTCAAGCCGGTTGGGGACCGAGTCGTCCACAACTCGACGGAGCTGTGGACAACCCACTCAACCCCAGTCACTAAGCCGTGATCGACCAGACGTAGCCGTCCGGCCGAACCAGCACCCGGCGGCCCGCCGCGGCCTCGTAAGCCGCGTACGCGTGCCCGCCGACGTCCACCAGGTCCGGGCCCGAAGCCACCGACCCGGCGGGCAAGATCCGGTACCCCGGAACCTCCGACGAACCCACCACACCCGAACCGAAAACCAGCTCCGCAGCGTGCGGCCCCCGGAACAGCTCGAACAGCCGCATCGACTTGCCGTTCGCATCCACCAGCGGTGCATCCGGAGCCCGGTCCCCCGCCCGAAGCGAGCCGGCACCAGCACCAGCCAACGGCCCACCTCGGTACCCGACATCCAGCTGCTGCGTCTCCGACCCCCGCCGATGCGCGTCCTCATCCCCGTCGGTGTATTTCTCCATCAAAGCCGTCGAAATCCCCAGCACCCGCGCCGCGACCGCGCGCCGCTCGGGCTCGTAGCTGTCCAGCAAGTCGGCGGACCCGGAGGCCAGCTTCCATCCCAGGTTGTACGCGTCCTGGACCCCGGTGTTCAGCCCCTGCCCGCCCGTCGGCGGGTGCACGTGCGCGGCGTCGCCCGCCAAGAACACGCGCCCGACGCGGAAGGAAGCAGCCAGGCGGATGTTCGGCCGCCACACGGTCGACCAGGCCAGGTCGAACAGCTGAATCCCCCCGCCCGACACGGAGTCCAGCCGCGCCTGCAACGCCGGCAGCGAAGTCTCCACCGCCAGATCCCCATCCCCCAGTGGCGCCCCGAACTGGAAGTGCGGGGTACCGGCCAGCGGCGTGAACGCCACCCCGCTCATCGGCGACGAAGCCGGCGCGAACCAGTACGACGAGTCGTGCGAAAGCCCCGAAGCCTGGACGTCCCCCAGCAACATCCGGATCGACTCATCAGTTGTGCCCTCGAACGGAATCCCCAGTGCCTTGCGCACAAAGCTCTTGCCGCCGTCGGCGCCGACCAAGTACGCCGCCTCCACCGTCTCCCCCGTCGACAGCGAAGCCGTCACACCCGAAGAAGACTGCGTGAAGCCCTCCAGCCCCACCCCGAGCTCCACCTGCACCCCGAACGACGACAGCCGCTCCCGCAGGATCCCCTCTGTCTGCGACTGCCCCAAGAACCAGATGTTCGGGTACGGCACCGCGGGCGTCGGCTCGACGGTGTCGCTCATCCAGCGCTCCTGCACGAACTCGCCGTCCAGGTAGACCTTCATCGGGTACTGCGGCGAGCCCGCGGCCAGCACCGCGTCGAGCACACCCAGGTCCTCGAAAACCTCCAGCGTGCGGGGCTGCAGGCCGTCGCCGCGGGAGCCGTTGAAGAACGCCGACGCCTTGTCGATGAGCCGGACCGCGACGTCGCGCCGGGCCAGTTCGATGGCCAGCGTCAGGCCGGTCGGGCCCGCTCCCGCGATCAGCACTGCGGTGTCCATGTCCCCTCCAGTGAATTAGAATTCAATGAATCTGGATTCATCATGCGCGCTGCTAGCGTTCCTGTCAAGGGAGGTGCCGAGATGACGGCGACGAGCCGCAAGGAGAAGGCCGCCGAGACGGAGACCGCGTTGAAGGAGGCGGCCAAGCGCGTGTTCGCGCGCAAGGGCTACCTGAACACGAAGATCACCGACATCACGGCGGAAGCCGGCCGCGCGGCGGGCTCGTTCTACAACCACTTCGCCGGCAAGGAGGAGCTGCTCGAAGCACTCCTGGGCGACCTGGCCGCGGCGGGCGACGAGGAGGCGGCCGCGGAGGGCCACCTGTCGGACTTCAGCGACCCCGAGGCCGTGCGCTGGCACGTGCGCCAGTACTGGGACTTCTACAAGGCCAACGCGGCCACGATGCAGGCGCTGCGCCAGGCGTCGATGGTCCACGACGGGTTCGCGAGCACCCTCGCGAGCTTCGGCGTCACACAAGCGGCCGACCTCACGGGACACCTCGAGCGCGTCACAGCCGCCGGTTACGAGCTGCCCGCGTCGACGCAGCTGAGCATCGTGATGATGTACCAGCTGATCGACAACTTCGCGCAGATGTGGCTCACCGCCCCGGAACCCACGGGCTGGACGGCGCCGAGCGACGACGAGGCCGTCGAGGCGCTCACGAGGTTCGTCTACCGGGGCTTCACGGGACGCGATTTCTGAGCGGGCGCACCGAAGCGCGCCCGCTCGGGAATCAGGAGTTCAACCGCTCCGCGGCGGTGTCGATGCGCTCGTCGGTGGCGGTCAGCGCCACGCGCACGTGGTTGCCGCCGGCCGGGCCGTAGAACGTGCCCGGCGCCACGAGGATGCCGCGCTCGGCCAGCCACGCGACGGTGTCCAGCGCCGGTTCCCCGCGCGTGGACCAGAGATACAGCCCGGCTTCGGAGTGGGAGATCTCGAAACCGTTGTCCTGCAACGCTTTCCGCAACACGAGCCGACGGCGCAGGTAACGCTCGCGCTGCGCGGCGACGGCCTCGTCGTCGGTCAGGCCGGCCACCATGGCCTCCTGCACCGGACGCGGCACGATCATCCCGGCATGCTTGCGGATCTCCAGCAGCTGCTTGACCAGCCGGGGATCGCCGGCGATGAAGCCCGCGCGGTAGCTCGCGAGGTTCGCCGACTTCGACAGCGAGTGCACGGCCAGCAGCCCGTCGAGCCGTCCACCGTGGACGGACGGGTGCAGCACCGACACGGGCTCGGCGTCCCAGCCGAGCGAGAGGTAGCACTCGTCCGACGCCACGATCACGTCGCGCTCACGCGCCCACTCCACAACCTTGCGCAGGTGCTCGACCCCGAGCACCTTGCCGGTCGGGTTCGACGGCGAGTTGAGCCAGATCATGGCCGGACGCTGAGGACCGAGCTGCGTGAGCCCGTCCGCGCGGATGACGTCGGCGCCCGCCAGCAGCGCACCCACCTCGTAGGTCGGGTACGCCAGCTCGGGGATCACGACGGTGTCGCCCTGACCGAGGCCGAGCAGCCGCGGCAGCCAGGCCACGGCTTCCTTCGACCCGATCGTCGGCAGCACCGCGTCGGGCTCCAGACCCTCCACGCCGTAGCGCCGGCCCAGCGCCTCCACCGCGGTGGTCCGCAGCGCGGGCGTGCCGTGGGTGGCCGGGTAGCCCGGGATCTCCGAGACCGACGCCAGCGCGTCGCGGATCCCGGCCGGAACCGGGTCCACGGGCGTGCCGACGGAGAGGTCGACGATCCCACCGGGATGCGCCTGCGCGCGGGCCTTGACCTCGGCGAGCGAATCCCAGGGGAAGTCGGGCAAGGGGCGGGTCGTCATTCGCCCTGCGGGGGCAGCGCCTTGATGAAGGCGGGGTCGTGGCTGGTCTTGCCGACCTTGGAGGCACCGCCGGGCGAGCCCAGCGTGTCGAAGAAGTCGACGTTGGCCTTGGTGTAGTCGGACCAGTTGTCGGGGACGTCGTCCTCGTAGTAGATCGCCTCGACCGGGCAGACCGGTTCGCAGGCGCCGCAGTCGACGCACTCGTCGGGGTGGATGTACAGCATCCGCTCGCCCTCGTAGATGCAGTCCACGGGGCACTCGTCGATACACGCCTTGTCGAGCACGTCGACGCAGGGCTCGGCGATCACGTAGGTCACTGCGTACTCCTGCTTTTCTCTGCTTAGCCAGTCCCTGCGGACATTACGCGCTTCCCGAGGCACCGGTAGTGCTTAGGCAACCCTTAGCCATACCCCTGGTATGGGGCCGAATGTCCCGCTCAGCGGTCCCGGCGGCGGGGCTTCGGGGCGTTGCGCGCGTCGCCGGTGATGGTGAACCCCGGGCCGGCGGGCTTGGTGTCGCCCTCGCGCTTCTCTTTGAGGGTGCGTTCGAAACCGTCGGCGATCTCGTCGACCAGGTCGTCGTTGTGCTTGTCGTCCCTGCGCACGTAGCTCATCGGTTCTCCCTGAGAACATGGGGTGCCGCCTCAAGGACAATCTAACCGTGAACGACTCGGAAAAGCTCGAACTCGTGTGTGCGCAGGCCTGGCAGCCGGTGGTCGACGAACCCCTCGGCGACTGGCGCCTGCGCTGGGCCGGCGGCTTCACCGGGCGCGCCAACAGCGCACTCGCCGTGGGCAACCCCGGCCGGAGCGTGGCCGTCGCATTGAAGGCCGTCTGTGACTTCGCCCACGATCGGGGGATCCCACCGGTCGTCCAGGTGATCCAGGACAGCGGCACCGAGCGTGAGGTGGCGGCCGCCGGCTGGCGCGAGTGGACCAAGCACGCCGCGGGCTACCAGGTGTCGGTGCTCGTCGGGCCGCTGCCGGCCGGGCCCGCGCAGGACGCCGAGGTCCTCGACGAGCCGACGCCGGCGTGGTGGGAGCTGGCCGCGGACAACTCGTCACCGGGCACGGCCGAACGCCACGTGCTGAGCACGGGCAAGGTGGGTTATGGCGTGGTTGACGTGGACGGCGTCACCGCCGGAGCTGTGCGCGGTGCCATCGTGGACGGGTGGCTGCACGTGTCGCGGCTGGCCGTGCGGCCGGAGTTCCGCCGGCGTGGGCTCGCGTCGGCGCTCATGTTCGCGCTGGCCGGCTGGGGCCGCGCGCACGGTGCGGAGAGGTGGGTGTTGCAGGTGGCCGTGGCCAACGAAGGCGCGTTGAAGCTGTATTCCGCGCTCGGCTGTACGGAGCACCACAGGTACCGCTACTGGGGCCCCGGTGCCTCCGCGTGCGAGGATCCGCAGTCGTGAAGATCGTCGTACTGGTCGGTGGAGTCGGTGGCGCGCGCTTCCTGCTCGGCGTGAAGACCGCACTCGGGACGCCCGCGATCGGCGAGCCGGAGAGCCCGTCACCGCACGAGGTCACGGCGCTGGTGAACACCGGCGACGACGTGTGGATGCACGGCCTGCGCATCTGCCCCGACCTCGACACCTGCATGTACACCCTCGGCGGTGGCATCGACACCGAACGCGGCTGGGGCCACGCGGGCGAGACGTGGGTCGTCAAGGAGGAACTCGCCGCGTACGGCGCGGAGCCGACGTGGTTCGGGCTGGGAGACAAGGACATCGCGACGCACTTGATCCGCTCGCGGATGCTGCGCGCGGGCTACCCGCTCTCGGCCGTCACCGACGCGCTGTGCGACCGCTGGCGCCCGGGCGTGCGGCTGCTGCCGATGTCGGACGACCGCGTGGAGACCCACGTCGTGATCGACGACCCCGACCAGCCGGAGCAGCAGAAGGCGATCCACTTCCAGGAGTGGTGGGTGCGCTACCGGGCCGACCGGCCGGCGCACTCGATCGTTTCGGTCGGCGCCGAGGAGGCCAAGCCCGGGCCGGGGGTGCTCGAGGCGCTGGGCGAGGCCGACCTGATCCTGTTCGCGCCGTCGAACCCGGTGGTGAGCGTCGGCACGACGCTCGGGGTGCCGGGTGTGCGCGAAGCGCTGCGCAAGTCGAAGGCCAAGGTCGTGGGCATCTCGCCGATCATCGGTGGCAAGGCGCTGCGCGGCATGGCCGACGCGTGCCTCACGGCGATCGGCGTGGAGACCTCCGCCGAGGCCGTCGGCCTGCACTACGGCGCTCGCTCCGACGGCGGGGTGCTGGACGGCTGGCTCGTCGCCGAGGAGGACCACGATGTGACGGTGCCGGGCGTGGCCGTGCGCGCGGTGCCGCTGCTGATGTCCGATGTGGACGCGACCGCCGCGATGGTGCGGGCGGCCTTCGACGTTGCGGGAGTTTCCGGTGTCTGATTCGGCCAAGCCTGAGTTCAGCGATCACGCCTCGGCCAAGGTCGAGATCCTGCCCGTGACCGGGCTGCCCGAGTTCCGTCCGGGCGATGACCTCACCGGCGCCCTCGTCGCGGCCGCGCCGTGGCTGCGGTCCGGCGACGTGGTGGTGGTGACGAGCAAGGTGTTCTCGAAGGTCGAGGGCCGGCTCGTGCGCGTGCCGAGCGACCCCGAGGCCCGCGACGCGGCGCGGCGCGAGCTGATCGACCAGGAGACGGTGCGGGTCGTCGCGCGCGTCGCGCGCACGGTGATCACGGAGAACCCGCTGGGGATCGTGCAGGCGGCTTCGGGGATCGACGCGTCGAACGTGCAGGGCGACGAAGTCGCACTGCTGCCCGCGGACCCGGACGCATCGGCGCACGCGCTGCGCGGCGGGCTGCGGGAACGGCTGGGTGTCGAGGTCGCCGTGGTCGTCACGGACACGATGGGCCGCGCGTGGCGCGTCGGGCAGACCGACGCCGCGATCGGTGCTTCGGGCCTGCGCGTGCTGCACGCGTACGCAGGGCAGGTCGACTCGCAGGGCAACGAGCTGGCCGTCACGGAGATCGCGGTGGCCGACGAGCTCGCCTCCGCCGCAGACCTGGTCAAGGGCAAGCTGGGCGGCCTGCCGGTGGCGGTCGTGCGCGGCCTGCAGCTCACCGACGACGGCTCCACCGCGCGGAACCTGATCCGGCCCGTCGACGAGGACCTGTTCCGCTTGGGTACCAACGAAGCTCTGGCACAGGGGCGGCGCGAAGCCGTGCCGCACCGGCGTTCCGTGCGCACGTTCTCCGACGCGCCGGTGGATCCATCGGTGGTTCGGCGGGCGGTCGCGGCGGCGTTGACCGCGCCCGCGCCGCACCACACGCACCCCGTGCGGTTCGTGTGGCTGCGCGACGCCGGGTTGCGCGCGAAGCTGCTGGACGCCATGCGCGAATCGTGGCGCGCGGACCTTTCGAAAGACGACTTCACACCGTCGCAGGTCGAGAAACGCTTGTCGCGCGGGGACATTCTGTATCGCGCGCCCGAGGTCGTGATCCCGTTCCTCGTGCCCGAGGGCGCACACACCTACCGCGACCAGCGGCGCAACGACTGCGAACACACGATGTTCACGGTCGCCGCCGGCGCCGCGGTACAGGGTCTGCTGGTCGCGTTGGCGGCGGAGGACCTGGGCTCGTGCTGGATCGGGTCGACGATCTTCGCGGCCGACCTCGTGCGGTCGACGCTGGGCCTGGATTCGCGCTGGGAGCCGCTGGGCGCCGTCGCGATCGGGCATCCGCTGGAGACGCCGCCCGTGCGTTCACTGGGCGAGCCGGGCGAAGGTCTGGTGGAGCTGTGAACTTGCATTCGGACGCCGTGACGGTCCTTTCGACGTGGACCCCTTCTCTGGGCTCGCAGGAATCTTTGCGCCAGGCGTTTCTGGGTTTCCTGGCGACGCGGGACGACACCGTGCAGCGCTCGTGCGAGGCAGGGCACCTCACGGCGTCGGCCGTGGTCCTGGACTCGACGGGTACGCAGGTGCTGCTGACGCTGCACCCGCGCGTGGGCCGCTGGCTGCAGCTGGGCGGGCATTGCGAGCCTTCTGACGCGTCGGTCGCCGAGGCCGCTCTGCGCGAGGCGACGGAGGAGTCGGGCATGGCCGGCCTGACGATCGGCGCCGAGCCGGTGCACCTCGACGTGCACCCGATCACGTGCTCCCTCGGCGTGCCGACGCGGCACTTCGACGTGCGCTACGCGGTCCGCGCGCCGGCGGGGGCCTTGCCCGTCCGCAGCGACGAGTCCGACGACCTGCGCTGGTGGCCGGTCGGCGCCCTGCCCGCGGGGTCGGAGGACTTGGCCGAACTCGTGAACGCGGCCGTTTCGTCCCGTTAGCATGGCGGGCATGCCCCTGGTGCCCGCCAACCCGCACATCCACACCGGCGACGGTGGTTTCGTGAGCGGCTGGGTCGTGGCCGTGGGGTTCGGGGTGGCGATCGTGCTGGTCGTGGTGGGTGTGATCGTCAGCCTGCGCAGGAAGCGCCGGCGTTAGGGAGGTTCCGCGGTGACCGTGAGCTACGACAGCGCCTCTTCGGTGCCGCCGTTCGAGCAGGTGCGCTCGTCGATCGCCGCGCAGATCAACGACGGCACCCTCGCCGTCGGCGCCAAGCTCCCCACCGTGCGCGCACTGGCCTCGGACCTGGGCGTCGCCCCGAACACGGTGGCGCGCGCCTACCGGGAACTCGAGGAAGCCGGCCTCATCGAAACGCGCGGCCGGGCAGGGAGTTTCGTGGGTGCTTCGGGGGATGAGTCGCGTTCGCGGGCTCTGGCGGCGGCCGCGGATTACGCAGCGGTGACGCGGCAGCTGGGGCTGTCGACGGACGAGGCGCTGGCCATCGTGACGGCCGCGCTGCGCTGACCGTTTCGGTTTCGCCCGGCCCCTGACGGCCGGTCCCCCTACGATGGCGATGGCCTGTGGCCGGGGAGAGGGGATTGTGTCGTGAACGCCATTCAGCCTTGGCATCTCATCATCTTGTTGCTGCTGGCGGGCATCGTCGTGGCGATCGTGGTGGGTGTGCAGGCTTCGAAGAAGCGGCGGCAGCCGCCGATTCCCCGGCCGTGGCAAGGAATGCAGTCTCCGGGATATCCGCCGGGGCAGCAATCTGGATATCCGCAGCAGCCGGGGTATCCGCCGGGCCAGCCGTACGGGGGCTATCCGGGACAGCAGCCTCCGGCGCCGCCCGGCCGATACCCGCCGCCGCAGCCGTACCCGCCAGGTCAACAACCGCCGTCCGGATTCGGGAACTGAAAAGGAGATTCAGCCGCCGTGTTGCGTTTCGCACTCCCAGCGCTGCTGATCATCGTGCTGGTGATCATCCTCGTGCTGAAGTTCACCGTCGGGCGGAAGCCGAAGCAGCAGCCTGGTCCGCAGTACCCGCCGCAGCAGCAGTATCCGCCGCAGCAGTTCGCGCAGCAGCAGCCGATGCAGCCGGGGCAGTACCCGCAGCCGGGATACCCCGGGCAACAGCCAGGACCGTATCCGCAGCAGGGATATCCCGCGCAGCAGCAAGGTCAGCCGAACCAGCAGGCCGTGCAGAACTGGCAGCCCTACCCCTCACCGCAGCAGCCAGGCCAGCCGGGTCAGCCTGGTCAGCCGGGTCAGCAACAGCCGAACCAACAGCCGGGCCAGGGTCAGCAGCCGCCGCAGTAGGTCACATCGCGCGGTAGTCGCGGAGTTCGATGCGGGGCCCGAAGCGTGGCGCACGGGCCCCGCCGACCTCCAGGTACCGGATCGCGCGCTGACGTTGCGGGGCGTAGGGCGCGAGGAGTTCGGCCATGGCCTCGTCGTCGATGCGGTGGCCGAGGAGCGTGTGACCGACCATCGACGGGATGTTGTAGTCGCCGAAGCTGACGGCGTCCGGGTCGCCCCAGGCGCGTTGGGCGATTTCGGCGGCGGTCCACACGCCGATGCCCGAGACCTTGCGCAGCAGGGCCCGGCCCTCGGAACCCCTTAGCGCCACGGCTTCCTCCAGCCGTGGAGCCACGCGCGCGGCGTTGATCAGCGCCGTCCGGCGTTTGAGGTCCACGCCGATGCGGTGCCAGTTCCAGTCCACAATGGACCGGATTGCGACCGGCGACGGCGGTACGCGCAGCGAAGCAGGCCCCGGGCCGGGCGCGGGCGTGCCGAACCAGCGGCACATCTCGGCCCACGACCGGATCGCCTCCTTGCCCGACACCTTCTGCTCCAGCACCGCCAGCACGAGCGAGTCCCACACGCGCCGCGTCGAGCCGAGGCGCAGGCCGGGGGCGTCGTGGCGCGCGCGGGCGACCACGGGGTGGTGCGCGACGAAGCCGGTGTCGTCGTCCTCGGCGCCCAGCAACGCCGGCACGCCGTCGAGCAGGAACTCCGCGCCCGGGCCCCACGCGTCGGCCTCGACGACGCCGTCGGGCCGGCGCAGCAGAGCCAGCGTGCCCTTGCCGGACGGCGTGTTGGCGGCCAGCCACCAGACGCCGCGGTCACCGCGGAAGTTCAGCGAACCGCGCCCACGGCTGAGCGGGCCCAGCACCGCGGCCAGGTCCAGCGGGAAGGGCGGTCGCCACTCGATCATGCGTCGCTCGAGAACCGGATGCCGCCGTCGGGCAGGGTGACGCCGGGCCAGACGCGGGCGCCGTCGAGGAGCTCGCAGCCCGCGCCTACGGACGCGCCGTCGCCCAGGACCACGCCACGCAGCACGGCACCCGCCCCGACGAACGCGCCGCGGCCCAGCACCGAACGCTCCACAGTGGCCCCGGCCTCGACCACGGCTTCGTCGAACACGACCGAACCGTCGACGGTCGCACCGTCGCCGATCACGGCCTTCTCGCCGACCGTCGTCCCGCCCGTCAGCTGAGCCGACGAAGCCACGGAAGCACCGTCGAGCACCAGCGACTCGCCGGTCGGGCCCGCCAACGCGGACGTCGGCGCGATGCCGCGCACGAGGTCCGCACTGCCGCGGACGAACGCCTCGGGCGTGCCGACGTCGAGCCAGTACGAGGAGTCCACAAAGCCGTGCAGGTGCGCGCCGGCTTCGAGGAGTCCGGGGAACGTCTCGCGCTCCACCGACACGCGCCGGCCCGCCGGGATGGTCTCGACCACCGAGCGGCGGAAGACGTAGCAGCCGGCGTTGATCTGGTCCGTCGGCGGGTTGGGCGTCTTCTCGAGGAACGCCTGCACGCGGCCGTGCTCGTCCGTGGGGACGGAGCCGAAGCGGCTCGGGTCGGGCACGCGCTGGAGGTGGAGGGTGACGTCGGCGCCGGTGTCCACATGGGTCTGGAGCTGGTGGCGCAGGTCGGCGCCGGAGAGGATGTCGCCGTTGAAAATGATCGCGTGGTCCGCGCGCAACCTGTCGTACACGTTGCGGATCGCGCCGCCGGTGTCGAGCGGCTCGTCCTCGACCACATACTCGAGCTCGAGGCCGAGGGCCGCCCCGTCGCCGAAGTACTCCTCGAAGACCTCGGCACGGTAGGACGTGCCGAGCACGACGTGGCGGATCCCGGCCGCGCGAATTCGCGAGAACAGGTGACTCAAGTAGGGGGTGCCTGCCGTCGGCAACATCGGCTTCGGCGCGGACAGGGTGAGCGGCCGCAGGCGGGTGCCCTTGCCCCCGACCAGCACGACGGCGTCGACCTCGAGCTCGGACGTCACAGAAAACTCCTCTTGTATCACGCACCGCTGAGCGACAAGCCGCGGGAAACGCTGACGGCTGCGCCCCCGAGGGCCTACCCTAGACAGGAAACAGGTGGGCCTTTCCCCAGAGGCCCCGGGTCAGTCGGGAGGCCGAGGGGATGGACCCCCGCGATCGCGCGGACGCTTTGCTCGCACGCGCACGTTCCCGCGGCGCCTTTGTGGTGACGCCGGACAACATGACATCGCCGATGGACGCCTCCAACACGCAGCAGATCCCGAGATCCGTGGTCTCGGAGCTCGACCAGCAGGATCCCGACACGACGACGCAACTGCCGGCGTCGTTGATCGAGGAGAACGACGAGCATCCGCTGGCGAAGCCGAGCACGACCACGCCGCTGGAGGTGCCGGCCGCGCAGGTGACCACGCCGCTGGTGGCGCGCCCGCAGGCCGCGCCCGTGCCGAGTCCCCTGCGGGAGCCTGCCGAGGAAGAGCTGACCGGGCTGGTGCCGACGATCAAGCAGAGCAGCGGCCGGTCGAACCTCTCGCGGCGTCTCGACGGGCTGTGATCACGCGCCCTCGAGCTTGACGCGAACGGCCAGCCCGAGCTTCACCGCCGCCAGCACGGGCTTCCACAGCACGCCCTGGTGCCGGTCGGCGAGGTAGCGGTAGGCGCTGGCGTGGTGCGCGCGCAGCATCTTCTTCGACACGCGCGCCGTGGACACGCCACCGATGTGCATCACGCTCGACGAGGGCGCGTAGACGTTCAGCCAGCCGGCCTTCGCCAGGCGGTCGCCGAGGTCGACGTCTTCGAAGTACATGAAGTAGCGCGTGTCGAAGCCGCCGACCGAGTCGAACGCCTCGCGCCGGAACAGCTGGCACGAACCGCTCAGCCACTCGGACGTGCGCTCCTGCGGCGTGGCGTTCTCCTGGCGGTACTGGCGCGTCCACGGGTTGCCCGGCCAGACCGTCGCGAAGACGGCGTGCCCGATCCCCCGCCCGAACGACGGCAGAAGACGAGCGGACGGGTAGACGGTCCCGTCGAGGTCATGGATCAACGGCCCGAACGCACCCCCACGCGGCCACCGCTTCGCGACCTCGAGGAGCGCGTCCAGCGACCCCCGCTCCCACTCCAGGTCCGGGTTGACCACGACGACCCACCCATAGCTGTCGTCGAGCGCCGCCACGCCGCGGTTGGCGGCCGTGCCGTACCCGACGTTCTCGCCGATGCTGACCAGCCGGACGTTCTCGCGCTCCGCCGCCTTCTCGGGCCCGCCATCCGTGGACGCGTTGTCCGCGACCACCACACGGACCTCACGGTCGGTCGCCTTTTCCAGCGTGTCGAGGAACTTCTCGAGCATGTCGCCGGGAAAGTAGGTCACGGTCACGACGGCCAGATTGTCGCCGTAGCTGCGCTGCTCAGTCACGGCACCCATTGTCCCCTGCTCACACACGGCTACGGGCATGCATCGACCCCGTCACCGAGGGTGATGCCGGGCGGGCCGGGCGGTCTTCGGGACACGACGCCGTTCGCCCTGCCGCCGGTTTCGGCGAGCACCCGCGCAGCGTTCAACCGCGCCGGTCAGTGCATTCGGCGGTGCCGATCCCAAGCCTTCCCATACGCCTCCCGATGACGCTCCGCCGTCGTCGCCCAGGAGAAGTCCTTGGCGCGCTGCTGGGCGGCCGCCGAGAGGAAGGCGCGGTGGGACGGGTCGGCGAGGAGTTCGGTGATCGCGGCGGCCACGTCGCCCGCGCCGACGCCGCAGTAGGCCACGGCGTCGCCGCCGACTTCCGGTAGCGACAAGCGGCGGGTGGTGAGGACAGCGGCGCCGCAGGCCATGGCTTCGAGCACGGGCAGGCCGAAGCCCTCGCCCAGGGACGGGTAGGCGACCAGTTCGGCGCCGCCCAGGAAGCCCGCGAGAGTCCCGAAGGGCAGGTACCCGGCGCGGATCACGCGCAGGCGGTGGGGCACGGCGTCGAGTGCGCGTTCGACCTGTGTGTCCCAGCCCGGCTGGCCGGCGAGCACCAGTGCGGGGGCGTCGCGCTCGCCCGACATCGCCCGGGCGTAGCCGCGGATCAGCGCCGGCACGTTCTTGCGCGGCTCGAGCGCCCCGAGGAAGGCGATGTACGGCGTCCGCCCGATGCCGACGGCCGCGCGAGCCGCGGCGATCTCCTCGGGGGACGGCGGGTGAAAGCGTTCCGTGTCCACGCCGTGGTGGATGATTTCCAGTTCCGCGTGCCGGACGGGGGTCACGCGGCCCAGCTCCAGCGCCGTCGCCTGGCTCGGAACGACGCACAGCGTCGCGCGGCGCAGCGCGGCCACGGTCCACGCGCGGAAGAACCGCGCCTTCACCGACGAGTGCAGCACGGGGTCGGTGAAGAACGTCGCGTCGTGCAGCGTCACGACCGAAGCCGCGCCGCTCGCGAGGGGCATCGTGTAGTGCGGCGAGTGGACGACGTCGGCCGCCAGCCGGCGCACGAGCCGCGGCAACGTCGCCTGTTCCCAGGTCAGACGGGCCGTGCGGGTGGACGTCGCGGGCGACGCGGGCACCACGCGCGCGCCGGGGGCGAGCCGGTCGTACAGCGACAGGTCACGGGGCTGGCACACGACCGTCAGCCGCGCGCCGTCCTGGTCCAACGCCGCGACGAGCGAGTCCACGTACCGGCCGACGCCACCCCGATCCGCGGGCACCGCGGTCGCGTCGATCAACACACGGGGATCACCGGTCACGTGAGCAGAGTACGGCGATCACCCAGCGAGCAAGTAAGGAACCGACGAACTGACAGTGCGTGACCCGATCTCGCAGGTGACTCAGGTTCGCTTCCGATGCGCCGCCCACACCGCTTCCGCCGCGGCGCGCCACGTGAACTCGCGCGCGCGGTCGCGGCCGAGCCGCACCAGTTCCGCCGCCCGCGAAGGCGACCCGAGCACCTCACGCAACCCGGCCGCCAACGCCACCGCATCACCCCGCGGCACGACCACCCCCGCGCCACCGGCGACCTCCACCAGCGCCGGCACGTCCGTGTGCACCACCGGCACTCCGGAAGCCATGGCCTCCAAAACCGGCAGCCCGAAGCCCTCCGCCAAACTGGGCACGGCCAGGACGCTCGCGCCGCGCAGGGCCGTAGCCAGTTCCGCGTCCGTGACCTTGCCCAGGACGTGCACGTCCGTCAGGCCGCGCGAAGCCGCGAGGTGCACCGGATCGATGCCGCCCCAGCCGGGCTGCCCGGCGAGCACCAAGGCGACATCGCCCACCGCGGCGACGGCGTCCACCAGCACGTCGATGCCCTTGCGCGGCTCGATCGTGCCGACGGCCAGGACGTACTTCGACGGCAGGTCCAGCGCCGCCTGTCCCTGAGGCACCGTCACGCCGTGGGGCACGACGCGCACCGGCACGGTCACGTCCACCAGCACGGCCAGCTCGTCGGCCGCCGCTCGCGTCGGCACGATCAAGGTCGACGCCCGGCGCGCGGCTCGCGCGATCATCGACCGGTGCCAGCTCACGCCGCGGGCGGTGAGGGTCTCGGGGTGGGTCCACGGCACGGTGTCGTGGACGGTCACGGTGAGCGTGCGGCCCGCGGGCGGGCGCGGGGGCGCGAAGGGCGTCGGCGCGTGGACCGCGTCGCCGCCCGGCCACCAGGGCACGCCGAGCTGCCACAGGCCGACGAGGGCACGCGGCGGAACCGGGAGCGCGCGCGGCCCCTCGACGCCTTCGACAACGGCAGGCGATACGTCTGCGTGGCGCGCGACCACGCTCGACACCGTCCAACCCGGCGGCGCGGTGCGCGCCAGCGCGGGCAGCAGTTCGGCGGTGTACCGGCCCGTACCACCCGGGACGGGGGCGAGCAGCTGCTCGGCGAGCACTACCAGTTCGGGCACGCCGCTATTCTCACCCAGGTGACCAGCGCGGAAACCGGCAGCACCGTCGTCGTGGTCACCTGGCGTGGCGCGGCTCACGTCGAGGCCTGCCTCGACGCCCTCGCCGCCCAGACGCGTCCACATCGGACGCTCGTGATCGACAACGCCTCCGACGACGGCACGGCCGCCCTCCTGGCGGCCCACCCGTCGAGACCGCAGGTCATCCGCCTCAGGCGCAACACGGGCTACGCGGGCGCGATGGCCGTGGCCCTCGACCGCACGACAACCCCGGCCATCGCCTGGCTCAACGACGACGCCGCCCCCGAACCCACCTGGCTCGCCGAGCTCGAAGACACCCTCGACGAACAGCCGCTCGCCGCCGCCGTCACGAGCCACTTGGAGCTCGCCGACGGCACCACGCAGTCGACCGGCGTCCGCCTCACCGCCGACGGCCACGGCGCCGACCTCACCGAACCCGTCGACGAGGTCTTCGGCTTCTGCGGCGGCGCCGCACTCCTGCGGGCCGACGCCGTGCGCGCCGTCGGCGGCGTCCCCGCGAGCTTCTTCTGCTACTACGAAGACACCGACACCGCGTGGCGCCTGCGTCTGGCCGGGTGGCACGTCGTCTCGGCCCCGAAGGCCCGCGTCCGCCACCTCCACGGCGCGAGCACGAAACCCGGCTCACCCCTGTTCCACCGCTGGAACGAACGCAACCGTCTCCTCATGCTCCTGCGCTGCGCCCCGGCCGCGATCGCCGTGCGCGAAATCGTCCGCTTCGCCCTGATCACCGCCCTGCTCCCCCTCCGCCGCAGCAAGCCCGACGCCGCCAACTTCCACGTTGGCCTTCGCGCTCGCGTGCTGGCCGAAGTCGCGATCCGACTCCCCGCCACCCTGCGCGCCCGCAGACGCACAGGCACGATCACCACCCTCGGCCGAGGGGCGATCTGGGACGCCTGGGCGGGCCCTTAAGCTGGGTCAGGGCCGACACCACGGACAGGAGCTCGTTTTGGCGCTGGGGGAACCTCAACCGCTCGTCTCGGTGATCGTGGTGAACTACCGCGGCGCCGAAGACACGATCACCTGCCTTCGCGCGCTGTCGGCCGAGCTGGACTACGAGCACGTCGAGCTGATCTGCGTCGAGAACGCCTCCGGGGGCGACGACGCCGAGCGCATCCGCGCCGCCGTGCCGGACGTGACGCTGATCGAGTCGCCCGTGAACAGCGGCTTCGCCGGGGGCTGCAACCTCGGCGCGAAGCACGCGGGCGGCACCGTCCTCGCCTTCCTCAACAACGACGCCCGCCCAGCGCCCGCGTGGGTCTCCGCGGCCGTCGCGGAGCTGCGGGCGCAGCCGACCGTCGCGGCGGTGGCCAGCAAGGTCGTCGACTGGGACGGCACCGGCACCGACTTCGTCGACGCGGGCCTGACCTGGTTCGGCATGGGCTACAAGCGTCACGCGGGCAGCCCGCTGGCCGACGTGCCCGAGGCGGAGCGCGACGTCGCCAAGGACGTCCTCTTCGGCACCGGCTCGGCGATGTTCGTGCGCGCTTCGGTGTTCGCCGAGCTCGGCGGCTTCGACGAACGATTCTTCATGTTCTACGAGGACGTCGACCTCGGCTGGCGGCTGAACCTGCGCGGCTGGCGCGTGCGCTACGTGCCGGAATCGCTGGCGTATCACCGCCACCACGGCACGATGTCGGCCGTCGACGCACCCGAGACCGGCCGCGAGACCTTCCTGCTGGAACGCAACGCGCTCGCCGCGCTCTACAAGAACCTCTCCGACGAGTCGCTGGCCAAGGCCCTGCCCGCGGCGCTCGCGCTGGCCGTGCGCCGCGCCACCGCCCGCGGCGGGCTGGACCCCGAGCAGCTCAACCTCGAAAAGGGTGTCGGCCCGGTCGAGACGGGCGACCTCGCGGTGCCCCGGACGACGGTCGCGGGCGTGCTGGCCATCGACCGGTTCGTGGAGATGATGCCGTCGCTCGCCGAGTCGCGCGCCGAGGAGCAGGCCGCCCGCGTCCGCACCGACGCCGACCTGCTTCCCTTGCTGCGCAAGGCTTTGGAGCCCGCGTATCCCCTGCCGGACTACCTGCGCGCCCACGACATCCTCGTGGAAGCCTTCGGCATCGAGGCCGTGTTCGGCCAGCGCCGCAAGATCCTCGTGCTCACGGGCGACTCGATCACCGAGCGCATGGCCGGCCCGGCGATCCGCGCGTGGAACATCGCCTCGACGCTCGCGGCCGAGCACGAAGTGCACCTGATGACCACCAACCCGCTGCTCTCGCCACCACCCGCCGCGTTCAAGATCAGCTCGGGCAAGTTCCGCGACCTCGACGCGCCCGTCGAGTGGGCCGACGTGATCATCCTGCAAGGCCACGTCCTGGAACTCGCGCCGACGCTGAAGAAGCAGCACGCGAACAAGATCGTGGTCGCCGACGTCTACGACCCCATGCACCTCGAGCTTCTGGAGCAGGGCAAGGGCGTGGCCGACGACCAGCGCGCCCTCGACCTCGCGGGCGTCACGAAGGTCCTCGACGCACAGCTGGAGCGCGCCGACTTCTTCCTCTGCGCGTCGGAGCGGCAGCGCCACTTCTGGCTGGGCCACCTCGCCGCGCTGGGCCGACTGTCGCCGCGGCTCTACGACGCCGACCCGACCACGCAGTCACTGCTGGCCGTGGTGCCGTTCGGCCTTTCGCCGCAGGAACCCGTGCGCACCGGCCCCGGCCTGCGCGCGTCGCTCGGTCTCGGCGAGTCCGACCGCGTGGTGCTGTGGGCCGGCGGCGTGTACAGCTGGTTCGATCCGCTCACGCTCATCCGCGCGATGGATCTGCTCTGCCAGAACCGGGACGACGCGCGGCTCGTGTTCCTGGGTATGAAGCACCCGAACCCCGAGGTCGCCGAGATGGACATCGGCGCGCGCACGATCCGCCTGGCCGACTCGCTGGGCCTCACCGACAAGCACGTGTTCTTCAACGAGCAGTGGGTCCCGTACGGCGAGCGCCAGAACTGGCTGCTCGACGCCAACTGCGGCGTGACCACGCACTACGAGCACGTCGAGACCACGTTCGCCTTCCGCACGCGCGTGCTCGACTACCTGTGGGCGGGCCTGCCGATCGTCACCACCGACGGCGACGCGTTCGCCGACCTCGTCCGCACCGAGCGGCTCGGAGTCGTCGTGCCGGCCGAGGACGCGGAGGCGCTGGCGGCCGCGCTGGAGAAGTCGCTGTACGACAAGGAGTTCGCGGCCGGCTGCGCCGAGCGGATCGCCGAGGTCGCGCGCCGCTACGCGTGGCCGGAGGCGCTGAAGCCCCTGGTGGAGTTCTGCCGCAACCCGCGGCCCGCCGCCGACCGGCTGCCGGGCACCGCGGACCTCACGACCACCGCCCCGGTTCGCGGCACGGCCCTGGTCCGCCGCGACGTCGACCTCGTCCGCGAGTACCTCGCGCAGGGCGGCGCGAGCGAGCTGGCCCGCCGCGTCGGCGGCCGCGTCGTGAAGGTCGCCCGGCAACGGTTGCGCCGTGGCTGACCGACCGCTGCGCGTGCTGCTCGACGGCACTCCGCTACTCGGCTCCCGCACGGGCATCGGCCGCTACACGGCGGCGTTGAGCGAGGAACTGGCGTCGATGTCCGAAGTGGACCCTCGCGCGGTGGCGTTCACGTTGCGCGGCTGGCGAAAGCTGCGCGGCGTCCTGCCCCACGGCGCGCGGGCGCGCGGCATGCCGGTGCCCGCGCGGCTGTTGCGCCGCGCGTGGCTGCGTTCCGAGCTCCCGCCGGTCGAGCTGTTCGCCGGCCCCACCGACGTCGTCCACGGCACCAACTTCGTCCTCCCCGGCCGCCTGCGCGCCGCCGGCGTGCTGACCATCCACGACCTGGCGTTCCTCGACGAACCCGGTGAGCTCGCGCCGTCCGACCGGGCGTTGCCGGAGCTGGTGCGCCGCGGCGCCCGCCGCGCCGACGTGATCTGCACACCCACCTCGGCCGTCGCCGACTCGGTGGCCGAGCGCCTGGACGTCTCGCGCGACAAGATCGTCGTCACCCCGCTCGGCGTGAACCCGGCGTGGTTCACCGCGCGCCCGCCGGACGACGGTCAGCGGGCGAAGCTTCGCCTGCCCGAGAAGTACCTGCTGTTCGCCGGCGCCGCCGGGCCGCGCAAGGGCCTCGACTGGCTGGCCCGCACGCACGCGTCGGCGCCCGATCTGCCGCCGCTCGTATTCGCCGGGCCGGGCCCGTTCCCGCGGCTGCCGCGCTCCGGGCAGACGGGCTATCTGTCCGATGTGGACCTCAGGACCGTCGTCGCCGGGGCGGCCGCGCTGGTGCTGCCGTCACGCGACGAGGGCTTCGGACTGCCGGTGCTGGAGGCCATGGCGTCCGACATTCCCGTGGTCTGCACGGACATTCCGGCGCTGCGGGAAGTAGCCGGTCCGTGTGCGACGCTCGTGCCCTACGACGACGTCGACGGGTTGGCGACGGCGTTGCGGCAAGCCGTGCTCGATCCGCACGCGACGGCCACGTCCACAGCCCGCCGCACGCACGCCGCCGGCTTCACCTGGCGCAACTGCGCGACGCTGACCGTCGAGGCCTACCGCCGGGCCGCCGGCCGCTGATCCGCTCGTGAGTGGCGCCCGCCGACGGAACCGGCGCGCGCCACTCACGAGTCAGCTCCGGAAGTACTCCGCCAGCGCCTCGCGCCACGGCCGCAACGGCGTCAGCCCCGCCTCGCGCCAGGATGCGTTGGACAGCACCGAATACGCGGGCCGCGGCGCCGGGCGCGGGAACTCTTCGGTCGTGCACGGCCGCACCCGCTCGGGATCCGCGCCGATCTCCTCGAAGATCGCCTTCGCGAACCCGCACCACGTCACCTCGCCCTCGCCGGTGCAGTGCAGCACCCGCGACGACGGACCCTCGCCGGCCGCGATCCGCCCTGCCAGCTCCACCAGCCCACCGGCCAGGTCCGCGGACCACGTCGGCGATCCGACCTGGTCGTCCACCACGGTCAGCTGGTCCTTCTCGCCCTCCAGCCGCTGGATGGTCTTGACGAAGTTGGCCCCGCTCTTGCCGTAGACCCAGCTCGTCCGCACGACCCAGGCCGACGCGCCGGATCCGAGCACCGCGTCCTCGCCGGCCGCCTTGGTCCGCCCGTACGCGCTCTTAGGGCCCAACTCGTCCGTGACCTCGTACGGCCGCGAAGCGTCGCCCGGGAACACGTAGTCCGTGGACACGTGCACCAGCGGCACCCGCCGCGACGAGCACACCGCGGCGAGCACCCGCGGCCCGTCGGCGTTCACGCCGAACGCGCGAACCTCATCCTGCTCGGCCGCGTCGACCGCCGTGTAGGCCGCCGCGTTCACGACCACCGGGGCCGCACCCGAGGCGGCGGCGCGGGAAACCAGGGCGTCGAGTGCCCTCACGACCTCGCCCGCCGAGCGGAGATCCAGCTCCGCCGAAGACGGCGCGACCACCTCCACCTCGGGACCCGCGAGCGCTGCCAGGTCGCGGCCGAGCTGGCCGGAACCGCCGGGGACGAGCAGAGCGAGCCGCACCGTCTTACCTCCACACGAAAAGCTTCGCCGAGCACGAAAAAAGTTCAGGATGTGCCGAGCGCGGCGCGGCCCTTCAGCGGCTCCCACCACGCGCGGTTGTCGGTGTACCAGCGCACCGTACCCGCCAGACCGTCCTCGAAGGACACCCGCGGAGCGTAACCGAGCTCGGAGCTGATCTTGGTGATGTCGACGCTGTAGCGCCGGTCGTGGCCCTTGCGGTCCTCCACGGGCTCCACCCGCTCCCAGCCGACGCCCACCGCGTCGAGCAGCCGGCCGGTGAGCTCGCGGTTGGTGAGCTCCGTGCCACCGCCGATGTTGTAGATCTCGCCGGCGCGCCCGCCGTCGGCGACGAGCTGGATGCCGTGGCAGTGGTCGTCGACGTGGAGCCAGTCGCGCACGTTGAGACCGTCGCCGTAGAGGGGCACTTTCAGCCCGTCGAGGAGGTTGGTGGTGAAGAGCGGGATGACCTTTTCAGGGAACTGGTACGGGCCGTAGTTGTTCGAGCACCGCGTGACGCACACGGGCAGCCCGTGGGTGCGGAAGAACGAGCGCGCGATCAGATCCGACGACGCCTTCGAGGCCGAGTACGGCGAATTCGGCTCCAGCACGTGGTCTTCCGACCACGAACCGTCCGCGATGGACCCGTAGACCTCGTCGGTGGACACGTGCACGAACTTGCCGACGCCCGCCTCCAGCGCGGCCTGCAGCAGCGTCTGGGTGCCCAGCACGTTGGTGAGCACGAAGTCGGCCGAGCCCAGGATCGAACGGTCCACATGCGACTCCGCCGCGAAGTGCACCACCAGGTCGACGCCGCGCATCAGGTCCGAGACCAGGGGGGCGTCGCAGACGTCGCCGCGGACGAACCGCAGGCGGGGGCTGCCGGCGACCGGGTCGAGGTTCGCCTCGTTGCCGGCGTAGGTGAGCTTGTCCAGCACCACGACCTCGGCGTCACGCAGCGTCGGGTAGGCACCCGAAACCACCTGCCGGACGTAGTGCGATCCGATGAACCCTGCACCGCCCGTGACCAGGACTCGCATCCTTCTCCACCCTTCGTGCCCGCTTCTCGTGCCCGACCGGGCAATCCGACCACCAGACTACGGATGACTCACACGAGACTCGGTAGAGTCTCCTGGAGGCACTCTGGTGCCCATCGGGCATGGGTGGGGGAGGAACGCGTGACCGAGTGGCCTGGGTCACCGCTGCCGTCGCAGCGGGTACCGGCAACGCAGGGCCGCGGCGTACTCGTGGTGCTGCGCCGCGGTGGCAAGGTCGTGCTCTCGATGTTCTCGATCGTGGTCCTGGCGCTGACCTGGTACGGCTGGCAGTTCATCGGCGACCCGCAGACCGGATTCACGACCACGCAGATCTTCGACGAGCCCGAGGCGCACGCCAAACCGCTCGACGGCGCCATCGACATCCTCCTCGTGGGTCAGGACAGCCGCACCGACGCGCAGGGCAACCCGCTGCCGCGCGAAGTGCTCGACATGCTCCACGCCGGCATCGCGGACGGTGAAAAGCAGACCGACACGATGATCCTGGTGCACATCCCCCAGAACGGAGAGCACGCGGTCGCCATCTCGTTCCCGCGCGACTCGTGGGTGGAGATCACCGGTGGCTTCGGCAAGCACAAGCTCAACAGCGCGTATGTGTACGCCTACAACGACACGTTCAAGACGCTGCAGAATCAAGGCGACGCCGACCTCAAAAACGTCGACGAGAAGTCCAAGGTGGCCGGTCGCAAGAACCTCGTGGCCACGCTGGAGAAGTTCATCGGCAAGCCGGGCATGATCGACCGCTACGCCGAGGTGAACCTCGCGAGCTTCTACGAGATCACGAAGGCCATCGACGGCGTGGACGTGTGCCTGAACAAGGCCGTGAAGGAGAAGAAGTCCGGCGTGGACCTGCCGGCGGGCCGCCAGAGCATCTCGGGCGTGCAGGCACTCGCGTTCGTGCGCCAGCGCTACGGCCTGCCCAACGGCGACCTCGACCGCATCGCGCGCCAGCAGGCGTTCCTCTCGGGGCTGGCCAACAAGGTCCTCTCCGGCGACGTGCTCACCAACCCGGGCAAGATCGCGCAACTCGTGGCCGCGGTGAAGAAGTCCGTGGTGCTTTCCGAGGGCTGGGACCTCACCGAGTTCGCGGAGCAGATGCGCGGCCTGACGGGCGGCAACGTCGAGTTCCACACCATCCCCACGCAGGGCAACGCGGTGATCGGCGGCGCCGACGTGTTGCGCGTCGATCCGGCCCAGGTGCAGGCGGAGGTCGACCGGCTCACCTCCGACGGCACACCCGACACCCCCACCTCGACGCCCGCCACGCTGCCCGGCGCCGGCGCCGTGACGGTCGAGCTGTTCGACGGCAGCGGCGCCGACGTCGCCACGCAGACCCACACCCTGTTGCAGGGCAAGGGTTTCCAGCTCGCCGGCGACACGAAGCTGTCCACCCGGGCGAGCACGGTGATCCGCTACAACCCGGCCGACGACGCCGCGCTCGCGCTGGTCCGCCAGGCCCTCGGCGGCGACCTCGAGGCCGAGCCGGACTCCGACGTCACCGCCGGGCACGTGCGTGTGCTGCTGGGCAAGGACCGTCGCGGAGCGGGCGCCGGATCGGGGTCGACCCCGACCGTGACGAGCACCCCGACCAAACCCAGCGCGCCGGCCGCACCACCCGCTCCGCCGATTACGGCCGGCGGAGTGCCCTGCGTCAACTAGAGTCGGGCACTCAGCGTGGCGGCCGGGGGCGGCCTCTAGGCTGGGCTATGGGGAGGTACGTGGGGTGGACGAGAACGAGGACAAGCCGGACCGCGCCGAGAGCGCGGAGCCGACAGAGCCGTCGCCGGACGAAGCCGTCGAGCCGGCTGAAGCTGCCGAGACGCCGGACTCGGACACGGACAGTGACGAACTGGCACAGTCTTCCGACTGGAAGCCGTCGCCCTACCCCCGGTTGGACCTGCCGCAGCCGACGGTGCGGACCCCGCGTGTCCGCCCGGGCCGCGCCGGCCGGATCACCCGGCGGATCGCGCTCGGGCTCGTCTCGGTGCTGGCGCTGGGCGCCACCGGTTACGCGTACGTGACGAAGGACCAGCTGCAGAGCAACGTCCCCACCACCGACGTCCTCACCCCCCGCGCGGGGGAACCGCCGGCCCCGCCCGCCGACGACGGCGCCACCGACATCCTCCTCGTCGGCAGCGACGCCCGCACCGACGCGCAGGGCAACCCGCTGCCGCTGAGCATGCTGAAGTCGCTGCGCACCGAGGAGAAGGCGGGGATCAACACCGACACGATCATCCTGCTGCGCTTCCCAAAGGACGGCAGCAAGCCGTCGGGCGTCTCGATCCCGCGGGACAGTTGGGTCGACATCCCGGGCCGCGGCCAGGCGAAGATCAACTCGGCGTACGGCGTGGCGAAGGCCAAGTTCGCCGACGCCGAGCGCGCCAAGGGCGAGCGCGACCAGGCGAAGATCGAGCGCGACTCCGACAGCGAGGGCCGGCGCGTACTGGTCCAGACCGTGCAGGACCTCACGAAGATCCGGGTGGACCACTACGCCGAGATCAACCTGCTGGGCTTCTACCTGCTCACCGAGGCGCTCGGCGGCGTGAAGGTGTGCCTGAACCACTCGACGTCGGACAAGGACTCGGGTGCGGACTTCCGCCGCGGCGTGCAGACGGTGTCGGGCGGCGAGGCGCTGTCGTTCGTGCGCCAGCGCAAGAACCTGCCCCACGGCGACCTCGACCGGATCGTGCGCCAGCAGGCGTTCCTTTCCTCGGCGCTGCACCAGGTGCTGTCGGCGGGCACGCTGACCAGCCCGTCGACGGTGAGCAGCCTCATGGACGCCGTGCACCGCTCGATCACGCTCGACGACGGCCTCGACGTGCTCGACTTCGCGCAGCAGGTGAAAGGCGTGGCGTCCGGCGACCTGAACTTCACGACCGTGCCGGTGATCACGGCCAACGGCCGCAGCGCCGACGGGCAGAGCATCGTCGAGATCGACCCGGCGGCGGTGCGCAAGTTCGTCTCCGGCCTGGTCGGACGCGCGCCCACCGGCGGCGGTGGGGCCGCGGCCGGCGCGCCTGCGCCGCGGCTGCAGTCGGGCATCCCCGGCGTGCCCTGCGTCGACTGAGGCCCCGGCTAGCCTGGGGCGCATGAGTCTGACCGAACAGCTGCTGCGCCCGCTGCTGGCGTCGCCCGCGAAACCGCTGATCACGCACTACGACGACCAGCTCGGCAGCCGCGTCGAGCTGTCGGTGGCGACCACGCTGAACTGGGCCGCGAAGACCGCCAACTGGCTCGTCGACGAGTTCGACGTCGAGCCGGGCGACGACGTCGCCGTGCAGCTGCCCGCCCACTGGCAGACCGCCGGCATCCTGCTCGGCGCCTGGTGGTGCGGCGCCCGCGTGGTCCCCGAGCCCAACGGCGCGCGCGTGGTGTTCATCGGACCGGACGCTTCCGTCGACGCACCGGCCGTCGCCGTGGTCTCCCTCGACCCGATGGGCCGGGGCCTGTCCACTCCCCCGGCGGGCGGCGCCCTCGACTACCTCACCGAGGCGCGGATGTCGGGCGACCAGTTCACACCGATGTCCCCCATCCCCGGGGACACTCCCGCGCTCGGATCGTCCACAGTGGACGGGGTTCTCGCGGAAGCCCGTGCGCGCGCCGAAAAGCTGGGTCTGACCGCCACCGACCGCACCCTGTCCACCTTGGACTGGACTATCCCCGAAGGCGTCCTGGACGGCTTCCTCGTGCCCCTGGCCGCGAGCGCCCACCTCGTCCAGGTCACTCACGCGGACCCGGCGAAGCTCGACCGCAAACGCGACGCCGAACGCACCACCACCTACCTCGGCTGACCGTCAGCGGCGGAAACCCGCTTGACGGCCAACGGTTTCCCCGGGTCGGATGACGTGCCATGACCCCCGGACAACCGCACCCCCTCGACGACGACCTCGTCCGGCGGCTGGTCGCCGGGCAGTTCCCGCGGTGGGCGGCGCTGCCCGTGCGGCGCCATCCCTCGGGCGGCACGGTCAACGCCGTGTACCGGCTCGGCGAGGACTTGGCCGTGCGGCTGCCGCTGCTCGAGAGCGGGGCGAAGGACGTCGCATTGGAACAGGAGTGGCTGCCTCGCCTCGCCCCGAGCCTGCCGACCGCCATTCCGGAGGTGGTCGGGGCCGGCGAGCCCGCCGAGGGGTATCCGTGGCCGTGGTCGGTCTACGGCTGGCGCACGGGCGAGCACCCCGAGGCGGAAGCGCTTGCCAAGCCGCTGGCGCTGGCCGAAGACTTGGCCGGGTTCGTGGCGGCGATGCGGAGCATCACCTTGCCGCGAGCGCAGCGCGCCCACCGCGGCGGACCGCTCACCGAGCTCGATCCGTGGACGCGGGCCGCGATCGGCGAACTCCGTGGCCTGCCGCAGGAGGGCATCGACTGCGACGCCGCGCTCGCCGTGTGGGAGCAGGCGCTGCGCGCGCCGGGCTGGACCGGGGAGCCGGTGTGGCTGCACGCCGATCTCATGCCGGGCAACCTGCTGCTCGAGAACGGCCGGCTGACTTCGGTGATCGACTTCGGCTGCACGGGGACGGGTGATCCGGCCTGCGATCTGTTCCCCGCGTGGAACCTGCTGCCGGCGGGTGCGCGGGAGGTCTTCCGCGAGGCGCTCGGCGTGGACGACGCGACCTGGGCCCGAGGCCGGGCCCGCACGCTTTCCCAGGCGCTGGGCGCCCTGCCGTACTACCGGGAGACGAACGCGGCGATGGCGAACACCGCCCGGCACGTCATCCGGACGGTGCTGGCCGAAGCCCGCTGACGCTGTGGTTACACGGTTTCCAGCTCGGCCATAGGGGTGGTACGGGTACGGGCCTCGCGCTTGCGCCAGAACAGAACGTGGTCCAGGGAAAGCCACCCGCCGTTGAAGCCGAGGGCGAGGGCGGCCAGGCCGAGCACCAGGACGAGCTCGTAACCGCCCGTGCCGGTGAGGCCGTTGGGCGCGTGGACGGAGAGCAGCGCGCCCGCCATGTCCACGACGTAGCCGACGGCGATCAGCGGCAGCAGGAAGCCTGCAACGAACGCGACCGAGCCGAGCACCTCGAGGATGATCACGAAGACCGCCGCGATCGTGGGCAGCGGCACGCCGACCTGGCCGAAGAAGTCCGCGGTGGCGCCGACCCCGCTGTTCCACTTCTGCAGGCCGTGGGCGAAGAACACCACCGCCACGCCAATGCGGCCGAGCAGCAGTGCGACGTCCTTGACTCGAGCGAACATGAAAACTCCTGATCGGTGATCTTCCCACTGCCCCGGCCCACAGTAGGTCGGAGGGCGCCGCCGAAGCCCGCTTCGGCGAGTGATCGACAGGAAACCGACAGGCACCGGAAAATACTCGCTGTACGCGTCCGTCACCGAGCGGTATCGTGCCGACCGCCCTGTTCGAGACGGTGAGGAGACCCCGATGCGCCGACAGTCCGACCGACCCCAGTTCGGCCTGTCCATCGCATCGATGAGGACCTCACCCGTTCATGAAAACCCTCACCCTTGGCATCCTCGCGCACGTCGACGCCGGTAAAACCAGCCTGACCGAGCGCCTGCTCTTCGAGACCGGCGTGATCGGCCACCTCGGCAGCGTCGACTCCGGCGACACCCAGACCGACTCCCTGGAGCTCGAACGCCGCCGCGGAATCACCATCAAATCGGCTGTGGTCGCCGTGACCACGGGCGAGCACCGGCTCACGCTCGTGGACACCCCCGGCCATTCCGACTTCATCGCGGAGGTCGAACGCGCGCTCGGTGTGCTCGACGGCGCCGTGCTCGTGGTGTCCGCAGCCGACGGGGTGCAGGCGCAGACCCGCGTGCTCATGCGGACCCTCACGCGCCTCGGCATCCCCGTGCTCGTGTTCGTGAACAAGATCGACCGCGTGGGCGCGCAGGAAACCGCCCTGCTCGACGCCCTGCGCACGCGGCTTTCCCCGCGTTGCGTCGCGCTCGACACCGTGACCGGACTCGGGACACCGCAGGCGAAACCCGTGCCGCTGCCACCCGGCGACGAGCTGGCCGAGGCGCTGGCGGACGACGACGAGTTCTTGGCGTCCTACGTGGAGGGACGTGATCCGGACTACCACGCGGCCCTGGTCCGCCAGGTCGCGCGCGGAGCCGTGCACCCGGTGGTGTTCGGCTCGGCGATCACCGGCTCGGGCGTGGCCGCGCTCGTCTCGCGCGTGCGGGAGCTCTTCCCGGCAAGGGAACGCACCGAGGCCGGCGAGCTGGCCGCCACCGTGTTCAAGATCGAACGCGGGCGCGCCGGGGAGAAGATCGCGTACGTCCGGGTGCGGTCGGGTTCACTGAGCCCGCGCAGGCGGTTTCCCTTCCACCGCCGCGAAACCGACGGCACGGTCACCGAGCTGACCGGCCGCGCGTCCGCCGTGCGGGTCTACGAACACGGCGCCATCCCGGTCGACGGCACGGCGTGCACCGGCGACGTCGCCCGCGTGTGGGGCCTCAAGGACGTGCGGATCGGCGACCACCTGGGTCTCGCCGGCACCCTGGCCGAGCCCGGATTTTTCGCCCCGCCCAGCCTGGAGACGGTGGTGCGGCCCGTCGACCCGGACGACGCCGTGGCCCTGTACTCGGCGCTGGAACGACTGTCCGAACAGGACCCGTTGATCAGCGTCCGCCGCCACGAACACGAAGTCTCCGTGCGGCTCTACGGCGAAGTCCAGAAAGAGGTGATCCGCTCGACGCTGGCCGAGGACTTCGGCCTGGCCGCGGAGTTCGAGGAGTCCCGCATCCTGCTCGTCGAACGCCTCTGCCGTGCGGGCCACGCCGTGGGCCACCGCGCGCCTGATGAACGCGTGTACTTCTGGGCCACCGTCGGCCTGCGCGTGGAACCCGGCCCGCCCGCCTCTGGCGTCGCATACCGGCGGGGAGTGCACCTCGGCTCACTGCCGCTGGCATTCCACAAGGCCATCGAGGAGACCGTGCACGAGCAGCTGCGCCACCGCCCGCGCCCGGTGATCGACTGCGTGGTGACCTTGACCGACGCCGCGTTTTTCCCGCCGCTCACCACGGCCGGCGACTTCCGGGGCATGACCGCGCTCGTGCTTGCCGAAGCCCTGCGCGCAGCCGTCACCCGCGTGCACGAACCCTTGCACAGCTTCGAAGTCGAGGCCCCGGCGAACGCGGTGAGCGGCGTGCTCCGCAAGCTCGTGGAGCTGCGCGCGGTGCCCGACGAGCCCACGGTCACGGCCACCGGCTGCACCGTCACCGGCACGATCCCGGCCGCGTCCCTGCACGAGTTCGAGCAGGCGTTGCCCACGCTGACGCAGGGCGAGGGGGTGTTCTTCAGTGAGTTCGCCGAATACCGGCCGCGCTGAGCTTCACCGCCGGTGCGCCCACGAGGCCCCGAAACAGTACGCGCCGAACGCCGCGAGTCCTAATGCGACGATCGTGAGCAGCACCGTGCCGAACGGCTGGCCTGCCAACGTCCGCAGCGCCGCGTCGAGGCCACCGGCCGCCCGCGCGTCCGACCGCAGACCGGCGTACCCCAGCAGGACGGCGATCACGGCGAAAACCACGCCTTTCGCCAGGTAACCGCCGGTGCCGAGGCGGGCCACCCAGCGCCTGGTGGCCCGCGGCAGTTCGAAGGTGTCGAGATCCTCCATAAACGACCTCCGCACGCCCTTCACGCCGGCCGCGACGGCCACCGCGGCCACGCAACAAGCCGCCACCACGACGATCGCCGGTCCGGCCGGCAACGAGAGGAGTTTCGCCGTGGCCTCCTGCTGACGCTGGTTGCCCGCGGCCGAACCGGCGCCCACGGCGATCCGGATCGCGCTGTAGCCCAGCGCGAACACCACGATCGCGCGCCCGGCCGCGCCGAGGCGTTTGCGCACCCGTTCGCCGCCGGACACCCACTCGTAGCCGGTCGCGGCCATGAGCACCTGCCACAACCCGAACGCGAGCAGCCCGATCGCGAGCACCCACAGCACCACGAGGCCGAAGGAGTTCGAGCCGATCTCCTGCAGCGCACCGTTCTGGTCCGCAGGTGCGTCGCTCCCACCGCCGAACGCGATGCGCAGCGCGAGGTAGGCGACGATCAGGTGCACCACCCCGTAACAGGCCATGCCGGCGCGGCCGAGTGCTTGCGCGGTCGTGCTGCGGCGGGTGTTGCCGATCGGGATTCTCGTTCTGACTGCGTTCATCCGGGCACCTCCGTGGCCGGAGTGCCCGGGTTTCACCCGCCTGACACGAAAACCGGGGCCGATTGGGCCATTCAGCGCAGTCGGACTGTCCCGAATGGACTCAGGCCGGGCGGCGGCGCACCGAGTCGAGCGCGGCCCAGCCGCCGTGGGTGGCCAGGAGTGTCAGTACCTGCTCAGCGTGTGCGGCGAAGCGCTGCAGATCTTCGTGGAGCTTGGGCGCGCGGTCGGAGTCCAGTGGCGCGAAATCGTCCCACCACAGCCCGATCACGGCGCTCGCGCACAGCGCCAGCGACTGGATGACATGCACGAACTCCTCCGACGGGTCGGCGGAAGTCTCGCGGTACACGGTCTCGATGTCGTCGCACGCGCCGAGCAGTTCGCGCAGCTGGTTGACCGCGTCGGCGGGAGTGCCGTCCCACGCGGCCGTGGGCCAGGCGCGGTCGCTCAGCTCGAGCCACAGGCGCCAGCCGGCGACCAGCTCGGCGTCGTCGCTCGGCTTCCAGGTGTCAGGGACCGGCCAGAACATGTCGACGACTGTGACACTCGGCCGCGGGGCTGCACAACCGGAATGGCACAACGGGACGAAAAGAGTTCGCGTTTGTACCTAATTCTGGAATCCTCGTTACGTGCTGATCCGCGACGCGACGAGCCGAGACTGGCCCGCCATCTGGCCGTTCCTGCACGACATCGCCGCCGCCGGCGAGACCTACGCCCTGCCCCGCGACCTGGGCGAACAGGCCGCGCGCGACCTCTGGCTGATGTCCCCGCCCGGCCGCACCGTTGTCGCTGGGAACGATTCCGACGCCATTCTCGGCTCGGCGAAGATGGGGCCGAACCGCGAAGGACCAGGCTCGCACATCGCGACCGCGAGCTTTATGGTCGCGCCCGCTTCCGCCGGTCGAGGCGTCGGCCGCGCGCTCGGCACACACATGCTGGAGTGGGCGCGCGCCGAGGGCTACCGTGGGGTGCAGTTCAACGCCGTGGTCGAAACCAACACCCGCGCGGTCGCCCTGGGGGAATCACTCGGCTTCACCGTGATCGGCACGGTGCCCGGGGCTTTCCACCACCCGGTGCGCGGGTACGTGGGGCTGCACGTGATGTACCAGTCGCTCAGCTGATCACCGGGGGCACGAACACGCACTTCGGGGTCTGCGCGTGCGCCGGGTCGAGCGCGTTGAGCACCTCGCGCTCGGCGATCGGGTCGTACGGAATGCCCAGGTGGTCGGTGAAGTCGGCCGAGCAGACGTCCTGCAACACGATGTTCTTGACGTTCGAAGCCGGCTTGAGGAACGCGTTGGTGTAGGGCGTGACCACGTCGTCGTACTTGGTCTGAATCACGGTGTAGTCGATGCCGGGCACCGTGTCGCCGCCGGCGTTGAGGTCGGTCAGGAACGCCGAACCGGTGGACTGCTCGTTGCACGACGCGCACGCGAGGCCCACGAGATCGCGCACCGGCGGGATGGCCTGCAGCGTGCTGAGCAGGCCGAACAAGCTCGTGCCGTAGTTCGACGGCGACAGGCCGATGAGCTTGCCGATCTTCGAGGCGCCGCCGAGGTACTTGATCCAGTAACGCGGGTTCATGCCGCCCTGGGAGTGCCCGACGACGTCCAGCTTCGCGGCCCCGGTGGCCGCGAGGACCTTGTCCCCGAACGCCGCGAGCTGCGCGGCCGTGCCCGCGACCGGGCCGACGGTCTGCAAGAAGCTGCCCGGCGAGCCGCCGAAGTTTCCGGCGAACACGCAGTAACCGTGGTCGGCGAGCACCTTCGAGAGGTTGGCCCAGTTCTCGTATGCGTTGGCCGTGGTGCCGTTGGACAGCAGCACCGGATTGGGGTGTTCGGCCGACGGCTTGCAGTTCCAGTCGTTGGCGCCGGGCGGGGCGATCGTCGGCTGCACCACGGAGTACAGCGCGGCCGAGATGATGTTCGGCTGGACCGGACCGGTCGCCTCCTTCACCGCCGCGTCCGCGGTGCCGGTACTCAGGGCGACTGCTCCCACTGCCGCCACGAGAACCACTACCCGACGCCCGAACGCGCGCACACCCATCCGCTCCACCTCTCTGTGAACCGATGGTGACCCCAGTCACCTGATCAGTTAACGCGTTGCGAGAGGAACGGAAACTCCTCCGAGTGGGTTACTTGCCCGCAGCGTGGGCTTCGAGGAATTTCTTCAGGTGCGGGTACACGTCCGACGCGTGGGTGAGGCTGAGGAAGTGCGCGCCGCTCACGATCGTGACCAGCGGTTCGGCGTTGGGCAGCGCGGCCACTAGCGACTCGGCGCGCGCCATCGGGTACTCGTTGTCGCCGCTGCCGTGCAGCACGAGCACCGGCAGCTGGATCTCGCCCGCGCGTTCGAGCACGCTGTCGCGGCTGACGAGCGTCTCCATGATCCGCTGGAACTTCTCCCCCGGGACCTCGAGCCACTTCGTTTTCCACGCGGACGCTTCGTAGTCGCCGAGGCAGAAGACGGCAACGCCATCGACCAGTGGCTCCGGCCCGGCTTCGAGCCAGGCGGCGATCAGGTGCCGGTAGACCGTGGCGGTGCCTTCGGCTTCCTTCTCGGCGGACGTGCCGAGCACGGCCATCGCGGTCACGCGCTCGGGCTGGAGCAAAGCCATGCGCAGGGCGATGAACCCGCCCTGGCTCGTGCCGATCACGGCGGCCCGCTCGATGCCGAGGTGGTCCAGCACGCCGAAGGCGTCGCGGGCGACGTCCCAGTAGTCGAAGTCCGCGTCGGCCGGAGTGCCGCCGTGGCCGCGTTCGTCGATCGCGATGAGCCGGTAGTCCGCGCCGAAGGACTGGACCTGTGGCTCCCACATGTCGATGTCCATCAGGAAGCTGTGCAGCAGCAGGACAGCGGGGCCATCACCGCCGTAGTCGACGAAATGCACCTGCTGCCCACCGTTGACAGTCACCGTCGCCATCCGACACCTCCGCGTTGGGGATCAGCATGGCACATGTCTCACATGCGCCCGGATCGGGCAAGAGGCAGGGAAATCCTCCCCCGAATGCCCGACGGTGCCGCGGTTTCGCCGGTGCCGCGCGGATCAGTTCACGGCGGTGTGCGCGGCGAGGAAACCCTTGAGGTGCGGGTTGACGTCGGCGGCGTGGGTGAGGCTGAGGAAGTGCGCGCCGTCCGCGATCGTGACCAGCGGCTTCGCGTTCGGCAGGCCGTTGACGAGCTCTTCCGCCTTCTCGACGGGGTAGGCGCGGTCGGCTGTGCCGTGCAGGACCAGCACCGGGGTCTGGATCTCGCCGAGGCGGTCGAGGAGGCTGTCGCGGCCGGCGAGGACGCCGATCAGCAGGCCGGCTTGCTCGCCCTGGTAGTGCTCGCGCCACTTGGCCTTCCACGCCGTGGCGTCGAAGCTGTCGCCGAAGCAGATGGCGGCGACGCCGTCGATCACGCCGTCGGGGCCGTTCTGCGCCCACACGTCGCCGAGCTGCCGGTAGACGGCGGCGACCTCGTCGGGCTCGGCGGCGGCCGACGTGCCGAGCACGGCCAGCGCGGTCACACGCTCGGGCTGGAGCAAAGCCATGCGCAGGCCGACGAACCCGCCCTGGCTGGTGCCGATCACGGCGGCGCGGTCGAAGCCGAGGTGGTCGAGCACCGCGAGCGCGTCGCGGGCGACGTCCCAGTAGTCGAACGGCCCGTCGGCCGGGGTCTCGCCGTGGCCGCGCTCGTCGATCGCGATCAGCCGGTGGTCGCCGCGCAACGCCTCGACCTGCGGGAGCCACATGTCGACGTCCATCAGGAAGCTGTGCAGCAGCACGACGGCCGGGCCGTCGCCACCGTGGTCGACGTAGTGGACCTGTTGCCCACCGTTCACGGTCACCGTGGCCACACCGCACCTCCGCATTGAGACAGACAGACGTTTTGTCTCACGTTCAGGGTGTTTTGGCAAGCGGAGTCGGCCATACTGCGCGGATGGCCGGCCCTCCCTCCACCGACGACGTCGTCCGCGCGGCGACCGAGGCGTACCTGCGCGGCCGGACGATCGACATGTCGGCACTCGCGGCCGAGCTCGGCTTGAGCCGCGCGACGCTGTACCGCCGCGTCGGCAACCACGAGCAGCTGCTCGGGCGCGTGCTAGCCGACAGCACCGAACGCACCTACCTCGCGATCGAGGCCGGCGTGACCGGTCCCCCGGGCCTCGCGCGGACGCTGGTGGTAGTCGAGCTGTTCATGCGCACCGTCGTCACGCTCGCGCCGCTGAATGACCTCGCCCGGCGCGACCCCGTGCTGTTCGCGAAGGTGATCATGTCACCCGGCGAGGTCGAGTCCCGGGCGGCCCGCCTGTTCACCGAGCTGCTCGACCGCAACGGCCTGCGCTTCGACGCGCCGACGGCGGCCGTCGCGCAGGCCGTGATCCGCATCGGCGACTCGTTCATGTACTCCCAGCTCCTCGGGGGCGAGCCGCGGCTCGACGACGCCGTACAGGTCATCGGGCTGCTGCTCGCCACCGCGAAGTGACCTTCCGCGGCTCGGTGATCAGCGCCGGCGCAGGCGCTTGTCGAGGATCGCCGGCGTGGGGTTGATGTAGAAGTCGCCCGAGTGCACGTCGACCCCCGGCGGCACGATCTCGTCGATGCGGTCGAGCACGTCGTCGCTCAGCTCCACGTCTGCGCCGGCCAGCAAGTCGGTGAGGTGCTCGGGCCGGCGCGGGCCGATCAGCACCGACGTGACGGCCGGATGGGCGCGCACGAACGCGATCGCCAGGTGCGGCACGGAGATCCCCGTGTCGGCGGCGAGCTTGGTCAGCTCCGCGACGGCGTCGGCCTTCGCCTGGACGCCCGGCCGCGAGAGGTCGAACATCTGCGCGCCGCGGCCGGCGTTGCGGTGCCCGGCCGTCGGGTCGGCGCGGCCGGAGAGCCAGCCGGAGTTGAGCGGGCCGAAGGTGAGCACGCCCATGCCGTAGCGCTGCGCGGTCGGCAACACACGCTGCTCGATGCCACGCGTGAGGATCGAGTACGGCGGCTGCTCGGTGCGGAAGCGCTGGTGGCCACGGCGTTCGGCCGTCCACTGCGCTTCCACGGTCTCCTCCGGCGAGAAGAACGAGCTGCCGATCGCCCGCACCTTGCCCTCCCGCACGAGGTCCGACAGCGCGCCGAGCGTCTCGTCGATGTCGGTGTCCGGGTCGGGCCGGTGCAGTTGGTACAGGTCCACGTAGTCGGTGCCGAGGCGGCGCAGGCTGTTCTCCAGCGCCCGCTTGACCCAGCGCGGTGAGCCGCCGCGCTGGTTCGGGTCCTCACCCATGGGGAGGCCGAACTTGGTCGCCAGCACCACGCCCTCGCGCCGACCCGCGAGCGCCTTGCCGACGATCTCCTCCGACTCCCCGGTCGAGTAGACGTCGGCCGTGTCGAGGAAGTTGATGCCGGCGTCGATCGCCGCGTGGATCATGCGGACCGACTCGTCGTGGTCGGTGTTGCCCATGGCGCCGAACATCATCGTGCCGAGCGCGTACTCGCTCACGGATATGCCGGTGCCGCCGAGAATGCGTCGTTTCATGGTTCCCACGCAACCACCCTTCGCACCCGAGGTGAGAGGACTCCCTCTACCGGGGGTCCAGCAGACCCCCTCTCGAGGCGGACATCGGCCTTACGCTGGGTCGCATGAGCGAGCAACTCCGGGACTTCCTGCGCTCGCGCCGAGCGAAGATCACCCCCGCCGACGCGGGCCTCACCCCGCACCCCGGCCCCCGGCGCGTGCCCGGCCTCCGCCGCGAGGAGGTCGCGCAGCTCGCGGGCGTGAGCGTGGACTACTACGTCCGCCTCGAACGCGGCCGCAACCTCAACGTCTCCGAGTCCGTCCTCGACGCCATCTCCCGAGCCCTGCAGCTCAACGACCTCGAGCGCACCCACCTGTTCACCCTCGCCAAGCCCACGCGCTCACGGCCGCGGCCCCTGCCGCCCCAGCGCGTCCGCCCGGGCCTGCAGCTCGTGCTCGACAGCCTCCACCACGTGCCGGCCATCGTGCTCGGCCGCCGCATGGACGTGCTCGCCGCCAACCGCCTCGCCAACGCCCTCTACTCCGACTTCGGCGCCCTCCCTCCTCGCTCCCGCAACATGGCCCGGCTCATCTTTCTCGACGACACCGTCCGCGGCCTCTACACCGACTGGGAAGGCGCCGCCCGCGGCGTCGTCGCCACCCTCCACCTGTATGCGGGCCGCTACCCCCACGACCCGGCGCTCGCGGAGCTCATCGGCGAACTCTCCCTTGGCGACCAGGACTTCCGCCGCTGGTGGGCCGACCACGACGTCTTCGAACGCACCCACGGCGTCAAGCACTACCACCACCCGCTCGTCGGCGAGCTGACGCTGGGCTACGAAGCCATGACCCCCGTCGACGACCCCGAACAAACCCTCGGCATCACGACCGTCGAGCCGGGCTCCCCTTCCGAGGAACGCCTGCGCCTCCTGGCGAGCTGGACCTCACCGGCCACAGTGGACGGTTAGCTTTCGCTCGAGTATTCGTCCTTGAACCCCTCCTCTCCCAGTGCTGTGACAAGACGCGCCCGCAACGCCTCCCGCACCTCGGCGTCATCGGGATCGAGCACCTGACCCCGCTCCCGCAACGCCCTGTCCACTTCCGCCAGCAACCGGACGGCCCCCGCGGCGTCTCCATCCCTCTCCGCCAGCACGGCACTCGCGAGTTCGCCGTACGGCACCAGGTCACCGACGCCGCTCTCCCTCGCGTACCGCCGAACTCCCTCGAACAACTCCCGAGCCCGCCCGGCGGCGCCGGACTCCAGCTCGACGTACCCGAGGTTCAGCTGCTCCCAGACCACGAGATCAGCCAGCCCCGCCTCCTCCCGCAACGCGATGCTCCGCGCGAACAACTCCCGCGCTTCCGCCAGCTCGCCCCTCATCCGCGCGACTGCCGCCAGCACATGCACCGGCCCCCGCTCCAACGCCGAGTCATCGCTCCGGCGCGCGACCTCGAGCGCCTCCACGGCCAACTCCCGGCACCCGGCCAAGTCCCCACCCCGCACGGCAACCCTGGCCAACATGCACAGCGCATCAACCTCGCCGGCAGCGTCGCCCTCGGCCTTCGCCCGCCCGAGCTCCGCGCGACTCAACCGCTCGACAGCGTCGGTCTCTCCTCGCCGAAACGCAGCGAACGCCTGTTCCGCAAACGCCATCCCACTCCCTTCCGACCCAGCGACCGACGCACCGAACGCTCCCTCGTCACGCCGCTTCCCGCAACGGCACCTCGATCAACTCCGCCGCAGCAACCAGCTGCGCGGCAAGCTCGCGCGCCCCGGCCCCGTCGACCTCGACATCGGCCCAGCAGTCCCGGTTCTCGACGTGCACCAGCACCGTCTGCCGCTCGGTGGTCTCGGTCCGCCAGGCCGTCGCGGAGACGATCGGCGGCTCGGCGCCGTCGGACACCATCCCGCGCACGTCCGGCGCACCTGCATCACACGCTTGCCGCTCCTCGTCCTGGTACCGGCACCACTCCGCGTGCCGATACGGCCGAGCCGCCCATCCCCTACCGACCAGGTCTTCGTCATCACCACTCCTCATTCGGTGCTCCTCGTGCAGCACGGTGCTCCATCAGCACCGCTGTCACCCAGAGTGCCTCAAGCGGCGCTGCACGTCAAGCACTACACTGCTCCTCGTGCAGGATTACCCGGAACCACCGCGCGAAGCTCCCGGCGACGCCATCGGCGCCCAAGCCGAGCGCACCTTCGCCCTGAACATGCGCGCGCTACGAGAAGAGCTGGGCGTGTCCCAAGCGGGCCTCGCGAAGAAGCTGGAACGGGTAGGAATCCAGCTCGACAGCACAGCCATCACCCGCATCGAAAAACACGCCGACGGCACCACCGGGCGGACAATTCGCCTCAGCGAAGCCGTCGCCATCGCGAAGGTCCTCAACACTTCGCTCGCGAACATGGTCCTGCCCGCGCGCTCGAGCCTGTTCGAACAACTGTCCCACGCGGCAGAAGAACTGGAATCCGCAACCGACGCCGCCGACACAGCCAATCGCCACCGCGACGACGCCGAGGAAAAAGTCCGCACGCTGCAAAGCCGCTTCGTCGAGCGGGAAGTCCCCAGCCTGCACGAGATCCTGCGCTACACCGCGCGAGACCTGCACCGTCTGGCCGACACCTGGAGCGAGCAGCGGGATTCGTTCAAACAACAGCGGATCAACCTGGCGAAGAACGCCGACGCGACCGATCCCGAAACCGAGTCAAGGCTGCTGCAACTCGAGGAAAAAGAACTGATCTGCCTCGACATCCTCTACCGCATCGAAGATGCCGTCAAGATCCGCGCCGGGTGGCGACGGCAATAAAAAAGCCCGCGCACCCGGAAAAGGTGCGCGGGCCGAACGACAAGAACCTCAGCCCTTGAGCAGAGCCCGAGCCATCACCATGCGCTGGATCTGGTTCGTGCCTTCGTAGATCTGCGTGATCTTCGCGTCGCGCATCATGCGCTCGACCGGGAAGTCGCGGGTGTAGCCGGCGCCGCCGAACAGCTGGACGGCATCGGTGGTCACGGACATCGCGATGTCGGACGCGTAGGCCTTCGCGGCCGACGCCATGAAGCCCGCGCGCTTGTCGCCGCGCTCGGAGGCGGCGGCGGAGGCGTAGACGAGGTGGCGGGCGGCCTCGATCTTCGTGCCCATGTCGGCGATCATGAACTGCACGCCCTGGAAATCGCCGATCGCCTTGCCGAACTGCTTGCGGTCCTTGACGTACGCGATCGCGGCGTCCAGAGCACCCTGGGCGATGCCCAGCGCCTGCGCGCCGATGGTCGGGCGCGTGTGGTCGAGCGTCTTCAGCGCGGTCTTGAGGCCCGTGCCCGGCTCGCCGATGATGCGCTCGGCCGGGATCGTGCAGTTCTCGAAGTAGATCTCGCGCGTCGGCGAACCCTTGATGCCGAGCTTGCGCTCCTTCGGCCCCACGGAGAAGCCCGGGTCGTCCTTGTGCACGACAAACGCGGAAATGCCGTTGGACTTCTTCTCCGCGTCCGGATCGGTCACGACCATCACCGTGTACCACGAAGATTCACCCGCGTTGGTGATCCACGCCTTGGTGCCGTTGAGCACCCAGTGATCACCGTCGAGCTTCGCCCGTGCGCGCATCGACGCGGTGTCCGAGCCGGCTTCGCGCTCCGACAGCGCGTACGACGCCATCGCCTCGCCCCGCGCAATCGAGGGCAGCACGATCTTCTTCAGCTCTTCCGAGGCCGACAGGATGATCGGCTGCGTGCCGAGCTTGTTCACCGCCGGGATCAGCGACGCCGACGCGTCGACCCGCGCGACCTCCTCGATCACGATGCAGGCGCCCACGGCGTCGGCACCCTGGCCGTCGTACTCCTCGCCGATGTGCACGGCGTTGAAGCCCGACTTGGTCAGCGCCTCCAGCGCCTCGGTCGGGAACCGCTCGTTCTCGTCGACCTCGGCCGCGTACGGCGCGATCTCCTTCTCGGCCAGAGCCCGGACCGCGGCCCGCAGCTCCTCGTGCTCCTCGGCAAGCTGGTACAGGCCCTCGGCCACTTCCGTCACCTTCTCTGCAGCAATGGGGAGAGTTCTGTCGATGTTAGCGCTCGTTCACGCCGGGCGCTCCGCTCGTTCTTGTGTCCTTGGCCGCACTCTTCGTAAGGTCGGGTGATGGCCATCACCGCGTCGACGCCGCCGCCCGGATTGCCCGCTTCCCTCACTTACCCCGATGTTCCGGTGGGTTCGATACTCGCCGGTGCCGCCGCCCGCTTCGGTGATCGCACCGCGTTCGCGATGGGCGACGACAGCCTCACCTTCACCGAAACGTACGCAGGCGCGTGCAAGTTCGCCAACGCGCTGCTCGCCCGCGGCATCGGCCACGGCGACGTGGTCGCGATCCACCTGCCCAACTGCCTCGCCTATCCCGTCGCCTACTACGGCACCCTGCTCGCCGGCGCCACCTTCAGCCCGACGAACCCGCTGCTCCCGCCCGACGACCTGGCCTTCCAGCTCACCGACTGCGAGGCCGCCGCGGTGGTCACGTTCGGGCCGGTCGCGGGCACCGTCGCGGCCGTCGCGGACCGGATCCCGGCGCGGCTGACGATCGTGGTCGCGCCGAGTGCGCCGGCTTGGTCCGACGCCGTCGTCGAGTTCAAGCAGTTCTTCGCCGAAGCGCCGGCCACCCGGCCCGACGTGGCCATCGACGTCCACCACGACCTCGCCCACCTCGCCTACACCGGCGGCACGACCGGCCGGTCGAAGGGCGTGGAGCTCACGCACCGCAACATCGTGGCGAACACGCTGCAGAGCGCGTGCTGGAGCAGCGGCTCCATCCCGGCGCTGGATACCCACGGTGACGTGATCCTCGACCAGATCGGCAGCGCGGACGAGTGGGTCGGACGCCTCGGCACCGGCGTCGCGATCAACCTGACGCCCTGGTTCCACGCGATGGGCGTGATCGCCGGCCTCAACGCCGCGCTGCTCAGCGGTTCCCAGACCGTGCTGCACGCGCGCTTCGACCCGGCCGCGTACGTCTCCGACGCCGAACGCCTGCGCGTCACGTCCCTCGGCGGCGCGCCCGCATTGTTCGCCGCGCTGCTGGCGACGCCCGCGTTCCACACGGCCGACCTGTCGTCCGTGCGCAGCATCGGCTCCGGCGCGGCGCCGATGAACCACGAGATGATCCGCGCGCTCCACGAGCGCTTCCCCGGCATCGTGATCGCCGAGGGCTACGGCCTCACCGAGATGACGATGGGCGCGGTGATCTCGCCGTCGTACCGCTCCGGCGTGCGCAAGGTGGGCTCCGTCGGCGGGCCGATCTTCGACACGGAGGTGAAGATCGTCGGCCTCGACGAGGACCCGCTGCCCGCCGGCGTTGAGGGCGAAGTCTGCCTGCGCGGGCCACAGATGATGCGCGGCTACCGCAACCGGCCGGACGAAACGGCCGCGGCGCTCGTTGACGGCTGGCTGCACACGGGCGACATCGGCGTGCTCGACGAGGACGGCTACCTGTCCATTGTGGACCGCAAGAAGGACATGCTGTTGTACAAGGGATACAACGTCTTCCCGCGCGAGCTGGAGGAATTGCTCATCGCATTGCCGGGAGTCGCGACGGCCGCCGTGGTCGGCCGCCCGCAGGCCGACGTCGGCGAGCTGCCCGTCGCGTTCGTGGTGGGGCAGCCGGATGCGGACCTGAACGCCGAGGGGCTGATCGCCGCGGTGAACGAGAAGGTGGTGCCGTACAAGCGGATCCGGGAGCTGTACTTCGTCGACGAGATCCCGGTGTCGGCGGCGGGGAAGGTGCTGAAGCGGGAGCTTCGGAAGCAGCTGCCCTGACCTACTGGCCGGCCTTCTCCCGCAGCGCCGCGTCCTTCTCCAGCACCAGCGCCTCCAGGCTCGACTGGAATTCCGCCAGCTTCGACTGCAGCTGCAGGTCCGAAGCCGCCAGGATGCGCACGGCGAGGAGGCCGGCGTTGCGCGCGCCGCCGACGGAGACTGTGGCGACGGGGATGCCGGCGGGCATCTGGACGATGGAGAGCAGCGAGTCGAGGCCGTCGAGGTACTTCAGCGGGACCGGCACGCCGATGACGGGCAGCACGGTGGCGGAGGCGACCATGCCGGGCAGGTGGGCGGCACCGCCGGCGCCGGCGATGATGGCGCGCAGGCCGCGGGAGGCGGCGGACGTGGCGTAGTCCAGCATGCGCTGCGGGGTGCGGTGGGCGGAGTAGACGCCGACCTCGTACTCCACGCCGAACTCCGCCAGGGCCTGACCGGCGGCCTCCATGACGGGCCAGTCGGAGTCGCTGCCCATGATCACGCCCACCTGCGGCGCCATATGTGTTCCCTTCAGTGGATCAGTGGATCTCGTAGCCGTCGAGCCAGACGGCGTGGGACAGCCAGTGGGCCGACAGCAGCGCGCGGTTGCGCAGGTCGTCCATGTCGTCGCCGACGAAGTTGACGTGGCCGAGCTTGCGGCCGGGGCGGTCCTGCTTGCCGTAGAGGTGGATCTTCACGTCGGGGTAGCGCGCGAACAGGTGGTGCACGCGCTCGTCCGGGCTCATCTGCGGCGTGACGTCGGCACCGAGCACGTTGGCCATCACGCACGCGGGCGCGACGAGGTCGGTGCGGCCCAGCGGGTAGTCGAGCACGCCGCGCAGGTGCTGCTCGAACTGCGACGTGCGAGCGCCGTCCATCGTCCAGTGGCCGGAGTTGTGGGGGCGCATGGCCAGCTCGTTCACGAGCAGGCCCTTCTCCGTCTCGAACAGCTCGACGGCCAGCAGCCCCGTGACGTCCAGCATCGACGCGATGCGCAACGCGAGGTCCTGCGCTTCGTGCACGCGCTCCTCGGACAAGCCGGGCGCGGGGGCGAGGACCTCGGTGTTGATGCCGCCGGTCTGCACCGTCTCGACCACCGGGTACGCGGCTCCCTGGCCGAACGGCGAGCGGGCGACCAGCACCGCCAGCTCGCGCTTCATCTCGACCTTCTCCTCGACCAGCAGCGCCGTGCTCGCGTCGAGCAGGCGCGGCACCACCTCGCGCGCGTGCCGCGCCGTGTCGAGCATCCAGACGCCGCGCCCGTCGTAGCCGCCGCGAGCGGCCTTGAGGACCACCGGCCAACGGTGCGCCGCGCCGAAGCTGATCACGTCGTCCACAGTGGACACCTCGGCGAACGCGGGGCCGGGCACCTCCATGCCGGCCATCATCTCGCGCATCACGAGCTTGTTCTGCGCGAACCCGAGCGCCGATGGCGCCGGCCGCACCACGACGCCCTCCATCACGAGCGTCAGCAGGTGCTCACCCGGCACGTGCTCGTGGTCGAACGTGAGCACATCGACACCCTGCGCGAACTTCCGCAGCGCCTCGAGGTCGGTGTGGTGCCCGATGACGACATCGGACGCCACGAGCGCGGCCGAATCGTCCGCACTCGCCGACAGGACCCTCAGCGACTGACCTAGGGAGATCGCCGCCTGGTGCGTCATGCGGGCCAGCTGCCCGCCACCCACCATGCCCACCACGGGAAGACCGGTTCGTTTGTCCATAGCGCCGCTCAGGTTACTTGGCGAGACCTGGCGGAGCTGCGGGTACCGGCTCAGTGAGCCGCGCCACCAGCACCCGCGGCCAGCCGCGCGCGTCCGTTCCGCTCCCCGGCCGCCGCCTTGGTGCGCGCGGTCAAGTGCTTCACGACGTACTCGGCATCGCGACCGGCGCCACCGACGAGCATCGACGAGAACGCCCACTGGAACGACAGCCCCACGAAGTACAGGCCCGGTGCCGTGGTCGCCACGCCGCGCTCCTCACGCGGCCAGCCGGAGCCGTCCGTGACGGATGGGTCGATCCAGGAGAAGTCCTGGCGGAACCCGGTGCACCACACGATGTTGGCGACGTCGAGCGCTCGGCCGTCGCCGAGGACGGGCGCACCACCGCGGACGCCGGTCGTGCGGTCGGCGACGAGCTCGACGCCCTCGCGGGTCAGATCGGCGCGCTTCACCCGGATCAACGGTCCGCCGTGCGCCCGGATCTCGGACCGCATTGCACGGCCGAGCGGCGTCCGCAGGGTCATCAAGTGTTTGGCCGCGAAGAACAGCACCGGGAAGATGACCCGGGCCGGGCGCCGGTTGATGTCGAACGGGAACTCACCGCGGATCGGCCCGCTGAGCACCGTCGGATGACCCGCCCGAGCGGCCTCGTACGCGATGTCGCCGCCCGAGTGCGAAGCGCCGACGACCAGCACCGGCCCGGGCTTCAGCTGCGCCGGGTTGTGGTACTCGCTGGAGTGCAGCTGCCGGATCCCGGGGTCGAGCCCCCCGGCGAACTCCGGGACCCGCGGCGCACGGCCGAAGGTACCTGTCGCGACCACCACGTTGTCGCAGGTGAACGTCGTGGTCCCGGTGGTCACCTCGTAACCGGCCTCGGTTCGCCTCACGCTCTCCACGCGCTGCCCACCCCTCACGGGCAGCGAGAACCGGCGAGCGTAGGTCTCGAGGTAGTCCGCCATCTCGTCCTTGGTCGGGTAGTGCATCGGCGGACCCGGGTAGGCCATGCCGGGCAGCCCGGCCGCCAGGGCCGGGGTGAACAACCGCAGCGTGTCCCAGTGGCAGCGCCAGTTGTCCCCGATCCGGTCGTTGCCGTCGAGGACCACGAAGTCGCGCCCCCGCCGCGCGAGGTAGTGGCCGGCTGACAGGCCCGCTTGCCCCGCCCCGATGATCACGGTCTCGGTGCGCTCGTGCTCGTTCATCAGTGACACCTCCTGACCAGCACGTTAGGAGCCGCCCGCGCGGTCGGCATCGAACAGCCGTACCACTTCGGTCCGGGGCGGGATGGTCCGTCCGTACCACGGGTCAGATGAGGTGGTGCTGCACCGCGTGGGTGGCCGCGGCGGCGCGCGAGGGCACGCCGAGCTTGGCGAACACGTTCTGCAGATGCCGGCGCACGGTGTGTTCGCTGATCACCAGCCGCGCCGCGATCTGCCGGTTCGACAGCCCCTCGGCCACCAGCGCCAGCACCTGCAGTTCCCGCTCGGTCAGCGAGGTGGGCGGCGTCGGCAGAATCGGCGGAACGCTCGTGCCGGCGCCGAGCCGGTGCAGGACCTCGCGCGCGGTGGCGAAGTCCACCTCGGCCGCGTCGTCATCACCCGTCAGCTGCCGGGCCCGGCCGATGAGCAGGCGCGAGCGGGCTCCGTCGTACGGCGCGTCCAGCTCGGCCCACCCCTCGCACGCGGTGCGCAGCTCGGCCAGCGCGGCCGACGGATCGCCCTCCGCCAGCAGGACCGAGCCCCGCGCGTGCGCGGCCGTCGCCCGCAGCAGCGGCATCCCGATCTCGGCGGCGATCGCCGTCAGCTCGTCGGCCGCGCCGCGGGCGGCACCCGGTTCTCCGGCGGCCAGCACGATCTCCACCTGCGCCGCGAGCATCCGGGCGCGCACGAGGTGGTCGTCCGCCGCCTCGGCCACGGCGTGGCCGATCGCCGAGACAGCCGCTGCCGTCCGGCCCTGGGCCAGGCGCAGCAACGCGCAGCCGGGCTGGGTGGGATGGCCGTACTCGCCGGCTTTCCGGTAACCGTCGTCGGCCGCGGTGAGCTCGCCGCGCAGCCGCCGCAGCTCGGCCTCCTGGTACAGCGCCATGCCGAGCGCCGGCTGACGGCGCAGGCCGGAGAGCCGCTCACCGGCGCGGCGGGCCTCCACCAGGGCTTCCGGCCACGCGCCGAGCGCCTGCAGCACCTGCGAACGGTGCACCAGGCACTGGCCGCGGAACAGCACCAGGTCCGGCTGCGCCGCGCACCACGCGCTCAGCGACGCCGTCCACTCCTGCGCCCGGATGACGTCGAAAACCTCGTGGCAGCCTTCGATCGCGCTGCAGTAGACCACTCCGGCGGGGATCGGCGACACCTCGCCCGAGGTCACCGAGACCATCGCCTCGTCGAGCAGGGCCAGTCCTTCGGCGGTGCGGTGCAGCTTGATCAGGGCCCGGCCCTGCGCGTGCCGGCCCAGCGCCAGCAGGTCCGTGTCGCCGAAGCGGGAAGCGATCTGCACAGCGGCGGTGAACGCGTCGTGCGCGCCCCGGGTGTCACCGCCCTGGATGCGCTGCAGGCCGACCGGGACGAGGAGGTAACCCCGCTCGACGCAGTCCAGGCCGTGCTCGTCGAGCAGCCGCCGCGCCCGCGCCAGCCAGCCGTTCGCACGAGCCGGCTCACCCCGCAGCAGCAGTGGCAGGGCCAGGAAAAACGCGCATCGGGCAGCCTCGGCCGGCCCACCATCCCGCACGTACTCGAGATACGCGCGCTCCCGTGATTCGAAACTTTCGTCGTCGTGCCCGAGCAGATATGCCGCCGTCGAAAGGCGCACGAGATCTTCCGCGGTGAGCGACGCACGGCCTCCGGTGAGCCGTGTGTACACCTCCCGCCACGCCTGTCCGGCGAAGGCCCGCTCGGCCGTCTCGCCGTTCACCACCGCCATGCACCTCCCGGCAGTCGTTCCACTGTACGACGCGGATTCGACGCTGGGGAGCGGCGATGCTATTTCGCCAGCCTCGCCACGGGAGAGCTCAGCCGGAGCTCGCGCACCGCCAGGCCGACGATCGTGCAGGCCGCCGCGACGACGTAGGCGTTGCCGAGGATCGACCAGCCCAGGCCCCACGTGAACTCGACGTCGGCGCCGTTCGGGACGAGCATGACGACTTCCGAGGCGAACAGGGCGGTGGCCGCGAGGGCCCACCAGCGGCGACCCGTGGTGACGAGCAGGGCGATCAACGGCACGGCCCACACCCAGTGGTGCGACCAGGAAACGGGCGAAAGCAGCAGTCCGTAAAACGCCGTCACCAGCAGGGCGGCCTTCGGTTCGCCCCTGCGGTGCAGCCGGATCACGAGCCACACGGCGGGCACGGCGAGGACCGCGCCGACGGCGACGGCCACCGTGAGCGACCACGGGGCGAGGGCGGAGGCGCGGTTGACGAGGCCGTTGAGCGACTGGTTGAAGATCCACGTGACCGAGCCGACGCGGCTGGGGTCGGTGGCGGACTTCGTCCAGAAGAACCACGCGTCGTGCGGGATGACGGCGAACATGACGGCCTCGAGGCCGACGAAGGTGGCCAGTGCGCGCAGGCCGTCTTTCCAGCGGCCGGTGAAGAACAGGTGCGGCACGAAGATCAGGGGCGTCAGCTTGATGGCCGCGGCGACGCCGACCAGCATGCCCGCCCGGCGTGAGCCGCGCAGCGAAAGCACCAGAACGTCGACGACCACGAACGCCATCAGGATCAGGTTGATCTGGCCCAGGAACAGCGTTTTCCACACCGGTTCCAGCGCCAGGGCCAACGCGGTGCCGCCGAGGAGCCACCAGCGCGAGGGGCGCGCGACGACCGCGATCACCACGGTCAGTGACACCACCGACAACACCGTCACCACGCCCCACACCAGCCCGGCCGGCACGAGGGCGAGCGGGAGGAACAGCGCGGCCGCGGCGGGGGTGTAGGTGAACGGCAGCCGGACCCAGTCGGGCAGGGTCGTGAGATCGCCGGTGGTGTAGAGCGGCTCGCCTTTGAGCAGGGTCAGCGCGCCGCCGCGGTAGACGGCGCTGTCGGCGCCGAGGTGCCGGTGGGTGAGCCAGACGGCGGCTCCGAGGACGAGTGCGAGGAACGGCAGCGCCAGCAGGCGCGGGTCAGTGAGCCGGCGTGGCGTCGGCACGGTCCGCGGCCTCCCCTGAGCCCGAACCCGATCCAGAACCGGAATCCGGCCCCGAATCCGGGCCTGGGCCCGAACCGCGATTACGCGCCCGCCGCTGCAGCCCCCACCGCAGGATCAAGGCAACCCCCAGCACCACCGGCATCAGGATGTACGCGTCACCGAGGACGTTCTGCCACACCTTCCAGTGCAGCTCGACGTTGCGGCCGTTCGGCAGGATCAGCAGCACGCAGCTGACGAACACGAACGCCACCAGCCCCGTGCCCAGCCAGCGTTTCCACGCCGTGGCGGGCGTCGTCTTCGGCAGGCGCGACACGAGCAGCACGATCAGCGGCGCCACCCACACCCAGTGGTGCGACCACGAGATCGGCGACATCAGCAGCGTCCAGAACGCCGTGACGAGCAGTGCGGCCAGCGCCTGGCCCTTGCGGTGGAAGCGGATCAGCAGCCACAGCGCCGGGATCGCCAGCAGCAGCCCGATGCCCATCGCCGCCTTCGACGCCCACGGCGCGAGGTCGGTGGCGCGGTTCATCAGCGCGTTGAGCGACTGGTTGCCGGCCCAGTGCACGGGCCCGATGCGGCCGGTGTCGGGCAGCGTCGTGGTCCAGTAACGCCACGCGTCGTGGGAGTTGATCAGGAACATCAGGCCCTGCAGGACCACGAACGTCGCCAGCCCGCGCAACGCGTCCTTGCGGCGGCCGGTGATGAACAGGTGGCCAAGGAACACCAGCGGCGTGAGCTTGATCGCCGCCGCGACGCCCACCAGCACGCCGCCCCACCGGCTGCCGCGCGCGCCGAGCACGAGCATGTCCAGCAGGATCATGGCCATCAGGATCAGGTTGATCTGACCCAGGAAGATCGTGCGCCACACCGGTTCCAGGCCGAGGAAGACCACGAAGAACACGATCGTCGACCGCGCGGGCGAGGCCCACCACCGCGGCCCGTCCTCCTCCGGCCTCGGCAGCGCGCCGATCGAGATCCGCACGGACAGCGCGAGCGCGCCCAGCGAGACGGCCGTCAGGAACCCCCACGCCACCTGCGTCGGCACGAGCGCCAGCGGCACGAAGAACAACGCGGCCGTCGGCGGGTACGTGAACGGCAGCAGCGCCCACCACGGTTCGGTGGACAGGGTGTTGGTGTCGTAGAGCGAGTCCCCGTGCAGCAGGGTGAGCGCGCCGCCGCGGTAGACCGCGCTGTCGACCCCCAGCCCCCACTCGTGCGTCCAGCCCCAGATTCCGACACCTATCGCGACCAGCGGGATCACCGACAAGATCAGGATCGACCGCGGCCGCATCGACAGTCTGGCGAGTGACTTGCGCAGGGCCAGACGAGGCTGGACAGCGCTCGCCGGAACTTCGCCGTCGACGGCGGAGGGTACGGTCCTGGTCACCACACCAGGAAATCATGAACGCGCCGGAGCAGGCCCGATGGGTCGGGCCGGGGCCGAGCGTCAGCCCCGGGCGAGGTCCGCCAGCAAGTCGCACGCACGGTCGTGCGAAGCAGGCAGGCGGACCGCCGAGACGCGCGGCCGGTTGACCTCCCGAAGCTGCGCGTCGACCGACAGCCGGTCGTTCAGGGCCCGGCGCAAAGCCACTCCCCGCGAAGCCAGCCGGCCGTCCCGGCGGCACAGCACCGCGACCACCGACGGCCCCAACGTCGCGTGGCTCTCGCCGGTGTCGAAGACCGCGCGCATCGCGTCGGCCACCAAGATCATCCCCGTCAGCCGGGGCCAGCCGGACACCGCGGTCAGGTCCATCGCCACCACCAGCAGCACGTGCTCGTCGGCCGCACTCGCCCGGTAGACCTCCGCCAGCCGCGTCCGCAGGTACGCGGCAGAAGGCAACCCGGTCAACGGATCGGTCACCTCGGTGTGCACGAGCTGATCCGTCGCCACGTCCGCCCACGCCAGCGCGGTCACGCGCAGTAACCGCGCCGGTGTCGCGTCGACGTCCGGTGAGACAAAGCCGTCGACCGCGTCCGGGTCGGCGAGCACCGCGTGCAGCGCGGCCAGGTCGGACAGCGTCTCCGCGAGGTTCGCGCCCGCGGCGGCCCGGGCTCGACCGAGGCCGGCCAGCGCCGTCTCCGCGCCCGTCGCGCCGTGGCGGACCACGGCGGCGCACACGGCGTCCACTTCGGGCAGTGCCCAGTCGCTCGGGAAGCGCCACCCCGCGGCGAGACTGGCGGTGCGCCATCTGGCCCGCAGCGCGCGCAGGTTCCGATCCCGGTCGAACCGGGCGCGGGACTCCTGCTCGCCGGCGGGACCGGACAGTGCCCCGGTCGCCGGTACATCCACTGGCCACCGCTCCTTCCCGGTCGATGTCGATCTTGTCCTGCTCCACTCAGGGGACGTGACACCACCGTCCGCGTGACGGCGTTCCGGGGTCTTTTTCGCAGGACGGGCGCAGCGACACACCCCAGACCCGGGTGAACTTGTTGCGCCGACGGAGTCAACACACCGACCACGAGGTGACGCGTATCGCCGCGTCCGTCACACTTGTGCTCGCGTTACAGAGGTAGATCGTGGCTGGCCAGGCCGCGTGCGCCAGATGAAGGAGCCTCGTGTCCACCGTTCCCGCCGATCTGTCCGGTAAGAGCGACACCGAGCTGATCGCCGAGGTCCGCTCAGGGAACATCGCCAGCTACGGGCCCCTTTACGAACGCCACAGCCGCGCCGCCCACAACCTCGCCCGCCAGCTCGCGCGTTCGAGCTCCGAGGCCGACGACCTGGTGTCCGAAGCCTTCTCGAAGGTCCTCGAGACGCTGCGCGGCGGCAAAGGTCCGGACACCGCGTTCCGCGCCTACCTCCTCACCGCCCTGCGCCACACCGCGTACGACAAGACCCGCCGCGACCGCCGCGTCGACCTCAACGAGGACATGAGCGACGTCGGCGGGGCCATCGGCGAGGCGCTCACCGTGCCGTTTTCCGACACCGCCGTGGCCGGGCTCGAGCGCACGCTGGCAGCGAAAGCGTTCGCGCGGCTGCCGGAACGCTGGCAGGCCGTGCTCTGGCACACCGAGATCGAGCAGCAGAGCCCGGCCGAGGTCGCGCCGCTGCTGGGCCTGACCGCGAACGGCGTGTCCGCGCTCGCCTACCGCGCCCGCGAGGGCCTGCGCCAGGCGTACCTGCAAGTCCACCTGCAGGAAACCGCCGCCGAACGCTGCCACGCCACGGCCGAGCGGCTCGGCGCGTGGACGCGCGACGGGCTGTCCAAACGCGAACGCTCCCAAGTGGAGAACCACCTCGACGAGTGCGAGGACTGCCGCGGGCTGGCGGCCGAACTGGCCGACGTGAACGGCGGCCTGCGCGCGATCATCGCTCCGATCGTGCTGGGCGGCGCCACGCTGGGTTACCTCGCGACGATCGGCGCCGCCAAGGCGAGCGCGGCCACGGCGGGTGCCGCCGTGGGTGCCGGCGCCGCCGCGGCGGGTGGTGCCAAGGCCGGTGCCGCAGCCGCAGCTTCCGCGCCCCGCCAGTTCGCGGGCGTCGCGGCTTCGGGCGCCGCCATCGTGGCGACGGTGGCGGTCGCGCTGGCCGCGGCCGGCTCGCCGCAGGAGATCCCCGTGGCCGCGCAGGTCCCGCCGCCGGCCGCCGCGCCCGCGGTGCCGCCGGCCAAGCCCGCGCCTCCCGCGCCCCCGGCCCCGCCCGCACCGCCGCAGGCGCCGCCGCCCGCGGTCCCCGCGCCCCCGCCCGTCCAGCCGCCTGCCGCGCCGCCCGCGGCACCGCCGCCCCCGGCGACACCCGCGGCGGCGAAGATGTCGGCAACCACTCCTTCCGGTGATCTCGAACTCCAGCCCGGCGCCGGACCGGTGAACCTGCCGATCACAGTCCGCAACGACGGTGGCAGCCCGTCCGACCCCGTGCAGGTCGCGTTGAACCTGCCGCCCGGGGTGTCCGCCGTGCCAGCGGGTGGCGGTGGCGGTGCCGTGAGCGGCTTCTCGCGCCAGGCCGAAACGCCGGCGACGACCCAGCTGAGCGTCGACTGCCCCGGCGGCACCGGCACCGTGACGTGCAAAACGGGCTCCGGCCTGCAGCCCGGCCATACGGCCGTGCTCACGTTCCGTCTGCAGGCCGACGACTCCGCGCAGGGCGGCACCGTCACGGGTTCGGTCACGGCGGGCGCGACGATCAAGGTCGCCGTGAGCGTGAAGGTCACCGTGAAGTCCCCGCCCGACCTGCTCGCGCTGCAGGCCGACACCGACGGGCTCTCGGCGTTCCCGTGGACGCGCAACCCCCTCGTCTACGTCCGCGTCCGCAACACCGGTGACACCACGAAGCCGGTCACGGTCACGTTCGACCACGCGCTGTACCAGTCGTGGAGCCTCAGCGGCTTCCCGTGCCACTCCACGGACACGGGCGCCACGTGCACCACGCGCGGTGCGCTCGCACCCGGCCAGCACGTGAACCTGTGGGTGCGGCTCAAGGGCCGCCCGGCGCACAACGCGGCCGTGACCGTGAACGCGACACTCGGCAAGGCGGCGCAGCAGGCCAAGGTGTCGTTCGGCTGCTGGCTCAAGATCTGCGACGTGCCGTACCCGACGACCGGAGTCCCGCCGACGCCGTCTACTTCCTCGACGACGACCCCGGAGACCTCCGAATCGTCCAGCTCGTCGAAGAAGCCGCCGCACCGGAAGCCGACGCCGTCGAGCACCCCGCCGGCGAAGCCGACGGACCCGGTCACCACCACCCCGCCGAGCACGCCGTCGACCACCACGAGCGCGCCCCCGACCCCGGGAAGCGGCAACTCCGGCAAACCCGGCGAGACCCCGCCGTCGATCGAGCCCCGCGGCTTTTTCGACTGGCTGAGGGGGTAGCGTCGTCCAGGTGCGAGGGTTCCTGGCGAAGCACCGCGAACTGCTGCGGTTCGCCGTGGTCGGCGGGATCAGCTTCCTGATCACCACGGCGATCACCTACGTCCTGAAGTTCACCGTGCTCCGGCAAAACCCGGTCACGGCGCTCATCATCGGCGTGCTGATCGCCACGATCTTCTCCTACGTCGCCAACCGCGAGTGGTCGTTCCGCACGCGCGGCGGCCGCGAGCGCACGCACGAGGCCGCGCTGTTCTTCCTCATCAGCGGCATCGCGCTGGGGCTCAACGCGTTGCCGCAGTGGATCTCGCGCTACGTGCTCGACCTGCAGCAGCCGCACCTCACGCTGCTCGGGCAGGAAGTCGCCGACTTCGTGAGCGGCATGATCATCGGCACGCTGCTGGGCACGCTGTTCCGCTGGTGGGCGTTCAAGAAGTGGGTGTTCCCCACGGAGGGTGCCCGCCTGCGTGCGATCAGGTCATCGGACGATGCGGACATTCCCGGCAGGAAGGCCGCCTGAGACCCGCGGTGACCTCGGGTTCTCTAAACTGGGCGGCGTGACCGTTGTCGAGACCGTGCTGGCCCGCACGCCGGAGCCACTGCGCTCGGTGCTCATCAAGCACCGGGAGATGCTGAAGTTCGCGATCGTCGGCGGGACGACTTTCGTGGTCGACAACGGCGTCTGGTACCTGCTCAAGCTCAGCGTCCTCGAGTCGAAGCCGACGACCGCGAAGGCCATCGCCATCATCGTGGCCACGATCGTGTCGTACGTGCTCAACCGCGAGTGGTCCTTCCGCACCCGCGGCGGACGCGAGCGGACCCACGAGGCCGCGTTGTTCTTCGTAATCAGTGGCGTGGCGGTGGTGGTGAACCTGATCCCGCTGTACGTCTCGCGGTACGTGCTGCACCTCGAAGAGCCGTTCGTGTCGAGGTTCATGCAGGAGTTCGCCGACTTCGCGAGCGGCTCGATCATCGGCATGCTGCTGGCGATGGTGTTCAGGTACTGGGGCTTCAAGAAATGGGTCTTCCCGGCTGAGCTGGGCGAACGCCGGCGCGAGCAGGTCACGCGGCTGCCGCGGTAAATTGGTTGCTCGTCGACATGCACTTGTCTAACGTCATGTTTGTTGTTGTTGCTGTTGCTTCTTGAGACGCCACCCGGGGTCGACCGGGCCGGTGGGACGAATCCGAGGTGGTCGCCGAGCGCGAAGAGGACCGCACCCGTTCACGGGTGACGGTTGGAACCTTTTCCCGTCTCGTGCCCTCGCACGCCCTCGTGCGGTTTTTGTTCTGTCTCAAGGAGTTCTTTTCGTGATCCTCGTTCTCGGCGCCACCGGCAAGGTCGGCCGCGCCCTCGTTCCCGCTCTGCTGGACGCCGGTGCCTCAGTCCGCGCCCTCACGCGCGACCCGGGCCGCGCCCGCATCGACCCCCGTGCCGAAGTGGTGCGCGGCAACCTCGACGACGTCGGTTCCGTGCCACTGGACGGCGTCTCCCGGGTGTTCGTGTTGACCTCCGGCCACGGTGGCGACTCGGCTGCGCAGGAGACCGCGCTCGCCGGCGCCGCCGCCCGGGCCGGCGTCACCCACCTCGTGAAGCTGTCCACCACCGGCGTCCACTTCGGACAGACGGACCCGATCACGCTCGCGCACGCCCGTGCGGAGCAGGCGATCCGCGAAGCCGGTCCGGCGTGGACGATCCTGCGCCCCGGCGCGTTCATGGACAACCGCCGATTCTGGCTCCACTCCGCCCGCACGGACGGCGCCGTGTACGTCCCCGAAGGCGACCCCGCGTCGGCCCTGGTGCACGTCCGCGACGTCGCCGCCGTCGCCACGCTCGTGCTCACAACCCCCGGCCACGAGGGCGCCACCTACGAGCTCACCGGCGGCGAAGCCCTCACACCCGCCCAGCAGGTCGCCATCCTCGCCGACGCGCTCGGCCGGCCGGTCCGCTATGTCGAAGAGCCTGAACCCGCCGCCCGCGCGCGCATGCTCGCCCTGGGCTGGCCGGCCCAGGCGATCGACGGCGCGTTCGAGCTCAAGCGCCAGTCGGCCGGCCGGGAGGACGTCGTGTTCGACACGGTGGAACGGCTGCTGGGCCGCAACCCGCTGACGTTCGCCGACTGGGCCAGGGAAGTCGCCGGATGACCAAGCAGGGGACCGGTCCCCGGCCGCAGCTCTAGCCTCGGCCCCCGAAAGGGGGGCGCGAGGTGGACCAGGAACCGGCGGTGCCCGAGGTCGTGGTCGTCATCGGCGCGGTCTGGCTGGTGGGCATAACCTGGTACACCATCGCGAAGATCCGCTCGTCCAGGACGTTTCGCCGCCAGCAGGTGCTTCAGATCGCCGGGATCAGGGAAACGAAGCCGGGTCCCGCCGAGCTGGGTGCGCTGGTGTCGGTCCACCGCTCGGAGGGCCGACACCGGCGGCGCCGGGTCGCGCTGCGGGCCACGCTGATCGGGTTCGTCGGGCTAGCGGCCGTGCTCTGGATCGACTTCACTGCGCTCGGCGACGACTCAGGCGACCACGTGGTGCCGATCGGGGGCTTCGCGGCGCTGGCCGGGCTCGCGTTCGCCGTGCTGGCGAGCGGCATCAGCGTCGGCGTGCGCGAGGTGCGGCACGGCGACGAGGAGTTCCGCCTGCACGAAGGCGGCTTCGTCCACACCGACCGCCACGGCACGCGGACGGTCAAGTGGGCCGACGTCGCCTATGTGCACCAGCGGACCGGCGGCACGCGCTGGACCGCCGTCGGCAAGCTCGAACTCCGCGACGGCGCGCGGATCGTCGTCGCGGGTCTGGTCGAGAACTGCTCATTGCTGCTCGAACGGGCGAAGCTCGCAGTCCACCTCGGTCGGTACCCGCGCCGCTCGGCCTAGCGCGGCACCGGCTCCGCCGGCCAGCGGACCTCGCCGACATCGTCCGGGCGGGGCACCTTCAGGAACAGGCTGAAGATCGCCGGACGCTTGTTCGACAGTTCGAGGCGGCCGCCGTCGGCTTCGACGAGGGCGCGGGCCAGGGCGAGGCCGACGCCGGTGGAGCCACCGCCGGAGAAGCCGCGTTCGAAGATGTGCGGGGCGAGCTCGTCGGGCACGCCGGAGCCGGTGTCGCCGACCTCGATGACGACGGTGGCGTCGGACTCGCCACGGCGCGCGGCGAGAGTGACGGTGCCGGCACCGTGGCGCAGAGCGTTGTCCAGTAGGACTCCGATGACCTCGCGCAGGCGGCCGGGGGTCGCGCGGGCCATGAGGCCGTCGGCGATCTTCAGGCGCAGGTTGCGGCCTTCGACGCGCAGCAGCTGGCGCCACTCCTCCGCGACTTGCGGCAGCGTCGCGTGCAGGTCGACGGGCTCGGCGTCCACCTCGCGAGCCGCGCGGGCGGCGGCGAGCAGCTCGTCGAGGGCTTCGGCCAGGCGGTCGGCCTGCTCCTGCGCGGCCCGCGACTCCTCGACGACGTCGGGGTCGCCGTGCACCGTCAGCGGTTCCAGCCGCAGCTGCAACGCGGTGAGCCGGCTGCGCAGCTGGTGCGAGACGTCGCCGACGAGCTGCCGCTCCCGCTGCACGAGCTGCGCCAGCGCCGAGGCCGACGTGTCCAGCGCCTCCGCGACCATGTCCAGCTCGGCCACGCGGTAGCGGCCCGGGTCGGGCCGGAAGTCACCGCCGCCGAGGCGCGACGCGCGGTCCGCGACGTGCCGCAACGGTTTCGCCAGCCGGCGCGCGGTCACCGTCGCCACCACCGCGCCGGTGCCGACGGACAGCACCACCAGCAGCACCACGAGCAGCGTCACCTGCGTCTGCTTCGTGCGGACGGGACCCCTGGGGATCGACAGGACCACCTCACCGTGGCGTGCCGTCGGCACGATCTCCACGACCGGGTCGGGCCCGGGGTTGACGCCGAGGTGCTTCTCGATCAGCCCGTCGCCGCGGACCTCCAGGAACCCGCCGTGCGGCACGCCCACGCGGAACTGCTGGATGTCGATGTCGTCGCCGTTGGCGACCTGTGTGTCGACGGTCGCGGCGATCACCCGCGCGCGTTCGGCCAGGCTCTCGCGGTTGAGGTTCTCCACCAGCCGCCAGGCCGTGACGCCGAGCGGGATCCCGAGCACGGCCGCGGTCACGAGCACGGCCAGCAGGATCGCCATCAGGATGCGGCGGCGCATGCTCATCGCGCGACGCTATTCGACGTTGAAGCGGAAGCCGACACCGCGGACGGTCGCGATGCGCCGTTCGCCGTCGGAGTGCGTGGACTTGGCGGGGCGCCCGGCCGCCTCGTCGGCCGCGACGGCGAGCTTGCGCCGCAGCCAGGACATGTGCATGTCGAGCGTTTTCGAAGTCTTCGACTCCAGCTCGTTCCACACCTCGGCGAGGATCTCGTCGCGGCTCACGACCTGGCCCGCGCGCGTCATCAGCACGCGCAGGAGCTCGAACTCCTTGTTCGCCAGCTGCACCTCGTGCAGGTCGACGGTGACGAGCCGCGCCCCGAGGTCCATGCGGACACCCCCGGACTCGAGCACCTCCGGCACCCGGCGGCGCAGCAGCGCGCGGATGCGGGCCAGCAGCTCCGCCAGACGGAACGGCTTGGCCACGTAGTCGTCGGCCCCCGCGTCGAGCCCGACGACGAAGTCGACCTCGTCGGTGCGGGCGGTGAGCATCAGCACCGGCAGCTCGGTGCCGCCGGCGCGCAGTCTGCGGCACACCTCCAGCCCGTCCATGCCCGGCAGGCCCAGATCGAGCACGAGCAGGTCGACGCGGTGGGCGGAGGTGGCGCCGAGCACCGCCGGTCCATCGGTGACGACCTCGACCTCGTACCCCTCTCGCTGCAGCGCCCGGGACAGCGGCTCGGCGATGGTGGGATCGTCTTCGGCAAGTAGGACCATGCTCACCTCGCCAACCTTACGGCGAACACCCGTGAAACCATCGTGACCGTGCCTGGCTACGAGGATGATCTGACCCTTGCCACCCGGCTGGCTGACGCCGCCGACGCGATCACCACAGCGCGTTTCCGCGCGCTCGACCTCTCGGTGTCCCGCAAACCCGACCGCACTCCGGTGACCGACGCGGACACCGCCGTCGAGGACGCCATCCGTGCGATCCTCGCCACAGAGCGCCCCGGCGACGCGGTCGCGGGCGAAGAACGCGGTGGTACGGCCGGCGCGACCGGCCGCGCGTGGGTGCTCGACCCGATCGACGGAACCAAGAACTTCCTGCGCGGCGTGCCGGTCTGGGCCACGCTGATCGCGCTGGTCGAGGACGGTTCGCCCGTCGTCGGCATGATCACCGCGCCGCTGCTGGGCCGCCGCTGGTGGGCGTCGCGCGGCGACGGCGCGTACAGCAGCGACACGGCCGGCGTGCGGCGGCTCGCGGTGTCGGCCGTGGCTTCGCTGGAAGACGCGTACCTCTCCACGACGGACCTCAACACGTGGACCGAGTACCACTCCCGCGAGAAGTACCTCGCGCTGACGGAGGCCTGCTGGGAGAGCCGCGCGTTCGGCGACTTCTGGCAGCACTGCCTGGTGGCGGAGGGCGCGCTGGACCTCGCGGCGGAGTGCATCGTGAACCCGTGGGACGTCGCGGCCGCGCAGGTCCTCGTGACGGAGGCCGGCGGGCGGTTCAGCGACCTCACGGGCGCGGCGACCTACGAGGGCGGCTCGGCGTTGTCGAGCAACGGCGCGCTGCACGACGCCGCGCTGGCCGTGCTCAAGCGCTGAGCCGGCCTGCTCCTGGTACTGCTCCGACGGGCTCGTGAGTGGCGGTTCGCCCCGCCACTCGCGAGCGGTTCAGTGTCCGGGCAGCACGCCGACAGCGCCGCGCGCGACCTGCGACCACGCGAGGCGGCCGAACAGGTAGTGGCAGGCGACCTGCTCGGACGTGAAGCGCGCCCAGTCGTAGCGGTTGCCCTGCTCGCGCCAGAAGACTTCCCAGCCCTCGTCGTCGGCGGGCATGAGGCACCACGCGTTGTCGGCCTCGGTGCCGACGGAGACGACCTCCGCGGGCACGCCCAGCCGGTCGAGCCAGCGCCGGATCGACTGCGTGTTCATCGCGCCTCCCGCATGACGTCGGCCAGGAATCCCAGGGTGACCAGCTCGTCGGCGGCCAGCACGGCACGGTAGCGGATCCCGCCGCCCGGCTGCCCGAACCACTCCGGCGTGGTCGAGCTCCACATCGGCACGGGCTTCACCACGCGATAGCGCCGGTAGCCCGCGTGGCGCGTGGACTCCGGCAGCGAACGCTGCGCGAACGGCGTGCCGTCGACGGTGAAGAGGCGGCCGTGCTCGTCGCCGAAGCGGTCGAGCCACGTGTTTTCCGGGAGTACCACGGCTTTTTCTTCCTGGACCGGTGGCCACCCGGTGTCCTCTGCGCCCGGCTCGTAGCCCTCGAAGAGCGCGGCGGGCGGCTGCGGGTCGGCGGGCGGCGCGGGCGTGCGACGGAGGCCCCGCGAGACGTACTCGAGCGTCGCGGTGTCGTCGAGCAGCGCCGAGTCCGGGTGGTCGAACGGGCCGGAACCGTTGTCCGGCAACGGCAGTTGCAGCGCGGGCCGGTCCGCGGCCACGGGCAGGTGCCCGATCGGGAACATGTGGACCAGGAACAACGCCAGCACGCTCTCGCGCTCGGTGCGCAGCGCCCCCATCGGCGGAGGCGGAGGCGGGGGCGGCGGCGCCGGGTACGGCACGGGCCCGCGGAAGACCTGGTTGTACGGCCGGCCCGCGAACGGCAGGCGCGGGGCCGGCTGTGCGGGCGGGAGGCGGGTGCCGGTCGGGGGTGTCGGGACGTCGTCGAACCCGCCGTCGAGCAAGCCGCCGTACTGTGCGGGCAGCCGGATGGGCCCGGTGGCCAAGTCGGTGTCGACCGGTTCGGCGTGTTCGGACACGGACACCCTCTTCTCGGTTGCTCCGGCTTCAGGAAAGACGTCCGCCGCGCCAGCCGGTTCCACACAATTCCCCGATAGGGGGAACTTCCGCGCGGCACCGGACAAGGTGGTGATTCCACCTTATCCGGCAGAGGCGATCTTCCGCCTCACCAAGGCCCGCGCCACTCCGCGTCGTTCGACGACCTCGAAATCCGCGCGCGTGAACAGACCGAGGGTCCCGTGGTAAAGATCCGCGGGCGGGCGGTCGCCCGCAGCCGCGGGGTAGCCCTCGACGATGTCGGCGCCGCGCTCCGCCGCGTACTCGACGGCCGCGTGCAGAAGTGCGGTCGCCAGTCCTTGCCGACGGCCGCGACGGTCGACGTAGAAGCACGTCACCGCCCAGACGTTCCCGGGTTCGGCCGAAGCCGCCACGGGAGAGCGCGCCAGCCGCGGGTTGTCCGCCTTCGGCGACACGGCGACCCAGCCGAGCGGCTCACCGTCGACCACGGCCAGCAGACCCAGCGGCACGCCGGATTCGGCCTCGCCGCGCACGTGCGCCTTGCGGCCGTCGCGCCCCGCGGCCTTGAAGTCCGGCCCGGTCAGGCGGAAGAACGCGCACCAGCAGCCGCCCTGCACGCCGCCCGGCCCGAAGAGCTGCTCGAACAGCGGCCACGAAGCTGCGTCAAGCGGGACGAACTCGCGCACGTCAGCCGGCGAGGGCGGTCACGACCCGCGACGGGGACGGCCGGCCGAGCTGCCCGGCCATCCACACGCTCGTCTCCACGAGCTTGCCGAGGTCCACGCCGTGCTCCACGCCGAGGCCCTCCAGCAGCCACACGAGATCCTCGGTGGCGAGGTTGCCCGTGGCCGACTCCGCGTACGGGCAGCCGCCGAGGCCGCCGGCCGATGAGTCCACAGTGGATACTCCGGCGCGCAGCGCGGCCTCGGTGTTGGCCAGGGCCTGGCCGTAGGTGTCGTGGAAGTGCACGGCCAGCGCGGAAACGTCCACTCCGGACTTCTCGAACTCCTGGACCAGCCGCGTGACCTGACCGGTGGTCGCGACGCCGATGGTGTCGCCCAGCGACAGCTGCGAGCAGCCGAAGTCGAGCAGCCGCTTGCCCGCGCGCACGACCTGCTCGGCCGGCACCACGCCTTCCCACGGGTCGCCGAAGCACATCGACAGGTAGCCGCGCACGTCCAGGCCCTCTCCGCGCGCCCGCGTGACGACCGGCTCGAACATGGCGAACTGCTCGTCGAGCGTGGAGTTCAGGTTCTTCTGCGCGAAGGTCTCGGTGGCGCTGGCGAAGATCGCGATGTCGGAGACACCGGCGTCGAGCGCGCGGTTGAGGCCGCGCTCGTTGGGCACGAGCACCGGATAGCGCACGCCCTCGCGGCGGTCGAGGCCGGCGAGCAGCTGTTCGGCGTCGGCGAGCTGCGGCACCCACTTCGGGTGCACGAAGCTGGTTGCCTCGAGCGTGGTGAGGCCGGCTCCGGCAAGGCGGTCGAGGAACTCCAGCTTCACCTCGACCGGCACGACGGCGGACTCGTTCTGCAGGCCGTCGCGCGGACCGACCTCCCAGATCGTCACGCGCTGGGGCAGGCCCTCGGCGGGGACCCGTTCGGGCAGGCCGACTTCGCGGGCGCCCACGTCAGCGCCGCCGTCCGCGCGGCGGGTGGTTCGTCGGCGGCAGCGGCTCGGTGTCCTGGGCACCACCCTGTCCGCCCTGCCCCGGTGCGCCGCGGTAGTCGTCGTACGGGTTGTCGTTGACCTCGCGGTAGATCACCGTGTGCACGCGCTCGACGTGAGGGATGTCGTCGAACTTCAGCGGCTCGTCCGAAGCCGACTCGATGATCAGCGTGCCGCAGCCGAACACCCGGTCCAGCAGGCCGTGCTCGAACTGGACGCTGTTGATGCGCGACATCGGGATGTCGATGCCGGTGCGCTTCACCACGCCTTCGCGCGCGATCAACCGGTCGGTGGTCACGATGAAGTGCGTGGTCCGCCAGCGCACCAGCGGCGCAAGGAACAGCCACACCACGAGCACGAGCGCCACCACGCCGATGGCGATCATCGCGACGTTGTTCCAAGGCGCCGTCACGTCCTGCGCCAGCAAGATGAGCCAGACGGCGGCCGCGATCGTGATCACGAAGGCCACGAACGGGAAGATCAGCATCTTGAAATGCGGGTGGCTGTGCACCACCACTTCCTCGTTCTGGCTGAGCAAATCGTCCGGATAGGCCACGGCGGACGCTCCCCTGGTGTGTGCCTGTGCTGTGTCTGCGCTGGTCGACTTACCGTACCGGCGCGAGGGCGCCGGCGGCGCCCGGACACCGCGGTTTACCAATCCGACCAAAAGTAGGCCGACTCTCGCGCGGCACGTAACCGTTGCCGCGAAGCCGTTCGGCCGTGACTGTGGTCGGATTGGTAACGATCGGCACAGTAGGTCACGCCGGGCGCACGTGCACCACGTCGCCGGCGGACACGGTCACGCGGCGGCCGTCGGTGGCGTCGACCAGCAGCTGCCCGGTCGCGTCGAGGTCGGCCGCGCGGCCGGTGAGGGCGCGGCCGCCGGGCAGCTCGACGCGCACCTCCTGACCGAGGGTCGCGCAGTGGGCGCGGTAGTCGTCGAGCAGGCCGGCGGCGGTGAGGTCGCCGGACGCGGCGCGCCAGCGGCGTTCGAGGTCGTCGAGGCGGGTGAGCAGGGCCAGCGCGACCTCGGTGCGGTCCGGGTCGGCGGCGCCCTGCTCTGCGAGCGACGTCGCGGGCAGGCCGCCGGGGCCGGCCGGCACGTCTTCGCCGAGCGGCAGCACGTTGAGGCCGATGCCGAGCACGACAGCCGGCTCGCCGCCCGCGACGGCCTCGGCCAGGATCCCCGCGCACTTGGCGCGGTCGGGTCCGGCCAGCACGTCGTTAGGCCATTTGAGAACGGCGTCGACCCCCAACTGGGCGGCGACCCCGCGCACGGCGAGGCCGGCCACCACGGACAGTGAACCGAGCGCCGCGAAGGGGACGCCCGCGGGCCGCAGCGCCACGCTCAAGTACAGCCCGGCGCCCTTCGGCGAGCTCCACGAACGCGCCCGCCGGCCGACGCCCGCGGTCTGCTGCTCGGCGAGCAGCACTGTGCGGTCCGCACCCCCGTTTTCCAGGGCTTCCCGCAGGTCGGCGTTGGTGGAGCCAGTGGACTCCACCACGTCCACCCGGGAGTACCGATCGCCGAGTCCCTCGCGCAGTCGCGCTGCGTCCATGCCAGACATGTGCCCAGAATATGAGAGTCCCCCTAACGTGCAAGCGACTCGCTCGTTACGCAGAGGTGCGCTCTCCTAGATTGGACGCTGTGACGCCGCCTGACCCCGAGCACAGCGCTGTGCTCGATTCAAAAGACGTGCCGGATTCAAAAACCGGGCCGGAAGAAACTGCCGTGCCCTCGTCTGCCGCTGCCGGCAAGGGGACAGGCAAGTCCTGGGCTCGCGGTGCGTTCCACCGTGGACTCGTCGCGCTGCCGCTCGTGGCCGGCCTCGTCACCGCGGGCTGGCTCGTGGCCGACCGTGACCAACCAGCGCCGCAGACTCCGGTCGCGACCGCCGCCACGGCTCAGGCCGGACCGTCGGTGCTCGAGGTGAGCGCGCCCGTCGCGGCGCAGGAACCCGGGCAGGGCGCCTCCGGCGGTGGCGGCAAGACGCCGTTGCAGCAGTGGGCCGAGTCGCTCGCCGGCCCCCTCGACATCCCCGCCGACGCGCTGATCGGCTACGCCAACGGCGAGCTCGCGCTGCGCTCCGAAGACCCCGGCTGCCACCTTTCGTGGGTGACGCTCGCGGGCGTCGGCGAGGCCGGCTCGGACCACGGCCGCCACGGCGACAACCCGATGGGCTTGTCGCCGGCGGCGTGGAAGAAGTACGGCGCGAAGATCCCCGGCATCGACAAGCCTGCTCTGACCGACCCCAGCTCGGCGTCGGTCGCCGCGGGCCGCGCCCTGTGCGCCGGCGGCACCGACCTGTCCGCGGGCACGGGCTGGTGGAAGTCGATCGCCGCGTACGCGAGCAAGGACACCGAGCTGTTCCGCCAGCGCGTGCTCGGCAACGCGCAGCTCTACGCCACGCTCTCCCTCGACCCCGCGAAGGCGAACAGCCCGGCCGTGCGCGCCACCCGCTTCGCCCTCGGCCAGCTCGGCCTCCCCTACGTCTGGGGCGGCAACGGCCCCGACGCCGGCGCCGCGGGCTTCGACTGCTCCGGCCTGACGAAGGCGTCGTACGACAGCGCCGGCGTCGCGCTGCCCCGCACGGCCGACAGCCAGTTCCGCTCCCTGCCCCCGGTCACCGGCGAACCCGAGCTGGGCGACCTCGTCTTCTACGGCTCCCCGGCCACGCGCATCCACCACGTCGGCCTGTACCTGGGCAACGGCCTGATGATCAACGCGCCCACCGAGGGCCAAGCCATCCAAATCCACACCTACCACTCCCGCGGCGACGACTACGCGGGCGCGGGCCGCCCGGCCTGATCACCGTTACTTCAGCCGCCTTGGCGACGGGCAGGCTCGGTTGGCCTTTCGCCGTGCACAGCCAGGAATCCGGTGAGCCGCTGGTCGATCTGCTCGCGCGCTACGCACGGGTGAACGCGGACAGGACGTTCCTGAAGGACGCGGGTGTCTCCCTGCCGAGGGTGACGGATGCGACGAGCGCGACGCGGACGTGTTGGCTGCCTCCGGTCGGCCCCACGACGTACTGCGGCGGACCACCCACGACGACGCGGTCGCCACACTCCGGGAGCTCGGTGCCGCGTGGGACGTTCGTGGTGCGGCGTCGGTGTGGGTTGCGGGGTTGTGGTCGGCGTCGTGGGCGTGGCGCCCCGCGCTGACCGGGGTCCTGCTCGCGCGGGCTGCCCGAGCACGAGTCCGTTCCGTATCGGGGATCAGCCGTCTGCCGGGTGTGCGGGACGAACGCGTTGCCTGTTCTCGCCCCGACGGAGGAGTGGTACCGGCGGCACACCGAGGGCGCGCCTGGCGGCGGCGGACCACCCCGGACTGGTGCGGCGCTGGTCGGACTACGTCGAGCGGGACCAGCGCCCGAACGACCGGGTCGAGGTCCAGGGACCGCTGGCGTGGTGGCGATCGTCGGACGGTTTGCGCGAGGACGTCGTGCACGAGGTGTTCGCCGACTTCGACGTCGAGTCCCTGGACCTCGACGCGCCGCGGCCGGCGCCGGACCCGTTGCCCGGCGCGACGATCGTGGCCGGGTCCGGGAGCTGGCGAAGCAAGCCCGCACCGGCGCGGTTCCACGATCCGTCGGCACGGAACCAGCCACGGCGGGCGACGTGTACGCCATGCGGGTCGCCGCCGACCGGTGGGTGACCGTGTACGTCTGGTCGGTCGACTCGAAGGCCTGAGCACCCAGTTCGGGGCCACTCAGCCGAAGACGAGCCGCTTTCCCGCCTTGCCGGGCTCCAGCAGCTCGAACTTCAGGCTCAGATCGGTGCGAGCCAGGAGCTCCACTTGCTGGGTGAACGGCTCACTCGTGGCGTACACGGTCTTCTCGAACTTCCACTCGTCCTTGAACCACGCGCGGAGCGCTGCGAGAAGACGTTCGTCCATTCCCTTCTCCATTTCGGGCCGGCGAGCCCAGAAGAAGACGACCGCGTCGACGTCCGCCCAATCGTCGGCACCGACGGGAATCACCGTGGACTTCGCGAGGAACGTGGCGCTCGGGGGGAAGACGTAGACGCAGCCCACGCACCTGGTGCCGGACGGGTCGAGCACGGTGTAGTTGAACGCGCGGTGCGCGGCATGGCGTTCTTCCATATCCACGACGTCTTTCCGGTTCTCTTCCACCGTGAAGTCGTCTTCGGGCCACGTCGACTGCCGCCACAACCGCAGAGGCTCCCGCGTTTCCATCACGGCGGCGTAGTCCTTCTCCGTGTCGCCGACCACGATCGGACGCAAGGAGAACTCGTCGGTCTTCAGCTCCGGGGGAACAGGTTCGGTCGCATCGGTGAATGGCACGTCCGGCTCCTTCGACGAGTTCCCCATGGGTACTGATCACCGTACGACGGCGCTCAACCGAGTTACGGCGGCCGGAAACGCGTCACCAGTCCGAAGGGACCAGCAGCTCCTGCGGTTTGCGGTCGGCGTGCATGGTCCACAACAGCTCCGCCAGGTCGGCCGGATCGGCGGCCGGGAAGGCGGCCTCGGGTTGGCCCGATGCGCGGTAGTGGTCGTCGAAGGGCGTGCCGGTGATGCGGGCGCCGATGTGGAGCTGGCCGACGAACACACCCTGGTCGGCGACCTCCGCGGCCAGCGCCTGGAGGTAGTTGCGTTGCGCGGCAAGGAGCGTGGCCCAGCCGGTCATGTGGGCCCGGCCGGAGACGGCGGCGGCGCCCTGGGCGGTGAGGATCGCGCCCTCGCCGCGAGTGAGCATGGCGGGAAGGAACTCCTGGACCACGGCGAGGAGGGCGTCGAGCGTGAGCGGCATCAGTTCGTGCAGCCGGGCGGCGGTGAGGGAGACGGCGGCGGTGAAGCCCGGGTCGGCGGGCGAAGGGGCGTAGTAGACGACGTCGGGGTCGCCGACAAGAGCGCGGATCCGCGTGGCGAGAACGGGAATCGAAGCCGTTTCGGACAGGTCTGCGGGGAGGACGTGGGCGGTGCTGCCGTCGGCCGCCAGCACGGCGGCGAACTCCTCCAGCGGAGCCCGGCGGCGGGCGACGAGGACGACGTCGTAACCCGCCTTTCCATAGCGGCGGGCGATGGCGCGGCCGACACCCGGGCCGGCTCCGAACACGACTAGCGACTTGGTCATGGTGACAAGCCAACTCCGCCGAGGCCAGACTATCCATGGTCGACGGTCCAGGATTCCTTTGCGATCGTCTACCGTCGTAGTCATGGACGTGCTCACCGACCTCCTACACCGCGCCCGCGCGAGGACCGCGCTGGTGCGCCAGCTGATCCAGCGCCCGCCTTGGTCGGTCGCGTACGCGGACGCTCCCGCGCTCACCGTGATGGCCACGCTCGGCGGCCACGCGTCGATCCGGGTCGGCGGCGAGCCGGTGCGCCTCGAAGCCGGGGACATCGCGCTGGTCACCAGCCGCGACTACACCATCGCCGACGACCCGGGCACGGCCGAGCAGGTCACGATCCGCGGAAACCGCAAGTACCTGCCCAGCGGTGAACCCACGACGGAGCACTGGTTTCTCGCCCCGCGCACGTACGGCGACGGGCTGCCCGGCGCGACCGTGATGCTCCGGGCCGCATACGAACTCCACGGCGAGGTCAGCGATCGGCTCCTCACCCTCCTGCCGGAGCTGGCCGTGGTGCCGGCGGGACCACGCACGGGCGCGACGCTCGACCTGCTCGCGGCCGAGGTCTCCCGCGACGAACCGGGCCAGGGCGCCGTGCTCAATCGGCTGCTGGATCTGGTGCTGGTCCAGGCTTTGCGGGCCTGGTGCGCCGAGTCGCCGACCCCGCCGTCGTGGTACCGCGCGCTGGCCGACCCGGGCGTCGGCGAGGCGCTGCGGCTGCTGCACGGCGATCCCGCGCACCGGTGGACGGTCGGCGAGCTGGCCGCCAAAGTCGGCTTGTCCCGAGCCGCGTTCGCCGCCCGGTTCGCGACGCTCGTCGGCGAACCGCCGCTCACCTACCTCACCGGCTGGCGCATGACGCTGGCCGCGGATCTGTTGCGGGACACGGAAAACCCGATCGCCCAAGTCGCCCGCGAGACCGGTTACACCGACGCGTTCGCGTTCAGCGTGGCGTTCAAGCGCGCCCGCGGCGTCAGCCCTTCGGACTGGCGCCGGACCGTTGCGGGCCAGCTTGCTAGCCGGGGCGTGCGAGATCGCCTTTGAGCCGATCTCGCCGGTGGTCACCTAGGAGCTGGTGCTGGAACGAAGCGTGAGCCAGTACGTGATCCTCGGTGCCGGCCTCGATTCCTTCGCCCAGCGGTACCCCGGAAAGAGCACTGTCTTCGAGATCGACCACCCGGCACCCAGGCCTGGAAACGCGAGCGCCTGCAAGCCCTCGGCTACCCATTGCCGACGCTGGTGCCCATCGAGTTCGAATCCGGCCAGTCGTGGCCCGCCGAACTCGAAGCCGCGGGCTTCGACCCGACACAACTCGCGGTTTTCGCGTCCACGGGCGTGAGCATGTACCTGTCGAAGGCCACCACGGCGGAAACCCTGCGCGCCATCGCCGGCCTGGCCAGCGGCACGACGCTCGCGATGACGGAGAGGACTTCCTGGTCGCTCGGGTCTGATCCGGCCACGCACCGCGCCAACCGGACGAATGCGCTACTCCACCCCCTTGTTGTTCATTTTCCGACCACGCGCCGGACCCCAACCGGGCACGCCCCGGCCCGCTGGCGTCCCCATCATGAGTCGCCCTTCCCCCCGACCCAGGAGGACTCATGATCCGCAAGCGGATCGTGGCCGCGCTCGCCGCGGCGACGCTGGCCGCGGCCGGCGTTGTCACGGCGGCCGCGACGAACACCGGCGAACCGGACGTGGCGCCCGCCGCCGCGGCCGTACCGGCGTTCGACCACGTCGTGCTGGTGATGTTCGAGAACAAGAAGGCCTCGTCCATCACCTCGTCGGCCGCCCCGTACTTCACGTCCTTGGCCAGCCAAGGCGCGAAGTTCACCAGCTCCTTCGCCATCACCCACCCCAGCCAGCCCAACTACGTCGCCCTGTTCTCCGGCGCCACCCAGGGCGTCACGAGCGACTCCTGCCCCGCCAACCTCGGCAGCAAGGCCAACCTCGGCCAGCAGCTGATCGGCGCCGGCAAGTCGTTCAAGGGCTACTCCGAGTCGATGCCGTCGGACGGTTACACCGGCTGCTCCAGCGGCACCTACATGCGCAAGCACAACAGCTGGGTGGACTTCTCGAACGTCCCGGCGGCCAGCAACGTCCGCTACTCCAGCTTCCCCGCCGACTACACGACGCTGCCCACGGTTTCCTTCGTGACGCCGAACATGTGCAGCGACATGCACGACTGCTCGATCGGCACGGGTGACACCTGGCTCAAGAGCCACCTCGACTCGTACGCGCAGTGGGCCAAGACGCACAACAGCCTGCTGATCGTCACGTTCGACGAGGACAGCGGCACCTCGGTCAACCAGATCTACACCACGTTCGTCGGCGCCCACGTGAAGCCGGGCAGCTACTCCGAATCCATCAACCACTACACGGTCCTGCGCACCATCGAGGCCTCCTACGGCCTGCCGGGGATCGCGGGCGCGGCGAGCAAGTCGCCGATCCTCGACGTCTGGCAGTGATCCCTCCCGCGGGCGTGTCCCATGTGTCCACAGTGGACACAGGGGGCGCGCCCGCGGGCTCCAGAAGGGCGCGTCCGTGTACCTCTCCACCATCGGCCGCCGCGAGCACAAGGTCTCCCGAGGGAAGATCGCCGCGAACGTGCTCGCGCTCGGCACCGTCAGCCTCGTCACGGACATCTCCTCGGAGATGGTCACGGCGGTGCTGCCCATCTACCTCGTCCTCAGCCTGCACCTGAGCCCCGCGATCTACGGCCTGGTCGACGGCCTCTACACCGGCGCGACGGCGCTGCTGCGGCTCGTCGGCGGCTACCTCGCCGACCGCGTGAGCCGGCGCAAGACCATCGCCGGGATCGGGTACGCGATCTCGGCCGTCGCGAAGCTCGGGCTCGTCGCCGCCGGCGCGTCGGCGGGCGCGATCGGCGCGGTGATCACCGCCGACCGCACCGGGAAGGGCCTGCGCACAGCCCCGCGCGACGCGCTGATCACCTTGTCGGCGCCGCAGGACATGCTCGGGCGCGCGTTCGGCGTGCACCGCGCGATGGACAGCGCCGGTGCGTTCGCGGGACCGCTCGTGGCGCTGGGCGTGCTCGCGTTGGTCGGCGCTTCGAGCACCGACGCGTTCGACGCCGTGTTCGTCACCAGCTTCTGCATCGCGGCGATCGGCGTGCTGCTGCTGATCCTCTTCGTGCGGGACCACCGCACGCCGCGCCCGGCCACCGGCACGGTGTCCCCTCGCGCGGCGGCAGCGCTGCTCAAGTCGGCGCCCGTGCGGCGGCTGCTGATCGCCGCGTGTGTGCTCGGCACGGCGACCATCGGCGACGGCTTCGTCTACCTGCTGCTGCAACGCCGCGAAGACATCGGCACGGGCTGGTTCCCACTGCTGGCCGTGGGCACGAACCTCGCCTACCTCGTGCTGGCCGCGCCGCTCGGCTCTCTGGCCGATCGGTTCGGGCGGCTGCCGGTGGTGCTCTGCGGATACGGCGCGCTGGTCGTGGTCTACCTGTTGCTGGCCGGGCCTGTGTCGGGCTGGCCGCTGGTGGTGCTGTCGCTCGCGCTCTACGGCGCGTTCTACGCGGCCACCGACGGCGTGCTGATGGCGCTGGCGGGACCGGTGCTGCCGGAAGCCCTGCGGACCACGGGCATCTCGCTCATCCAGACCGGCCAGGCGGTGGCGTACTTCGTCTCGTCCGCGCTGTTCGGGCTGGCGTGGCAGGTGTGGGGCATCGGGCCGTCGATGGCCGTGGCGGCGGGCGCGGCCGTGCTCGCGATCGTGGTGACGTTCGGACTCCTTCGGAAGGCGCGATGAAAACGCGGATCTTGGTGGCAGTGGCGGGCGTCGTGGTGCTGGTCGCCGCGGCGGCGGTGTACGTCGGGATGGCGGCGGCGCGCAACCGCGACGTCGCGGCCACCGGCACGGTGTCCCTGGCTCCGGGCCCGCGGCTGCTCGTGCGCAGCACGGCCGACGCCTCGCGCGGCCACGTCGTCACGGTGTCGGTGGCAGACCCGGGCGGCCCGCGCGCGGTGTCTCCGGTGACGTGCGCGCGCGTCTACGCTGCCGCGGGCACCGGCCTGTGCCTGCGCCAGGACGGCGACCTGACCACGTACCAGCTGGCGGTGCTCGACTCCGGGCTCACGTCGAAGCGCGAGATCCCGCTGGTCGGCCTGCCCAACCGCGCGCGCGTCTCGCCGAGCGGCAACCTGGTCGCGTGGACGGTGTTCGTCACCGGCGACTCCTACAACGGCGGCGTGTTCTCCACGCGCGCCGGCATCCTCGACACGCGCACGGGCGAGCTGGCGCCGTCGCTGGAGGACTTCGCGGTGACGCTGAACGGCAAGCCCTACCAGGCCGTGGACCTCAACTTCTGGGGTGTCACGTTCACCCGCGACGACCACACCTTCTACGCCACGATGTCCACGGCCGGGCACCGCTACCTCGTGCGCGGCGACTTCCGGGCGCACACGATCGTGTCGCTGCGGGAGAACGTGGAGTGCCCGTCGCTGTCGCCGGACAGCACGCGCATCGCGTTCAAGTCGGCCATCGACGACGACCCCGCGAAGGGCTGGCGCCTGTCGGTGCTCGACCTCGCGTCGGGCCGCGTGACGCCACTGGCCGAGACCCGCAGCGTCGACGACCAGGCGGCGTGGCTCGACGAGCGCTCCGTCGCGTACGCCATTCCGCGCGGCACCCAGCACTCGGACGTCTGGACGGTGTCGGCTGACGGCAGCGGCGTGCCGCGCGTGCTCGTGCCGGACGCGGAGTCGCCGGCGGCGCTGGGCTGATCGTCGCCCGGACGCCGACGGGTGTCAGACTTGTCCGGAACAGCGGATCTGACACCCAGGGAGAGCGATGAGCGCGGAGCCGGACCCGGCCGACGTGCTCGCCGCGGAGCTGGCCGCGCTGCGCGCGAGCGCCGGCAACCCGTCGTTCCGCAAGATGGCCGAGCGCTCCGGCTGCATCTCCCACACCACCTTGCACGAGGCGGTGAAGGGCACGCGGTTCCCGTCGTGGGAGACCACGCGGGAGTTCGTGAAGGCGTGTGGCGCGGGCGAGGAGCCGTGGCGGGCGCGGTGGGTGGAGCTCAAGGGCGTGCCACCGGTGCCGGAACCCGTCGCCGTGGCCGCGCGGGCCGCGCCGGGTCCTGCCGAGCCTCGCAGTCCCGAGCCGGACGTCGAAGGTGTCCGCATCGCCCCGCCGCCGCGCAAGCGCTCCACCCGGCGGAACGCGCTGGTCGTCGCCGCTGCCGTGATCGCCGTGCTGGCCGCGGTGGCCGCGTTCGTCATCCCCGGCAAGCTGATCGCTCCGGCAGGCGACGCGAGCGCCCGCGTCCCCGGCGACAACACCAAGTTCATCGCCGACGTGACGGTGCCCGACGGCGCGGCGGTGCACGTCGGCGTGACCGTGCAGAAGGTGTGGGAGCTCGAGAACTCGGGTTCGGTCCGCTGGCACGAGCGCTACCTGCAGCGCATGGACCTGCCGCCCGCGCCGGGCACCTGCCGCACGCCCGAGCGCGTGCTGATCGGCGACACCGCGCCCGGCGAGCACGTGATGATCAGCGTGCCGCTGACGGCGTCGGACGCGCCGGGCCGCTGCTGGATCGGCTGGAAGATGGTCGACGCCGCGGGCACTGAGTTCTTCACGACGAAGCGTCCGGTGTACGTGCTCGTGACCGTCGTCCCCTGACGCTGTCAGATTCTGTAAGACCTGGTCAGGTCGGTACCGAACACCCCGTTCCCGCCGGAAAATAGATCGCAGCGAAGGCGTGCCTCCCCCGTCTTCGACGGATTCTGGGGGTCGGTCCGTGGGGTGGCCCGGGCGAAGGGTGCCCCACGGACCGCCGATTTCACGCCGTGCGGCGGAACGTGCTCCGGTAGGCGCTGGGCGACACCCCGAGCGCGCTCTGCAGGTGCTGGCGCAGCGACGCCGCCGTGCCGAAGCCGCAGTCGGTCGCGATGCGGTCGATCGGCAGGTCCGTCTCCTCCAGCAGCTGCCGCGCGCGTTCCACGCGCTGCTGCGTGAGCCACTGCAACGCCGAGATCCCGACCTCCTCGCGGAAGCGCCGCGTGAACGTCCGCACGCTCATCGCCTCCTTCGACGCCAGGTCGCGCAGCGTCAGCGGCCGGTCGAGGTGCTCCAGCGCCCACGCCCGCGCGGCGCCCGTCGACGCGGACTGCGGCTCGGGCACCGGGCGGCGGATGAACTGCGCCTGCCCGCCCTCGCGGTGCGGGGAGACGACGGTGCCGCGCGCGACCTCGTTGGCCACAGCCGCGCCGAAGTCGCGCCGGATCAAGTGCAGGCAGAGGTCGATGCCGGACGCGACGCCGGCGGAGGTGAAGACGTTGCCGTCCTCGGTGTAGAGCACGTCAGGGTCCAGCTTCACCCGCGGGTACTCCAGCTGGAACTCGCACGCCGAACGCCAGTGCGTGGTCGCACGGCGGCCGTCGAGCAGGCCCGCGGCGGCGAGTACGAAGGCGCCGGTGCAGATCGACGCGATGCGTGCGCCGGGGCGGATGCGGTCGATGGCGCCGGCCAGCGCCGGCGGGTACTCGCGGCCGGTGGGCTCGTACTCGAGCGAAGACGCCGGGATCACCACCGTGTCGGCCTCGGCGATCGCCTCCGGTCCGACCGCGACGGGGATGACGACGTCGGAGTCGGTGCGGACGTCGCCGGGCTCGGGTGTGCAGGTGACCACCTCGTACAGCGGCTCGCCCTCGGCCGAGCGCGCCTGGCCGAACAGCCGGTGCACGATGCCGAGCTCCATCACGAGCATGCCGTGGCGCACGAGCACCGCCACGTGGTGCCTCTCCGGGTGCCGGAAAACGGACATGGCCCGATTCTTTCACAGGTTGTCCATCGGGCCACTTTTTCCGGGCCGGGCCGCGAGCGACCCTGGCGACATGAACGTCCTCTGGCTCTTCGCCCACCCCGACCCGCACTCCCTCGGCGGCGCACTGCGCGACGAGGGCCTGGCGACGCTGCGCGCCCTCGGCCACGACGTGCGCGAGTCGGATCTGTACGCCATGCACTGGAATCCGGTCGTCGACGAGATCGCGGCGGTTCCGGACGACGTCCGCGCCGAACAGGCCAAGCTGACCTGGGCCGATGCCGTGGTCTTCCAGTTCCCGCTCTGGTGGTACGGCACGCCCGCCATGCTGAAGGGCTGGTTCGACCGCGTCTTCGTGAAGGGTTACGCGTACGACGTCCACCGCCCCGACGGCCGCCCCGCCCGCTATGGCGAAGGCCCGCTGGCCGGCAAACGCGCGCTGGTCGTCGTCACCACCGGCTCGCCCGCCCCGGCCCTCGGCCCGCGCGGTGTCAACGGCCCGCTGCCCGACCTGCTCTTCGGCCTCCAGCACGGCACGCTCTTCTACACCGGCATGTCGGTGCTACCGCCCTTCGCCGTGTACGACGCGGACCGCATGACGGCGTGCGCGTTCGCCTCGGCGGCTTCGGCCTTGCGGGCCCGGCTGGGTGACCTCGGGACGGCTTCACCCCTCCCGTTCCGCCCCCAGAACGGCGGCGACTACGGTCGCGACCTCGTGCTGCGCCCCGAAGTGGCGCCCGGCCGCGAAGGCCTGGACGTTCACCTCTGCGGCGCCACCAGAGGCGCACCCGGTCGCTGACGGCTACCCGGTGAAGAAGGAAGCGGCCGACTTCATGGCCGCCTCGTCGGCCAGCACGTCGCCGGGCCTGCTCCCGTTGCCCAGCAGCACACCACCCCAGTGCATGCCCAGGTACGCGGCGGTCTTCTCCAGCGTGCCCACCAGCGGGTCGGCCTGCTCGGGCCCCTCACTCAGCACGCTGACGCCCCACAGCGTCTTGCCCTTCATCCGAGCCTTGAACTCCGCCCCCGGCACCCTCATCCACCCCGACCAGTAGTCCAGGTACAGCTTCACGCTCGCCGCCACCGAGTACCAGTACACCGGCGACGCGATCACCAGGTCCGTGGCCGCGAACGTCGCGTCCATCAGCACCTTCTCATTGCCCGCCGGCTCCGGGTGCTCGCCGAAGCCGTGCCGCCGGTCCTCGAACGCGGGCAGCGGCACCTCCGGCAGCCGGATCCACGTTTGCTCGTGCTGCCGGGTGATCTCCCTCGCGGCGCGCCGGGCCAGCATCTCCGTGTTGCCCCCGGCGCGAGCGGCCGCCACCAGGAACAGGAAGCTCCGATCCATCACGATCTCTCCCCCATCAAGTCTATGCATGTGCATTCAAATGTTGTCACTGCATGTACTCTGACGTCAAGGGGAGGGCCGATGAGCAACGACGAAGACGCGTGGGGCCGGCTGCTCCTGCTCCACACCCGAGTCGAGCAGGAACTGGCGAAAGCCTTGCAGCGCAAGCACGGCATCGGGTTGTCCGAGTACCGCGCGCTCGGCAAGCTGGCCGCCGCGCCCAAGGGTGAGCTGCGGATGCAGGAGCTGGCCGAAGCGGTGGGGCTCAACCAGAGCTCGGTGAGCCGCATGGTGGCGCGCCTCGAGGACCGGGGCCTGAGCGTCCGCGATCTCTGCGAAGACGATCGCCGGGGCGTCTACTCCGTGATCACCGAAGCGGGCCGAGCCCGGCACGCCGAAGTCGAGACGACCTACCGCACCACTCTCACGGCCGCGCTCGACAAGGCGGGCGCCGACCCGTCGCTCGCGGCCGCGATCGCGTCGGTCCGAACCGCCTGACTCCGGCCCGCCCCGAGAAGCTCAGCCCAGCGCGCGGTTGTACGGCGCGAACCTCCGCGCCGCTTCGCCCGGCAGCGACCTACCGCCGTGGACCAGCCGGGGAGCCGGGCCGATCGGCAGCAGCCCCGACGCGCGGCACCACTCGGAAAGGCCCGCCTGGGCCAGATCCACGTCCACCCGGATCCGTCCGCCGGCCGCCCGCGCGATGCCGCGGATCAACGCCCGGGCCTGCTCCTCGTCCGGCGCGACCACCGGACCGATCACCGTCACCCCGTCCAGCACGGTGCCCAGAGCGAACCCGTCGTCGGTCACGTGGACGTGCTCGGCCTCGAACAGCAGCCGGTCCAGCAGCGCCTCCCGCGCGAAGCCCTGCGCGCCGGCGTCGAGTGAGTACACCCGGGCCACGTCGGCCGGCGTGATCGGCCGCGAAGCCGGACCACCGTCGTCGGTGAGCACGCCGATGTGGCCTTCGCAGCCGCCGTCGACCACGAAGCCCAGGGACTCGTACAGCCGCAGCCCGAAGTCGCTCGCGTGCAGGAACACCGTGGCGTCGCCCGCGGCCGAAACCGCCTCGGCCGTCACTCGACCGCCCAGGCCCTGGCGTCCGTGCCGGGCGGCGACCACGACCATCGAGATCGACGCGACCGGTCCCGTCTCCACAAGGATCGAGGTGGCGGCGAGCCCGCCGTCAGGCGCGTCGATGCCGAAGCCGCGGCCGACGTCGAGCAGGATCGACCACTTGCGGTGCTCCCGCGGCCAGTCGCGGTCGGCTCCGAGATCGAGGCAAGCGGACAGATCGGCGGGCCCGAGCGGGCGGACGGGAAGCACGCAGCCAGCCTATGCCCGGGGAGGCGTACGCCACACGCGAAGCGACCTGGCGGTAGCTAAGCTCCGCTTCATGAGCAGTGCGACGCAGCCGCTCGGGACTCCGCCCGAGGAAGAACCGGACATCCACACCACGGCCGGCAAGCTCGCGGACCTCTACCGCCGCTACGACGAGGCCGTGCACGCCGGATCCGAGCGTGCCATCGAGAAGCAGCACGCCAAGGGCAAGAAGACGGCCCGCGAGCGCATCGATCTGCTGCTCGACGAGGGGTCGTTCGTCGAGCTCGACGAGCTGGCGCGCCACCGCTCCACGAACTTCGGGCTGGAGAAGAACCGCCCGTACGGCGACGGCGTGGTCTCGGGCTACGGCACCGTCAACGGCCGGCCCGTGTGCGTGTTCTCCCAGGACGTCACGGTCTTCGGCGGCGCGCTCGGCGAGGTGTACGGCGAGAAGATCGTGAAGGTCATGGACCTCGCGATCAAGACCGGCTGCCCGATCATCGGCATGAACGAGGGCGGCGGCGCGCGCATCCAGGAAGGTGTGGTGTCCCTCGGCCTCTACGCCGAGATCTTCCGCCGCAACACCCACGCTTCGGGCGTGATCCCGCAGATCTCCCTGATCATGGGCGCGAACGCCGGCGGGCACGTCTACTCGCCCGCGCTCACCGACTTCGTGGTGATGGTCGACGAGACGTCGCAGATGTTCATCACCGGCCCGGACGTCGTGAAGACCGTGACGGGCGAGGACGTGACCTTCGAGGAGCTCGGCGGCGCGCGCACGCACAACACCAAGTCCGGCGTCGCGCACTACCTCGGCTCCGACGACGAGGACGCGATCGCCTACGTCAAGGAACTGCTGTCGTACCTGCCGCAGAACAACCTGTCCGAGCCGCCGGCCTTCGAGCCGGGTGAGCCCGCCGGGTTCTTCGACGACGTGACCGACACCGACCGCGAGCTCGACACGATCATCCCCGACTCGCCGAACACGCCATACGACATGCACGAGGTCGTCACCCGCGTGCTCGACGACGGCGAGTTCCTCGAGGTCCACGAGCTCTTCGCGCCCAACATCCTCGTGGGCTTCGGCCGCGTCGACGGCCAGAGCGTGGGCGTGGTCGCGAACCAGCCGACGCAGTTCGCCGGCTGCCTCGACATCGCGGCGTCGGAGAAGGCCGCGCGGTTCGTGCGCACGTGCGACGCGTTCAACATCCCCGTGCTCACCTTCGTTGACGTGCCCGGCTTCCTGCCCGGCACCGACCAGGAGTGGAACGGCATCATCCGCCGCGGCGCGAAGCTGATCTACGCCTACGCGGAGGCCACGGTCCCGCTGGTCACCGTGATCACGCGCAAGGCCTACGGCGGCGCGTACGACGTGATGGGCTCCAAGCACCTCGGCGCCGACGTCAACCTGGCCTGGCCGACCGCGCAGGTCGCCGTGATGGGCGCGCAGGGTGCGGCGAACATCGTGCACCGCAAGACGCTCGCGGCCGCCGCGGCCGAGGGCCGTGACGTCGACGCACTGCGCGCCGAGCTGATCCAGGAGTACGAGGACACGCTGCTGAACCCGTACGCCGCCGCCGAACGCGGGTACGTCGACTCGGTGATCGTGCCGGCGCACACGCGCGGCCACATCACGAAGGCGCTGGCGCTGCTGAAGACCAAGCGCGAAACGCTGCCGCCCAAGAAGCACGGCAACATCCCCCTGTGAGGTCTCCCGTGAGCGATCGCCCCTTGCTTCGCGTCGTCCGCGGCAACCCGGACGACGCCGAACTCGCCGCCCTCACCGCTGTTGTGGCGGCGGTGGCGGCGTCTTCGGGTGGCTCGCCCGCGCCCGAGAGGCGGACGTCGTGGTGGAACGACCGCGCGGCACGGCTGGGCACGACGCCGCAGCCGGGCGACGGCGCGTGGCGGGCTTCGGCGCTGCCGCGCTGACCCGAGCTTCGGCCGGGTTCAGCCCGTGCAACCGTTCACGACGCGGTCGGCCAGCGCGTCGGTGAACTCGCGCGTGACGGGCGCGCCGGTGACCAGCACGCGGTAGTGGACGGGCCCGATGGCCTGCTCCACCAGGCAGTCGAGGTCGGTGTCGGCGGGGAGCTCGCCGCGGGCGACCGCCCGTTCGAACGGCAGCCGGTCGCGTTCGTGCTGCCCGTGGATCTGCTCCGCACGCAGCCGCGCGGCCAGCTCCGGGTCGTGCTGCGCCTGCCCGATCAGCGCGCGGAACACTGCGCCGGCGTCGGCCGTGGTCAGGAAGGTCGCGACAGCCGCGAGGTGCTCCCGCAGGTCGCGGCGCAGGTCGCCGTGGTCGGGCGGCACGAGCTCCTCGGCGAGGTCGTCGCCAAGCGCGTCCAGCAGGATGTCCACTTTGGACGGCCACCAGCGGTAGATCGTCTGCTTCGCCACGCCTGCGGCCGCCGCGATCCGCTCGATCGTGAGCCCGGCGAAACCGTGTTCCACCAGCAGGTCGTCGGCGGCCTCCAGCACGGCGCGGCGTGCGTCTTCGCTGCGGCCGTAGCGGTTCCCGTGATGCCGGCGCGTGTCCGGTGCAGTGGTGTTTCCCACCTCGGCGAGCCTAATCGGCTTCTAGACAAGACGCAACGTCGCGTCTAGCGTAGGCCGCGGCAAAAGGGGGTCACTCGACATGTGTTCCGCGTGTGGCGTGCCGACGCACGTCCTGGAGGAAGGCGGCGGGGACGGCGCGGTCGCGACCGCGCCGCGCAAGTTCGCCGCGCTGTACAACAAGGACTGCCGCCCGTACCTGTTCGGCGCGGCGCTCGCGATGATGGCCGACAACATCGAGCACGTCATCACGTACTGGGTGCTGTGGGAGAAGTTCCACTCGCCCGCGCTCACCGGCTTCGAGGTGATCAGCCACTGGGTGCCGTTCCTGCTGTTCTCGGTGTACTTCGGCGGGCTGGCCGACCGGCACGACTGCCGGCGGATCATCCAGGCCGCGCAGGTGTTGTTCATGCTCGTGTCGGCACTGTGGGGCGTGCTGATCCTCACCGACACGTTGCAGGTCTGGAGCGCGTGCGTGCTGCTGATCTTGCACGGTGTCGCGGGCGCGGTCTGGGGTCCGGGCGAACAGCTGATGCTGCACGACTTCGTCGGCCCGTCCGAGCTGCCGAGCGCGGTGCGGCTCAACGCGACCTTCCGCAGCCTGGGAATTCTCTTCGGCCCGGTCGTCGGGTCGGCACTGCTGCTCGGGCTGGGGCCGGTGGCGGGGATCTTCGTGAACGTCGCGTTCTACCTGCCGCTCACGATCTTCTTGTTCCGCACCAAGTTCACCGGTCACACGCGCGACGGCGGCATCGTGGCGCGGCCGCGCGTGGGGCTGTTCGACTCGGTGCGAGTACTGCGCGAGGTCGGCGCGAACCCGACGATGGTCGGGATGATCATCCTGGCCGGGCTCGGCGCGTTCTTCGTCGGCGCTTCCCTGCAGAGCGCGATGCCGATCTTCGCCCAGGACCTGGGCGCGGGCAGCGCCGGCACGGCGTACGGCGTGCTGCTGTTCGCCAACGGAGCCGGCGGTGTACTCGGCGGCATCCTGCTGGAGGCGACGGGCCGGATCAAGCCGAGCGTGTTCGCGGCGGTGGTCAGCACGGCGATCTACGGGTTGTCGAGCCTGTTCTTCGCGATGACGGCGAGCTATCCGCTGGCGTTGGTAATGCTGGTGATCGGCGGTGTCGCGAACCTGGCGTCGATGTCGATCGGACAGACGGTGGTGCAGCTGCTGGCGAAACCGGCCGAACGCGGGCGGGTGATCGGGGTCTACAACGTCTCCGCCAACGGCCTGCGCGCCGGGAGCGGGTTCACCGTCGGCCTGCTCGGTGCGGCGGTGGGGGTGCACTGGTCACTCGGGCTGAGCGCGGCCGCGCTGACGGTGGGGACGGGTATTTCCGGCTGGTACTCGCTGTGGGGGAAGCGGGCGCGGGAGGCGCGGAAGCAGTTGCAGCACGTGGCTGACTGAGGTCTGGAGTCCTTTCGGTGCCCGTCGCCCCTTGTCCGGGGCGGCGGGCATCCGCGTTTGCGCTGGTCACGCACAGCGACCGCGGTTTTTGTCGGTGCCGCCGGTTACGGTGTCTTCGTCGGGTCCAAACCTTGCCATCACCGTGCGCGACAGAGCGCTCACCAGCGCAAATCGCACTGGACCCGCCCGTACCCGAAGTCGTATAGTCCCGTTGCATATAGTCCACATGGAATAACCACGCCGGATCACTCGAAAGGATCAACAGCCATGGTTGCGGCGAAGCTGACCGCTCTGGGGGTGGCCGTGCTGGAGCTTCTCCACGAGAAGCCGATGCACCCCTACGAGATGGCGCAGCTCATGCGCGAGCGCTACGTGGACCAGCGCGTGAAGCTGAAGGCCGGGTCGCTCTACCACACCGTGGAACGGTTGCAGCACAACGGTTTCGTCGAGATCGTCGACACCCAGCGCGACGGTCGGCGGCCCGAGCGGACCGTGTACGCGATGACAGCGGCCGGCAAGGACGTGTTCGAGCAGCGAGCTCGGGAGATGCTGGGCGACGTCGCCCAGGAGTACCCGGAGTTCCTCAGCGGGCTGGCGGTCATCGACGACCTCGGCCGGGACAAGTCGCTGGCCGAGCTGGAGCACCGCCTCACGCTGCTGCGCGCGAGCATCGCGGCCGACCAGGTGATGTTCAAGAAGGTGCGGGACAACGCGGTCCCCGAGATCTACTGGCTCGATTTCCGCTACGCCGCCGCCCACCGGGCTTTCGAGCTCGAGTGGTGCGAACGCCTGCACGCCGATCTTTCCTCAGGGCGCATCCGGTTCCAGGGCGAGAAGCCCTCCCTCAGCCTCATCAAGGAACACCATGAACGCAAGACAAGCTAACCCGTGGGCCGCGCTGAGCGCGTTGTGCCTCGGGTTCTTCATGATCCTGCTGGACACCACCATCGTGTCCATCGCCGTGCCGAACATGCTGAGCACGCTCAACACGGGCTTGAACTCCGTGGTGTGGGTGATCAGCGTCTACCTGCTGACCTACGCCGTGCCGATGTTGTTCACCAGCCGCCTTGGCGACCGCTTCGGGCCGAAGCGCGTGTTCCTCGCCGGCCTGGTCGTGTTCACGGGCGCGTCGCTGTGGTGCGGCCTGTCCGGCAGCGTCGAGATGCTCATCGCGGCGCGCGCCGTGCAGGGCCTCGGCGCCGCGCTGATGACGCCTCAGACGCTGGCGTTCATCACGCACCTGTTCGCGCCCGCCAAGCGCGGCCCTGCGATGGGCGCGTGGGGCGGCGTCGCCGGCCTGGCCACCATCGCGGGCCCGCTGCTGGGCGGCGTGCTGGTCGACCACCTCGGCTGGGAGTGGATCTTCTTCGTCAACGTGCCGATCGGCGTGATCGCCATCGTGCTGACAGTGCTGCTCGTGCCCGACTGGCAGCCGAAACACGCGCACGCCTTCGACTTCATCGGCATCTTCCTGTCGGCGGCCGGGCTGTTCTGCTTGGTGTTCGGCGTGCAGAACGGCCAGCAGTACGACTGGGGCACGGTCTTCGCCGGCATCACGGTGTTCGAGTTCATCGGCGCCGGCGTGGTGCTGCTCGTGGCGTTCGTGCTGTGGCAGAAGTACAACCGCCGCGAACCGCTCGTGCCGCTCAACGTGTTCAGCAACCGCAACTTCTCCGCGGGCACGCTCACGGCCACCACGGTCGGCTTCACGATGACCGGCATGTTCCTGCCGCTGATCATCTACATCCAGACGGTGCTCGGCCTGAGCCCCACGCTCGCCGGTGTGCTGACCGCGCCGATGTCGCTGCTGTCGGGCGTCATCGCGCCGTTCGTGGGCCGCGCGTCCGACCGCATCAACGGCAAGTACCTCGTGATGGGCGGGCTTTCCCTGCTCGCAGTGGGCATCGGCATCATCGCCGTGCAGGCTCGCCCGGACACCAGCCCGTGGGCGCTGATCCCGGCGCTGCTCGTCTGCGGTCTCGGCATCGGCTGCATCTTCTCGCCGATGAGCAACCTGACCATGGCCTCGGTCCAGCCCCAGCTCGCCGGCACCGCGTCGGGCATCTTCAACACCGCCCGCCAGGTCGGCGGGGTCCTCGGCAGCGCGGCCATCGGCGTGCTCCTGCAGGCCCGCATCAGCGCCTCCATCGCCGACGAGGCCACCACCGCCGCGGCGCAGCTGCCCGAGCAGTACCGCCAGCCCTTCACCGACGGCATCGCCCACGCCGCCGCCTCGACCGGTGAGTTCGGCTCCTCCGCGAGCCCCGCGCCCATCCCGGGCCTCCCCGCCGACGTCGCCGCCCAGGCGGGCCGCCTCGCCTCCGAAGCCGTCCACAACGGCCTCAGCGACGCCGCCCGCGCCACGCTGATCCTGCCGATCGCCGTGCTCATCCTGGGCGTCGTCTCGGCGTCCTTCCTGCGCCGCGTCACCCCCCGCCCCGCCCCGACGGCCACCACCCCGACCTCGTCGGAAACCCCGGTCACCGCCTGACTTGGCAGGCCAACCGAGCCTCGTGCACAGCTCAACCACGCTGCCCAAGACCGGCCGCATCGGCCGGCTCGGGCAGCGGCGGACGACAGCTGCGGGCTCGCGGCGCCTATGAGTGGCCAAACCGGCGAACCCAGCCCGCACTCACGGGGCTTGGCCGGTGCGGCACAAAACGACGTGCTGCCCCTCGGCCGCCGGTGCGGGAGCCGGGGCCGAGGGGCGGCACGTTTACCGCGGGAGAAAAGTCGAGGGGTCAGCAGCCGGGTACGGCCGGAGTCGACCGGCCGGGCGGCAGCAAGCTCACCCGCGCAGAGGTGGGGAGCTCTTCAGAGCCTCAGAACCACCAGCACGAACTGGGTCGCGGTGTTTCGGCGCGCGCAGGCGTGCCCACCACGCGGAGCGCAGCCTGGTCGGCGGCGTGGATTCCGTCACCCGGACCGTCATGCGGCACCGTGGTCCCTTCCCGGCATCTGCCTTGATACCGTCGAGGCGAGCTGAGCCGATATGTTGCGAGCAACAACAAACTAGCTCCACGTTCGGGTGTTGCAGGTCACAATTCGGCAACGCTCGCTACGCGCGGTAGCTTTCACCCGTGCGTCTCGTACTTGCTTCCCAGTCCCCCGCCCGTCTCGCGTTGTTGCGCGCCGCTGGGCTTGAGCCGAGTGTCGTGGTGTCCGGCGTCGATGAGGACGCCGTGGCGGCGGCGCTCACCGATCCGGCGCCCGATGAGCTCGTGATGGCGCTCGCCGCGGCGAAGGGCAACGCCGTGTTCGCCGAGGTGGCCGGTATCCACTCCGACGCGGTGATCGTGGCGTGCGACTCGATGCTGTCGATCGGCGGCGCGATGGTCGGCAAGCCCGGCACGCCAGAGATCGCGCGGCAGCGGTGGGAGGTGATGGCCGGCAACTCCGGCGAGCTGCTGACCGGCCACGCCATCATCCGCGTCGAGAACGGCCACCGCACCAAGGAAGCCGCCGGCACGCAGCGCACCACCGTCCACTTCGGACGGCCCAGCGCCGAGGAGCTCGACGCCTACATCGCCACCGGCGAGCCGCTGCAGGTCGCGGGCGCGTTCACGCTCGACGGGCTCGGCGGCTGGTTCGTCGAGGGCATCGAGGGCGACCCGTCGAGCGTCATCGGGCTCAGCCTGCCGCTCGTGCGGCGCCTGCTGACCGAGGTCGGCGTGAGTGTCGCGGATCTCTGGACGCCTCCCACATCCTGAGAAGACTTTCACTCCACCGAGTGATCGAAGAAAGTTCATGTTCGGCCCGGTTCGAGCCTGAACGGGAACTTTCGACCTCTGGGGTGGCTTCGTGTCCTTCCTCCGCGCGTACACCAAACCTCGAGTCTTCGCGGCCGCGGTGATCGGCTCGCTCGTCGTGGGCGCGGCGCTCGGCGTCCTCGCCCGGACGACGAGCGCCACAACGCTGACCAACGTCCTCCACGAAATCGGCGAAATCTTCACGACGCTGCTGCAGATCGCGGTGATCCCGCTGGTCTTCACGGCGATCGTGGTCGGCATCACCAGCCTGCGCGGCCTCGGCGGCGGGCGCACGGCCGCGCGGCTCGGCGGCCGCACGGTGCTGTGGTTCGCCATCACGTCGTTCATCGCCTCGCTCATCGGCATCGCGATCGGCACGCTGTTCAGCCCCGGTGCCGGCGGCCTCGGCGCGGGCATCGCGGCCACGGCGAAGAACGCCGACAAGGCCGCCAAGAGCGTGAGCAACTGGGGTTCGTGGGATTCCTTCATCGACGGTCTGCTCCCCCAGAACTTCTTCTCCGCCTTCGCCGACGGCAACACCCTCCAGGTGCTCTTTCTCGCCGTGCTGATCGGCGCCGCGGCCTACAGCCTTGGCGACAAGGCCAAGCCGTTCGTCGACTTCACCACGAGCGTCTTCGAGATCATCCAGCGCTACCTCGGCTGGATCGTGCGCCTGGCCCCGCTCGGCATCGCCGGCCTGATCGGCGCCGCCGTGTCCAACTACGGCGACGCCCTCTTCCGCCCGCTGCTCTCCACCACGGCCGCGGTCTACGTCGGGTGCCTGCTGGTGCTGTTCGTCGTCTACCCGATCCTGCTGAAGTTCGTCGCCAAGATCAGCCCGGCCACGTTCTTCGCCAAGGCCGGCACGGCGATCCAGTTCGCATTCGCCTCGCAGTCCTCCGCCGCGACGCTGCCGCTCACCCGCCAGGCCGCGGTGAACCTGGGTGTCGAACCGTCCTACGCCGCCTTCGCCACGCCGCTCGCCAGTGCGACCAAAATGGACGGTTGCGCCGCCGTTTTCCCTGCCATCGGCGCCATTTTCATCGCCAACCTGTCGGGCGTGCAGCTGAGCATCGGACAGTACGTGGGCATCGTCGTGGTCGCCGTGCTCGGCGCGCTCGCCACCGCGGGCACCACGGGCTGGCTCACCGCGCTCACGCTCACCACCGCGTTCATCGGCCTCGACGCCAAGCAGGTGGCGCTGGGCATCGCGCTCATCTACTCCGTGAACCCGATCATGGACATGATGCGCACGGCCACCAATGTCGCCGGCCAGATCGTGGTCCCGACCATCGTCGCCCGCGCCGAAGGCCTGCTCGACGACACGGTGCGCGACACCCCGGCCCCCAAGGTCCAGGCCGAGCCGGTCAGTGCCTGACCAAACCGCCTGACCAAACCGCCTGATCCGACGCGACGGCGGCTGGGCAACAGCACCAGCCGAACTCAGCCGCCGTCCGCGCACGGCCGCAGCTCCGAGGCCCGCACCTCGACCTGCGGCCACCCCCTCAGATCCGACGGCGACGCCACCTTCTCGGTACAGCCGAGCTCCGTACCGTCGAGCTGGTAGACCTCGGCGAGCACCGGCGCGGCCTGGCACTTGGGCGTGCCCGGTGTCGCATCCGGACACTCATGCCGCACGACGATCACGTCAGGCCGGCCGTCGGTGTCGACGTCGAAGAGCGAAAGCGTGCCGGCGTCGGCGAAGTAGGGCTTCCCGAAGTCGCGCCACACCCCGCCCGAGCCGACGAGCAGCTCGCCGAACGCGCCGCCCGCGCCGTCGCCCCCGCCGACGTCGCCGGTCACGAGGCACGCCGACGTCTCCCCCGCGATGCAGCGCAACGACTCCGCGGTCAGCTTCGCCCCCATCGTGGTGATCGCGAGCTCGAACTCCGTGCCGGGCTGCGGCCCCACCTGCACGCGCCCCCAGCCGCCCGACGCGTCGGAGAGCAGCACGACCGGGGTACCGCCCACGGTCATCGCGGCCAGCTGGCGGCACGCGCCGCTGCCGCACGTCGCCGTGGTGGGCGCCGCCGGCTCCAGGCTCACGGGCGGAACGCCGGGCGCACCGTCGGGTTTCGGGCGCAGCACGACGACGACCACCAGCGCGGCCACCGTCACCACGGCGGCGAGCACCGCCGTGAGCAGCGCGGACCGCGGGGTCCGGGTCGGCGAAATCCGCATAGCCGAGACTGTAGGCGACCTTGCGGAGGGTGGCCGTCTATGTTGTTCCGGTGACGAACCCCAACCTCCCCCCGGCCCTGTACCTGCCGACCGGCCCGGTCTCCGGGACCACGGACGGCGGCACCGGTGCCAACATCGAGCTGCGCCGCACCCCCGACGGCCGCGTGGCCCTGGTCGCGTTCACCGCGCTCGACCGGCTGATCGACTGCTGCGGCGACCACCAGCCGTGGATCATGATCAACACCGAGCACCTGCCGAAGATCCACCAGGTCAACCCCTACGACGTGATCGTGCTCGACTCCGAACTCCCGGTCGAGCTGCGCCACACCGCGCGGGTATAACGAAACCACCGGGTGGTCCAGCTCTCATCCAAGCGGGTAGTGCGGTCCGTAGACTCCGGGACACCAGGCAGTGGAGCTCACGGGAGGTACCGGGTGACCGAGCAGGACGTCGCGAGCACGGGTGGTCCGGTGACCAAGATTCTCGTCGCCAACCGCGGTGAGATCGCGGTCCGCGTGATCAGGGCGGCGAAGGACGCGGGTCTCGAAAGTGTGGCCGTGTACGCCGATCCCGACCGCGACGCACCCCACGTGCGCCTGGCCGACGAAGCGTTCGCGCTGGGCGGCACGACCGCCGCCGAGAGCTACCTCTCCATCGACAAACTCCTCGACGTGGCCAAGCGTTCCGGCGCCGACTCCGTCCACCCGGGATACGGGTTCCTGTCGGAGAACGCCGATTTCGCCCAGGCCGTACTGGATGCCGGGCTCACGTGGATCGGCCCGAGCCCACAGTCCATTCGCGACCTCGGCGACAAGGTGACCGCGCGGCACATCGCGACGCGCGCCGGCGCGCCGCTCGTGCCCGGCACCAAGGAGCCGGTGAAGAACGCGGACGAGATCATCGCGTTCGCCGACGAGCACGGCCTGCCCGTGGCGATCAAGGCGGCGTTCGGCGGCGGCGGACGCGGCCTCAAGGTCGCCCGTACGCGTGAGGAAATCCCTGAGCTGTTCGAGTCCGCGACGCGCGAGGCGGTGGCCGCGTTCGGCCGCGGCGAGTGCTTCGTGGAGCGCTATCTCGACAAGCCGCGCCACGTCGAGGCGCAGGTGCTGGCCGACCAGCACGGCACCGCGATCGTCGTCGGCACGCGCGACTGCTCGCTGCAGCGCCGCCACCAGAAGCTCGTCGAGGAGGCGCCCGCGCCGTTCCTGTCCGACGACCAGCGCCGGCGCATCCACGAATCGGCCAAGGCGATCTGCAAGGAAGCCGGCTACTACGGCGCCGGCACCGTCGAATATCTCGTGGCCACCGACGGCACCATCTCCTTCCTCGAAGTGAACACCCGCCTGCAGGTGGAGCACCCCGTGTCCGAGGAGACGACAGGCCTCGACCTCGTGCGCGAGATGTTCCGCATCGCGCGCGGTGAGAAGCTGCGCATCACCGAAGACCCCGAGCCGCGCGGGCACTCCATCGAGTTCCGCATCAACGGTGAGGACGCCGGCCGCGGTTTCCTGCCGGCGCCGGGCACCGTCACGAAGTTCATCTCGCCCAACGGCCCCGGCGTGCGCGTCGACTCCGGCGTGGAGTCCGGCAGCGTGATCGGCGGCCAGTTCGACTCGATGCTCGCGAAGCTGATCGTCACCGGTTCCGACCGCAACAACGCGCTTGAGCGCAGCCGGCGCGCGCTGGCCGAGTTCGTGGTGGAGGGCATGGCGACCGTGCTGCCCTTCGACCGCGTGATCGTGGACGACCCGGCGTTCATCGGCGACGAGAACGGTTTCTCCGTGCACACGCGCTGGATCGAGACCGAGTTCGACAACAAGATCGAGCCGTTCGTCGCACCTGACGCAGAGGCCGAGGAAGAGGCCCCGCGGCAGAACGTGGTGGTCGAGGTCGGCGGCCGGCGCCTCGAGGTGTCGCTGCCGGGCGGCTTCGCGCTCGAAGGCGCGGGCGGCGGGGCGACGGCCACGAAGGCCAAGCCGCGCAAGCGCTCGGGCGGCGCGAAGGCAGCGGTGAGTGGCGACGCCGTCACGGCGCCGATGCAGGGCACGATCGTGAAGATCGCGGTGGAGGAAGGCCAGCACGTCGAGGCGGGCGAGCTGATCGTGGTCCTCGAGGCGATGAAGATGGAAAACCCGGTCACGGCGCACAAAGCGGGCACCGTCACAGGGCTTTCGGTCGAGGTCGGCGCCGCCGTGACCCAGGGCACGCAACTTCTGGAGCTCAAGGACTGAACTTGTGCCGAATGTCGTGGGTCCCCGGGCCCGCGGCGGCATACCATCGTCGGTGTGACAGAGGTTCCGTCTCCGCAACTGCGGATCAGCGACCAGGAACGGGAATCCGCGCTGAATGCGCTCGGTGAGCACATGAGCGCGGGGCGGATCGACATCGACGAGTACGGCGAGCGCTCGGCGCGCATCACCGCGGCCAAGACGCGGGGTGAGCTGGCGGGGCTGTTCGACGACCTCCCTGCTCCGCACCCGGTGTACGGCGGTGCGGCGCCCGTCGCGCCCGCATCGGTTCCCGCCGCGCCTCCGGTTCCCGCCACCGCTCCGCAGACGGCGGTGGCCCGGCCGGACGGGTGGAACGGTGGCCAGCGAGCGGCGGCCGCACTGGTACCACTCGTGTGGATCGCGACGATCGCGCTGATCGCCACGGGCACGCTGCCCGCGTGGCCGCTGGTCATCGCGCCGATCGCGCTCAGCATCATCGGCCGAGCCCTGTGGGGCCACGGCGGCGGCAACCACCACAACCACCGGGACCGCCACCGCGAACACCGCATCGACCACCGCGAAGCCCGTCGCGAGATGCGCGACGAGATGCGCGACGAGTTCCGTCGCCGACGCGACCGCTGGTGAGGCGCACCCCGTGTCCGACATGCGGCTGAGCGACGAGGAACGCCAGGACGCGCTCGACGTGCTTTCCGAGCACGTCCGCACCGGCCGCCTGGACGTCGACGAATACGGCACCCGTTCGGCCAAGGTCACGGCCGCCAAGCGGGTCAGCGACCTGGAACCCCTGTTCGACGACCTGCCCTCACCCCGGCCGAGCGCGCTGCTGGCCATTTCGCGGCCCAACGCCAACACCGTGCCTGCTCCGAGCCCCGCCGGCGACAGCGCGTTGATGCGCTTCGCCCTGCGGTTCGCCGTGCCGATCGCGGTGGTGGTGGCGATCGCGGTGTTCGTGCTGTCGCGCGGGCGGCTCATCCTCGTCTTCGCGCTGCCCCTGGCGATCCTCCTGATCACGGGCTGGCGCCGGCGCTGATCCACCGATCGGTGGAGGCCGGCGTCGAACAGTGGACCCCGGCGTGCGCGTCGAGCTGCGAGAATCGCGCCCATGATGGGTGTGGTGCCGGGTGTCGTGCACCCGCACGGCGAGCGGCTGGCCGGGCCGCTGTTCGCCGTGATCGGGATCGTGGTGCTCGCCGTGTGCACGATCTGGGCGGCGGGTGACCACGTCGGTGCGGTGACGCTCGTCGTCGCGGGCCTGTCGGCGGCGTGGCTGCTGCTGCTCGTACCCTTGTTCCCGCGCCGGGCGCAGCACCCGTGGCTCGCGGTCGGGTTCTTCGCCGGCCTGCTGGCCGGAGTGGCCGCCCTCACGACGCTCGACACCACCTACACGGCCTTCGCGTCGATCGGCTACCCCATCGCGTTCGTGCTGTTCGCCGCCCGCTGGAGCATCTTCGCCGTCACTGCGACGGCCGTGGTTCCCTTGCTGGCCAAGGGAATCTGGGGCGCGGACACGCCGACGCCGGCCTGGGTGTTCGTCGTCTCGGTGGTCGGGCCGATGCTGTACGCGGCGTGGTTCGTCGGCGCGGAGAACGACAAACGGCGACGCGCCAACGCGGCCCTCGCCGAGGCCAACGCGCGGCTCGAAACCGCGCTCGAGGAGAACGCCGGGCTCCAAGCGCAGCTCCTCACGCAGGCGCGCGAGGCCGGCGTGCACGACGAACGCCAGCGCATGGCGCGCGAAATCCACGACACGCTCGCGCAGGGCCTCACCGGCATCGTCACGCAGCTGCAGGCCGCGGACCGGGCTTCGTCCGCGGAGTCCCGGCAGCGCCACCTCACCCAGGTCCACACGCTCGCCAAGGACAGCCTCACCGAGGCCCGCCGCGCCGTGCAGGCGTTGCGGCCCGAGCCGCTCACGGACTCGCGGCTGCCCGAAGCGTTGGCGGAGCTGGCGCGGCGCGTCACGGACACGTCGGGCGTCGCGGTGACGGCCGAGACCTCCGGCGAACCCGTGCCGCTGCTGCCGGAGCTGGAGGTGACGCTGTACCGCGTGGCGCAGGAAGCCTTGGCCAACGCGGAAAAACACGCGCGCGCTTCGCGTATCGCCGTCTCCCTCACCTACACCGGCGACGTCGTCCTCCTCGATGTCCGCGACGACGGCGCCGGCTTCGACCCCGCGTCACCGGCGTGTGGCGACGGCACCGGCTTCGGCCTTCAGGCGATGCGCCAGCGCGTGCGGCGCGTGGCGGGGATGTTCGTGCTCGAATCAGCACCGGGCGAAGGCACCGCGGTCAACGTGCAGCTTCCGGCCATCCCGGCGGACCGATGATCCGCCTCCTGCTCACCGACGACCATCCGATCGTCCGCGACGGCCTGCGCGGCGCGTTCGAGGGCTGTTCCGACATCGAGGTGATCGGCGAGGCGGCCACGGGCGTCGAGGCGCTGGCCTTCGTCGCGCGCCATCACCCCGACGTCGTCCTCATGGACCTGCGCATGCCCGAGCTCGACGGCGTCGGTGCGATCCGCCGGCTCGCCACCGAGCACCCCGCCGTGCGCGTGCTGGTCCTCACCACGTACGACTCCGAGTCCGACGTCCTGCCCGCCATCGAGGCGGGCGCCACCGGCTACCTGCTGAAAGACGCGCCCGTCGCCGACCTGCAGCACGCCGTCCGTGCCGCCGCCCGCGGCGAGTCCGTGCTCGCGCCCGCGGTGGCTGCCCGCCTGATGGCACCGCTGCGCCGCCCCAAGCCGGGCGCGTTGACCTCCCGCGAGCTCGATGTCCTGCGGCTGGTCGCCGCCGGCGCCACCAACCGCGCGGCGGCGAACCAGCTGTTCATCAGCGAGGCCAGCATCAAGACGCACCTGCTGCACGTCTACGCCAAGCTGGGCGTGAACGACCGCGCGGCCGCCGTCGGCGAGGCTTACCGGCGCGGGCTGCTCTGACCTTCACCCATTTGCCGGACAACGTCCGGTTCGTCTGCTTCGTGAACTCTCCGACAAAGGGGAGGAATCACATGAAGCTCAGAGCACTGGCGGTCGCCGCGGCCGCTGTCGTCGTGACCGGCCTGGGGGCAGTCCCGGCGAGCGCGGAGACCTGGCACGCGACCTTGCTGCCCCTGCCGAAGGGGCACGAGGACGCGACCGGCTTCCTCATGGGCGCCGACGGCCACGGCGGCTTCGCCGGCGAGTTCGCCATCGACGGCACCTCACAGGTCGTGACGTGGACCAACGGGCAGCCCACCGTGCGCGGGCTCCCGGTGGGTTACGAGTTCGCGAGGGTGGTCGACGAGAACAGCTCCGGCGTGGTCCTCGGCGACGCGGTCGACTACGACACCGGCCTCAGCCGCGGATTCCTCTTGGACGGCAACGGTTTCCACCTCCTGCCGGAGGCTCCGGGTTACGTCGGCAGCCAGGCCACCGCGCTCAACGACCGCGGCGACGTGCTGGCGCTGCTCTTCGCCGACGACCCGGCCAAGGACGCCGTCGCACTGTGGCCCGTTCTCGGGCAAGGCCTGGTCATCGTCCCGCACACCGGTGAGTGGGCCGACGCACGCGACCTCGACGAGGACGGCACCGTGCTGTTCTCGGACCATCTGTGGAAGAACGGGGGGAGCACGCCGCTGACCCTTCCGGCCGGTTACTCCTCGGCGTTCGCGCTCGCCATCCGCGACGGCGTGGTGGTCGGGTTCGCGAACCCGGACGGCCCGCCGCCGAGCCAGGCGTTCAGGTGGACCGCCCCGGACCGCCCCGAGCCACTGCCCCAAGGTGACCAGGCCCGGTTCGTCAACAGCACCGGGCTGAGCGCCGGTCAGCTGCCCAACCTGACGACGCCGAACGCCGGCGCTCCTTTCGCCTGGCAGGACACCACGCCACTCGGCAAGTTGCCCCTGCCCGACGGCTACCGCAGCGGCGACGTCCACTCCGTCGGCGACGACGACACGATCGGCGGAATCGTGTCCAACGGGCCGCTCGACGAGGGTGGCGCACCCGTCATCTGGGAGCGCTGACGGCCCGGCTCTGGTTACCCTCGTGGCGTGGAACCCGTGGAGATCAACGCGGGCGCGTACTACCTGCGCCAGCTCCGGGCGGACCGGCACCTCGACGACCGGGCCGCGCTGATGGAGGCGTTCGCCGATCCGGAGCACAAGCGGTACGTGCTGAACTACCGGCTGCGGACGCTCGACGAAGCGACCGAGTACATCGCGCTGCGCACGGTGCAGTGGTCGTGCGACGAGCGGTGCTCGTGGGCGGTCGCGGAGCCGACGACCGGACGGCTGCTCGGGGAGGTCGGGTTGCGGGATCTGGACCTGACGTTCGACACCGCCGAGGCCTCCGTCTGGACGCATCCCACGGAGCGGGGCAAGGGCGTGGCGAGCACGGCGCTGAGCGCGGCTCTGCGCTACGGCTTCGGCGGGCTCGGGCTGCAGGAGATCAGTTACCGGCACGAGGAGAGCAACGTCGTGTCGGCATCGGTCGCCGCGAAGTGCGGGTTCGCGTACGTCGGACCGGAGCGGACGCCGGCGCCGACCGGCGAGCCGTTGATCAGGTGGATCCGCAAGGCCTGAACCAGCGGTGAAAATTCAGCGAAGGGCGCCTCGGCCGAGCCGGGGCGCCCTTCGGTGCAAAGCCGCCAACGGCACCTTCGGGGAATCCAAGTCCCTCAAGGTGCCCTTCACAGACCTCAGCTCACCGGCTCGATGATCCCCGACCGAGCCTCCGGCGCCGAAGCCCGCAACGCGTCCGCCGACTCGTCCGTCGGCTGCGACTGCGACTCGCGTTCGGCCTCCACGCGAGCCGTGTAGACGTCGACCTCGCGCTTGATCGTCTCCGCGGACCAGCCCAGCACCTCGCCGACGAGGCGCGCGACCTGGTCGGCGCAGTCGGCGCCGCGGTGGGCGTATTCGATGGAGATGCGGGTGCGCCGCGCGAGCACGTCTTCCAGGTGCAGCGCGCCTTCGTGGCTGGCGGCGTAGACGACCTCGACGCCCAGGTAGTCGGGCGCGGAGTCGATCGGCTTGAGCAGCTCGGGACGGCCGTCGGCCAGCGTCAGGACCTCGTGGACCAGCGAGCCGTACCGGTCGAGCAGGTGCCGCACGCGGTACGGGTGCAGGCCGTGCTGCGAGGCCAGGTGGTCGGCCTGGTTCACGAGAGCGTGGTAGCCGTCGGCGCCGAGCAGCGGCACCTTGTCCGTGATGGACGACGGCGGCCGGCCCGGCAGGTCCACCACGGCGGCGTCGACGGCGTCGGCCGCCATCACGCGGTACGTCGTGTACTTGCCGCCCGCGATCGCGACCAAGCCCGGCGACACGCGCGCGACGGCGTGCTCACGCGAAAGCTTCGACGTCTCCTCGCTTTCGCCCGCCAGCAGCGGACGAAGGCCGGCGTACACGCCCTCGATGTCGTCGTGGGTGAGCGGTGTGGCCAGCACCGTGTTCACGTGGTCGAGGATGTAGTCGATGTCGTGCTTCGTGGCCGCGGGGTGCGCCAGGTCGAGGTGCCAGTCGGTGTCGGTCGTCCCGACGATCCAGTGGTTGCGCCACGGGATGACAAAGAGGACAGATTTTTCAGTGCGCAGGATCAGTCCCGACTCCGAGACGATCCGGTCGCGCGGCACCACGATGTGCACACCCTTGCTCGCGCGCACGCGGAACCGCCCGCGCCCGCCCGAAAGGCGCTGCAGCTCGTCGGTCCACACGCCGGTGCAGTTGATGACCGCGCCGGCCTGGATCTCCGTCTCGCGCCCGTCCTCGACGTCGCGCACCCGCACGCCCGAGATGCGGTCGGCCTCGCGCAGGAACCCCACCACCTGGGTCGACGTGCGCACCACGGCGCCGTAGTGCGCGGCGGTGCGGGCGACGGTCATGGTGTGGCGGGCGTCGTCGGACTGCGCATCGTAGTAGCGGATGCCACCGATGAGCGACGACCTTTTCAACGCAGGAACCATCCGCAAAGCACCCGCCCGGGTGAGGTGCTTCTGCCCCGGAACGGACCGCGCGCCGCCCATCTGGTCGTACATCAACAGGCCCGCGGCGGTGTACGGCCGCTCCCACACGCGGTGGGTCAGCGGGTACAGGAAGCTCACCGGCTTGACCAGGTGCGGGGCCAGCGTGGTCAGCATCAGCTCGCGCTCGTGGAGCGCTTCGCGGACCAGGCCGAACTCCAGCTGTTCCAGGTAGCGCAGGCCACCGTGGAAGAGTTTGCTCGACCGGCTCGACGTGCCGGATGCCAGGTCACGGGCCTCTACGAGCGCCACGCGCAGGCCGCGGGTCGCCGCGTCGAGCGCCGTCCCGGCACCCACGACCCCGCCGCCGATCACGACCAGGTCGAAGGTCTCCTTGCCGAGGCGCTGCCAGGACTCCTCGCGCACCGTCGGCCCCAGCTTCGCTTCCGTCACCGCGGCTGCCCTCCTCGCGACTGGCTGTTGCACACCCCCAGCATTGCACGACTACCGAGCACTTCGCCCGGCCGGAAACTTGTCCGTACCGGCGTGGCAGAGCAGCATGGACGATCTCGGCGCAACGAAGCGGCGAATTGGGAGGGAAGCGATGAGCGAACAAATCTCTCAGAGGTCAAACGCTTGGAGCCGACTAAGCTCGAGTATTGGTGGCGAATTACTCGCAGAGTTTCTGGGAACCGCCGTCATCATCCTCCTCGGCTGCGGCTCGGTCGCGGTCGCGGTGGTGGGGCTGCCCGGCTCCGGCCGGCAATCGGTCGATTTCGGTGCGTCCAACTGGCTGATCATCGCATTCGGCTGGGGCATCGCCGTGATGTTCGCGGTCTACATGACCGCCGGCGTCAGCGGAGCGCACCTCAATCCGGCCGTCACGCTGGCGTTCGCGGTCCGGCGGAAGTTCGCGTGGGCCAAGGTGCTGCCGTTCTGGTTCGCCCAGGTGGTCGGCGCGCTGGCCGGGGCCGCAGTGGTCTACGCGGTGTACCACGACGCGATCAACACCTTCAACGCCACACAGAACCCACCACTGTCGCGACCGGACTCATTGGGCACGTTCTCCATCTTCGCGACTTTCCCGGCCGAGTACTTCGGCGGCGGAGTGTGGGGACCCTTGCTCGACCAGATCGTCGGCACCGCGATCCTCGTCGGCATCATCGCGGCCTTGATCGACACCCGCAACAACGCGCCCCAGAGCAACATGGGACCGTTCCTGATCGGCTTCGTGGTCGTGGGGATCGGGCTGTCGTTCGGCACGAACGCGGGTTACGCGATCAACCCGGCACGCGACTTCGGGCCAAGGCTGCTGACCCTGTTCGAAGGGTGGGGGAACAAAGCCTTCCCTGGCAACGGCGACTGGTTCAGCAACTACTGGTGGATCCCGATCGCCGGGCCTCTCATCGGTGGCGTGGTCGGCATCCTGATCTACGACCTGCTCATCGGCCAGGTGCTCACGGCACGCGAGAACGCGCTCGTCCAGGTCGAGCCGGAGCCGGGGCGGGTCCCGGCCGAGGAGCCGAGCCATCGGTCGAGCGCCGAATGACCGGCAAGATCACGTCTCAGCTGGGTCTCGCCAGAGCGAGGGAGCAATCATGACTTCGTACGTAGCCGCGATCGACCAAGGCACCACGTCGACCCGCTGCATGATCTTCGACCACTCCGGCCGGGTGGTCGCCGTCGACCAGCGCGAGCACGAGCAGATCTTCCCGAAGGCCGGCTGGGTCGAGCACAACGCCGAAGAGATCTGGGAGAACACGCGCGCCGTTGCCGGGGGCGCGCTCGCCAAGGCGGACCTGACCACCAAGGACATCGCCGCCGTCGGCATCACCAACCAGCGCGAGACGGCGCTGGTGTGGGACCGGACCACGGGCAAGCCGGTGTACAACGCGATCGTCTGGCAGGACACGCGCACGGACAAGATCGTCGGCGAGCTCGGCGCGCTGGGCGGTGGCCAGGAACGTTATCGCCAGAAGGTCGGCCTCCCGCTCGCGACGTACTTCTCCGGCCCGAAGGTCAAGTGGATCCTCGACAACGTCGAGGGCGCCCGCGCGAAAGCCGAGGCCGGTGACCTGATCTTCGGCAACATGGACACCTGGGTGCTGTGGAACATGACGGGCGGCGCCGACGGCGGTATCCACGTCACCGACCCGACCAATGCGTCTCGCACGCTGTTGATGGACCTCGACACGCTGCAGTGGGACGCGGACATCGCCGGGGAGATGGGCATTCCGCTCTCGATGCTGCCGGAGATCCGCTCGTCGTCGGAGGAGTACGGCAAGGTTCGCGAAAAGGGTGCGCTCGCGGGCGTGCCGATCGCCGGGATCCTGGGCGACCAGCAGGCCGCGACGTTCGGCCAGGCCTGCCTCTCGCCCGGCGAGGCAAAGAACACCTACGGCACCGGCAACTTCGTGCTGCTCAACACCGGCACTGAAAAAGTCATGTCGGACAACGGCCTGCTCACCACGGTCTGCTACAAGATCGGCTCCAACGACACCGTGTACGCGCTCGAGGGCTCGATCGCCGTCACCGGTTCGCTGGTGCAGTGGCTGCGCGACAACCTGGGCATGATCGCGTCGGCCGCGGAGATCGAGGAGCACGCCCGCACGGTGGAGGACAACGGCGGTGCGTACTTCGTGCCGGCGTTCTCCGGTCTGTTCGCGCCGTACTGGCGCTCGGACGCGCGCGGCGCGATCGTCGGCCTCACGCGGTTCGTCAACAAGGGCCACCTCGCGCGGGCCGTGCTCGAGGCGACCGCGTTCCAGTCGCGTGAGGTCATCGACGCGATGAACGCCGACTCCGGCGTGCCGCTCAAGTCGCTGAAGGTCGACGGCGGCATGGTCGTGAACGAGCTGCTCATGCAGTTCCAGGCCGACATCCTCGGCGTGCCCGTGATCCGGCCGGTGGTCGCCGAGACCACCGCCCTTGGCGCGGCCTACGCGGCCGGGCTGGCCGTCGGGTTCTGGGCGTCGGAGGACGACATCCGCACGAACTGGGCGCAGGACAAGCAGTGGGACCCGTCGATGGACGAGTCCCGCCGCGAATCGGAGTACCGCAACTGGAAGAAGGCCGTGACGAAGACGTTCGACTGGGTCGACTGACCCGCGGTTTCGTTTCGGCGATCGGCCCCCGTCCTGCTTCGGACGGGGGCCGGTCGCGTTCCTGGATCCGGCAGGTGTTCGGGTCAGGCGCCCCAGCCCTCTTGGGTGCCGGACTGCTCGTTGGGTGCCATGAGCTGGAAGGACGCGCCCTGGTTGTCCTTGGCCATGAGCATCCGCCCGAACGGCGTGTCCACCGGGTTCTCGGTCACGGTGCCGCCCAGCTCGGGGATCTTGGCCGCGGCGGCGTCGACGTCGACAGACCAGAAGTAGGTCATCCAGCCCGGCTCGTAGTCACCGTTCGCCTGGCCGAGGCCGCCGGTCGGGCGGCCGTCGATGTCGAGGGTGGCGTAGGTGAACTCGTCGTTCGAGATGTCGTTGAACGAGTAGCCGAAGACGTTGCCGTAGAAGGTCTTGGCGGCGGCGAAGTCGCGCGACATGTTCTCGTTCCACGCGAGCGCGCCCGGTGCGAGCGTGACCTGCGTACCGGAGTGCTGACCGGCCTGCCAGAGGCCGAACACGGAGCCTGTCGAGTCCGTCGCGATCGCCATGCGCCCCTGGGTCATCACGTCCATCGGCGGGGCGACGACGTGGCCGCCGGCCTCGGCGATGGCGGCCACGGCCTTGTCCACATCGGACACGGCCAGGTACGTGGTCCACGCGGCCGGCATGCCGGCTTGCTCAGCCGGGATCTCCCCCACCCCGGCCACCGGCCGCCCGGCGAGCTGCGCCATGCCGTAATAGCCGGTTTCGGCGCCGCCGAACTGCACGTCCCAGCCCAGCAGGCTTTCGTAGAACTTCGCGGCGGCGGTTCTGTCGGGCACCATCAGGTCGACCCAGCACGGCGTGCCGTCGGGCCAGCGTTCGTCGCGGAACAACATCTGCACTCCCCATGATCAGTTGCGATGCGGATTGTGTCTGCGGCCACAGTCTTACACCGGCCACCGACAAAACCGCGAACCATCACGAACGAGCAGCGATCAGTGACCGTCGGCGACGAGCCGCGCGTAGACGATCACGTTGTCCTCGTAGTTGTGCGCCGCGCGGTCGAACGCGCCGCCGCACGTGATGAGCCGCAGCTGCGCGTCGGGAGTGTCGCCGTACACCGCGTCGCTCGGGAACACGTCCTTCGGCACCTGGTCCACCTTGGTCACTTCGAACCGCGCCGTGCTGCCGTCTTCCCGCTTGATCGAGACCTGGTCCCCGGGCGCCATTTCCTTGAGGTGGAAGAAGATCCCCTCGTGCTTGTTGCCGTCCACGTGCCCGAGCACCACCGCCGGGCCGCGCTCCCCCGGCGTCGGCGAGTACTCGTACCAGCCGGCCTGCAACGGCGTGCTCACCGGCGGCACCTGCACGGTGTTGTCGGCGTTGAGCCCGAGCGGGACGAGCGTGGAGTGCGCGTCGATCTTCGGGATGTCCAGCGACACTGGTTTGGACTTCGGCAGCACCACGGACGTCTCGGGCGCCGGCGGCGTCAGGGAATGTCCCACCGGCGGCGGGGACGAAGCGGACGGAGCGGCGCAGCCACCGAGCACGGCCAGCGCAGCCAGAGCCACCGCGGCGAAAGTCTTTCTGAACATGTCTCCCCCTTCGGGTCCCGAGGGCGCACTGAGCACCCAACCAGGTGACCGAGCGCGGTCGCCGGAGGGGCCGCGACTCCCCTCCGGCGACCGGGTTTCGTCAGCCGCGCGAGCGCCGCCGCGCCAGCACCATCCCCGCGCCGCCGAGGGCCAGCACGCCCATCGCGCCCGCGGCCAACGCGAGCCCGGACGACGAGTCGTCGACGGGACCGTCGGTGCCACCGGTCTGCGGCGCCCCCACCGGCACCTTGGTGACCTGCTTCGGCGTCGTCGGCGTGGTCACCACGGCGTCCTTGGCCGGCAGGACCTTGAAGCTCTGCGCGAGCTTGGCCTTGCCGCAGAGGAACGTGACGGTGTAGGTCCCCGGCTTCGCGTTCTTGTTCACGTCCGCCAGCGTCTGGTAGACGTACGCGGTCTCGAGCGGCTGCTCCGTCCCGACGGCGTGGAGCTCCCCGAACGTGATCACCGGCGAAGACAGCTTCATGCTCGTCTTCGGCGGGCACACCACCCGCGCCGTGACCGAGTCACCGGCTCTGGCCGCGCGTGGCAGGACCGTGAGCGACGGCTTGGGCGGCCGGTGCTCGCCCGTCGGCGGTGTGGGCTTGTCCCGACGTGGGCGGGACCGGCGTCGAGGTGCTCGACGCCGGCTGCCCGGGCGTGGTCGGCGCGGTGGACTCGGCCGCGAAGGCCGGCGCGGCCGTGAGCAGACCGGCCGCGAGAATCGACGAAAAAACTGCAATGCGTTTCATGGAGTTTCCCCTCAACTGATTTTCCGCAACGGAGAACAGCGGATTCCACAACCCCGCGCGTACAGTTCCCCCTGCCGCGCGACCGTGCTCCTCCGACACCATGAAGACGTCTCTGACCTGCACCGGGTTGTCAATCAGGGTAACGATTCGAGCACGTCGGGAACTCGGTCCGGCGCACACGAAAAAGCCGCCGGAAATGGTTCCCGGCGGCTTTCAGTGGGTCTGGATGCGCTATTCGGCGAGGCTTCCGTCGCCCGCCTTCGCGGCGCCAGCAGGAACCGTCGCCACCTGGGCGGCCGGCACGGTGAACGTGGCGGCGTAGGTCTTTCCGCCGCACGCCACAGTGAGCGGGTAGTCGCCGGCGGCGGTGCCGGACACGAGGTCGGCGTCGGCGGAGACGGTGGCGCGTACGCCGACGAAGGGGCCGAAGTCGTAGTTCGCGAACTTCAGCACGGGCGAGCTGAACGTGGTCGAGCCGGCCTTGGCGCCGGGGCAGTCGGCGAGGGCGACGTTGGACTCGCCGCGCTGGAAGTGGTTCACCAGCCCGTGCAGGGCCGCCGTGTCCTGGTTCAACTGCACGGTCACGGCCGGCGCGGGCGCGGCCGCGGGCCCTCCGGTCGCCGCCACCGCTTGTCCGGCCACGGCGACCGTCCCGATCGCCACCGCCGCAACGAAAACCGCCCTCTTGCGCACCCTCGGCCCCTTGTCCCGCTCAGTCATCAGCCTGTCACCGCACAAGACGCGGCGAGCCACGTGGGGTTGCGCGGGAATGGAAAAACTGTCCGAACCAGATCGACCGGGATCAGTCGAGGTCGTCGTGGCGCATCAGCTGACGCCCCGCCTCGGTGATCGAGCCCGACAACGACGGGTACACCGAGAACGTCAGCGCCAGGTGGTCCACCGTCAGCTGGTTTTGCACGGCCAGCGCGATCGGCAGGATCAGCTCGCTCGCCGACGGCGCCACGACCACACCGCCGACCACCACACCCGTGGCGGGGCGACAGAAGAGCTTCACGAAACCGCGGCGCAGGCCTTCCATCTTGGCGCGGGCATTGGTGGCCAGCGGCAGCATGATCGTGCGCGCCGGCACCTCGCCGGAGTCGATGGCGTGCTGGCTGATGCCGACGGTCGCGATCTCCGGGTGCGTGAACACGTTGGCGGCCACGGTCTTCAGCTTGATCGGCGCGACGCCCTCGCCCAGCGCGTGCCACATCGCGATACGGCCCTGCATGCTCGCCACCGACGCGAGCATCAGCAGGCCGGTGCAGTCACCCGCCGCGTAGATGCCGGGCACGCTGGTGCGCGACACGCGGTCGACGGTGATGAACCCACCGGGGCCGGGCTCGATGCCCACGCGGTCGAGGCCGATGTCGGCGGTGTTCGGGATGGACCCGACGGTCATCAGCGCGTGGCTGGCCTCGATCACCCGGCCGTCGGCCAGGTGCACGGCCACGCCCTTCTCCGTGCGCTCCACGCGCTCGGCGCGCGCGTGCTTCGCGACGGTGGTGCCGCGCTGCGAGAAGACCTCTTCGAGCACCGCGGCGGCGTCGGCGTCCTCGTGGGGCAGCACGCGGTCGCGGCTGGACACCACGGTGACCTTCACGCCCATCTCGGTGTACGCCGACGCGAACTCGGCGCCGGTGACACCCGAACCGATCACGGCGAGGTGCTCGGGCAGCTCGGTGAGGTCGTAGAGCTGGCGCCAGTCGAGGATGCGCTCGCCGTCGGGCACCGCACCGGGCAGCACGCGCGGGGTGGCGCCGGTGGAGATCAGCACGACGTCGGCGCCCACGGCCTCCGTGGTGCCGTCGGCGTGGGTCACGGCGACCTTGTGCGTCGCCAGGCCCGGCTCCTCGTCGCAGAAGCTGGCGGTGCCGTTGATCACGCGCACGCCCTCGCGCTGCACGCGGGCGCGGATGTCGGCCGACTGCGCGAGCGCGAGGCCCTTCACCCGGCCGTGGACGGTCGGCAGGTCGACGCTCGTGTCGGCCAGATCGGTGTTGATGCCCAGCTCACCAAGGTCGTGCATCTTCGCCAGCGCGCCGGAAGACGCGATGAACGTCTTCGACGGAACGCAGTCGTAGAGGACACAAGCGCCGCCCAGGCCGTCACGCTCGACGATCGTCACGTCGGCGCCGTGCTGCGCGGCGACCAAGGCGGCTTCGTAACCCGCCGGGCCCCCGCCCATGATCACGATCCTGGTCACCTGAGGTCCTCCTCGATACGCGTGTGGCCGGTGGGTCCAACGGTACGCGGAGGGGTCCGTCGCCAAGCGAAGTGGCCGGACACGGCATGTGCATCCGCTCGTGCGCTGAGCGGGTCGCTAGGCTGTCGCCCGTGCCGTTGTATGCCGCTTACGGATCGAACATGGAGCCCGCCCAGATGCTGGAGCGCGCCCCGCACGCACCGATGGCCGGCACCGGCTGGCTGGAGGGCTGGAGGCTGACCTTCGGGGGCGAAGACCTCGGCTGGGAAGGCGCGCTGGCCACCATCGTCGAGGACCCGGCCTCCCGGGTCTTCGTGGTGCTCTACGACGTGACCTCGCTCGACGAGACCGGGCTCGACCGCTGGGAAGGCGGCGAGCTCGGCATGCACAACAAGATCCGCCTGCGGGTCCAGACCATGGACGGCTCGGTGCTCGCCTGGCTGTACGTGCTCGACGCGTACGAGGGCGGCCTGCCGTCCGCGCGCTACCTCGGCGTGCTCGCCGACGCGGCCGAGGCCGCCGGAGCCCCCGCCGACTATGTGGATGACCTGCGCACCCGGCCGTGCTCTGGGATCACCGGCTGACCACAGCCCTGTGGACAACTCGGCGGATTTACGCGCCGACCTGGGCATCATGAACGGTGTTCACCATCAGTCGGTAAAGCTCTGACACGGCTTCACGTTTTCTGCTTGCGACGCTTTGTTTTGCGGCCGTCGTGCGAGTTGTCAAAGGTGCTTATAGGCGGCTTGGATCCGTTGGGGTATAGGTAAAAACGCTCGTTTCAACCACTTTCACCGAAGTGCCCCGGCGGCCGTTGATCACCCGCTGTGAATAGGCGGCTCGACGGCTCGATGAGGGTTCACGAGACCGGGTGAAAACGGTGTTCACAGGGCTTTGCCTGGACGCAAAAACCACCCGCTTGAGTTATCCACAGCTCGGCCGAGCTGTGGATAACTCAAGCGGGTGAGGCTGTGGACAACTCAGGCGAGAGCGGCCAGCGCGGTGTGGACCAGCGTGCGGACACCGACCATCAGCGCCCGCTCGTCGAGGGTGAAGGTGGGGCGGTGGATGTCGGCCTGAGGGGCCGGCGGGCCGGGCCACACGCCGAGGCGGGCGAACGCGCCCTGGGCGTGCTCGAGGTACCAGCCGAAGTCCTCGCCGCCGGAGGACTGCTCCGTGCCGGCCAGGCCTTGCTCCCCGAGAGCGGCTTCGACGCCCGCGCGCAGCAGCGCCGTGGACTCCGGGTCGGAGACGACCGGGGGCACGCCGCGGCGGTAGTCGAGCGAGAAGCCGACGCCGGTGGGCGCGAGCAGCGACTCCACGGACGACGCGACGAGCGGTTCGAGCGCCGTCCACACCTCGTGGTCGGCCGTGCGCAAGGTGCCGCGCAGCACGCCGTCCTGCGGGACCGCGTTGGCGGCCTGGCCGGCGTGCACCGCGCCCCACACGAGCACCGTGCCCGAGCGCGGGTCGACGCGGCGCGACAGCACCGACGGCAGCGACGTGATGACCGTGCCCAGGGCGTACACGAGGTCCGCGGTGAGGTGCGGCCGCGACGTGTGGCCGCCGGGCGAGGTGAGGCGCAGCTCGATCAGGTCGGCGGCCGAGGTCAGCGCGCCCACGCGGGTGCCGACCTTGCCGACCTCCAGTCGCGGGTCGCAGTGCAGGCCGAAGATCCGCTCGACGCCTTCGAGCGCGCCCGCCGCGATCATGTCCAGCGCGCCGCCAGGCATGACCTCCTCGGCGGCCTGGAAGATCAGGCGCACGCGGCCGGGCAGCTCGGGAGCGCCGGCCAGCGCGCGGGCCGCGCCCAGCAGGATGGCGGTGTGGGCGTCGTGCCCGCACATGTGGGCCGCGCCTTCCGTGGTGGAGGCATACGGCAGACCCGTGTCCTCCGTGAGCGGCAGCGCGTCCATGTCGGCACGGAGAGCGACGCAGCGCTCGCCCTGGCCGATGTCGCACACCACACCGGTGCCGCCGGGCAGCACCCACGGCTTGAGCCCGACGGCGCGCAGCAGCGACACGACCAGCTCCGTGGTCGCGAACTCGTGCCGCGACAGCTCCGGGTGGGCGTGGATGTGGCGGCGCCACGCGAGCACGTCGGTGACGTTGGCCCGCAGCCAGTCGTCCAGCCAGAACGGCCCACGCCCCGCACCGAGATCGTCCACAGGTGCCATGCTGACGCCGGCTTCGGTGATCAGCGCGATGGGCGCCTCGATCGGGTTGGCCATGCGACCCTCGGGGTCACCTGGAACGTCCGGACGTGAGTCAAGCACAGTCACACCGCACCTCCTCCCGCTCCCGCAACACCGGTGGCGCCTGGGACCCGCACCGTGCCGTTCGATCTGTCGTACGCATTTGCAGATGATCGTGCACCATGCAGGTGGCAAGCCGCTCGCCCCGACGGGGGACCCGAGACGGCCGGTACCGGATCTGCGTTGAACGGCCCGACGAAATTCGGTCAGGGTGAACCGGGCCGATTCAGCCGTTGCCCTTCTTACGCTTCCGCCGCCCGAAGAACACGATGGCGAGCAGCACGACGGCGACACCGCCCGCGATCAGCTTGTTCCGCGTCTTCTGCGCGTTGGCCTTGTCGGTCTGCGTCGGGTCCAGCACCGGACCCGGCGCCGCCTGCTGCGGGGCCGGGAGCAGCGCTTCCGCAGGTGCCGCGGTCTGCGCTTGGACCTGGGCTTGAGCCTGAGCCGGCGCCTCGACGACGGCCGCCTGAGCCGGAGCCGCGCAGTAGAACAACGCGCCCAGCAGGCCGACCAGCAGCAGTCCCCGCACCTTCGCCATGACATCCCTTCTACGGCACTGCGTCGCATTCTGCCCGCCGAACGGCCGCGACGTCAGCCGCCACGCGGTGGAGGCGCTCCGTTCAGCCCGCGCCATCGCCCGCCGACCGCATCTCCACACGGTGACCGGTCGTCACGGAGCGTGGAGCGGTCGTGAGGTCAGACCAAAGTCACTTCGGGGGACCGTTCGTCAGCCGAACGGGGCCGGTGGGCCACCGAGGGTGGGTTCGGCGGGCCTTTTGTCGCCTCGGTTGCTCGAACGGGGGTTGGGGGGTGGCGGCTTCGCGGTCATCTGCGGGGTTGGCGGTGGTGGCTTCGTTGTCATCCACGGGGATGGCGTGTGGCGGGTCCGCAGTCATCTGCGGGGATGGCGGGTGGCGGCTCCCCTTATCCGGCTCCCGTTATCCACAGGGCGCTCGCGGTGGGCGGAGTTGTCCACAGATTCCGTTTCGGCCGTTTTTCAAGGTCAGGGGCCGATAGACTGGGATGGGGACGCCCCCCAAGGGAGGGCGGGGGCTGTCTGGCGGGCGGGGGCTGTCTGGCGGGCGGGGGCTGTCTTCCACAAAAACAGCTCAGCTGTCCGTCGGTTCCCCGAACGCCGTCAAGATCCGTTCCGCCGCCAGCGTCGCCGTCAGCTCGCCGTCGCGGACCGCGCGTTCGATGTCGGTGACCTGGGCCCGCACCGAAGGGTGCGACGTCAGGCGGTCCAGCAGCTGCTCCCGCACCATCGACCAGGTCCAGTCGACCTGTTGCTGGCGGCGGCGGCTGGAAAGCTCACCGGACTCCTGCATCAGCGAGCGGTGCCGGCCGATGGTCGCCCACACCTCGTCCAGGCCGGAGCCCTCGAGGGCGCTGCAGGTCAGCACGGGTGGCGTCCACGGTGCGTCCTTGCCGTAGATCATCCGCAGTGCGCCCGAGAGCTCGCGGGCGGCGCGGGCGGCGTCGCGGGTGTGCGGGCCGTCGGCCTTGTTCACGGCGATGACGTCGGCCAGTTCGAGCACGCCCTTCTTGATGCCCTGCAGCTGGTCGCCCGTGCGGGCCAACGTCAAGAACAGAAAGGAGTCGACCATGTTGGCCACCGCGACCTCGGACTGCCCGACGCCGACGGTCTCCACCAGCACCACGTCGAAGCCCGCGGCTTCCATCAGCACGATCGTCTCGCGGGTCGCCCGCGCGACTCCACCCAGCGTCCCCGACGTCGGAGACGGGCGGATGAAGGCGCGGGGATCCACGGCCAGCCGCGACATGCGCGTCTTGTCGCCGAGGATCGAGCCGCCCGTGCGGGTGGAGGACGGGTCCACGGCGAGCACGGCGACGCGGTGGCCGGCCGCCGTGAGGTCCGTGCCCAGCTGGTCGATGAAGGTCGACTTGCCGACGCCGGGTACGCCCGTGATGCCGACCCGCTGGGCGCCCCCGGCGTGCGGCAGCAGCTCGACGAGCAGCTCCTGCGCCTGCGCCCGGTGGTCCGCCCGGTGCGACTCGACCAGCGTGATCGCCTTGGACAGGGTGCCGCGGTCGCCCGCGAGCACGCCCTTCGCGTAGGCGGCGACGTCGATCCTGCGAGGCAAGGCTCAGGACTCCTGGTGCGCGAGCTGCTCCAGCAGGCCGATCGCCGCGTCGGCGATGACCGTGCCCGGCCCGAAGATGGCGGCGGCACCGGCGGCGCGCAGCTCGTCGTAGTCCTGCGGCGGAATGACGCCGCCCACGACGACCATGATGTCCGACCGCCCGAGCTCGGCCAGCTCGTGGCGCAGCGCCGGCACGAGCGACAGGTGCCCGGCGGCCAGCGAAGACACGCCGATCACGTGCACGTCGGCCTCCGACGCCTGCCGCGCGACCTCACCGGGCGTGGAGAACAGCGGGCCGACGTCGACGTCGAAGCCCAGGTCGGCGAAGCCGGTGGCGATCACCTTCTGGCCGCGATCGTGGCCGTCCTGGCCCATCTTCGCGATCAGGATGCGCGGCCGGCGCCCCTCGTTCTCGGCGAACTTCTCGACGAGCGCTCGCGCCTTGTCGACGTTGTCCGACTTCCCCACCTCTTCCCGGTACACGCCGGAGATCGTGCGGATCTGCCCGGAGTGGCGGCCCCAGATCTTCTCCAGCGCGTCGGAGATCTCGCCGACGGTGGCCTTCGCGCGCGCCGCGTCGATGGCCAGCGCGAGCAGGTTCCCACCACCCCGAGCACCCTCGGTCAGCCGGCGCAACGCGTCTTCCGTCGCGGCGGAATCACGCTCCTCACGCAGCCGCCGCAGCTTCTCCAGCTGCTGCGTCCGCACGCCGGCGTTGTCGACCTTCAGCACGTCGATCTGCTCGTCGTCGGTGACCTGGTACTTGTTCACCCCGATCACGGGCTGGCGGCCGGAGTCGATGCGCGCCTGCGTGCGCGCGGCGGCCTCCTCGATGCGCAGCTTCGGGATGCCCTCGTCGATCGCGCGCGCCATGCCGCCCGCGCTCTCGACCTCCGTGATGTGGCCCCACGCCTTGCGCGCGAGGTCGTAGGTCAGCTTCTCGACGAACGCACTGCCGCCCCACGGGTCGATCACCCGCGTGGTGCCCGACTCCTGCTGCAGCAGCAGCTGCGTGTTGCGGGCGATGCGCGCGGAAAAGTCGGTGGGCAGCGCGAGCGCCTCGTCGAGCGCGTTGGTGTGCAGCGACTGCGTGTGGCCCTGGGTCGCGGCCATCGCCTCGACGCAGGTGCGCGCCACGTTGTTGTACACGTCCTGCGCGGTCAGCGACCAACCCGACGTCTGCGAGTGCGTGCGCAGCGAAAGCGACTTCTCGCTCTTGGGATCGAACTGCTTCACCAGCTTCGCCCACAGCAGCCGAGCCGCACGCAGCTTCGCGACCTCCATGAAGAAGTTCATGCCGATCGCCCAGAAGAACGACAGCCGCGGCGCGAACTTGTCCACGTCCAGCCCCGCGTCGACGCCGGCGCGGATGTACTCGACGCCGTCGGCCAGCGTGTACGCCAGCTCCAGGTCGGCGGTCGCCCCGGCCTCCTGCATGTGGTAGCCGGAGATCGAGATCGAGTTGTACTTCGGCATGTGCTGCGAGGTGAACGCGAAGATGTCGGAGATGACCCGCATCGACGGCTGCGGCGGGTAGATGTAGGTGTTGCGGACCATGAACTCCTTGAGGATGTCGTTCTGGATCGTCCCCGCGAGCTGCTCCGGCTTCACCCCCTGCTCCTCCGCCGCGACCACGTAGAGCGCGAGCACCGGCAGCACGGCGCCGTTCATCGTCATCGACACGCTCATCTTGTCGAGCGGGATGCCGTCGAAGAGCTGGCGCATGTCGTAGATCGAGTCGATCGCCACGCCCGCCATGCCGACGTCGCCGGACACGCGCGGATGGTCGGAGTCGTAGCCGCGGTGGGTGGCCAGGTCGAAGGCGACCGACAGGCCCTTCTGCCCGGCCGCGAGGTTGCGGCGGTAGAAGGCGTTGGACTCCTGCGCGGTGGAGAACCCGGCGTACTGGCGGATCGTCCACGGCTGGTTCACGTACATCGTGGGGTACGGCCCGCGCAGGAACGGCGCGATGCCCGGGTAGGTGCCCAGGAAGTCCACATCGGACAGATCCTCGGCCGTGTACACCGGCTTCACGCCGATGCCCTCGGGCGTCTCCCAGGCCAGCGCGTCGGGGCCCTTGCCGGTGGCGTCCTGCACGGCCTGCGCCCACGCCGCGCGGTCCCCCGGCTCGGGGGTGCCGAGCGGGACGTCGGCGAAATTCGGGATGCTCATGCTTCCACTCCCAGCTGTACGTGGATGCCGGTCAGGACTTCGAGCGCGTCGCAGCCGGCGAAGACGTTGCCGCTCACGCCGGGGTAGCTCGCCTTGCCGGCGAGCAGCACCTTCTCGGCGCCGAGCGACGCGGCGACGTCGGCCGCCTGTTCTTCGTACGCGGCGTCGGTGCCGCAGAGGCACGCGATGCGCGCACCGCTTTCCCGGAACGCAGCGGGCAGGTCGTCGGTCGCCCCCGGGTTCACGGCCTCGAGGCCGCCGGCCTGGAACAGGTTCGCGGCGAACCCGGCGCGCGTGGTGTGCGCGGCGACGGGACCGAGCGTGGCGAGGAAGACCTTCGGCCGTTCGCCGTGCTCGGCCAGGTACTTGTCGGAGGCGTCGCGCAGCTGCTCGAACGCTTCGGCGTAGCGGTGGCGCGGCAGGCCACCGTCCACAGTGGAGCTTACCGTTTCCCTGGTCACGGGTTTCTCGGCCAGGTTCGGGAACTCGCTCACGCCGGTGATCGGGTCTCGGCGCGTGGCCAGGCGCTTCGCGCGCTTGTCCCACGTCGCGGCCAGCCGCGCGGCCAACGCGCCCGACGCCAGCTCGGCCTCGACGCCGCCCGCGCCTTCGATCGCGGTGAACTCGGTCCACGCGGCTTTCGCCAGCTCGTCGGTGAGCTGCTCGACGTACCAGGAGCCGCCGGCCGGGTCGATCACGCTGCCCAGCTTCGACTCCTCCAGCAGCACCGCGTTGGTGTTGCGGGCGATGCGCGCGGAGAACGCGTCGGGCAGGCCGATCGCGGAGTCGAACGGCAGCACGGTCACGGCGTCGGCGCCGCCGACGCCCGCGGCGAAGCACGCGACGGTGGTGCGCAGCATGTTCACCCACGGGTCGCGCTGAGTCAGCATCGCGGGCGAGGTCACGGCGTGCTGGTGCATACCACGCGCGCCGGCGGGCGCACCCGAAACTTCGAGCACGCGGTCCCACAGCCGGCGGGCGGCGCGGAACTTGGCGATGGTGAGGAACTGGTCGGCCGTGGCGGCCAGGCGGAACTCCAGCTGCGCGGCCGCGGCGGAGACGTCCAGACCGGCTTCGGTCAGCGCCCGCAGGTACGCGACACCGACGGCGATCGTCGCGCCCAGCTCCTGCGCGTCGGAACCACCGGCCTCGTGGAACGGCAGGCCGTCGGCCACGAGCGTGCGCACCTTCGGGTACTTCGCGGCGACGCGCGCGGCCAGCTCGGCGGCGGGGGCGACAGGCAGCGCTTCGCCCGTCCGCGCGCCGACACCGATCGGGTCCGCGCCGAGCACGGCGACGGCCTCACTGGGCGGAATTTCACGCTCGGCCAACACGTCCAGCAGAGCGTCGGCCGCGGCGGCGTACTCCGCGCCGGCGTCGAGGACCACCGGCGCGAGGTCGAGGTAGACCTCGTTGAGCGCGTCGGCCAGCGCGTCGAGCGGGAGCGCTTCGCCGCCGACGCGCAGCCACACGGACGTGGCGCCGCCTTCGAGGTCGGCGAGGATCGCGGTGTTGGTGGCTTTGGCGTCGGCCCGCAGGTGGCGCACGCGCACGTCCCACCCGGTGCCGATCACGCCTTCGGGCCGCGCGCCACGGACGAACGGCGGCAGCCCCGGGTAGCCGGGCTCGCCGGCGGCGTCTTCACGCGTGTACAGCGGCTGGATGTCGATGCCGTCGTACGTGTGGGTGACGAGTTTGCTCTCCGGCGCCCCCGCGAAGTCCTCCGGCAGACGGCCACTCTTGCGCAGCACTCCCGCCACGAGTTCCTGCCACCGGGCCCGGTCGGCGGCAGGAAACCCGGCCGCCAGCGCGAGCTCGGGTTCGGAGATCGGCACCGACTCCGGCCCAGCCACGTTCGTCATACCCAGTGATGGTAGAGGCACGCCAGTGCCGGCACCTGTGACTCTAGTCGCCCCACCAGAGTGTTCAGGGGTATCCGCGGAACACGGGTGGGCAGGTCTTGCACACTGGGTCGAAGAGTGTCGCTGCCTTACGACACAATCAGGGGGTGTCCTCCTCGAAGGAAGAGCCGAGCCCAGCACAGTCGAGCGCAGCCGAGCCGCAGTCCCGTGTGGTCGCCGGGCGCTACCGGCTGCGATCCGTGCTCGGCTCGGGGTCGATGGGCACGGTGTGGTCGGCCTACGACGAGTTCCTCCACCGGCCGGTGGCCGTCAAGGAGATGAAGCTGCCGCCGGGCGTCCCGGCGTCGCAAGCGGACGAGTTGCGTGAGCGGACGCTGCGCGAGGCGCGCGCGATCGCGGTGCTGTCCCACCCGAACGTGATCATCCTTCACGACGTCGCGCGCGACAACGACGAACCGTTCGTGGTCATGGAGCTGCTGCCCTCGCGCAGCCTCGCGCACATCCTGCGCGACCACGGGCCGTTGAACGTGGAGCAGGCGGCAGCCGTCGGCATCGCCGTCGCCGCGGCGCTCGAAGCGGCGCACGACGCGGGCATCACGCACCGCGACGTGAAGCCGGGCAACGTGCTCGTGGCCGGTGACGGGCGGATCAAGCTCACCGACTTCGGCATCGCGCGCAACGTCTCCGAAGCCACGATGACGCGCACCGGGATCATGCTCGGCTCGCCCGCCTACATCGCGCCGGAGGTCGCGTCGGGTGGCGCGGTCACGCCGGCGGCCGACCTGTGGGGCCTGGGCGCGACGCTGTTCGCCGCCGTCGAGGGCGCGCCGCCGTACGACGCGGACGGCGATCCACTGGAGACAGTCGGCAAGGTCGTGAACGGCTCGGTGCCCAAGCCGAAGCCGGGCCCGCTGGCCGACGTGATCGCCGCGTTGATGAAGAAGGAGCCGGAGAAGCGGATCTCGCTGCGCGAGGTGCGTCACCGGCTGTACCCGTTGCAGGGCAAGACGGCGCTCGACCTGTTCGGGCCGGAGCTGTTCCGCACGCCGGACGGGAAGAAGACTTCGGCGCAGCTCGATGCAACCGACACGCAGGTCTTGGAGACGGTGGCGCCGACCGACAAGAAGTCGGAGGCAAGTGGCGCACTGGCGGCGGACCCGGGTCCGTTGCCGTTCCTGCGGCAGGGCGCGGCTCCGGCTCCTGTTGTCGCCGCTCCGGTTGCCTCTGCTTCGCGGCGACGCAGCCCGCGCGCGTCGGCGTTGCTGGCCGTCGCGGCGGTGGTGCTGTTCCTCGTCGCCGGTATCGGCGGGTTCGCGCTGGCGCGCCTGATCAGCGGGCAGTCGCTGATCCCGCCCGCCGGCAGCGCCACGTCCGCCGGTGCGCCGGGCGCGACGGTGCCGCCACCGCAGGACGTGAACCTGGTGCAGCAGCGCGGCCACGCGAGCGAAACGGCCAATTCCACGCGCGACACCGAGTACGTCATCTCAGTGCCGGAAGGCTGGCAGCGCTTCATCGCCGGCCGGTCCTCGAACAGCGTCGGCGCGTCCACGGTCGTGCAGTACGTGTCGCCGGACGGGCACCAGTCGTTGCGCATCGAACGCTTCCCGAACTTCCTCAAGAAGCACGACGTCGCGGACTACGAGGGGAGTCTCCGGGCCTCAGCGGACCCGGGCGGGTTCGCCTTCGCCAAGGTCCCCGTGCAGACCGACGCCGGGACCGAGATGATCTACCGCACCGTGGAGCACGGCGATTCCGCGCAGAGGGGCCCCGATTCCTCGATCACCCGCACGACCTTCGCCTTGCTGAAGACCTCGGGCGAGTCGCTGTGGGCCGTCTCGCTCACCGTGCCGCCGGAGATCGAGCCCGACGGCGCCGAAACGTGGGACCGGATCAAGCAGACGCTGTCGTTCCCGGGCGACCAGTAGGACCTCAGCCCAGGCCGTCCGGGTAGCGCCGGCCCGACTCGGCCGCCTGCGCGAGGCGGCGCAGGCCCGCGAACAGCCGGTCGCCCAGCACGGTGCCGACCACGGCCGCCTCCACGATCCGATCCAGTGACGGATGAGCGGCGAGCGTGTCGAGGTCGACCTCGGCGATGCGGTCGGCGAGCGTGGCGTAGTCCTCGATGCGGTCCAGCAGCGCGGGGTGACCGAGCGCGCGGATCGTGCACAGCGTGGTGATCAGCCCGGGCGCCGCGGGGTGCTCGGGCGCGAACTTCCAGCCGTGGGCCGCGGTCAGCTTTTCCAGCAGGTCCAGCGCCCACGCGCGGGCCTCGTCGTCGACGTCGGACGTGCCGCCCACGAGGGCGCGCTGGGTGACGCCGAGGACGTCGTTGGTGGGCTCGCCCGCGTCGATGGCCGCGAGCACGCCGCCGACGGTGGCCACGGACAGGCCGCCGACGTCGAGCAACGCGCGGATGAGCTTGAGGCGCTGCACGTGCTCGTCGCCGTAGCGCGCCTGGTTGGGGCTGGTGCGCTCGCCCGGGTGGAGCAGGCCTTCGCGCAGGTAGTACTTGATCGTCGCGACCGGCATGCCGGACTCGGCGCTCAGTTCGGCCATCCGCACGGCCGCATCAACTCCTCGAACTCGGGACTCGGTCAAAGGACTCAGGCATTTCAGGACTCGGGTCATCTCAGGGACATCCCTGAGGACTTCTCAGCTTGGATAGTCTAGCTTCCCATAATGGATACTATGACTATCCATCCTGGGAGGACATCATGACCTTGCTTCCGAGCCGAACGAACACCTGGCACCGGCCGTCCACGCTCTTCGCGGCGGGACTCGTCGTCACCGCGCTGGCCTGCGTCGTCGCGATGGTGGTGGACCAGCGCACGGTCCTCGGCGCGCCCGTGTGGGCGAAGCTGCTGAAGTTCGCCATTTCGGGTGCGCTGTACTTCTTCACGTGGGGCTGGCTGGTGTCGCTGCTGCCCCGCTTCCGCCGGACCGCGCACGTCGCCACGACCGTGGTGATCGTGCTGTTCGCCGCCGAGTACGTGGTCATGGTCTTCCAGGCGGTGCGCGGCCGGCCCAGCCACTTCAACAACGCGACGCCCCTGGACAACACGCTGTTCCAGCTCATGGGCGGCATGGTCGCCACCATCTGGATCGCGACGCTCGTGCTCACCGTGCTCCTGATGTTCACGCGCCTCGAAGACCGCGCCACCCACTGGGCCGTCCGTACCGGCGCGGTCATCTCGCTCATCGGCATCGGCCTCGGCGCCCTCATGACGGGCCCGACGGCCGCCCAGCAGCAGGCGTTGAACGCGACCGGCGTGTCGGCTCTCGTGGGCGCCCACAGCGTCGGCGTCCCCGACGGCGGCCCCGGCCTGCCCATCCTCGGCTGGAGCACCACCGGCGGCGACCTGCGCATCCCGCACTTCACCGGGATGCACGCGCTCCAGCTGCTGCCGCTGGTTGCGCTGGGGTTGGGCCTGCTCGCCACGCGGGTGCCGCGCCTTCGCGACAGTGCGGTTCGTGTCCGGCTGGTGTGGGTCGCGACATTCGGCTACGCGGGCCTCGTCGCCCTCGTGACCTGGCAGGCGCTGCGCGGCGAGTCGCTGATCCACCCGAGCGCCCCGACCCTCGCGGCCGCCGGCGCCCTGCTCGCCGCGGTAGCGCTGGGCGGCTTCGCCTCGGTGTACCGCCCGACCCGCGAGCTCGTGCGATGACCGCGCTCGCAGTCACCTTCGGCAGCGGGGGCGAGCCGCCCTTCGCCGCCCGCACTCCGCGGCGGCGCGGCGGCCGGGCCGCCGCGCGGTCGGCGGGCCGCCCACCCCATCGGGAGCTCGTGCGATGACCCAGCAGTCGTTCACCTGGACCTTCCCCCTCGCGACGCCCTTCTGGGCGCTGATGATCTTCGCTCCCACGTGGCGGCGGACGCGGCAGATCATGGCGTCGCCGTGGGTGCCGTTGCTGCCCTTGGCGTGTTACTTCGCCATCGCGATCCCGCACTTCGGCGAGCTGTGGCAGGCGGTGAGCCGACCGGACCTCGCCCTGCTGCAAGCGTTTGCGGGGTCGTCGGCGGGGGCGGCGTTGTTGTGGGCGCAGCTGATCGCGTTCGACCTGTTCCTCGGGCGGTGGATGTTCTTCGAGGCGCGCGAGCGGGGGATCCCGTGGTGGCAGGTCAGCCCAGTGCTGGTGCTGACGATTTTCCTGTCTCCGTTCGGACTGGTGGTGTTCCTGGCGCTGCGTAGTGCCCGGATACGCTCGGCGCCATGACCAACCACGAGGAAGCGGCCGCGGCCGCCATCGCCGAGCGGACCGGCGTCGAGAAGCACGACATCGCCGTGGTGCTGGGCTCGGGCTGGCGCCCGGCCGCGGACGTGATCGGGACGGCCGAGGCGGAGATCCCGTTCGGCGAGCTGCCCGGTTTCACCACTCCCGGCGCTGTGGGGCACGGCGGGACCGTCCGGTCGCTGAAGATCGGCGACAAGCGCGCGCTGGTGCTGCTGGGCCGCACGCACTTCTACGAGGGCAAGGGCATCGACCCGGTGGTGCACAACGTGCGCACCGCCGCGGCGGCCGGCGCGCGCACCGTCCTGCTCACCAACGCGGCCGGCGGCCTGCGCGAGGGCTTCAGCGTCGGGCAGCCGGTGCTGATCTCCGACCACCTCAACCTCACGGCCCGCTCGCCGATCGTCGGCGCGAAGTTCGTGGACCTCACCGACCTCTACTCCGCCCGCCTGCGCGGCGTCGCGAAGGAGATCGACGGTTCGCTGGAGGAAGGCGTCTACGCCGGCCTCACCGGCCCCCACTTCGAGACGCCCGCCGAGATCCGCATGCTGCGCACGATGGGCGCGGACCTCGTTGGCATGTCGACGGTCCTGGAGGCCATCGCGGCCCGCGCCGCCGGGGTCGAGGTGTTCGGGCTGTCGCTCGTCACCAACCTCGCCGCCGGCATGACGGGCGAGCCGCTCAACCACGAAGAGGTCCTCGAAGCCGGCCGCCAGGCGGCCACGCGCATGGGTTCGCTGCTCAAGGAGCTCATCGCCCGCGCGTGACGACGTGCTGCGAAGGGCACCTCGAACGCGAGGTGCCCTTCCCGTCGTCAGACGTACTCGGGCAGCTGCGCGGTTACCTCGTCCGGCGACGGCATCGCCGCCACCTCCGCCGCCAGCGCCCGCACGGCGTCGGCCACCGTCGAGTCCGCCAGAAGCCGCCGCGCGCTCTCCCGCACCGCGTCGGCCGTCACCGCGTCGCCGAGGAGTCGCTCGCCGACGCCGGACCCGGCGACGGCTTCGGCGTTGGTGAACTGGTCGGCGCCCTGCGGCAACACGAGCTGCGGCACCCCAGCGGAAAACGCGCCCATCGTCGTGCCGCTGCCGCCGTGGTGCACCACGAGGTCGACGTGCGGCAGCAGTTCCGACTGCGGCACCCACGCTTCGAGCCGCACGTTGGCCGGCACCTCGCCGAGTGAAGCGACGTCGACCGACGGTCCGGTCGCCACCAGCACGTCGACGTCAAGCGCCGCGAGCCCGGTGATCGCCGCGGTGAGGATGTGCGCCTGGCTCATCGGCGTGGTGCCGAGCGTGAGGTAGACGAGCGGGCGGCCGTGGTCCACGACCCCCGCGGGCAGGTCGCCCGGCTCGCTCCAGCCCACCGGCCGCAACGGCAGCCTCCGGGCGCGCGCGACGAACTCGGGCGACTGCACCGACGGCGGGCAGATGTCCACGAACGGGTTGCCCCACGAAGGCCGGTCTCCGCCGGTGATGCCGAGTTCGGCGGCGTAGTCGTCGAGGGCGCCGCGGATCTCCGCCATCAGCCCGTCGGCCGAGACGCGCCCGAAGCCGTGGCCCATGGCCGGGATGCCGGCCTTCCTGGCTGCGAACGCGCCGCCGGAGTTGCCGACCTCGTAGATCACCAGGTCGGGCCGCTCCCGCTCGAACAGTGCGCCGAGGTCGGCGACGAAGCGCTCGGGCAGCACGCGGCCGAACACCTGGCCGATGACCTCGGCCATTTCCTCCTCCGACGCCTCACGCCGGCGCTGGGCCGGATCACCGGCGTACTTCGAGGCGAACGCGTCGTAGATCGTCAGGCCGGCCTTCTCCGGCCGCAGGCCCGCCTTTTCGAGCACCGGATGGAAGTCCTCCGCTGTCGCGAAGGCGACGTCGTGCCCGGCGCCGCGCGCGGCGACCGCGAGCGGAATCAGGGGGTAGAGGTGACCGTGGGACGCGAGGGAGGTGAACACAAGTCGCACCACTGCGACGGTAGTGACTTGTGTGCCGCCCCGTCAGGTGAATTCCGCAAGGACTTCCACCGTCCGCTGTTGCTCGGCGGCGGATCCTTGGGGCGAAAAGAAGAATTCGGTCACGCCGGCGTCGCGCAGCCGGCCGAGCTGAGTGGTGACCGCGTCCTCGTCGCCCACCACTGCGACGTCACCCGCCCCGGCCACGCCCTCACGGTCGAACACCGCGCGGTATTCCGGCGAGCGCGCCGCCAAGGCGAAATCCGCCGAAATCCGCGCCCGCACACCGCTTTCCTTGGCTGTGACGCACGCCGGCAGCGCGGCGATCACGCGGGCCGCCTTCCCGATCGACGGAACCACATACTCTCCCAACGCCTTCGGCCCCGCGAGCCACGTCACCGTGCCGTCGGCCAGCTCGCGCGCGACCCTCAACATCGCGGGCCCGAGAGCCGCCACGACCACGGACGGCGGCTGCGCACCCGGCACCGCCACGGATCCGAAAGCCGTGAGCGTCTCCCCGGAAAACGCGACACTTTCCCCTCGTAGCAACGGAATCAGCACCTCCAGGTACTCCCGCATCCGCCGCGCCGGGCGGTCCACCGGCAGCCCGAACATCGGCCCGACCATTCCCGCGATCCCCGCCCCGACTCCGAGCGTCAGCCTGTTGCCCGTCACCGCCTGCACGCTCAGCGCCTGCCCGGCCAGCACCAGCGGATGCCGCTGTGGCACCGGCACCACGGCCGTTCCGAACGCGATTCCCGGCACCGGCCCGAGCGCACCCAACGCAACCATCGCGTCCCACCCCAGCGCCTGGCTCACCCACGCCGTCGCGAACCCCGCGGCTGCCGCGACCCGCGCCTGCTCGACCAGCTCCGCGGCCCCGGTCGGACCCCGCAGATCCCCGACCGCGATCCCGATTTTCACCTGATCCTCCTAAGTGGGGTACCACCCCGTTTCAAGACCGGTACGATACGGAGGACCGCCCCGTTTTGCAAACACGCAGCCACCAGCGACAAGAGGCAAGCCCATGCGCGCCGACGCCCGCCGCAACTACGAGCGGCTGCTCGCGACCGCCGTCGAGGTCGTCGCGGAGCAGGGCGCAGATGCCTCGCTCGAAGAGATCGCTCGACGCGCCGGCGTCGGCTCCGCGACGCTGCACCGCCACTTCCCCGGCCGCGCCGCGCTGCTGGAAGCCGTGTTCCGCGAACGCGTCGAGAACCTCTGCACCCTCGCCGCGGAGCTGGCCACTGCCCCGAGCCCCGGCGACGCGCTGGTCACGTGGCTGCGCGCGGTGGTCGCCCACGCCTCCGCCGCCCGCGGCCTCGGCGCGGCCCTGCTGCTCGGCGCCAAGGAAGGCCGCGAGTACCACGCGAAGATCCTCGACGCGGGCCACCGCCTCCTGGCCCGCGCGCAGCAGGCGGGCGAGGCGAACGAAGCCACCGGGACCGACGACCTGCTCCTGCTCGTCAACGCGATCTCCCTGGCCACCGAGGACGACGCGGACCGCGCCGACGCCCTGCTCACCCTGGTCGTGGCCGGGGTCCGGCGCCCGAAACCCGTACGCTGACCCGGTGCAGAACACGATTACTCCCGAGCTGCGCGATGCCGCCTACCGGTGGATCGCCGAGGACCCCGACCCGTCGACGCGCGAGGAGCTGCGGCAAGTGCTCGACCGCGCCCTCGCCGGCGACGCCACCGCGGCCGACGACGTCGCCGACCGGATGGCGGGACCGCTCGAGTTCGGCACGGCCGGGTTGCGCGGGCCGGTGCGGGCGGGGCCGAACGGGATGAACGTCGCCGTCGTCACGCGGACCACCGCGGGCGTGGCGCAGTGGCTCACCGAAAAGGGCCTCGCGGGTGGCGTGGTCGCGGTCGGGCGCGACGCGCGGCACGGGTCGGAAGCGTTCGCGCAGGCGGCCGCCGAAGTGCTTACCGCGGCGGGCTTCGCCGTGAAGACGATGCCGCTGCCGTTGCCGACGCCGCTGCTCGCGTACTCGGTGAAGCACTACGACGCGATCGCCGGAATCCAGATCACCGCGTCGCACAACCCGGCCGCGGACAACGGGTACAAGCTCTACGACAGCACCGGCGGCCAGATCGTGCCGCCGTCCGACGGCGAGATCGAGCACGCCATCCAGGCCGCGCCCGCCGCGGTCGACGTGCCGCGCGCACCCGGGGCCGAGGTCGTCGACCCGCGCGCCGCGTACCTCGCCGACGTCGCGAACCTGCCCAGAAGCCCGGAGCGCGAGCTGCGGATCGCCGCCACCGCGCTGCACGGCGTCGGCGCGGCGACGCTGGAAACGGCGCTCACGCAAGCCGGGTTCACCGACGTGCACTTCGTCGCCGAGCAGTCGCGGCCCGACGCCGACTTCCCCACCGTCTCGTTCCCCAACCCCGAGGAACCCGGCGCCACCGACCTGCTGCTGGCGCTCGCGTCCAAAGTGGACGCCGACCTCGCCGTGGCGCTCGATCCGGACGCCGACCGCTGCGCCCTCGGCGTGCGCGGCCGCGACGGCGAGTGGCGCATGCTGCGCGGCGACGAGACGGGCGTGCTGCTCGGCTCACACCTGCTGTCCACAACGGACAATCCCGATCCGCTCGTGGCCACCACCATCGTGTCGTCCTCGCTACTCGGCGAGCTGGCGAAGGCCGCGGGCGCGCGCTACGCCGAGACGCTCACGGGCTTCAAGTGGCTGGTGCGCGCGGGCGAAGGCCTGATCTTCGCCTACGAGGAGGCGCTCGGCCTCTGCGTGAACCCGGGTTTCGTGCGGGACAAGGACGGCATCGCCGCCTCCGTGTTCGCCGCCGGGTTCGCCGCGGCGCTCAAGGCCGAGGGCCGCACGCCTCTCGACGTGCTCGACGACATCGCCACCGGCCACGGCGTGCACCTGACGGACCAGGTTTCCTTGCGGGTCACCGACCTTGCCGTGCGCGGCAAGCTGATGGCGAGCCTGCGCGCCGAGCCGCCGGTGACACTCGGCGGCACACCTGTCAAGCAGGAAGACCTCCTGCCCGACGCCGACGTGCTGCGGCTGCGCGGCGACGGCCTGCGTGTGGTGATCCGCCCGTCGGGCACCGAGCCGAAGTTGAAGGCCTACCTGCAGGTGGTCACGCCGGTGACCGGTGACCTCGCGGCGGCGCGGGAAACCGCGTCCACTCGCCTCAGCGCGGTGCGGGAAGACATAAACATGCTGCTGAGCTGACCGGGACCGGGGGCCCCGGTTCGACGTCGCGGCCGAGCAGGGTCGGTCCGAACAGGCCGACGACGTCGACCAGCAGCAGCACCACGAACGCCGCGATGAACTCCCGCCGCCGCGAGAGGATGGCGGCGAGCAGGCCGACCACCGCGGGCACCATCCACGGCCACAGCCGGTCCATCTCGCTGGTCCAGCCGTGGGGCGCGAAGATCGCGTCGGTGAACACGGCGAAAACCAGCGCGAGCGTGCTGACGAGCCCCGCCAAGCCGAGCAGTACGATTGCGGCTACCACAAGACGGGGCCGCAGTCTCTCCCCCATCACCGGACCCAGCCTGCCCGCGCGTGGACACGGGCACAAGTGGCAGGCTGCGGTCATGGCCACGCTGTTACTCGTGCACCACACCCCTTCGCCGTCGATGCAGGCGATGTTCGAAGCCGTGCTCGCCGGCGCGAAGCACCCGGACATCGAAGGCGTCGACGTCGTCCGCCGCCCCGCGCTCGGCGCGACCGCGGCCGACGTGCTGGCCGCCGACGGTTATCTGCTCGGCACCCCCGCGAACCTCGGCAGCATGAGCGGCGCCCTCAAACACTTCTTCGACACCGTCTACTACCCGTGCCTCGACTCGACGCGCGGCCGTCCGTTCGGCGCGTACGTGCACGGGAACAACGACACGGCCGGCACCGCGCGCCAGCTCGCGTCGATCACCACGGGGCTGGGCTGGACACAGGTCGCGGACCCCGTACTGCTCACGGGGGAACCGGACAAGGCGGCGCTGGAAGCGTTGCAGGAGCTGGGTGCGACGGTGGCCGCAACACTCATGGGCTGACCGGCCCAGAAAATAAAGGGGCCTGTCACCGGAAGCCCTGGGGGTCGACCTCCGGCAACAGGCCAGATCAAGGGTTCGCTACGAGGCGATCAACCTTGACCACTCAAGCGTACTACAAATGGCTGATCACGGCGAGCCAGGCGCAGGACAAGATCCCGCTCCGGGTTCCGAACACCCCCAGAGTGCGGACGTGTCCGGAGCGGGACGCGGCCACTGTAAACCACTGCATACAGGCGGTGTCAACAGGTGCGTACAGTAGACACGCCGTTACCGATCCGGCCAAAAGTAGGCGGGCACCGAGCCGGGCGCTCTCGCGTCTGGCAACCATTCCCGCCGTGGCTGTGGTCGGATTGGTAACAGACGGCACAGTACTATCCGGACAAGGGGAAAGGGGCGGTGATGCCACGGCAACGCACCTTCGCGGAGAAGCTGAGCACGCTCATCGACTCGTCCCGGGCGGACGGCCGCGCACCGCACAGCTACCGGGAGATGTCGGCGGCGATCGAGCGCACGGGCGGGCCCGCGATGTCGCCGGCGTACCTGCAGCAGCTGGCGACCGGAAAGCGGATCAACCCGAAGATCCACTACGTCGAGGCGCTGGCGAAGCTGTTCGGGGTGCCGGTCACGTACTTCTTCGACGACGAGGACGAGCGCGTCTCCGGAGACGCGCCGGCCGTCGAGGCGAAGCTGATGGCCATGCGCGCGCAGGAGCTCTCGCCGCAGGGCCGCCGTCAGGTCATGGACCTGCTCGACCTCGTCGAGCGCTATGAGCGCGCCGAACGGGAAGGCCACAGCGGACCGTGAAGGAACGCGAACTCCGCAAACGCTGCCGGCGGCTGCTGAAGGACCTCGACATCAGGCCGCCGCTCGACGTCGGGCAGCTCTGCGAACGCCTCGGCGAGCGCCGCGGCCGCGCGATCCGGCTCATGGCCTACCCGCTCGAAGTGCCCGGCCCGTTCGGCTGCTGGATCGCGACCGCCTCGGCCGACTACATCTTCTTCCAGCAGGAAACGACGAAAGCCCACCAGGACCACATCATCCTGCACGAGCTCGGCCACCTGCTCGCCGACCACGAACCGGGCGGAGACGCGGAACCGGCCGATTTCCTGCGGGGCCCGGCCGTGGAAAGCCTCGACGGGGACACCGTGCGCCGCGCGTTGCGCCGCACCTCCTACGACGAGGCCCACGAGTGGGAGGCCGAGACGGTGGCCACGATCATCCTCGAGTGGGCGTCGGTGCTGAACTACACGATCCCGCGCGCCGCGGCCGACCACGACCTGCGGCGCATCCAAGGCACGTTGGGCGACCACCAGGGCTGGCTGTGACCGCTGCCTTCTTCGCCCTCTTCACCGCGGCGCTCGCCTGGCGCGTCTACCAGCTGGTGCGCTCGCCGCGGCTGCCGAACTGGGCCGTCACGGTCACCATCGCCGCGTTCGCGCTGGCGTTCCTTGCCCAGCAACGCGGGGTCACCACGTGGTTCGACGGCCTGACCGCCCCGGGTGGCGCGCGGCTGGCGAACAACGTGCTGCTCTCGTGCGGCGTCTGCTCGCTGCTGATCTTCTTCCTCGGCTCCGCGCTCGGCCCGCGCCAGGCGCGCCGCGTCGCGCTGGAGCTCGTGCCGCTGGCCGCCGCGATCGCCGTGATGACGTTCGCGCTGGCGATCACGCCGGTGCCGCTGCGGGGTGCCGCCCTCGGGCCGGACACGGTGCACGAGCCTGGGATCGCGTTGTTCTACTTCAGTGGTGGGGCGTACCTGATCTACGCGATCACGGCGTGCGCGGTGTGGATCGTGCGCTACCAGCGCGTGGCCGACCCGCACCTGCGCACGGGCCTGCGCATCGGTGCGGCGAGCCTCCTCGCGGCGGCCGCCGGCAGCGTGTTGCGGGCGCTGTACCTGGTGGTGGCGTGGGTGTTCGACGTGGCCGTGCCGGCGTTGCTGTGGCTCGGGGTGCCTCTGGTGATCCTCGGCAGCGTGCTGTTCCTCGCGGGCATCACCTATCCCGGTGTGCGGGCTCGCGTGGCGGCTGTGGTCCGGCGGCGCCGGCACCGGGCCGACCACCACCGCCTCGCTCCACTGTGGACACTCCTGGTGGCGGCTTACCCGAGCATCGTGCTGCGGACGCCGCCGGGCAACGGCCTGCGCGACCGGTTCGCCGTGCACCGCCGCTACTACCGGCGCGTGATCGAGATCCGCGACGGGCTGGTGCAGCTGAGCCCGTACCTGGAGACGGACCTGGCCTCACTCGCGGCCGACGATCCGTCCGCCGCGGCCGCGGCACTGCGGACCGCGCTGGCCCGCCAGGCCTCAGGTGAGGTGAGCGACGGGCGGGCCAAGCTCGTGCTGCCGGGCGGCGGCGCGGACCTGGAATCGGACGTACGGCCGCTGCTGTCGCTGTCGGCAACGCTTGTGGGAAAGGAAAACTGAACGTGGACACCCTGATCACGGCGGCCCGGGTGCTGCCCCGGCCCTCGACCCCGATCGACGGCGGCGCCGTGCTGGTGCGCGACGGCGAGATTGTCGCGGTCGGTCGGCCCGACGAGGTGGCCGCGGCGGCCGTCGACCCCGTGGTGCGCGATTTCCCGGACGCGACCGTGCTGGCGGGACTGTTCAACTCCCACGTGCACCTGTGTTTCGACGCCACGCGCGAGATGCTGCCGAACTTCCTGGCCAGTGATGACACCGATGTCGCGAACGGTGCGGAGGAACGGCTCGGGCAACTGCTGCGCAGCGGCGTCACCACCGTACGCGACCTCGGCGGCCGCACCGTGGTGAAGCCGGCCGGCGGACCGCGGGTGCTCGCGGCCGGGCCGCCGATGACCGTCCCGGATGGACACTGCCACTTCTTCGGCGGCGTGGTCTCCTCCGACGCCGAGATCCGCGCGCGGATCGACGCCAACGCGGCCGCGGGCGCCGACGTGATCAAGGTGATGGCGGGCGGCGGCCAGATCACGCCCGGTGGCGCGGAGATGTGGGAGTCGCAGTTCGACGCGCGGCAGCTCGGCGTGGTCGTCTCGCAGGCCGCGCGGCGCGGACTGCCGGTCGCCGCGCACGCCCACGGCGCCGACGCGATCGCCGACTGCGTCGAGGCCGGCGTCTCGACGATCGAGCACTGCACGTTCATGACCGGCCCGCAGCAGACCGACCTGCGCCCGGAGGTCGCGCGCCGCATGGCCAAGGGCGGCGTCTCGGCGTGCTCCACGAGCAGCCGCAACTGGCGGATGATGGTCGAGCGCATGGGCGAGGACCTCGCACGCCGCGTCTACGGGCGGCTGCCGTGGCTGGAGGAACACGGTGTGCGCCTGCTCTCGGGCACCGACGCGGGCCTGCCCGGCTCGACGTTCGACGACCCCGTGGGCGCGCTCGAGCTGTACGAATGGCTCGGCTTCTCACGGCGGCGAATCCTCGAGATCGCCACCGAGGACAGCGCAGCGGGCCTCGGCCTGGGCTCGGTCACAGGCCGGCTGGAGCCCGGGCTGGCGGCCGACCTGCTGGTGGTCGACGGTGACCCGCTGGCCGAACTGGCGGCGCTGGGCAAGCCACTGCTGGTCATGGCGCGGGGCGTCGCGGCTTCCTGAGCTGCGCGCTTACTGAAGTACTGGGTTGCTGAAGTACTTAGTTACTGAACAGGGTCGATCTTGACCTTGCTCACGCTCCCTTTCGATACGTCGGTGCATTGAGTACGCTGGCGTATCGAAAGCGGGAGGCCTGATGATCGAACCGACGGCGGACCGCGTGCCGCGCCGTCGCGCGGAGACCCGCCGGCGCCTGCTCGAAGCCGCTCTCCCGGTGTTCGCCGAAGAGGGCTTCGGACGGTCCACAGTGGAGCAGATCTGCGAGCGCGCGGGCTACACACGCGGTGCGTTCTACTCGAACTTCGCCTCGCTCGACGAGCTGTTCCTGGCCATGTGGGAAGGGCGGTCGGCGGCGATGATCGCGGCCGTGCGCGCGGCGTTCGACGCGTTCACGCCGGTCGATCTGCCCGACGTGCGGGCGGTCGTCGAGCGCGTGCTGCCCGCGATCCCCGTGGACGACGCGTGGTTCCGCGTGAGCGCCGAGTTCACCGCCCACGCCCTGCGCAACCCCAGCCTGCGGCGCGTGATGACCGCGCGCGAGGAAGCCATCGCCGAAGCGCTGATGCCGCTGATGGTCGAGCTGCTCGCGCGGGCCGGCCGCTCGATCCCCGATCCCGTGGCGCTGGGCCAGGCGCTCGTCGCGATGCACGACGGCACCAGCGTGCAATGCCTGATGGACCCCGACAACCCGCTCGTGTGGCAGCGGCGCCGTGACCTGTGCGTACAGGTGATCACGGCCTACACCGAGGAGACTTGAGGTTGGACGCCTTCGAAGCGGACGCGATCGTGGTCGGCGCCGGCCTGGCCGGGCTGGTCGCGACCCACGAGCTGGTGAAGGCCGGGCGCCGCGTGCTCGTGCTGGACCAGGAGAACCGCGCGAACCTGGGCGGCCAGGCGTTCTGGTCTCTCGGCGGGCTGCTGTTCGTGAACAGCCCCGAGCAGCGCCGGCTGGGGATCAAGGACTCCTACGAGCTGGCGTTGCGCGACTGGCTCGACTCGGCCGGCTTCGACCGCGAGGACGAGGACCTGTGGGCGCGCAAGTGGGCCGAGGCGTACGTCCGCTTCGCCACGTACGAGAAGCGCGACTACCTGCACGAGCTGGGCCTGCGCGTGACGCCGCTGGTCGGCTGGGCCGAGCGCGGCGGCGGCAAGGCGGGCGGGCACGGCAACTCCGTGCCGCGGTTCCACCTGACGTGGGGCACCGGGCCCGAGGTGGTGCGGGTGTTCGCCGAGCCGGTGCTGGCGGCGGAGCAGCGCGGCCAGGTGCGCTTCGCGTTCCGGCACCAGGTCGACGAGCTGGTGGAGACCGACGGCGTGGTCACGGGTGTGCGCGGGACCGTGCTGGAGCCGAGTGATCTGCCGCGGGGCAAGAAGTCTTCACGGGTCGCCGCCGGTGAGTTCGAGCTGTCGGCGCCGGCGGTGCTGGTGAGCTCCGGCGGCATCGGCCACAACCACGAACTGGTGCGGCAGAACTGGCCCGTCGACCGGCTGGGCCCGGCGCCGGCGACGATGATCCCCGGCGTTCCGGCCCATGTGGACGGTCGCATGATCGGCATCAGCGAGGCCGCGGGCGCGCGCGTGGTGAACCGGGACCGCATGTGGCACTACGTGGAGGGCATCCACAACTGGGACCCGATCTGGCCGGACCACGCGATCCGGATCATCCCCGGGCCGTCGTCGATGTGGTTCGACGCCAACGGGGTGCGGCTGCCCGCGCCGAACTTCCCGGGGTTCGACACGCTGCAGACGCTGAAGGCCGTGCTGTCGACCGGTTACGACTACTCGTGGTTCGTGCTCACGCAGTCGATCCTCGAGAAGGAGTTCATGCTGTCGGGCTCCGAGCAGAACCCGGACATCACGGGGAAGGACCTGAAGCAGACGTTGCTCAGCCGCGCCGCGAAGGGCGCGCCGGGGCCGGTGGACGCGTTCAAGCGCCACGGCGTCGACTTCGTGGTGGCCGACGATCTGGCGACGCTCGTCGACGGGATGAACAAGATCGCTCGCGGGCCGGCCCTGGACGTTTCCTTGCTGGAGCGCCAGATCGTGGCTCGTGACCTTGAGATCGGGAACCGGTACTCGAAGGACCTGCAGCTGATGGCGGTGGCCAACGCGCGCAAGTTCGTCGGCGACCGCGTCGCGCGCGTGGCGAAGCCGCACCGGATCCTCGACCCGGCGCACGGGCCGTTGATCGCCGTGCGGCTGAACATCCTCACGCGCAAGACTTTGGGCGGCGTGCAGACGGACCTGGACTCGCGCGTGCTGCGGGCCGACGGCACGCCGCTGACCGGGCTGTACGCGGCGGGCGAGGTCGCGGGCTTCGGCGGCGGTGGCGTGCACGGCTACAACGCGCTGGAGGGCACGTTCCTCGGCGGCTGCATCTTCTCCGGCCGCGCCGCCGGGCGCACCATGGCCCGGGCGGTGAAGTGACGCGGCGAACGACCGGCACCGTCCTCGACGTCGACGGGGTCGCAATGCACCTGCGCGAAGACGGCCCCGCCGACGCGCCGGCCGTGCTGCTCGTGCACGGCTTCAGCGGCTCGCTGCACTCCTTCGACCGCCTGGCGCCCCTGCTGGCCGACCGCTTCCGCGTGCTGCGTCCCGACCTGCGCGGCCACGGCTGCACGGGCGGCCACACGGGCCTCGACGCCGTCTCCCAGGCCACGACCCTGGCCGGCGCCCTGAAGCTGATCGGCGCCGGCCACGTGACGGCCGTCGGCCACTCCTTCGGCGCCGACGTGGTGCTGGCGCTGGCTTCGCTTTCGGGGACCGTGACCCGGACCGTCCTCATCGGACAGGCGCCGGACTACAGCCACGCCACTTTCCCGCCGGGCAACGGTTTGCTCGCGGCGCCGTTCGCCGGCCGCTTGCTGCACCGTTTGGCTTCGTCGGCCCCTGTCGGTTTCGTGTTGCGCCCTACCCCGCTGCGCCAGGCCCACGCCGACTTCTCCGCCACCAGCCCGGCCATGGCCCACGCCGTCCTCACCGAACGGCGCCGCCTCCTGGCCACCAACCCGCTCGACGCGCAGATCTCCGCGCTCGGCCTGCCCACCCTCGCGATCCTCGGCCGCCGCGACCGCCTCTACGACCACACTTCCGCCGCCACCCGCTACCACACCGCCGGCGCCGACGTCACCTTCCTTGATTCCGGCCACACCCCGTTCGTCGACCAGCCGGCCGAAGTCGCCTCGCTGGTCGCCTCCTTCTCCCTCCAGCCCTGACCCGGCCCCGCCGAGGGGGCGGGACCGCTGCAGCGGCTGCGAGGGAGACACGAAAACAGCCCCGCCGGGCTTTCGCCGGGCGGGGCTGTTTTCGGTGATCTACAAGGAAAAACTCAAGCCGGCGTAACCAGCCCACCCACGGTCGCGGCGACGTCGGCCAGCGCGACCTGCTGCTGTTCCCGCGTGGCCAGGCTCCGGACGGTCACGTTCCCACCGTCCCAGTCCTCCTGGCCCACGATCACCACGGCCGCGGCGCCGGCCTTGTCGGCGCGGGTGAGCTCCTTGCCGAGCTTGCGGTGCTCGATCGGGGTCGACGTGCGGAGGCCGGCGCGGCGCAGGGAGGTCGCGACCTGGCGAGCGGCGTCGGCGAGTTCCTCGGTGACCGGGATGACCATGACGTCCACCTCGGTGCGCGGGGCGGGCGTGAGGCCGTGGGTGTCGAGGAAGTCCATGAGCGTGACGTCGCCCATGCCGAAGCCGATGCCCGGGATGCGTTCCTTGGTGAAGAGCGAGGCGAGGTCGGCGTAGCGGCCGCCGCCGAAGAGGGCGCGGCGGTTCTTCGGCGAGGTGTCGAAGACCTCGAACACGGTGGACGTGTAGTAGGCCAGCCCGCGCACGATCATCGGCTCGAACTTCACCAGGCTCGCGGCCGAGCTGGACAGCACGCGCACCAGGTTCGACTGCTCCTTGACCTCCGCGGGCAGCTCGTCGAGCAGCGCGGCACCGGAGCCGAGGGCCTCGGTGAGCTTCTCGAACTGCTTGTCCGTGAGTCCGATCTCCTCGGCGGACGAAGCGTGCTCCTCCGCCGACGTCTTCTCCCAGCGGTCCACCAAGCCGAACACGGCCGGCAGGTGCTCCGCGGAGACGCCCACCACGTCGATGAGCGCCGACGTCAGCAGGTTCCGGTCGTTCACGCGCACGGCGAACATGTCCGAAGACGCACCCACCGACTCCATGAGGTCGTGGATCAGCTCGAACATCTCGATCTCGCAGTTCGCGCTCTCGGAACCGAAGATGTCCGCGTTGATCTGCCAGTGCTCCCGCACGCGGCCACGCTGCGGGCGCTCGTAGCGGAAGCAGTTCGGGTGGCTGTACCAGCGCACGGGGAACGACAGCGATTTCGCGTTGCCGGCGATCATCCGGGCCACCGACGGCGTCATCTCCGGGCGCAGCGCGAGGCGCTCGCCACCCTTCGTCGTCAGCGTGTAGAGCTGCTGGTCGGCGATCTCCTGGCCCGACTTCCGCTCGTAGATCTCGGCGGGCTCCAGCACGGGAGCGTCGTAGCGGAGGAAGCCGTAGCGCTCCAGGACGTCGTAGAGATGGCCGAACACCTGCGTGCGAACGGACATTTCGGCGGGGACGAAGTCTCGGGTCCCCTTGACAGGCGCGGTCGACAGGTATTCAGGCACGTCATCAAGCTTAACGACCGTGCCCAGCCGTTAAAGGAAGGCCACCCCGTACGCCGTGATGAGCACGGCCGCGCCGAGCAGCACGGCTCCGGCGGTGGTGATCGACATGCCGACCCGCGTGCGCAGCATCGCCAGGAAGAACCCGCCCGACTGCGCCAGCACGCCGAACAGCAGCAGGAAGCACGCCACCCACCGCAGCGAATCCGACAGCCCGCTGCGGTCGAGCACCTGCAACGCCACCAGCGCGAGTACGAGCAGCACCCCGGCGTGCGCGTGGCCGGCGCGGAAGAAACTCTTCTGCCGGTCGTTGAGCACCCCGCGCTTGAGCAGCCCCATCAGCGCGTAGCCGCCGTACATCACCGTGGGCAGCGACACGAGGGCGATGACGGTGAACAGCTGGACCGGTCCGTGCATGGCTTTCTCCTCCCAGAGCGTTCTGGAAGTAACCATAACACCGTTTTAAAACACTGTCACGCTACGCCTTTCGCAACGCCTACCGGCGCGCCCGTTCGACGTCGGCGGCGGCGCGGCGGTGAGATTCGGTCGTCGTCCCGGCGAATAGGGTCGACCGATGACTTCACGGCCTTCCGTCGAGCAGTTCCTCCGGACCTTTCACGACCGTGACCCTGGCAAGCAGTCGGTGAGCATTCGCGAAGTCCTGACTCCGGACGGCCGCACGGCGTATGAGGCGTTCGCCGACCGCGTCGGCGACGCCGATCGGGTGCTCGACCTCGGGTGCGCGGACGGGGAGCTGCTGTCCGTGTTCGCCGATCACGGAGCGCAGCGGTTGGCGGGGATCGATCTTTCGGTGAACGAGCTCGCGTTCGCACGCCGGCGGCCGGAGCTGCAGCACGCGGATCTTCGCGTCGGTCGGGCACAGGAGCTGCCCTGGGAAGACGAGTCGTTCGATGCGGTGGTGTCGCACATGGCGTTCATGCTGATGAGCGAGCCGGATCAAGTTGCGGCGGAAGCGGCGCGAGTGCTGGTGCCCGGTGGGCGGTTCGCGATCGCGGTGGGAAGCGGTGGTGCCGAGGAAAGTGCTGCCCTCGAGGTGTTCCGGTCGCTCGCCCTGCCGCTCTTTCGGGCTGCTCGCGGGCAAGGGTTGTTGCCGAGGTTCGGTGATCAGCGCAGTCGGACCAGGGAGGGTCTCGACGAGATCCTCGGGCCGGTGGGGTTCGCGCCGGTGACGTGGGAGCGGATCACCATCCGGCACCGCAGTACCCCGCTGGCGGTATGGCAGGACAACGCGGAGACGTTCTACGAGTTGTCCGTGGTGCCGAAGGATGAGGTGGCCGAGTTGCGGGAGAGGTTCCTGGCGGAGGTCGAACCGCTCGCGGTGGATGGCTTGGTGCCGTGGGCGATGGGGATCAACGTTGCTGCTACTCGGCTGGTGGGTGGTGGCGCGTAGTCGCGGACGGCTCGGGAACGAGATCGATCGCAGTTGCCGGGCGTGAGGTGGGAGGCGGAGCAGCCGGGTTCAGGGGCGCCGGCCGCTGGCGCTCAGGCCCTCGTGAACCTCAGCGTGAACGTCGCCCCGACGCCCGGAACCCCCGCCGCGGCGATGGTTCCGCCGTGGCCCGTCACGACTTCGTGCACCAGCGCCAAACCGAGCCCGAACCGGCGGCCCTCACCCTGGCCGCCGTGGGCGAACCGCTCGAACAGCCGCTCCGCATCCCGTTGCGCGAAGCCGACTCCGGTGTCGGCGACGCGGATCTCGACGTGCCGGTCGTCCGGGTTCTCCAGCGTCACCTCGATCGACCCGCCGGGCGGGGTGTGGCCGATCGCGTTGTCCAGCAAAGCCGACAGCACCCGCCGCAACGCCGCCGGCACGCCCGGCACCACGTCGAGCAGTCCCGGCGAACGGCGCACCTCGATCCGCACGCGCCGGTCCCCCGCGCGCACGGCTTCGGCCTCCACCGCCTGCTCGGCCAGCAGACCGAGCTCCACCGGCTCCAGCAATGGCCGCTCGTTGCACGCCTGCGTCGACAGCAGCAGGTCCTCCACGACTTCACCCAGCTCGCGTGTGCCGGAGACCAGCAGGTCCAGGTCGTCCGAGGGCACCGGCGACACCCGTGCCCGCCGCGCCAGCAGCTGCGCGCGCGTGTGCAGGCGGGTGAGCGGCGCGCGCAGCTCGTGCGACGCGTCGGCGACGAAGGTGCGCTGGCGCCGCAACGCCTCGCCCAGCGGCCGGATCGCGCGCGCGGCCAGGACGAAGCCGCTGAAGACGGAAACCAGCAGTACCACCAGTTCCGCGATCACCAGGCCCATCAGCAGCTGCTGCCGGTCGGCGGCCTGGTAGCGCTGGTCGACGAAGACCTGCCACACCTGGCCGCCGTGGTCGACGGCGCGGACCGTGAACGTCGAGCCGGCCAGTTCCTGTTCCGTGGTCACGGAACCGCCGGGCGGCACGGTGGGCGCGGGCGGCGGCACGAACGGCAACGCCGCGGGCACGTGCCCGGCCGGCGTCACCAGGAACACGCAGCCCGGCGGCGTCGCCGACAGGCCCTGGGCCAGCGTGTAGTCGATCTGCCGGTCGACCTCCTCGCCCTGGCCGTGCACCAGCACCCAGTACGCGATGGCGCCGGCGGCGAGCACGACCAGCGTGATCACCACGGCGATCTGGCTCGCGATCGTCCGCCGCGCGCGCCGCAGCGCCCGCGTGTCGGGATCGACGATCACCGTCACATGGCCCCGATCTGGTAACCCAGGCCGTGGACGGTCTTCACCACCTCGCGACCCAGCTTGCGCCTCAGGTAGTACACGTAGGTGTCCACAATGGATTCCCCCGTCGAGTCGGCGAACACGTGGGTGCGCAGCGCCTCCCGCGGGTGGATGGCCTTCGGCCGCTGCGCGAGCGTGCGCAGCAGCTCGAACTCGCGCCCCGACAACGTCACACGCTCCCCGCGGGGCAGCACGACCTCGTGGCGCAGCAGGTCGAGCGCCGCGGTGCCGAGCGGCAGGCACTCGGCACCGTCGAGGTCCCGCCGGCACAACGCGCGCAGCCGGGCCAGCAGCTCGTCGGTCTCGAACGGTTTCACCAGGTAGTCGTCGGCGCCCGCGTCGAGACCGTGGACGCGGTCGGCCAGCTCGCCCAGCGCCGAAAGCACCAGCACGCGCGCGGTCACGGCCCGGCGCCGCAGCCCGGCGAGCACCTCGAGCCCGTCCATCACCGGCAGCCGCCGGTCGAGGATGATCACGTCGTGGTGGCCGGTGAGGCCACGGTGCAGGCCGCGCTGGCCGTCGTGGGCGAGCTCGACCTCGTAGCCCTCGCCGGTGAGCAGCTCGGACAGCATTCCGGCCAGTTCACGATCGTCCTCCACGAGGAGCACTCGGGCTGCGCTTCCTGCCTCTTCGTGCACGTGTTCATACTCGCAGTCAGCGCGCCGATTGAACCCTCAACTTTCGTAGGGAATCGATCATTTACCCGCTGGTTGGGCCGAAAGGAGGAACTCCGGCAGCTGATCGGACGAGTACTTCTTCCGATCCCGCCGGTCGATCCAGCTCAGCAGCGGGGCGGTCATGATCGTGGTCACCAGGGCCACGAGCACCAGCACTGTGAACAGCGCCGGCGACACGATGCCCGCCTGCAGCCCGACGTTCAGCGCGATCAGCTGCATCAGCCCCCGCGCGTTCACGAGCACGCCGATCCGCAACGCGACCGGCTGCGGCTCCCCCGCCAGCCGCGCCGCGCCCCACGACGCCCCGAGCTTCCCGACGATCGCCACCACCACGCACAGCAGGGCGAACAGCAGCAGGTTCGGGTCGGCCAGCAGCGCGAACCGCGTGTTCAGGCCGGAGTAGGTGAAGAACAGCGGCAGGAACACGACGTTGCCCACCGGCAGCAGCTTCGAGACCACGGCGTCGGCCGCTTCGCCGCGCGGGAACGCGATGCCGGTGACGAAGGCGCCGAACACCGCGTAAAGCCCGATGGTGTCGGTGAACCACGCGGCGGCGAACAGGATCATCGCGGTGACGAGCAGCCGCTGGTCCACCGACATCCGCGGGCTGGCGAACATCTTCGAGAACACCCGCCGCGCCACGATCCACACCAACAGCGCGAACACCACGCCGCCGCCCAGCGCCAGCGCGATCGGCCCGGCCGAGCCCGCGTGCATGCCGACGACCACCGCCAGCAGGATCCACGCGAGCACGTCGTCGACCGCACCGCACGCCAGCGCGAGCGAGCCGAAGCGCGTTTTCGTCAGGCCGCGTTCGGTGATGATCCGCGCGAGCATCGGGAACGCCGTGATCGCGATCGCGACCCCGACGAACGCCGCCGACACCACCGGCGACACGCCCGGCTTGGTGATGCCGACCCAGCCCGTGCCCACCACGGCGACGCCGATCCCCAGCACGAGCGGAATCCCGGTCCCGGCGCTCGACACGGCGGCCACCAGCTTCGACGACTCCCGCACCGTTTTGGTGCGGAACTCGTAGCCCGCGCCGAACATGTAGAGCACGAGCCCGATCTGCCCGCCCAGGTACACGAGCGTGCGCACGGTGTCGGGGAACAGGTACGACTGGACGCCCGGCAGCAGGAGCCCGAGCAGCGACGGCCCGAGCAGCACCCCCGACACCATCTCGCCGACGACGGGCGGCTGCCCGAGCTTCACGGCGAGCATGGTCACGAGCCGCACCACCACCAGGATCACCACCGCCGCGAGGAAAAACGCGGGAGCCGCCTCTGACGCGGTCATCATTCGCCTCCGTGGTTCGCGAAGTAGTTCACGCACAAACGCTTCTGCCGCGCGTCGAGCACCATGTAGGTGCCGAACACGAGCTGGGCGAGGCTGCGCCACACGTCTTCCCAGCGATCGCGCACGGCGAGGTACGCCAGCGGGCCGCGGGTCGAGCGCGCCGAGCCGCGCGGGGTGAGGAACACCGGGCCGCGGTTGGGGATCGAGCGCGTGTGGGCCGCGCTCGACACGACGGAGTAGCGGCGCAGGAACTCCCGCGTCACCACGCGCATCGTGATCGGCGCCAGCCCGCGGGCCGGGCACGCGCGGTTCTGCGCGACGCCGAAGGGCAGGAAGTTCACGTCCTTCTTGGCGGGCGCTTTGCTGGAACCTGCTGCGTGCGCCGGGCACCCGACCGGCGGCTCCCAGCGCGACGGGTCGAACTCGTCGGGCCGCTCGAAGCCCGCGTGGTGGAAGTCGGGGTAGCTGAACAGGAGCACGGTGCCGGCGTCGATCGTCGTGTCGTCGAGCTCGATGTCGCCGGTGGTGATGCGGTGGGCGATGCCGAAGAGCGGGTAGGTGCGCAGGCCCTCGTCGATCACGCGGTCGAGGTACTCGTCGTCGTCCGGGTCGGCCGCCAGCCGCCGCTGCACGTCCGGGTGCTGCGCGATGATCATCAGCAGGTGCGCCATCGCCTCCGACATCTGCACCACGGCGGTATTGAAGAACGTGCCCTGCAGGTAGAACACCTGCTCGTCGCGCGTGAGCCGGGTCGGCAGCGCGTGCGGGATGTCGCCGAGGCGACGCCGCAGGTACTTCGTGAGCTTCGCGCGGCGGCGCATGTTGCGGGGCCGCACGCACTTCAGCGCCGACACGACGTCGTCGGCGTGGCCCACGATGAGGTCGCGCGCCTCGGGCGGGCACGGTTCGCCGAACACGAGCTCGTAGTACAGCTCGGCCCAGATCGGCATCATCTCGTCGCGCAGCCGGATCAGCCGGCCGTCGCCGACTTCCAGGCCGTCGAGCACGTGCTCGGCCACGCGGCGCGTGAGCTCTTCGGACTCCGCGCGCGTCTTCACGAGGATATGGCGCGTGGTCTTGGCGACCTCGTCGTAGCGCGGCCCCGCCTCCAGGTGCTCCTGGTGGACCTCCGGGCCGGGCGCGAGCCAGTACCAGAACAGGTCCGACAGCGCCGCGCCCTTGCTGCGCCCGTTGGCCGCCGGGTCGGCGTACACGCGGCGGAAGTTCTTCACGCCCACGCGCTCGCCGGGGATCGGCAGGCCTTCGTCGCCGTTGACCAGCGCGAAGATCTTCACCCGCAACGCGACCACGCGGCCGGGCAGCCATTTCGGCAGCGAACCGACGAGCCCAGCCGCCAGCGCGGCCGTGAGCAGCCGCCTCATCGGACGAGGTCCGCGGTCAGGTCGCCGAGCGCGGCGGCCCCGCACAGCGCGAGCGTGTGGTCGGTCTCTTCCCGGAGGCGTTCCAGCACTTCCGTCACCCCTTCCTCACCCGCCGCGGCGAGGCCCCACACCACGGGCCGGCCGACGCCGACGGCGGTGGCGCCCAGCGCGAGCGCCTTCACCACGTCGGTGCCCCGCCGCACGCCGCCGTCGAGCACGAGCGGGATCGCGCCCGCCACGGCCTCGGCCAGCGCGGGCAAAGCGTCCACAGTAGACACGGCGGTGTCGAGCTGACGGCCGCCGTGGTTCGACACCACGAGCCCGTCGACGCCGGCCCCGACCGCGAGGCGGGCGTCGTCCGGGTGCAGCACTCCCTTGAGCAGCACGGGAAGCGCCGTCGTGCGCTTGAGCCACGCCACGTGCTCCCACGTGAACTCGGCCGACATCTCGATGTCGCGCACACGGCCCGAACCGTCGCGCAGGTTCTCCACAACCAGCCCGGGCGGCAGGTCGTGGAAGCCGTTGCGGTGGTCGCGTTCCCGCCGGCCGAACACCGGCGAGTCGACCGTGACCACGAACGCCCGCACGCCCGCGCGTTCGGCCCGGCGCACCACGGACTCCGTGAACTCCAGGTCCGGCTGCAAGTACAGCTGGAACCACAGCGCCGGGTCGGCCGCGGCCTGGCGCGCGGCGTCGGCGATGTCCTCCACGGCCGTGGTCGCGGCCATGCTCACCACCAGCACCGTGCCGGCTTTCGCGACCGCCTTCGCCGTCGCCAGTTCGCCGTCGGTGTCCGCCAACCGGTGGAACGCCGTCGGCGACACCAGCACCGGCATCGACAGCGGCGAGCCGACCAGCTCCGTCGCGAGGTCGCGCTTGGCCGCGCCCCGCAGTACGCGGGGCACGAGCACACGCCGGGAGAACGCCTCTTCGTTGGCCCGCAGCGTCAGCTCGTCGCCGGCGGCACCCGCGTAGAAGTCGTAGTGCGCCGGGTCGAGCCGCTCGCGCGCCGCGGCTTCGAGTTCCGCGATCGTGCGCACGGGTCAGGCCAGCTGGTCGGTGAAGAACTTCGTGAGCGCGTCCACGTGCACGGGGCGGTCCCACTCGTTCTCGAGGTTCTCCGTCACGTGGTGGGTCGCCACGAGCTCGCCGCGCCGGTAGTGGCGGACGATCGGGTGCAGGTAGTGGCCCTCGCCGTTGTCGTTGGCGACGTCCTGGCTCGCGCGCTTCACGGTGAAGTCGAACGGGTCGACCTTGTCGTGGTCCGGGCCGTAGTCGAGCGTGATGAGGAAGGCGTTTTCGGCGCCGTTGAGCGGAGAGTCGGCGAAGCGGGCCACCGGCATCTCTTCGAGGTAGCGGGCCTGGCCGCCCTCGACGATGAGGATGTCGGCGAGGAAACCGAACTGCTGGAACAGCCCGGAGGTCCGGTTGATCCGCTTGAGCACGGCGTCGACCAGCTCGCCGGTCTCGGCCTTGAGCACGGTCTGCGGCCACTCGTTGTCGTGGTAGCGCTCTTCGAGCACCTTCGACAGCGCGCGCACGCCGTAGCGGAAGCCGTGGATGAACCCGCTGGTGGCCTTCTTGAAGTCGCGGGCCTGCGTGATCGTGCCGGCGAAGTACAGGCCGGGCACGTTCACCGACTCCCACGACGACGTCTGCGCCGGGAAGCGGTCGTTGATCGTGAGCTCGGGGCGGCAGTCCTCGTCGAACATCGAGGCGTCGAAGCGGAAGCCGGTGGCGGCGATCACGCGGTCGTAGCGGATCTCCTTCACGACCTCGTCGGCGCGGGCGAAGGCGAACTTCACGTGGTAGCCGTCTTCGTCCTTGCGGATCTCCCGCACGTCGCCGTCGAGGATCGCGTGCTGCAGCTTGAGCTGGTACATGTCGAGCACGCCGGCGTTGAACGCGCGCAGGTGGCCGACGAAGTGCGTGCGCCAGGCGAGCTTCACCGGGCGCGGACCGGCCACGTGCAGCACGGCCGCGTACGCGTTGATGCTGTCGGCGGTCTCGAAGGCCGAGTTGGCCTTGCCGAGGATGAGCACGCGCTTGTTGGTGAACTGCGCGGGGTCGGTGTCGAAGTCTGCGTACTGGTCCACGAGCTCCATGCCCGGAACGTCGGGGATGTACGGCTTCGTCACACCGGTCGCCATGATCAGGCGCTTGGTGGTGAACGCGACTCCGTCGCCGTCGGTGATCGTGAAGAGAGCGCTTTCCTTGTCACGGCTGATCCGCGTCACCCGGGTGCCGTAGCGGATGGCGATCTTGTGCTTCGCCGCGTAGTCGGCGGTGTAGCGCACGAACGTCTCGGCCGGCGGGAAGAGCTCGGCGCTGTAGTCGGTGAACAACAGGGGGTCGGGACCGTCGTCGAGGAGTGAATTCCAGTCGACGCGCAGGTTGAGCTCCGGGTCGGTCCAGCCCGTGTGCTTCTTGTTCACCGAGATCAGCGTGCGGTGGCGCGGGAACCTCGTGAAGAACGTGGCCGGCGTGGGGCCGGCTTCGAGCAAGAGGTAGCGGTGACCCGCCTGTTCGAGCTGCCGGCCGAGCTGCAGGCCCGCGGGCCCCGCGCCGACCACCAGATAGTCCAGAACGTCGTCCACCACACCGGCCTCCAGCCTCGATCTTCGCCTGACGGCCGACAGCCTGAACCCGAGATCTCAGAAAAGGCTCAGAGATCCCGATCAGCGGGTGGGCGAAAATCCGTGAAGGGCACCTCGGGGGAACCAGCGTCCCGCAAGGTGCCCTTCACGGTCAGGTGGCTCAGCGTGACAGGAGCTTCATCGCCGTCTCGGAGTAACGCTTGCCGGCCACTTCGGCGGCGGGCACGGCCGTCTCGATCGCTCGGATGTCCTCTTCGGACAGTTCGAGCGCGACGGCGCCGACGTTCTCGTCGAGGTACTTGCGCCGCTTCGTCCCCGGGATCGGGACCACGTCGTCGCCTTGGGCCTGCACCCAGGCGAGCGCGAGCTGCCCCGCGGTCACGCCCTTCCGCTCGGCCAGTGCGCGCAGCGCCTCGACCATCGCGAGGTTCTTCTCGAGGTTGCCCTCGGCGAAGCGCGGCTGCGTCTGGCGGCGGAAGTCGTCCTCACCGAAGTCGGCGGCCGAGGTGAACTTGCCGGTCAGGAACCCACGGCCCAGCGGCGAGTACGGCACGAGGCCGATGCCGAGCTCCCGGCACGCCGGCACCACGGCGTCCTCGATGTCGCGCGACCACAGCGACCACTCCGTCTGCACGGCAGAGATCGGGTGCACGGCGTGGGCGCGGCGGATCGTCTCGGCGCCGGCCTCGGACAGGCCCAGGTGGCGCACCTTGCCCTGCCGCACCAGCTCGGCCATGGCCCCGACCGTCTCCTCGATGGGGACGTCTGGGTCCACGCGGTGCTGGTAGTAGAGGTCGATGTGATCGATGCCCAAGCGCCGCAACGAGTTCTCCACGGCCTCGCGCACGTACTCCGCGTCGCCGCGCACCCCGCGCTTGCTCGGGTCCTCGCGGTCGCGCACGAAGCCGAACTTCGTGGCCAGCACGACCTTCTCGCGCCGGTCGGCGATCGCGCGGCCGACGAGCTCTTCGTTGGCCCCCATGCCGTACATGTCGGCGGTGTCGAGCAGCGTCACGCCAAGCTCCAGCGCGCGGTGGATGGTGGCGATCGACTCGGTGTCGTCACCCTCTCCGTAGAACTCGCTCATCCCCATGCAGCCGAGGCCCTGCGCGCTCACTTCGAGCGTGCCGAGGCGGCGGGCAGGCAGCGTCGACCCAGCCATGTTTTCTCCTGGAGTTCGGTCTGTGAAGGGCCCCGGGAGTCCCAGGGGCCCTTCACGGAAAGGATTTACTTGCCGGCCGCGCGCGCGAGCCGCTCGGGGTAGCGCGCCCCGGCCACGGCGCCGGCCGGAGCCGCCTGCTCGATCGCCGCGATGTCCTCTTCGGACAGTTGCAGCTGAGCCGCGGCGACGTTCTCTTCGAGGTACTTGCGGCGCTTCGTGCCCGGGATCGGCACCACGTCGTCGCCTTGGGCCTGCACCCACGCGAGCGCGAGCTGCCCGGCGGTCACGCCCTTCGCCTCGGCCAGCGCGCGCAAAGCGTCCACAATGGCCATGTTCTGCTCGAAGTTGCCGTCGGCGAAGCGCGGCATCCCGCGGCGCATGTCGTCCTCGGGCAGGTCCTTGACCGACGTCACAGCGCCGGTCAGGAAACCGCGGCCGAGCGGCGAGAACGGCACCACGCCGATGCCCAGCTCACGGCAGGTCGCGAGGATCTCGTCCTCGATGCCGCGCGTCCACAGCGACCACTCGCTCTGCAGCGCCGTGACCGGGTGCACCGCGTGGGCGCGCCGGATCGTGTCGGCGTTCGCCTCGGAAATCCCGGCGTAGCGGATCTTTCCGGCAGCCACGAGCTCGGCCAGCGCGCCCCACGTCTCCTCGACGGGCGTGTCCGGGTCCACACGGTGCTGGTAGTAGAGGTCGATGTGGTCGACACCCAGGCGCTGCAGCGACTCGTCGCAGCACTGCTTCACGTACGCGGCGTCGCCGCGCGCGCTCATGCCGCCGTCCTTCCACACGATGCCGAACTTGGTGGCCAGCACCACCTGGTCGCGCCGGTCCGCGATCGCGCGGCCGACCAGCTTCTCGTTCTCCCCCGCCCCGTACACGTTGGCCGTGTCCAGCAGCGTCACACCCAGCTCCAGCGCGCGGTGCACGGTGGCGATCGACTCGCTGTCGTCGTCGCGCACGCCGTAGGCCTGGCTCATTCCCATGCAGCCCAGTCCCTGGGCGCTTACTTCCAGCTCACCGAGTTTCCTCGTAGCGATCACGCGGAGATCTCCTCCATGGCGGACACGTGGCCGAGGACCTTGCGTTCCACCTGGTCGTAGTTACTGATCTTGTAATCCAGAATGTCCAGGCACCCCTGGAGCTCGGCGATCCGGTCGGCTACCGACTGGCGCTGCTCCACGAGGATCGCCTTGCGGCGCCCGGCGCTCGCGACGCCGTGGCGCCGCAGTGACGCGTACTCGCGCATGCTCTTGATGGGCATGCCGGTGAGCCGCAGCTTGGTGAGGAACCCGAGCCAGTTCAGATCGTCGTCCGAATACGCGCGTCGCCCCGCCGCGTCGCGGGCCGGCGGGTCCAGGAGCTTGATCCGCTCGTAGTACCGAAGGGTGTCGATCGACAGGCCGCTACGTCGTGCGGCTTCCGCTATCGAGTAGCTCATACGCTCGACAGTACGACCTGGAGTGCGCTCCAGGTCAAATCCCGATCGGGTGGGGTGATGCCCGGATTGCGCAGGTCAGCCGGTCAACCCCCGTGAAATGCACGCCGGCCCGCCCACTCACGCCCAGCCCTCAACACCCTGGACCGACCACATCACCCGACTGACGGTCGCGTACCGTAACACCGTTGCGTTACCCTGAGCGCGTGCCCCGTCCCCGTACGCACGACGAAGCCCTCCGGCTGAAGCTGCTGGACCGGGCCGGCGAGCTGATCTCCGCCGACGGCCCGAAGGCCCTGTCCCTGCGCAAGCTGGCCGCCGACGCCGGGACGTCGACCACGGCCGTGTACTCACTGTTCGGCAGTAAGCCGGACCTGGTCAACGCGCTGTACGTCGAGGGCTTCCGCCGCTTCGGCGAGCGACTGAACGCCGTGGAGCGGACCGACGACGCCGTCGCGGATCTGGTGCGCCTCGGCGTCGCCTACCGCGCCAGCGCGCAGGCCGATCCGCACCTGTACGCGATCATGTTCACGCGCTCCGTGCCCGGATTCGAGCCCAACGCCGAGGCCGACCGCCTCGCCCGCACCACCCTCGAGCCACTCGAGGACACCATCCGGCGCGGAATCGCGTCGGGGCAGTTCGCAGACGTGGCGCCCGAGGTGATCATCGTCAGCTCGTGGGGCCTCGTGCACGGGCTGGTGTCGCTGGAGCTGTCGGGGAACCTGCCGCCGGAGTTCAGCGTGAGCGGTGCGTACGAGGAAGCCTTGCGCGCCAACGCTTCCGGCTGGCTCAAGGGACCGAACCCGGCGTAAGCGCCACGGCGGGCGATGGTCACCGCCACCGTCAGGTCAGCTTGAGCTGGGCTTCGATCACCACGTTGCCCGCGGCGTCGTAGGCCTTCACCTTCGACCCCGGGTCCGTGTCCGGGTAGTTGTCGGCGTCGGTGTGCCAAAGCGCGAAGGTGCCGTGCGACAGCACCGCGTCCTGCGGCTGCCGGCCCGGGTAGGTGACCGAAACCCGCGTCACGTTCGGCGGTACACCGCCGGCGAACACCTGTCGCTCGGGCTCACCCGTTTCCTTCACCGGGGCCAGCACCGAGCTGAGCACCCCGAAACCCGAGAGCGGCCTCAGCTCACCCTGCCCGCCGGCCGGGTCGACCGCGTAGTAAGTGTCCCCCGCCCTCCCCGGATAGGGGCGCGCTGAGCAGGTGATCACGTGCTGCCCCAGCCGCGCGACAACGAACCTGCGGTTGTTCCAGCTGAGGTAGGCGCCCGCCACGTAGGCGTCGCGGTCCGGCACCTGCCGCTGGGACCCGGCCAGGCACTCGCCGAGGAACTTGCCCGCTTCCGACGTCCGCTCCGCCGGTGCCGGGAGATCGACCGTCGTCACCAACGGCGCCGGGGCCACCGGCACGACAGCGGACGCGTCCACCGGCCTGAGGGGCAGCACCGGTCCGAGGGCGACCGGCACGGTCGGCGCAGAGTCGGTGAACACCGCGAACTGGTGGGACCTCGCCGAAACCGTCGAGACAGGAGGGCCGCCGAGCAGCGGGTTCGACCCCGGCGCAACTGCCTGCACGCTCTGCCATGACGGGTCCGCCAACCCCGCGACCAGGCCGTCGGCCGTGCGCAGGAGCACCTTCGTATTCGTGCCGGGCACCAGCACCGGCTTCGCCCCCGGGTCCGAGACGGTCACCGACGTCGCCGTCACCTCGCAGAACACCGGCTTGTCCCCGATCGTCGCGGCGATCACGATGGCGGCGCCGTGGCCGGCGATCAACTCGATGTTCCAGCCCCGCGGATCGGTGATGGCGGAGCTGTAGGGCTTCGCCGCGTTCCAGCAACGGTCGAGCACCGCCTGCGCGGCGTCACTCCCCGCATTCGGCGCCGCGGGCGTCACCGGTCCGTTCGCGCCGTCGCGCACTACGCCGGTCGCGAACACCGCACCGGCGGCGAGCACCACCACGGCCGCCGCGGCGAGCCACATCGGACGGCGGCGCGAGGGCCGGCTCTCGTCGGCGAGCCCGGCGCGGATCCGGAGCCGCATGCGGTCGCGTACCTCGGGCGGCAGTTCACGGCGCGGGGGGAGGTTGTCGATCATTTGTCCTCCAGAAGGGCACGCAAATGGGCTCGCGCCCGGGACAGGTGCGAGCGGACGGTGACCTCCGCTACTTCGAGCAGCGCCGCCGCGTCGGCGGTCGGCACGTCGCCCAGCAGGCACAGCTCCACGACCTGGCGCTGCGCCTTGGACAATCCGGCGACGGCGTCGAGGATCGCCTTCAGGCGTTCCTCGCCGTCGAGCTGGGCCGCGACGGCTTCGGCGTGATCCGAAACCACCTGCGGTTCCGGGATCCGGCTCAGCAGCCGCAGCCGCCGGCGCGCGCCGCGGTGTTCCGTGCGGGCGAGATTGCCCGCGACGGTGTACAGCCACGGCAGCGCGCTGTCCCTGATCAGCTTCAGCTCGGCGCGCTTGCGCCAAGCGATCAGGAACGTGTTCGACGTCAGGTCCTCGGCCACCGCCCACGACCCGGTCAGCCGGTAGGCGTGGTTCCACACCGCCTGCGCGTGGCGTTCGAACAGCTCGCCGAACGCCCTCTCGTCCCCGCCTGCCGCGCGCCCGAAGAGCTCGGCGTCCACGGTTGCCCCTTGGATGGTCACACCGGGAAGTGGCCGGGAACCTCCGAAGTGTTGTGAGTGTTGCGCTGGTGGTTCAGACCGCTTGATCAGACCGCTTGGTTAGACGGCTTGTTTAGACGGCTTGGTTCAGACCGCGCCGTACTGGCGGTCTCCCGCGTCGCCGAGCCCGGGGACGATGAAGCCGGAGTCGTTGAGCCGCTCGTCGATGCTCGCGGTGACCACGCGCACCGGCAGGCCGGTCTTCTCCAGGTGCGCCAGACCTTCGGGCGCGGCCAGGGCGCAAATAGCGGTCACGTCCGTCGCACCCCGGTCCGTCAGCAGCCGGATGGTGTACTCCATCGACCCGCCCGTCGCGAGCATCGGGTCAAGCACCATCACGGGCCGGTCGGCCAGCGACTCCGGCAGCGATTCCAGGTAGGGCGTCGGCTTGAGGGTCTCCTCGTCGCGCGCGAGCCCGACGAACCCCATCTGCGCGTCGGGGATCATCTTGTGCGCCTCGTCGGCCATGCCAAGGCCGGCGCGCAGCACGGGGACCAGCAGCGGCGGGCTGGCCAGCCGGTAGGCCTCCGTGCGCGCGACGGGCGTGTGGATCCGCTCGGTGCGCACCGGCACGTCGCGGGTGGCTTCGTACACGAGCATCACAGTCAGCTCGTGCAGCGCGGCCCGGAACGCCGCGCTGTCCGTCCGCGCGTCACGCATCGTGGACAGGCGGGCCTTGGCCAACGGGTGATCGACGACGTGCACATCCATGCCGCCTAACTTAGCTGCCGAGTGTCGTCCGCGTCTCGGCTCATCTCGTAGTAGTTCACCGCCTCGAAAAAATGCCCCACCACGGGCGCCAGCTTGTCGAACGGCCACGCCGGCACATCCGCCACGTTCGCATCATCCGGCGGCTCGATGCAGACAATCATCCTCCAGTTGGCGTACGATCCACTGATCTTCCAAGACTGGCGCATGGGTTTCCTCCTCCGCGAGAACACGAGCCAAACGTTCTCCCGATGCCAGAACCGCACGCAACCTTCCTTCAGGTGAGCGATCTTTCGTGCCACCGTGGCAAGAGGACAAAGTGTGCCCATGACGAAGAACAAAGGAGTCTCCGTTCGGCAGCGGAGAGTTTCCGGGGAACTGCGCCGCCTGCGGTTACTGCGGAAGATGACCTGCAAACAGGTGGCCGAAGGCGTGGACTTCTCGGAGAGCAAGATCTCCCGCATGGAAACGGGCGACCGCGGCTTGTACCCCGACGACGTCGCGGCGATCCTCGGTTTTCTGCAGGCTCCGTCGGATCTGCGGCAAGAGCTCATGGCGCTCGTGAGGGGTGGCGAGGAGCGCAACTGGCATGAAGTGAACGGGAAGTTGCCACCCACGTGGAAGGACCTGATCCGGTTCGAGGAGCAGGCTTCGGTCATCAAGAACTACGAGACGCTGCTGATCCCCGGCATCGCGCAGATCCCTGAATACAGTCGCGAACTCATCCGCGGCAACGACACCCTACTCACCGAGACTGAGGTCGAGAGCTTGGTAGCCGCGCGCGCTACCCGGCAACTGATTCTGAGCCGCAGAGATGCCCCCTCGGTTCACCTCATCATCGATGAAATGGCCTTGCACCGCCAAATTGGCGACTCGGCAACAATGCATAATCAGCTCCGGCATCTCCTGCAGCTGAGCCGACGCTCGAACGTAACCGTGGAGATCGCTCCCTTCGCGGCCGGCGCGCACCCTGGCTTGCGCGGCCCCTTTGTCCTCCTCGAATTTCACAGCGAGCCGACCCTTGCGCACGTCGAGAGCCCGGGTACCAGCAGCTTTCTCGAAGAAGATGACTACATCGACAGCGTCAAGACCGCTTGGCGCAGCATCCGCTCCATCGCCCTGTCATCAGACGCCTCAGCCCGGATGATTGCCGATATGATCGGCGAGTCGACTCAAGCCGAGGAGTACGAACCATGATCGCCCCCGACTTCGCCCAGGCCATGTGGCGGAAGAGCTCCTACACCACCAGCGACTCCAACTGTGTCGAGTTCGCGGCTTGGCAAACGAGTTCCTACACCACAGACCAGTCCAACTGTGTCGAGGTTGCCACCTCATTGGTCGAGATCGGGATCCGCGACACGAAGGACCGCGCGGGCGGCCACCTCACCGTGTCGCGGACCGCGTGGACCGCCTTCCTCAGCTCCGCGCGCTAGCGAACCAGCGAACCCACCGCCGCTGCCAGGCCGTTTCGACGGCCCGGTGGTGGTGGTTCTCGCGTACCCACGTCACAGCGTCGTCAGGCCCAAGGTCGGAGAGCGTGGCAAGACAGGCGAGGACCGTGCCGGTGCGGCCGACCCCTCCGTAACAGGCCACCTCCACCGATTCCCCCGCCAGCGCGCGGGCGTGCAGCGCCAGGATCTTGCGCCGAGCGTCGCCCCAGTTCAGGGGCAGCAGGAAGTCCGGCCAGCGGATCCAGTCGTGCTCCCAGGTCAGCCCGGCGTCGTACTTGCGGCGCAACCGTCCCGAGCCCAGGTACAGACCATAAGTCGGCGCCGGGCCTTCCGGCGCGGGTCGGCCGAGGCCGCGGCCGCGGACCTGGGCGCCGTCGGGCAGTGCGAGGGTCCCCACCAGAGCAGATGCCATCGCCCCATCTTGGCCCTTATCCGTCGTTCGATGGACCCCGAGCGACCCCGATCGGGCTAGGCTGCCGCGGGTGAGTGACGACGCAGCCCTTCCGAGCCCCGACCAGATGCGGGCCTCCGACGCCGACCGCGAGCAGGTCGCGCAGGTTCTGCACCAAGCGCTGTCCGAGGGCCGCATCACGATCACCGAGCTCGAGGAACGGCTCTCCACCGTCTACGCGGCGAAGACCATCGGCGAGCTGAAGCCTGTGACCCGCGACCTGCCGATCGGCGCCACGCCCACCACGCCCTCCACAGCTCTGCAGCCGGCCACCAGCCGCGCCCTCGGCCTCCCCGACAGCCGCATCGGCGGCCACCCGGGCTCCAACGTCTCGATTGGCGTTCTCTCCGGCGCCATCCGCAAGGGCAGCTGGGTACTCCCGCCGCAGCACACGAGCGTCGCCTTCTGGGGCGGCGCGGAGATCGACCTCCGCAGCGCCCGCTTCGCCGACAAACAGTCGACCATCACCGCCGTCGCCATCATGGGCGGCATCGAGATCACGGTCCCCGACGACATCAACGTCGACGTCACCGGCCTCGGCCTCATGGGCGGCTTCGTCCTCGAAGACAAGTCCGGCGCCCCACCCGCGCCGGCCACAGCCCCCACCCTGACCATCAACGGCCTCGCCTTCTGGGGCGGCGTGGTCGTCTACCGCAAGAAGGCGAAGAAGGACAACCCGCAGATCGAATCCTGAACGCAGGCCAGGTAGCACAACAAGGTCGACGCCCACGTGGTGTGGACATCGACCCCGTGGGAACTGATCACTAGCGGGGTTGGCGTGCCCGGCTGGTGAAGTGGGCGACGGCAGCCGCGATTCCCAAGATCAGGCCGAGGGCGACGAGATAGGGGCCGAACGTCAGTGCGACGTCGGCGCCGATGTTCGCCCCATTTCCGGAGTCAGAGGCCTGGTAACTGATGGATCCGACAGACAGCACCACCGCGCCGACCGTGATCACGATGATTGCCCCCAAGCCGAGGCCCTTCGTCACGCCTGTCATGGACTCTCCCCTAGCTGTGATCGCCGGTGCCCTCATGATGTGAGCGACCGAACTGCCGAAGCCCGCAGGGAACTTTCCCCTGCGCCAACGGTTTCAGCGTTGCGACAGGTGCGCGTCCATGCGGGGACGGTTTCCTCGCTACGTCACCCGAGGGCATCGCCGCCGGTTGATCTTGCCTCGCACGATGACACCGCGGGATCAAACGGTCGCAAGTAACCCGAACAGCGGAACCGGCCATGGGTCCCACGGGGGCCCGCAATACCTCCTTCGTGATCTGTGGACAACCCGCCCGACCCCGGGCAGTCATCCACAGATTTCCGTGAGTGACCCGGCACAGGACGTGGCCGACCTACACTCACAGGCATGACCACAACCACCAGCCCGAACGCGGCGCCGGACACCCCGGCGCCGCTGGCGGACGTGACTCGCGACGAGGCGAGCCTGCGGCGGTTCCTGCACGGGCTGCCCGGCGTCGACCAGGTCGGGGTCGAGCAGCGAGCGGCGGCCTTGGGCACACGCAGCATCAAGAAAGACGCCAAGCGCTGGGCGATCGACACCGCCATCTCGATGGTCGACCTGACCACGCTGGAAGGCGCCGACACACGCGGCAAGGTCCGCGGGCTCGCGGCGAAGGCCTTGCGCCCGGACCCGGAGCGACAGGACTGCCCGCGCGTGGCCGCCGTGTGCGTGTACCCCGACATGGTCGAGGCCGCGGTCGACGCGCTCAAGGGCAGTGCCGTGCACGTGGCGAGCGTCGCGACCGGGTTCCCGTCCGGGCGCACCAGCCGTGAGGTCAAGCTGGCCGACACGAGGCTGGCCGTGGAATACGGCGCCGACGAGGTCGACATGGTGATCGACCGCGGCGCGTTCCTCGAGGGCCGCTACATGGACGTCTTCGACGAGATCCGCGCGATCAAGGCGGCGTCCGGCGAAGCGCACCTGAAGGTGATCCTGGAGACCGGCGAGCTGGCGACGTACGACAACGTCCGCCGCGCGTCGTGGCTCGCGCTCCTGGCGGGTGGTGACTTCATCAAGACGTCCACCGGCAAGGTGTCCCCCGCCGCGACGCTGCCGGTCACCCACGTGATGCTGCAGGCGGTGCACGACTGGCACGAACAGACCGGCGAGCTGCGCGGCGTGAAGCCCGCGGGCGGCATCCGCACGGCGAAGGACGCGATCAAGTACCTGGTCGCCGTGCACGAGGTGGCCGGCGAGCAGTGGCTGACCCCGGACCTGTTCCGCTTCGGCGCGTCCAGCCTGCTCAACGACCTGCTGCTGCAGCGGCGCACCCAGGTGGACGGCCACTACAGTGGCCCCGACTACGTGACGGTGGACTGACATGGGCATCTTCGAATACGCCCCCGCGCCCGAGTCGCGCGACATCGCGAACCTCAAGGACCACTACCGGCCGTTCATCGGCGGCGAGTTCGTCGACGGTTCGGGCGAGCCGCTCAAGACGGTGAACCCGGCCACCGAGGAAATCCTCGCCGAGGTCGGCACGGCGTCGGTGTCCGATGTGGACACCGCGGTACGCGCGGCGCGCAAAGCCTACGACACCGTCTGGTCGAAGATGCCCGGTAGCGAACGCGCGAAGTACCTCTTCCGCATCGCTCGCCTGATCCAGGAGCGCTCGCGCGAGCTGGCCGTGCTGGAGTCGCTCGACAACGGCAAGCCCATCAAGGAATCGCGCGACTCCGACGTCCCCACGGCGGCGGCGCACTTCTTCTACCACGCCGGCTGGGCCGACAAGCTGGAGTACGCGGGCTACGGCCCGAACCCGAAGCCGTTGGGCGTCGCGGGCCAGGTGATTCCGTGGAACTTCCCGCTGCTGATGCTGGCGTGGAAGATCGCGCCCGCGCTGGCCACCGGCAACACCGTCGTCCTCAAGCCGGCGGAGACCACGCCGCTCACGGCGCTGGTGTTCGCCGAGATCTGCCAGCAGGCCGAACTGCCGCCGGGTGTCGTGAACATCCTGCCGGGCGCCGGGGACATCGGTGCGGCCATCGTGGAACACGGTGACGTCGACAAGATCGCGTTCACCGGCTCCACCGAGGTCGGCAAGCTGATCCAGCGCACGGTGGCGGGCACGCGCAAGAAGCTCACGCTGGAGCTGGGCGGCAAGGCGGCCAACGTCGTGTTCGACGACGCGCCGCTGGACCAGGCCGTGGAGGGGATCGTCAACGGGATCTTCTTCAACCAGGGCCACGTCTGCTGCGCGGGTTCTCGGCTGCTGGTGCAGGAATCCGTGGCCGAGGAGGTCATGGAGAAGCTGCGCTACCGCGTCTCGACGCTGCGGATGGGCGACCCGCTCGACAAGAACACCGACATCGGCGCCATCAACTCCGCCGAGCAGCTGGCGAAGATCCGCGGGCTCGTGGAATCGGGCGACGCGGAGGGCGCGCAGCGCTGGACCAGCCCGTGCCCGGTGCCCGACCGCGGGTTCTTCTTCGCTCCCACGGTGTTCTCCGACGTGCACCAGTCGATGCGGATCGCGCGCGAGGAGATCTTCGGGCCGGTGCTGTCGGTGCTCACGTTCCGCACGCCGGACGAGGCCGTCGCGAAGGCCAACAACACGCCGTACGGGCTGTCGGCCGGCATCTGGACCGAGAAGGGCTCGCGCATCCTCTGGATGGCGAACAAGCTCCGGGCCGGCGTCGTCTGGGCCAACACGTTCAACCGCTTCGACCCCGCCGCGCCGTTCGGCGGCTACCAGGAGTCCGGGTTCGGCCGCGAGGGCGGGCGCACCGGCTTGGAGGCCTACCTCAGTGTCTGATTCAAAGCAGTCTGAGTCGCGCATATCCGTCGCGAAGACGTACAAGCTCTACATCGGCGGGGCCTTCCCTCGCTCGGAGTCGGGCCGGGTCTACCCCGTCACCGATCCGCAGGGGAAGTTCCTGGCCAACGCAGCGCACGCGTCGCGCAAGGACGTGCGTGATGCCGTCGTGGCGGCGCGCAAAGCGTTCCCCGGCTGGTCGGGCGCCACGGCCTACAACCGCGGCCAGGTGCTCTACCGCGTCGCCGAGATGCTGGAGGGCCGGCGCGAGCAGTTCGTGAGCGAGGTCGCCGCGTCGGAAGGTCTCGCGCCGAGCCAGGCGGAGTCCCTTGTGGACGCCGCTATCGACCGCTGGGTCTGGTATGCCGGGTGGACGGACAAGATCGCGTCGGTGCTCGGCGCGGCGAACCCCGTTGCGGGGCCGTACTTCTCCTTCACCGTGCCCGAGCCCACGGGCGTGGTCGGCGTGCTCGCGCCGCAGGCGTCGTCGCTGCTCGGCCTGGTGAGCGTGCTGGCGCCGGTGCTGGCCGGTGGCTCCACGGCCGTCGTCGTCTCGAGCGCCGAGCGGCCGCTGCCGGCGATCACGCTGTCGGAGGTCCTGGCGACGTCCGATCTGCCCGGCGGTGTCGCCAACGTGCTGACCGGCCGCGCGGCCGAGCTCGGCCCGTGGCTGGCTTCGCACGGTGACGTCAACGCGCTCGACCCGACCGGCGCCACGCCGGAGGACCGCATCACGCTGGCGCGCGAGGCGGCGGGCACGGTCAAGCGCGTGCTCACGGTCCCCGACGCCGAACCCGACTGGACGCCGACGCCGGACCTCTCGCGGCTGCGCCGGTACCTGGAGGCGAAGACCGTCTGGCACCCGCTGGGCGTCTGATCCCGGACTGAAAGCCAGACATAGAAAAGGGGCGGGCGGCACCCCCTGGTGTGCCGCCCGCCCCTGAAACCAGAGCCGTCACGCAGTCGGCGCGAGCCCCTGCGTCACCGCGCCGACGTCGATGGTGTGGCTGACCGAGTCGGCGTCGACCTCGCCGAGGGTCCAGTCCACGTTGACGTTCGGGTTGATGTAGTCACCGTGCTGGTTGGAGTCGGACGGCGCCACGACGTTGAGCCCGTTGGGCGTCTGCTGCTGGGCGTAGGGCTCGATGCCGGTCCAGTGCAGCGGCACGTAGGCCGAGGAACCGTCGACGAGCGCCACGGCGGGCGCGTCGGCCGGGGCCTGGTTGTTGATCAGCACGTTGTGCGCGCCGATGAGGTCCACCTCGAGGTTGCCGGGCAGGTAGCAGCGCTCGCCCGGGTTGGCCGTGAACTGCAGGGCGCCGTAGCGGTTGCCCGCGCCCGCGCCGCCGTAGACGAGCTTCGAGGTGAACTGGTTCGACGTGCACGGCTGCACCGACGAAGCAGACGACGCAGGCGAAGCAGACGAAGCCGGCGCGGCGTTCGCGGTCCCGGCAGCCAGAGCCGTTGCCCCGGCGGCGATCCCGGCCACGGCGACGGCGGCGACAACGCGGCTGATGGTCTTGCGTGTGGTCATCTCGGACTCTCCCCTGTTCGAACCCGGGCAGCCTCTCCGCCCGGCAGAACGACCGTTTTGGTGATTCATTCCCCTCGGTCGCTCTCACCAGGAAAGACGTCCACGCCACGGGCGGGATGTCCGGCTGTGGGATCAGCCGCAGAAACGCAACCCCAGCCACCCCGAAGCGTCACAAAGAGTGAACACGCGCGCGGGCGCGGTTCAGTTGACCGGTGCCGTTCAGCTGGTCAGGGCGGTTCAGTTGATGTCGTGCCGGCCCAGCGGCCGACCCGGCAACGGCGTCCCCGGCCGGGCCTGCAGCCCGTCGATCATGATCGCGATGCTGCGTGCGGTCGACATCCGGGCGATTTCCGGCGAACGGGACTCCAGCTGACGCAGCAGTAGCGCGAACAGCATGGCCACGTCGCCCTCGGCGACGTCCGGGCGCAACGTTCCCTCGTTCTGCGCGCCCTGCACCATCGCTTCCAGCTCGACCAGCAGCTCTTCGCGCAACCTCGCGATCGCCGGGTCTTCCTTCAGGATCTCGTGCGCCTTCTTCGACAACATCGCCAGCTGCACGGAAAGGTGCAGCTCAACGGACTGGTGCAGCAGCCGCACCAGCGCCCGCCAAGCCGTGGGCTCCTGTTCAGCCGCCTCGCGCGCGTCGTCCAGCACCCGCGAGAAGTTGTCGACGGCCACCGCCCGGATCAGCGCTTCGCGGTCGGGGAAGCGCCGGTACAGCGTGCCGACGCCGACACCGGCCGCGCGGGCGATCTCCTCCATCGGCACCTCGGGCCCGAACTCCGCGAAGATCGTGCGCGCCGCGGCGATGATCTGGTCGCGGTTGCGCCGCGCGTCCGCACGCAAGGGGACCTGGGGATCCGCACTCATGGCCCACCTTCCGCTCGCCGGGAACTCGTTACGCGCGCAAATTCTCGCATGGACAGCGCTCCACGCACCGCGACCACAACCCGTCACCCCTTTGCTAGTGGACGACGATCCTCCGCTTCGGTACCGTGGGAAATGAACCGGAATGTAATCCTCCACATACATTGCGTAAAGGTTCAAAACCGCCAAAAGGGGATCACACCATGACAGAAGTTGCCGAACCCGAGCTCGCCAGCTTCCCGATGGCGCGCACGTGCCCGTTCGCGCCGCCGCCGGAGTACGAGCGTTTCGAGGACGAGCGGGCGAAGCTCGTCGAGCTCGACTCGGGCCAGCGCGCCTGGGTGCTGTCGAAGCACGAAGACGTGCGCTCGATGCTGAACGACCCCCGGTTCAGCTCCAACCGCTTCAACCCGGGCTTCCCGGTCCTGTTCCGCGACGGAGCGCCGCGGCGCGAGCGCAAGCTCAACCCGTCGCTGATCAACATGGACGCGCCGGAGCACGGCCCCGCGCGCCGCGAGGTCGTCGGCGAGTTCACTGTGAAGCGCATGAAGGCACTTCAGCCGCGCATCCAGGAGATCGTCGACGAGCACATCGACGCGATCCTCGCCGGCGACCAGCCCGCCGACCTGGTCTCGGCGCTGTCGCTGCCGGTCCCGTCGCTCGTGATCTGCGAGCAGCTCGGCGTTCCCTACGCCGAGCACGACTTCTTCCAGCAGCACAGCTCGCGCATCCTCAGCCGTGAGGTCTCCTCCGACGAGCGGCTCGAGTCCGTGATCGCGCTGGAGGAGTACCTCGACAAGCTGGTCGCGGACAAGGAGGAGAACCCCTCCGACGACCTCCTTGGCCGCCAGATCGCGAAGAAGCGCGAAGAGGGCGAGTACGACCGCAATGACCTCACGTCGCTCGCGTTCCTGCTGCTCATCGCCGGTCACGAGACCACGGCGAACATGATCTCGCTCGGCACCGTCGCGCTGCTGGAGAACCCGGACCAGCTCGAAGCGATCAAGGCCGACCCTGGCAAGACCCTCGACGCCGTCGAGGAACTGTTGCGCTACTTCACCATCGCCGAGTTCGCGACCACGCGCGTCGCGACCGAGGACGTGGAGATCGCGGGCATCACGATCCCGGCCGGCGACGGCGTGATCGGCCTCAGCTACGCCGCCAACTTCGACGGCGATGCCTTCCCCGAGCCCGAAAAGCTCGACATCACCCGTGGTGGGCGCAAGCACGTGGCGTTCGGCTTCGGCGCGCACCAGTGCCTCGGCCAGAACCTCGCGCGCATGGAGCTGCAGATCGTGTTCGACACGCTGTTCCGCCGCATCCCGACCCTGAAGCTGGCCACCCCGGTCGACCAGCTGCCGTTCAAGCACGACTCCGCGATCTTCGGTCTCCACTGTCTGCCCGTCACCTGGTGAGGGAGGAAGCATGAGCACGATGGAGGAACTCCCGGTCGCCCGGAAGTGCCCGTTCGCGCCGCCGGAGGAGTACACGGCCACGCGCGAAGAGGCGCCCGTGCACCGGGTGAAGATCCCGGACGGCAAGCAAGCCTGGACGGTCTCGCGGCACGAGGACGTGCGAGCCGTGCTCAACGACCCGCGGTTCTCCGCCGACCGCTTCCACCCCGACTTCCCGACGCTCGTCCCGGGCGGCAACGTCATCCGCCGCACCGAGGCCGAGCGCACGATGCTGGCGATGGACGCGCCGCAGCACGGCCCGGAACGCAAGGCGGTGCTCGGGGAGTTCACCGTCAAGCGCGTCGCCGAGCTGAAGCCGCGGATCCAGGAGATCGTCGACGGTCTGATCGACGACATCCTCGCAGCCGACGGACCCGTCGACCTCGTGGAAAAGCTCGCGCTGCCGGTCCCCTCGCTCGTGATCTGCGAAATGCTCGGCGTCCCCTACGAAGACCACGAGTTCTTCCAGGAGAACACCAAGCAGCTCATCAACCGCGCCACCTCGGCAGACGACCGGCGCGCCGCGTTCGAGCGCGTGCAGCGGTATATGGGCGAGCTCATCGCGAAGAAGGAAGCCGACCCTGGTGACGACCTCATCAGCCGGCAGATCGCGAAGCGGCGCGAAGACGGCACGTACGACCGGGCGAAGCTCGTCAGCCTCGCGTTCCTGCTGCTCGCGGCCGGGCATGAGACCACGGCGAACATGATCTCGCTCGGCACCGTCGCGTTCCTGCGGAACCCGGAGCAGCTGGCGCTGATCAAGGCCGACCCGGCCAAGACGCTGACCGCCGTCGAGGAGCTGCTGCGCTACTTCTCCATCGTCGACAACACCACGCGAATGGCGAAGGAGGACGTCGAGATCGGCGGCGTCACCATTCCCGCCGGTGAGGGCGTGGTGGTGATGACGTACGCGGCGAACTGGGACCCCGAGGCGTTCGAGGACTCGTCGGCGTTCGACATCGAGCGCGGGGCGCGCCACCACGTGGCGTTCGGGTTCGGGCCGCACCAGTGCCTCGGCCAGAACCTCGCCCGGACGGAGCTGCAGATCGTGTTCGACACGCTGTTCCGCCGGATCCCTTCTCTGCAGCTGGCCGTCGACGTCGACGACCTGCCGTTCAAGGACGACGCGCTCATCTACGGCCTCTACGAACTGCCCGTGACCCGGTGAAGGAGGAGCGATGACCACGGCCGAGGAACTCGAACTGCCGGTGGCGCGAAAGTGCCCGTTCGCACCGCCCGAGGAGTACACGCAGATCCGCGAGGAACAGCCGATCACGCGTGTGAAGATCCCCGACGGCAAGGAAGCCTGGGTGGTCTCGCGGCACGAGGACGTGCGGACGGTGCTCAACGACCGCCGCTTCTCCTCCGACCGCTTCAACCCGAACTTCCCGATCCTGGTCAAGGGCGGCAACGTCTTCCGCCAGACCAACGCCGAGCGCACGATGATCACGATGGACGCGCCGGAGCACGGCCCCGCGCGCAAGTCGGTGCTGGGCGAGTTCACCGTGAAGCGCGTGAACGCGATGCGGCCGCGGATCCAGGAGATCGTCGACGGGTTGCTCGACGAGATCCTCGCGTCCGAGGGACCAGTGGACCTGGTCGAGAAACTGTCGCTGCCGGTCCCGTCGCTCGTGATCTGCGAGCTGCTGGGTGTGCCGTACTCCGAGCACGACTTCTTCCAGGAGAACACGGCGAAGCTGCTCAAGCGCACGGTGAGCTTCGACGAGCGGCGCGCGGCGTTCGAGCGTGTGCGTGGTTACCTCGGCCGGCTGATCACCACAAAGGAAGCCGACCCGGGCGACGACCTGCTGGGCCGGCAGATCGTGAAGCTGCGCGAGGAAGGCAACTACGAGCACGGCGCGGTGCTGGGCCTGTCGTTCCTGCTGCTCGTCGCGGGCCACGAGACCACGGCGAACATGATCTCGCTCGGCACCGTCGGCCTGCTGCAGAACCCCACGCAGCTGGAGACGATCAAGGCCGACCCGGGCAAGACGCTCGACGCGGTCGAGGAGCTGCTGCGCTACTTCACGATCGTCGACACGGCCACCGCGCGTGTCGCGGTGGAGGACGTGGAGCTCGACGGCGTCACCATCCGGGCGGGTGAAGGTGTGCTCGCGCTCGGATACACCGCCAACTGGGACCCGGCGGTGTTCGACGAGCCTTCGAAGCTGGACATCACTCGCGGGGCGCGCCACCACGTCGCGTTCGGTTTCGGGCCGCACCAGTGCCTGGGCCAGAACCTCGCGCGCGCCGAGCTGCAGATCGTCTTCGACACGCTGTTCCGCCGGATTCCGACGCTACGGCTCGCCGTCGACGTGGACGACCTGCCGTTCAAGGAAGACGCGTCGATCTACGGGCTGTACCGGCTGCCGGTGACCTGGTAGAGATCAGTCTGCTCCCACCACGAGCCAGGAAGAGGAAGTCATGAAGATCATCGCGGACACCGGCAAGTGCGTCGGCGCCGGCCAGTGCGTGCTCACCGAGCCCGCCCTGTTCGACCAGAGCGAGGACGACGGCACGGTGATCGTGCTCAACGAGACGCCCGAGGGCGAGCTCGTGGACAAGGCCCGCGAGGCCGTGAACGTGTGCCCGAGCCAGGCGCTTTCGTTGCAGGAGTGAGTTAGCTGGCCGCGGTGAAGAGCACCGTGGTGTAGTCGCAGGTGAACTGACCGCCGCGGGCGTCGATGGCGGCGCCCACGGCGGCCAGTACCTCTTCCTGCTGTGGCTTCGGGACGCGGGTGAGGCCGCCCTGAGTGGGGAGCAGATCGAGGTACTCGGCGCGGGTGTAGTTCTGTTGCCAGGTGTAGAAGTGCCTTTGCGGGTTGTGGAAGCCTGTTTTGTGCAGTGCTTCTTCGGTTTTGTCGATGATGGGTTTGTAGGCTTCTCTGTTCGGGGTTCTGTCGACCTTGATGGGGAAGTTCGGGGCTACCTTGCGGAACGCTTCGCCGAAGGCTTTCGCGATGTCGTCCGGCGGCAGGAAAAGGTGCCAGAAGACGGCGAAGGTGCCTCCTGGCTTGACCACTTGGGCAGCTTTCTCGGCACCCCTCTGCGGATCCACCCAGTGCCAGGCTTGGCCGGCGGTGAGGATGTCGAAGGTGCGGTTCTTCGGGTCCCACTCTTCGAAATTGGCGACTTCGACGTCGATCCCGGTGGTTCGGGCGAACTCGGCCATGCGCTCGTCGGGTTCCACTCCGAGCACCTGGCAGCCCGTGTTTTTGAACTGCCGCGCGGCGATGCCGGTGCCGGTGCCGACGTCGAGGATGCTTGCGCCGGGGGTGTTTCCGACGATCTCGGTGATCAGCGCTTCCGGATACCTCGGCCGCGCACGGTCGTAGCGCCCGGCGTCGATCCCGAACGACTCGGCTGTCTTCCTCAACTCGTGCGGCTCAGGTACCCCCATCACGCCCACTCCCCTCAGACAGGCCCCCGCCCTCCCTAGGGGGGCGTGCCCATGTCCAGTCTACTGGCCACCCCCGACGAAACCCGGGCCCAAGACGGAAATGTGCCGAGTAGTCCACAACTCGACGGCCCTGTGGACAACTCGCGACGAAACTCCCGCGCACTACAGAACCCGGCTGGACGAAAGGCATGCGGCACAAGCACTTCACTGACTTCGACGGCTTCCTGACCGAACTCGTCCTCGACCGCATCGCCCAGGTCCGGGCCTTCTCCGACACCCTCACGGATGCGGCAGGCACCGGCTCGATGGTCGACAACGTCCACGGCTCTCCAGCAGGTCTTCACCTCGGTCGCCGTCTCCATCGTCGCCCTCATCACCTTCCGCGACGAACTCCGCACCCGCCTCCGCGCCGCTCGCCCCGGCACCGGCGTCCCCCTCGCCTCCGACGCCGCCCGCATGCTCGCGCGCTACCTCACCGCCGAACGCACCCTCGGCCGCCTCACCCCGGACGCCGATGTCGACACCCTCGCCCCGACCTTGGTGGGCGCCGGGCACCTTCACTTCGCCGACCGCTCCCCCGATGCGTCGTCCTTGCGTCCCATGGTCGCGGCGGTCCTTTCAGGCGCGCTGGCATAAAAAGGTGGCCACCCCCGAACCGACGAGGATGGCCACCCGAAAAACAGAACCTACTTCACCGCACCCATCGACAACCCCCGCACCAGGTGGTTCTGCGCGAACCACCCCACGATCATCACCGGCAGCGAAGCCAACAACGCCGCAGCGGACAACTGCGCCCAATACAAACCTTCACTCGTGATGAACCCGACCAAAAACACCGGCACCGTCCCAGCACGGGCGGCCGTCAGGTTCACCGCGTAGAAAAACTCCGTCCACGAGAAAATCACGCAAATCAGCGCCGTCGCGGCGACGCCCGGGGCGACGACCGGCATGATGATCTTGCGCAGCAGCGTCGGGAGGTTGGCGCCGTCGATGTGGGCCGCCTCGATCATCTCGCCGGGGACCTCGAGGAAGAACGAGCGCATCATCCAGATCGCGAGCGGCAGGTTCATCGACGTGTACAGGATGATCAGCGCCCACACCGTGTCGAGCAGGTTGGTGTTCTGGGAGATCACGTACAGCGGGATGATGGCCGCGACGATCGGCAGCATCTTGGTGGACAGGAAGAAACTCAGGGCGTTCTTCGTCTTCTTCACGGGCGCCAGCGAAAGCGCGTACGCCGCCGGAATGCCGAGGAGCAGCACCAACAGCGTGGACACCACCGTCACGAACGCCGAGTTCGCCAGGTACGGCAGGAAGCCGCCCTTGAGAACCCCGGAGATCTGGTCGAAGGTCGGGCTGAAGAAGAGCTTCGGCGGGTCCGTGTAGGCGTCGGATTCCTGCTTGAACGCCGTGAGGATCATCCACAGCAGCGGGAACACGAAGAGGATCGCGACGATCCACGTGACGACCGTGAGCGAACCCGCCCCGTAGCGGCGCTTGCGCCCGGAAACCCCCGAAACCTCGGAAACAGCCGTGGTCATTTCGTGCCTCCGTCCACCGAGAACGCGCGGAACATCAGGCGCAGGGCGAACGTCGCCACGATCATCGTGATGATCACGACCACCACACCCATCGCCGACGACTGGCCGATGTCGAAGCCCTCGAACGCGCGCTGGTAGATGTAGAACGGCAGGTTCGTGCTGGCCGTGCCCGGACCGCCCTGCGTCATCAGGAAGATCGCGTCGAAGCTGTTCACGATGTAGATCGCGCCCAGCAGCGTCGCCAGTTGCAGGAACCGCGACAGGTGCGGCAGCGTGATCGACACGAACGTGCGCCAGCGGCCCGCGCCGTCGACCGACGCGGCCTCCAGCACGTCCTTCGGCTGGCTCTGCAGGCCGGCGAGCGTCAGCAGCATCATGAACGGCGTCCACTGCCAGATGATCTGCGCCATCACCGCGGCGAGCGGGAACTGCGAAAGCCAGTCGACGTCGGTGCCGAACACGAAATGCAGCAGGCCGTAGGTCGGGTCGAACATCGTGGTCTTCCACAGCAGCGCGCCGGCCGCGGGCAGGATCAGGAACGGCGTGATCAGCAGCGTCCGCACGAAACCGCGGCCGACGAACTTGCGGTCCAGCAGGATCGCCAGGCCCAGCCCGAGCAGCAGCGACAGGAACACGCACACCACGGTGAGCACCACGGTGTTGAGCAGCGCACCGAGAAACGTCGAGTCGGTGAAAACGTCGGCGTAGTTCTGGAAGCCGACGAAGTGGAACGAACCCGGCCGCACCAGGTTCCACGACTGGAACGAGTAGTAGATGGTGAGCAGGAAGGGAATCTGCGTCACCGCGATCACGAAGATCAACGCGGGCAACAGGGGCAGCCGCCGCTTCCCCGCCTTGTTGGTGGCCTTCTTCGTGCTCGCAGGGCGGGTGGTGGCCGGCGCCGTGCCGGCGGGGACCGAAATCGTACTCATGGCTTCACCGCCTGGTAGGACTCGCCGACTGTGGCCGCGTACTTCTGCGACTGCTGTAGCGCGTCCGCTACTGAGGTCTGGCCCGCGATCGCCGCCGACAACTGCTGGCTGACGCGCGTGCCGAGGTCCTGGAACTCCGGGATCCCCACGAACTGGATCCCCGGGTACGGCACCGGGCTCACCATGGCCTTCTGCTGGTTGGCGTCGGCGATACCGTCGAGCGTCGGCTGGGCGTAGGCCTTGGCCGCATCGCGGTACTGCGGGATCTCGTATGTCGACTGGCGCGTGCCCGGCGGCACGCGGTTCCAGCCGTAGGTCTCGCCGACCTTCTTCGCGTACGCCTTGTCGGTCATCCAAGCCATGAACTTCCAGGCGTCGTCCTTGTCCTTGGCGACCTTCGGGATCCCGAGCGCCCATGTGTAGAGCCAGCCGCTGGCCTGCGTCTTCTCGACCGGGGCCGGCGCGTAGCCGTTCTTGCCGACGACCTTGCTGCTGGTGGGGTCTTCGGTGGTGCCGGTCATCGACGTGGCGTCGTACCACATCGCGGCCTGGCCCTGGGCATAGCGCGTGCCGCACTCGGAGAACCCGGCGCTGGAGGCGCCGACCTCACCGTGGTCGCGCACGAGGTTCACGTAGAAGTTGGCCGCCTGCGTGAACTCCGGGCTGGTGAGCTTGGCGTTCCAGTCCTTGTCGAACCACTGCGCGCCGAAGGTGTTGGCAACGGTGGTGAACGGCGCGAGGCTCTCGCCCCAGCCCGGCTTGCCGCGCAGGCAGATGCCCGCGATGCCGGCGTTCTTGTCGTCGAGCTTCGCCGCGTAGTCCGCGATCTGCTGCCACGTGGGGTGCGCCGGCATCGTGATCCCGGCCTTGGCGAACAGGTCCTTGCGGTAGACCACAAAGGACGATTCCCCGTAGAACGGCACCGCGTACATCTGGTTCTCATACGACAGCGACTGCCGGATGCTGGGGATGAAGTCGTTCTCGTCGTAGCCAGGAGTGGCCTTCATGTGCGGTTCGAGGTTTTCGAGCCAGCCGTTGGCCGCCCACTGCGGGGCCTCGTAGTTGCTGATCATCACCACGTCGAACTCGCCGCCCTGCGTGGCGGTGGACGCGGTGATCTTCGCGCGTGCCTCGTTCTCCGGCAGGGAGACGAACTTGAGGTGCACGCCCGGGTTCGCCTTCTCGAACTCACTCGAGAGCGAGATGGCGTCCTTCATCTGGGGGTTCGAGACGATCGCGATGACGAGCGTCCGCCCACCGTTGCCGAACGATCCGGCTCCGGCGCATCCCGTGACGAACAACGCTGTTGCGGCAAGGAGGCACAGGAGCTTACGCACGGCCACCTCCGGGGAGCACCTGGATCTTGAGGCCGGAGCCGCCGCGCATCTTGGCCAACGCGTCGGGGTACTGCTCCAGCGGGAGCGTGTCGGTGATCAGCGCTTCGGTGTCGATGAAGCCCTTGGCGACGAGGTCGAGCGCGCTCGCGTAGCTGTTGAGCACGGCCATGGAGCCGACGATGGTGATCTCGTCGTTGTAGATGCGGAAGGGCGAGAGCGCCACGCGGGCCTCGGCGGGCGCGACGCCGAACACGAGCAGGCGGCCGCCACGGCGCAGCGCGTCGAAAGCCGACTCGATGGCGGGGGCGGCGCCGGTGCAGTCGACGGCGGCGTCGTAGAGCTCACCGTCCAAAGCGGACACGTCCTCGGCCACGGCGGTGGCGCCGAGGCTGGTGGCGCGCGGCAGGCGGCTCGCGTTGCGGTCGACGACCGTGACTTCGGCGCCCGCGCGCTGCAACAGCTGCTGCATGATCAGGCCCATCGTGCCGGCGCCGACCACGAGGAACCGTTCGCCGGCCTCGACGCCGATGCGGCGCACACCGTGCACGGCGCACGAGACGGGTTCGACGAGCGCGCCCTGTTCCCACGTCATCGAGTCAGGCATCTTGTGGCACGTGTCGGCCGGTACGGCGACGTACTCGGCGAACGCGCCGTTGACCGTGTCGCCGGTGGCGTTCCAGTTGGCGCAGAGGTTGCCGTGGCCGGAGCGGCACGGCGTGCAGTAGCCGCAGTACAGCGACGGGTCGACGGCCACGCGGTCGCCGATCTTCCACTCACCCGGTATGTCGGCGCCGAGCTCGACGATCTCGCCGGCGAACTCGTGGCCGGGAACGATGGGGTACGGCGTCGGCGGGAAGTGCCCGTCGGCGATGTGCAGGTCGGTCCCGCAGATCCCGCAGGCGCCGACCTTCACGACGACCTGGCGCTCTCCGGGCTTCGGATCGGGAACGTCGCCGACCCGGATTTCCCCGGGCCGGTCCACGATCGCGGCACGCATGCCTCATCCCCTTCCTAGGCGCTCATCTGAGCAGCATCAACGTGTGGCGCAGCTAATTGGTGAAAGCATTACAGGGGTTTTTTAGGGGTTTCGTCAACCTTTCGGGTTGGATTCTGCGCTATGGTGCTCATATGAGCAGGCAGAAGGCCCGGCCACTGCTGACCGAGAGCTTGGAGCTGGCTACCATGGCCCGCCGCTTCTACGTGCAGGGCCGCTCGAAGCTGGAGATCGCCGAAGAGTTCGGCGTGAGCCGGTTCAAGGTCGCGCGCCTGCTCGACACCGCCCGGGAGACGGGCCTGGTCAGGGTGGAGTTCGACCTGCCCGCGCCGCTCGACGTGGAGCTGTCCGACGAGGTCAGGCGCGCGTACGGGCTTCGCCGCGCTTTGGTGCTCGAACGAGCGGCGGCGAAGGAGCCGCGCGAGGTCGTGCGCAAGAAGGTCGGGACGCTCGCCGCTCACCTCCTTGAGGAGATCGCCCGCCCGACGGACGTCATCGGGCTGTCGTGGGCCCGGTCGGTCAACGCGATGACCGAGGCCATCAGAACGCTTCCGCGCTGCCCGATCGTGCAGTTGTGCGGAGTGCAAGCCGGCATGGACATGCGCGGGCGCTCCGTCGAAACCGTGAGCCGCGTGACCTCGGTCTCCGGCGGCGACGCTTATCCGATTTTCGGCCCGCTCGTGCTGCCGGACCGGCGAACCACGGAGATCCTGCGCCACCAGCCCGGCATCGCGGAGACTTTCGGGCAGTTCGGCAAGCTGACGAAGGCCGTGGTGAGCATCGGCGCCTGGTCACCCGGCGAGTCCACCGTGTACGACGCCCTGGACGAAGCCGAGCGCGCCGCCATCGCCGCGCGCGGGGCGACGGCCGAGGTCGCGGCTCGGCTGTTCGACGCTTCGGGAAACGCTTTGTCGACGGGTCTGGCGCACCACGTCCTGGCGATCAGCACGGAGGAGCTGCTCGCGGTGCCGGAGGTGATCGCGATCGGCTACAGCGAACCGAAGGCGGCCGCGGTGGACGCCGTACTGAGGTCCGGCATGGTGTCGACGCTCATCACGGACGCGGCGGCCGCGGTGCCGTTGCTGGAGCTGGCGGAGAAGCGGCCTTTGTCAGAGTGAGCTGTCGACGGCGAGCACACCGGCGAGGATGACGAAGCAGATGCCCGAGCCGGCGTCGACCTTCCGCTGGGTCTTGGCCTTGACGCCGGCGACGCCGATGGCTCGGCCGACCAGCACATAGGCGAGGCCGACGACGAGCTCCACCCCGAGGTAGGCGGCGCCCAGCTCGGCGAGCGCTGTCGGGCTGCCGGTCGTGGTGAACTGCGGCAGGAGGGCGGCGAAGAGCAGCAGCGCCTTGGGGTTGCTGATGGCGACTGCGAACTCGTTGACCACTACGGCTCGCAGGTTCCTGCTCTTGGGCGGATCCTGCGTCTGGCTCATCTCGCGGCGGGCCTTGAGGATGCTGCTGATGCCGAGCCACAGCAGGTAGGCGACGCCGATCCACTTGAGGATCGTGAGCAGCTCGGCGGACGCGGCCAGCAGCGTCCCCAGCCCGGCCGCGACCAGACCGATCAGGACCACGAACGCCACGAACCGGCCGCCGATGCCGGCCATGGCGTAGCCGACGCCGTAGCGGGCGGCGTTGCGCAGGCCCAGCAGCTGGTTGGCGCCCGGGATGAGCGACACCAGGACCGCGGCGGGGACAAATCCGGCCCAATCGACCATGGCTCGCCTCCTCGGGTTTCGTCCCGGGGGACGGTAACCTGGGTTTGTCCGGCTGGGGCAGGGTTTGTGACGAAGTCTTCGGGCGTTGCCGGCTTCGGACGGTCGATGTCGCCGCTCAGGCGGTTGTCGGCCGAACGTTCGAGCATGGTTTACCGCGCGCGACGAGGACATCAACCTTCACCGCGACTCACCAGCGCAACGCGCCTCGAGCCGGTGGGCTGTCTCGGACAGCACCTCCCGACTGCACCCACCGATGTGCTCCGCAGCTCACCACGGCAGCGCGGGCGCAGCTCACCGCACCTGCAGGCAGAGTCCGCGACTCAGGCCACGTCGCTGGAGGCAGTTCACAGCGCGCCGAAACCCGGGCCTACGACACCACCGAACACCGCGAACTTCCCGGACCACAGCGAGCACAACCCACCCGCGACAACCCTTTGTGCATGCGCGCCGGCCCCCCGCAGACGCTGTCTTCGACACGCGGGCGGCGTTCGTCTCGGGGTGATCTCAGGGTGTTCACCGGATGTGCCCGCGGTGGTGTCCAGGCGATTGTTATTGCCGTGACTCGGGTTTCGCCGCGGTGGCGGCAGGCGGTGGTGTGGCTGCACGCGGTGTCGTCGATCGCGTGGATGAGCCAGGCGATCGGGCTCATGACGCTGACGCTCGTGGCGCTCCAGGGCGACGCGGCCACGCGCGCCACCGCGATGAACATGGCGCGGCACCTGGACACGGCGTTGCTGGCACCCATGGCGAACGCCGCCGCGTTCACCGGGCTGGTGCTGGCGGGCGCGACGGCCTGGGGGTTCTTCCGGCACTGGTGGGTGCTGGTGAAGTTCGGGCTCACGCTGGTGCAGCTGTACGCCGGGATCTTCCTGCTGTCACCCGCCCTCGAGAACGCCGCCGCGACGGCCACCCCGACGTGGCAGCAGGCCGCCGGCGCGGGGCTCATGGCGGGTGGATTGGCCGTGCAGGCGTGGATTTCCGTGGCGAAGCCGTGGTCCCGCACACCCTGGTCCCCGGCCGCGAAACCCGCGACGGCGCCCACGTGGGTGTTCGTGGCGGCGATCGTCGCGCCGGTTCTCGACACCACCATGGGTCTGGTGCTGGGCTACCCGTTGCCCGCGCTGTCCCTGGTGATGCTCATCGTCCTGCTCAGCGGGCGGCGGCAGCGCCTGGCCGTGGCCTGACGCTGCCGCTCGTTCACTCGACGTCTCCGCCGCTGGCGGGCTTGGCCTCAACGTCGCCGCCACTCGCCGGCTTCGCTTCCACATCCCCGCCACTGGCCGGCTTGGCCTCGACGTCACCACCGCTGTTGTTCTTGTCCTCCACCATGGTTCCCTCCTCCTTCTCGGCGCGCCCAACGCTAAGGCGCACCGCGGAGCCCCACGGTCACTTGGACAAACCTCACTCAAACGGACGCGCGTCGTCAGAGCTGATTGACGTCCGTGATGCGCACGACGGCCGAGCCGATCTCGTCCGAGGCGCGCAGGTCGACCTCCGCGCTGATGCCCCAGTCGTGGTCACCGGCGGGGTCGTCGAAGATCTGGCGAACGCGCCACACGTCGGGTTCCTGCTCGATGAGCAGCAACGCGGGCCCGCGGGCGTCGGGGCCGATGCCCAGGGAATCGTGCTCGTCGAAGTAGTCCTCGATGGCGTCTTCCCAGGCGTCGGCGTCCCAGCCGGCGGCGGCGTCGAGCTCGCCCAGGGCGTAGTAGTTGCGGCGGGCGGCGAGTTCGACGCGGCGGAAGAGCTCGTTGCGCACCAGGACGCGGAAGGCGCGTTCGTTGCGGGTGACCGCGGGTGGCTCGGAAGGCCGGCGTTCCACAGGAGAACCGTCAGTAGACGGATGCCGCAACGCTTCCCACTCGTCCAGCAGGCTGGAGTCGACCTGGCGGACGAGCTCGCCCAGCCATTCGATGAGGTCCTGCAGCGCCTCGGTCTTCGCCTCGTCCGGGACGGTGTGGCGCAGGGCGTCGTAGGTGTCCGCCAGGTACCGCAGCACCAGGCCCTCGGAGCGCGCCAGCTGGTAGAAGCCGATGTACTCCACGAAGTTCATCGCGCGCTCGTACATGTCGCGCACCACGGACTTCGGGGACAGCTCGTAGTCCGCGACCCACGGGTGGCCCTGGCGGTAGCTGGAGTACGCCGCGGAAAGCAGCTCCTCCAACGGCTTCGGGTACGTGACCGCCTCGAGCAGCTCCATGCGCTCGTCGTACTCGATACCTTCCGCCTTCATCGCCTGCACGGCCTCGCCGCGGGCCTTGAACTGCTGCTGCGACAGCACGGGCCGCGGGTCGTCCACAGTGGATTCCACAATGGTCACGACATCAAGCGCGTACGAAGGCGATTCCACATCAAGCAGCTCCACCGCTGCCAAGGCGAACGGCGACAACGGCTGGTTCAAAGCGAAGTCGAACTGCAGATCCACCGTCAGCCGCACGATCCGGCCATCAGCGTCCGGCGTGGACAGCCGCTCGACGACACCCGCGGCCAGCAACGCCCGGTAAATGGCGATCGCCCGCAGGATCAGCTTCCGCTGCGCCGGACGGTCGGAGTGGTTGTCCTCCAGCAGGTGGCGCATGTGGTCGAACGCGTTGCCCGGCCGGGAGATCACGTTCAGCAGCATCGAGTGGCTGACCCGGAAACTCGAGGTCAGCGGCTCGGGGTCGGCCGCGATCAGGCGGTCGAACGTGCTCTCCGTCCAGTTGACGAACCCCTCCGGCGCCTTCTTCCGGACGATCTTCTTCCTCTTCTTGGGGTCGTCGCCCGCCTTCTCGAGGGCCTTCGCGTTCTCCACGACGTGGTCGGGCGCCTCGACGACCACGTACCCGTCGGTGTCGTACCCGGCGCGACCCGCGCGGCCGGCGATCTGGTGGAACTCGCGCGCCTTCAGATGGCGCTGGCGCACGCCGTCGTACTTGGTCAGGGCGGAGAACACCACCGTGCGGATGGGCACGTTGATGCCGACGCCGAGCGTGTCCGTCCCGCAGATCACCTTGAGCAGCCCGGACTGCGCGAGCGTCTCGACCAGGCGCCGGTACTTCGGCAGCATGCCCGCGTGGTGCACGCCGATGCCGTGGCGCACGAGCCGCGAGAGTGTCTTGCCGAAGCCCGCGGAGAAGCGGAAGTCGCCGATGAGGTCGGCGATCGCGTCCTTCTCGGCCTTCGTCGTCACGTTGATGCTCATCAGCGTCTGCGCCCGCTCGATGGCCGCGGCCTGGGAGAAGTGCACGACGTACACGGGCGCCTGGCCGCCGTGGAGCAGCTCGGACATGGTCTCGTGGATGGGCGTGAGCGCGTAGCGGAACGTCAGCGGCACGGGCCGCTCCGCCGACGTGACGACCGCCGTCGAGCGGCCCGTGCGCCGGGCGAGGTCCTTCTGGAAGAACGAGACGTCGCCCAAAGTGGCCGACATGAGCACGAACTGCGCGCCCGTCAGCTCGATGATCGGGACCTGCCACGCCCAGCCGCGGTCGGGCTCGGAGTAGAAGTGGAACTCGTCGGCGATCACCTGGCCCACGGGCGCGTCGGCACCGAAGCGCAACGCGATGTTCGCCAAGATTTCCGCGGTGCAGCAGATGATCGGCGCGTCCGCGTTCACGCTGGAGTCGCCGGTCATCATGCCGACCTTGTCGGCGCCGAAGATCTCGATGAGCTGGAAGAACTTCTCCGAGACCAGCGCCTTGATCGGGGCGGTGTAGTAGCTGCGGCGGCCATGGGCGAGCGCCGTGAAGTGGGCGCCGACGGCCACGAGGCTCTTCCCGGAGCCGGTGGGCGTCGAGAGGATCACGTTGGCGCCCGAGACGACCTCGATCAGCGCCTCCTCCTGGGCCGGGTACAGCTGGATGCCCCGCTCGGCCGTCCACGTGGAGAAGGCTTCGAACAGGGAGTCGGCGTCGGGATCCGCTGGCAGGAGGTCTGTGAGTGTCATAGCGCTGCCCATCGTGCCATCCCCGGGCCGTCAGTTCCGCAGGGGCGATCGCGGGTGCTTGCCCCAACCCGTAGGCTTCGCGGTACCGCGCACCGACCGGGGGATACTTCCGGGCACGCGCGCGTACACGGGCGTTACTCCGGAGGGTTCAGGCATGGCACAGGACATCATCCCGATCGAGCTCGGGCTGCCGCAGGGCGACGTCGTCACCCTGTGGGCTCCGCGGTGGCGGGAGGACGGCGAGGAGTGGGAAGCGTTCCTCGGCGACGAGGACGACCTGTACGCCTTCCCGGACGCCGCTCACCTGGCCGCTTTCGTGCGCACGTCCGACCAGCACGACCTGCTCGACCACCCGGCGTGGGACGCGGTCCCGGCGCTGAACGTGCCCGAGCTGATCCCGGACGACGACCACTCCTACGACCTCGTCGGCGTGCCCGAGCTGGTCGCCGAGGAGCCCGACTCGTGGACGATCGCGGAGCTCGCGGAGATCGTCGGCATCGTCCGTTCGCTCGCCGACGTCTGCGAGCTCGAAGAGGTGCACGAGGTCCTCGACGCGTACGAGGGCTTCTCGCTCCTGGAGCAGGGCCGGCTGCCGTTCACCGGCCGCGAGGGCGAGGCCCTGTGGAACGACCTGTCGAAGGCCGTGTCCGAGAAGTGGGACATCGTGCTCGACGCGATCGACAACCTCGTGACCGTGCCCGACGTCGACGCCGCCGTGCTTGAGCAGACCGCCGAGGAGCTGGCGGCGTTCCACGAGGAGTCGGCCGAGGCCGAGGCCGCGCAGCCGGAGGACCTCGAAGCCGTGGACGCGCCCGACTCCGACGAGGAGGAGGACGACGAGCCGGTCGGCTTCTGGGGTGAGGTCGGCATCGACCCGATCAAGATCGTCACGGCCGGCGCCGAGTACTACACGCTGCGCTGCTACCTCGACGACAAGCCGATCTTCCTCGGCAGCGAGGGCGAGATCGACGTCTTCTCCTCCGAGAAGGCCCTGCTCGCCGCCCTCAAGGACGGCAAGGACGTGGCCGACACCGACCTCGCCGACGTGTCCACTTGGGACGACGTGCTCACGAAGGCGGCCGCGGACGACCTCGAGATCGACATCGACGCCGAGAACACCTACGTACTCACCGGCCTCGACGACGACATCGCCGACGGCGTCGAGTCCATCGACCCCAACCAGCTGGAGCTGGCTGTCGAGCTCATCACCGACGCCGCCGACTGGGCCGAGGACGACTCCGTCGAGACGGCGCTGTCGCAGAACGAAAGCCTCGGCTGGCTCGTCTCGTTCGTCCTGCGCCCCGACCCGACACGCCTCGAGCCGAGCGCGCCGTTCGACACCGAGCAGAGCGCGTGGCGCAAGCTGGTGGAGTCGTTCGAGAACCGCCTGACGGTGGTCTGAACCTCTTGAGTTGACGGAAGGCCATCCGCTGGGGATTCCCGGTGGGCGGCCTTTTGTCGTTGTGAGCCTCGGCCAGATCCCGGCAGTGAACCCCGCCCTCCCGCGGCAGAGCTCCGGCAAAGTTGTTTGTGCTGGTCATGGGCGATTTCGAAGAGTGTCATTGACCATGCGTCGCGGTGTTGATGTGGCCTGTGTTGGGCAGGGCTTCGTCGCCAGGTTGCGCGGGACGGCGATTGTCCGGGGCCGGTGTGGGGCCCCTTGATCAGCAGTCGGTTGTTGCTTCCCCGGCAGCGAGTTGAGCTCTGCACGCGGCCTGGATCTCGCGCACAAGTTGGTCCTTCGGCCGACCCCAACCCGCGGCCCACTCGTCCTCAAGGCCGAACACCTGGCCGAGCGGGAGCGCGATGACGCTGTCGGAGTAATCGGATCGGGCCACGATCTCGTATACTTTGTCCAGGACCCACCGCTCGGTGGCTCGCCCGTCGGCCTGCATACGCGCAAGTTGGGCGAACACCACCTGGGCTGCGGCAGCATCTGAATCCGGGATAGCTGCACGGCAGTCGGCCAGCGCCGCGGGCAGCAGGTCGTGGACCTCGTAGGGCTCAGCGCCGCCAAGGCCGGCCAAGGCCCTGAGTGCCTCTCCGTCGTAGCCCCGAACGAGCCAGTGCGCTGCCCAAAGGGGGATGCGCTCGGACGGTACCGTGCCGAGCGTTACCCATGCGGCGACCAACTCCGGAGTCGGGAGCCCACCGGAGCCCGGTGCCGGCCAGTCGTGCATGCCGGCCATGATGCCCCGGCCAGAGGGACATGCCCTCAACGATTTGTTCAAAGCGGATCTCTTCGAGTCTTCCGCCAGGCCGGGCCGACCCTCAGGATCGCCCATCGGTCAGGACGGCCACAGGAACCCTTCCTGAGCTGCAAAAACACCGCCACTAGTTCTGTCCACACACAAACTCCGAGTAGTGCTGGACCGCGCCAAGTCGGCCGGGCGCCTGCGCGCGGACTTCGAGCCGGCCGACCCTGGCGCCGCTGGTGTCCGCGATGGCGCAGCTGATCCGCTAGTCCACGCCGGACACCTGGCTCCGCCACGGCGCGTTCTTTCGGGATGGGCTACGCGCCTAGTCCTCTTCGGACCGCGTCCCGATCAGTGGGCCACTTCAGCTTCCGCACGGACCGGGACCACAGCGATGGCCAGTGCGGGGAAGATCGCGACGAGGCAGAACGCCAGCGCGTAGCGGCTGTCGCCGATGACGAGGCCGAGCAGGGGTGGCGTGAGGGCCCCGGCGATGTTCTGCGCGGTGTTCTGGGTGGCCATCGCGCGGCCGGACCAGGCGACGCCGGCGAGCTCGGCGGAGGCGGTGAAGCCGAGGCCGTTGTCGGCGACCGTGATGATCGCAGCGAGGACCAGGGCGATCAGCACGAGCCACAGCCACGTCACGTCGCCGAGGGCTACGAGCAGCATCACGACCACGCCGGCCACCGCGAGCTGCCGCATCGGGCGCAGGCGGCTGCCGACGCGGTCGGACCAGTAGCCCGACCCCAGCCGGCCCGCCGCGCCGAGCACCTGGGCCACCGCGAGGAACACGCCGGCGCCCGACGGGCTCCAGTGGTGCTGCGACACGAGGTAGACCGGCGCGAACGCCGAGACCGTGAACTGCGGCACGACCAGCAGCGCGCTCGCGCCGTGCACGCGCCAGAGCCACGGCTTGCGGTACGGCGAAGGCGGCTTCGAAGCACCGGCGGCAGGGCGCGGCGGCCGCGGCGGGTCGGCGACGAACACCGCGACCAGCAGCGCGACCACGATCCCGAGCACGGCCGGCAGCAGCATCGCGGCCTGGAACCCCCAGCGCGCGGCCAGCGGCGGCAGGCCCAGCGCGGCCACGCCGACGCCCAGCGGCTGCGCCGTCTGCCGGATGCCCATCGCCATGCCGCGTTCGGACTTCGAAAACCAGCCCATCACGACGCGGCCGCTCGCCGCGTTGACCGAAGCCGTGCACGCTCCGGCAACAAGGAACAACCCGAAGAGCAGCCCGACCGGGTGATGCCACAGTGCGGCGTACACCAGGAGTAACCCCGAACCGCCCAGTCCGAGGGCCATGATCAGGCGCTCTCCGTAACGGTCCGCAGCCGCGCCCCACACGATCAGGGTGAGCAGCAGGCCGATGCTCGGCGCGGCGACGACGGTGCCGGCCTCGGCGAGCGTCAGGTCGTCGGCGGCGCGCATCGCAGGGATCAGAAAGGGCAGCCCGTAGAGGAAGGAACAGCTCGCGGTCTGCGCGGCGAGGCCGAGCGCGAGAATGAGCCACCGTCGAGAACTGGGCTTTTCGCGTATCGCCTCACCGGCCGCGACCTGCGACATCTTTCCCACCGTCTCACATATTGAGAATTAGTTCCTACATTCTGAACTTTAGTTGGGCATGCTAACGAACGCAACCGCCAAGGAGGCGGTCACGTCCGGAAGCGTCGGAGGTCAGGCCAGAGCGGCGTACCCGGGCTTGATCACGTCGTTGATCAGCGACAACCGGGCGTCGAAATCGAGGAACGCGGATTTCATGGCATTGATCGTGAACCAGCGAAGATCATCAAGACCGAACCCGAACGTGGTCGCCAGAGCGGTGAATTCACTGGTCATCGTGCATCCGCTCATCAGCCGGTTGTCGGTGTTCACCGTGACCCGGAAGTGCAGCCGGGCGAGCTGGGCGATCGGGTGCTCGGCGAACGACGCGACGGTGCCCGTCTGCACGTTCGACGTCGGGCAGACCTCCAGGGGTATGCGGCGGTCCCGAACGTAGCTCGCCAACCGTCCAAGGTGGACCGTTCCGTCCGAATCGGTCTTGATGTCCTCGACGATCCGCACGCCGTGGCCGAGCCGTTCGGCGCCGCAATACTGGATGGCCTCCCAAATGGACGGCAAGCCGAATGCCTCGCCCGCGTGAATCGTGAAATGCGCGTTGTTCTGACGCAGATATTCAAATGCGTCGAGATTTCGGGTCGGCGGAAAGCCGTCCTCGGGGCCGGCGATGTCGAAACCCGCCACGCCGGCGTCGCGGTGGCGCACCGCCAGCTCGGCGATCTCGAGGGCGCGGGCGTGCTGGCGCATCGCGCAGAGCAACGTGCGGACCTTGATCGCACCGCCCGCGGCGGCCACGCGCTGTGTTCCCTCGACGAGACCGGTCTGGACCGCTTCGACCACCGCATCGAGTGACAGGCCGCGTTCGACGAACAATTCGGGTGCGTAGCGCAGCTCGGCGTAGACCACGCCGTCGGCCGCGAGGTCTTCCACAGCCTCGGCCGCGACCCTGACCAGCGCTTCCTCGGTCTGCATCACGCCGCAGGTGTGGGCGAACGTCTCGAGGTAGGACACGAGCGAGCCGGAGTCGGCGGCTTCGCGGAACCAGCGGCCGAGGGCCGCGACGTCGGTGGTCGGCAGAGCGTCGTAGCCAGTCACTTCGGCGAGCTCGACGACGGTGGCCGGGCGAAGGCCGCCGTCCAGGTGGTCGTGCAGCAGGACCTTGGGGGCCCGAAGCAGGGTCTCTGCGTCGAGCGGGGTTACGTCTGACATGCACCAACGGTAGTCTCGTTGTCATTCCCCTACATGGCGGTAACTCTCAGCGTCGAGGCAACCCTCAGCTTTGACGATCAAGGAAGGAATCGGCCATCCGGGTAACGCGGCCGTTATCCCGTCTTAGCGGGGCCCATACGCACAGCAATTTTTCACTGGATAAGCTTCGTCCCACGTCCCTTCCATTTCCCCGCCGACGAAGGACACAGCAGTGACCACTGACAACCACATTGCCGCTCCGTCCTTCGACCGGATGCGCAACATGCTGGTGCGCGCGGCCGAAGTGCGCGAGAGCGAACAGCAGCAGATCTTCGACGCGCTGGACGACATCTACGCCCGGCTCGCCCCGGTCGACTCGCTGGGCGCCGTTCGGAAGCGGCTGTCCGAGATGCCCGACCGCACCGAGGTCGGCGTGATCGCGGAGCGCCTCGACGAGGCCATGACGCGGCTGGAGGCCCAGGACAACGCGATCGCCGCGATCACCCACGCGGTCGAGAGCATCGTCGACAAGCTGGCCAAGCCGTTCGCGCAGCTCGACGGCCGGCTCGACGGCGTCGCCGCGCGGTTCGAGGGCGTCGCGGGCCGGATGGACGGGCTCGAGGACAAGCTGCAGAACATCCACCGCCGGCTCGACGAGCTGGGCGGCCACCTGGACAAGCAGGACGCCAAGCTCGACTCGATCCCGCAGACCACGCAGGCTCCGGTGCGCGAGCGCATCGAGCTCGCGGAGGCCACTCTGCGCGAACGCATCGAGACGGCCGACCACGAGCTGCGCACCCGCGTCGACGAGCTCGACCGCGCCACTCGCGAGCGCTTCGACAGCACCGCCGACGCGCTGCGCACCGCCATCACGGAGACCGGCGAGATGGTCGACGCCTCCGAGCGCCTCGAAGGTCTGGTCAACCGCCTCGACACGGTCACCCAGCGCCTCGACGACCTGGGCAACCGTCTGGACAAGGTCGAAGACGGCTTCGTGTCCCAGCTGGGCGACCTGGACGGCTCCATCAAGTCCGGCCTCTCCAAGGTCGAAGGCACGCTGGCCAAGCAGCCCGACACCGACTCCGTCGACTCCCTGGTGCGCCGCTCGAACGACGAGTCCGTGCGACGGATCGGTGGTCAGCTGGACGAGGCCATGGCGACCTTCGCCGAGCTGATGCTCGGTGGCGGACCGGCCGTGCAGCAGATCTCCCCGCCGGCGCCCGCGCCGCGTCAGCCGCGGCGCAGCTCGCGCAACGGCCGGTCCCCGAAGGCCGTGGACCCGAAGGCGAAGAACGGGTCTGAGCCGGAAGATGCTGCTGGTGAGTGAAGTCTGAACCTCCGGATATGAAAGTGCCCCCGCCTGATGGTGGGGGCACTTTCATATCCAACGCAAAGATCGTCGGTCAGGAGCGGATGGTCTCCAGGACGATCGGCCCGACAGCCGGAGCCGTGTCCGACACAGAGAACGCGCCCGCCAAAGCCTCCAACGCGCCGGCCACCGCGTCCGGTGTGTCCGTGTGCAGCTCAAGCAAAGGCTCGCCCGCGGTAACCGCCTCGCCGGGTTTGGCCAGGCACAGAATGCCCGCAGCGGCCTGCACCGGGTCTTCCTTCCGAGCCCGCCCCGCGCCGAGGCGCCAAGCAGCGACACCGACCGCGTAGGCGTCCAGCGAAGACAGGACGCCCGAAGCCGGAGCCGGGACCACATGGACATGCGCGGGCGGGGGAAGCGGCGCCGAAGGATCGCCACCCTGAGCGGTGATCATGCGGGACCACGTTTCGTAAGCCTCGCCCGAAGCCAGCACCTCCGCAGGGTCCACTGAGGACAAACCCGCCAAAGCGAGCATTTCGCGGGCCAGAGCCACGGTCAGCGAAACCACGTCAGCCGGACCGCCGCCCTGCAAGACCGAGACCGCCTCGGCGACCTCGACCGCGTTGCCGACCGCGCGGCCGAGAGGCACGTTCATGTCCGTGATCAACGCAGTGGTCGCGACCTCGTGAGCCGCGCCGATGGAGACCAGGGTGGAGGCCAGCGAACGAGCGTCGGCCACTGTCTTCATGAAGGCACCCGAGCCCGCCTTCACGTCCAGGACCAGGCCCGAAGCGCCCTCGGCGATCTTCTTCGACATGATCGACGAAGCGATCAGCGGGATCGACTCGACCGTGGAAGTGACATCCCGCAGGGCATACAGCTTCTTGTCCGCCGGAGCCAGCCCCTCCGTGGCCGCGCAGACGACGGCACCGACCGACGAAAGCTGCCCGGTGATCTCGTCCAAAGACAACGCCGCGCGCCAGCCTGGGATGGACTCCAGTTTGTCCAGGGTGCCGCCCGTGTGGCCGAGGCCGCGGCCGGACAACTGGGGGACGGCCGCGCCGCAAGCAGCGACCAACGGTGCCAACGGCAGAGTGATCTTGTCGCCGACACCGCCCGTCGAGTGCTTGTCCACCGTCGGGCGCCCCACGGACAGCGACAGGCGCGAGCCCGACGCGATCATCGCGCCCGTCCAGCGGGAGGTTTCGCCAGGGGTCATCCCGCGCAGAAAGATGGCCATCGCCAGCGCGGCCATTTGTTCCTCGGCCACAACCCCCTGCGTGTAAGCGTCCACCACCCAGTCGATCTGCGCGTCGGACAGAGCTCCGCCGTCGCGTTTGGTCCGGATGACGTCGACCGCCACTGGATCTGACGCCGCCTCCGCGGGAGGGAGTGCGTCGGCGGAGGTCACGGGAGGTCCTCGGGCCCGAAGGCGTCGGGCAGGACGTCGGACATCGGCAGGATCCCGCGTGGAGTGTCGACCAAACACGACGACCCGCCCAGCTCGAACAGGATCTGCCGGCACCGCCCGCACGGCATGAGCAGCTCACCCGCGCCGCTGCGGCAGGCGACGGCCACGAGCCGGCCGCCGCCCGACAACCGCAGCTGGCCCGCCATCGTGCATTCCGCGCACAGACCCAGGCCGTACGAAGCGTTCTCGACGTTGCAGCCCGTCACCATCCGGCCGTCGTCCACGATGCCCGCGACGCCGACGTGCAGGCCCGAGTAAGGCGCATAGGCCGAGGCAGCAGCCGACACCGCCGAAGCCCGCAGCGCGTCCCAGTCCACAGAGGTCATCAGTCCCCCTCCCCTCGCCGATAAGGCGCACCGTCGGCCTTCGGTGGACGGAGCCGTTGCGACGCCACCGCGAGCACGATCAGCGTCACGAAGTGCGCCGTGTACGGGATCAGGTCGCTCGGCAGCGTGTCGTTGGTCCAGTAGATCGCGTACAGCGCCCCGGCCCCGATGACGCCCAGAGCCGCCGCCAGCCAACGCTTCCGAATCAGCTGCACCACGACGATGATCGCCAGCAGGATCACCGCGCCGTACAGCAGCGCGAGCACCGCCTCGCCACCGCCGGCGAGCTGCAGGCCGTCCGCGTACCCGAACAGCGCCGCGCCGCCGAGCAGGCCGCCCGGGCGCCAGTTGCCGAAGATCATGGCGGCGAGACCGATGTACCCGCGGCCGTTGGTCTGGTTCTCGAGGTAGTCCGCGCCGCCCTTGAGCAGAACCAGCGAAGCGCCACCCATGCCGGCGAAACCGCCGGAGATCAGCACACCGAGGTACTTGTAGCGGTACACGTTGACACCCAGCGACTCCGCGGCCACCGGGTTCTCACCGCACGAACGCAGCCGCAGGCCGAACCGCGTGTGCCAGAGGATCCAGTAGCTCACCGGCACCAGGATGATCGCGATCATCGTCAGCGGCGCGACGCCGGTGATCAGACCACGCAGGATGCCGGCGACGTCGGAGATCCCCACGCGCTGCTCGTTCTCCAGCGTGCCGAGCCAATCGGACAGGCCCGACGCGGAGTACGTGTCGAACTTCGGCACCGGCGGCGACTGCCGCGGGTTGCCCGAGATCGGCTCGAAGATCAGGTTCGCCAGATATTTCGCGATGCCCAACCCCAGCAGGTTGATCGCCACACCGGAGACGATGTGGTTGACGTTGAAGGTCACCGTCGCGATCGCGTGCAGCAGGCCGCCGATGGCGCCGAACGCGATGGCCGAGAGCAGGCCGACCCACACGCCGCCGTAGTACGCGCCCCAGGCCGCGCCGAAGGTGCCGAGGATCATCATGCCCTCGAGGCCGATGTTGACCACGCCCGCGCGCTCCGACCACAGGCCGCCGAGCGCACACAGCAGGATCGGCAGCGCGAGCCGCAGGGCCGTCGACGCCGTGTTGCTCGACGTCAGCGCCGAAACACCGGTCGCGTACGACGCCGTCGACATCACCGCGATCGCCACCACGGCCCAGATCACGCCACGCAGCCAGCCGGGAATCCGTCGCCGCCGTTCCACCACCGGCTCCGGCATGCCGGAGGCGGGCTCCTTCATGGGGAACTCCGTCACCTGGCTCACACCGCACCGCCTTCCGCGACGGAGGCACCCTTGCGCCCGTTGCCGGCGAGCGCCCGGCCCACCCTGCGTTGTTCGGCCGCGAGGTCGGCGCGGCGCACGATCTCGTACGCGACGACGACCGACAGCACGATGATGCCCTGCATGATCGTCGCGATCTCCTTGGACACGTTGATCTGCTCCAGCGACACCGCCGAGGTGTCGAGGAACGCCCACAGCAGCGCGCCGAACGCGATGCCGCCGGGGTGGTTGCGGCCCAGCAGCGCCACGGCGATGCCGGTGAAGCCGTACATCTGCGTGGCCGTGATGCCGTAGCTGTAGTCGCGGCCGAGCAGCTCCGGCATGGCGACGAGACCCGCCACCGCACCGGAGAGCAGCATCGCGATCAGCGTCATCCGCTTCGCGCTCACGCCACCGGCCGCCGCCGCCGTCGACGACTCACCGCTCGCCTTGAGCTCGAAGCCGAACCGCGTGCGGTTGAGCATGAACCAGTAGGCGATGCCGATCACGATGGCGATGAAGAAGAACCCGAACAGCACGCCCGAGCCGAGGGGGACGCCCGGGATCCGGCCCGACGGCGCGATCGTGCGCGTGCCGATGTTGTTGCCCGACTGCACGCCGAACTGGTCGGCGTTGACGAGGAACGCGATGATGCCGGCGACGATCGAGTTCAGCATGATCGTCGAGATGACCTCGCTGACGCCGCGGGTCACCTTCAGCACGGCGGGGACCAGCGCGTACAGCGCACCCGACGCGACCGCGACGATCAGGATCACGATGGTGTGGAGGATCGGCGGCAGCTGCAGCGCGCCGCCGATGATCGCGGCGACCACGGCCGCGAACCGGTACTGGCCCTCGACACCGATGTTGAACAGGTTCATCTGGAAGCCGATGGCCACCGCGAGCCCGGACAGGTAGTACACCGTCGCGAGGTTCACCGTGTCCACGGCGGTGGAGCCCTTGAAGAGCTGCCCCACCATGGTCCCGTACGCCTCCAGCGGGTCGGCGCCGGAGATGACGAGCGCGATCGCCGAGAGCAGCACGGCGAACACGATCGCGAGCAGGGGCGGCAGCAGCCGCGTGCGCCACGAAGTCATTACGCTTCTTCACCTTCTTCGGCACCGGTCATGGCGGAACCGAGTTCCTGCGGGGTCACCGTGGCGGGGTTCGCCTCGCTCACCAGGCGCCCGCGCAGCATCACGCGGATCGTGTCGGAGAGCCCGATCAGCTCGTCGAGGTCGGCGGAGATCAGCAGCACCGCCAGGCCGTCGGCGCGCGCCTGCCGGATCTGCTCCCAGATCATGGCCTGCGCACCGACGTCGACACCGCGCGTCGGGTGCGAAGCGATGAGCAGCACGGGGTTGCCCGACAGCTCGCGCCCGACGATCAGCTTCTGCTGGTTGCCGCCCGAGAGCGCGGCGGCCGGCACATCGATGCCCGGCGTGCGCACGTCGTACTCGCGCACGATGCGCTCGGTGTCGCGGCGCGCGCCGGCGATGTCCAGCAACTGTCCACTCGAGACGGGTTTGCGCGTCTGGTAGCCGAGGATCCGGTTGGCCCACAACGGTTGCGTGAGCAGCAGGCTGTGGCGCGTGCGGTCTTCGGCGATGTAACCGATGCCGGCCTCGCGCCGCGCGAGCGTGCCCAGCTTCACCAGGTCGTGGGTTTTGCCGTCGGCCTCGGCGAGCTCGATGTGCCCGCCGCTGGCCTTGCGCATGCCCATGATGGTCTCGACGAGCTCGGTCTGGCCGTTGCCCTCGACGCCCGCGATGCCGAGCACCTCACCCGCGTGCACCGTGAACGCGATGTCGTCCAGCAGCTTCAGCTCGGAGTTCTCGGCCGTGAGGCTCAGGTCCTTCAATCGCAGCACGTCGCGGTCGGTCACCGTCGACTCGCGCGTCTCGGGGCTGGGCAGCTCCGAACCGACCATCATCTCCGCCAGCTGACGGCTGGTGATGGTCTTCGGGTCGGCTGTGCCGACGGTGGTGCCGCGCCGGATCACCGTGACGGTGTCGGCGATGGCCCGCACCTCGTCGAGCTTGTGGGAGATGAAGAGGAAGGTGTAGCCGTCGGCCTGCATTTCGCGGACCGTGCTGAACAGCGCGTCGACCTCCTGCGGCACGAGCACCGCGGTGGGTTCGTCGAGGATGATGATCTTCGCGCCGCGGTAGAGGACCTTCACGATCTCCACGCGCTGGCGGTCGGCCACGCCGAGCTCTTCCAGCAACGCGTCCGGCTTGGCGCGCAGGCCCGTCTGCTCGGAGAGCTTCTTGAGCCGGGCGCGCGCTTCACCGCCGATGCCGTGCAGGGCCTCGCCGCCGAGGAACACGTTCTCGGCGACGGTGAAGTTGTCGGCGAGCATGAAGTGCTGGTGCACCATGCCGATCCCGGCCTGGATGGCGTCCTGCGGGTTGCGCAGCTTCACCTCGGTGCCGTTGATGGCGATGGTTCCCTCGTCGGGCTGCTGCATCCCGTAGAGGATCTTCATCAGGGTCGACTTGCCCGCGCCGTTCTCGCCGCAGAGGGCGTGCACCTCGCCCGCGGCCACGGTGAGGTTGACGTCGGAGTTGGCGACCACACCCGGGAACCGCTTGGTGATCCCGGTCAGCTGGACGGCCGTCGTGCCCCGGTCGGGGACGGCATCGGCCTCGGCAGTGCTCATGGGAGAGGCATCCAGTTCTGTCGAAACGCGTGAGGGCTCGGAAGGAAGATCCTTCCGAGCCCTGGCACGTGGCGTGTACTACTTGGTCGGCTTGTCCGAAACCTGGATGGCGCCCGAGATGATCTGGGCCTTGTACCCTTCCAGCACGTCCTTGATGTCGTCGACCTTGCCGCCGGAGGTGGCGTAGCCGACGCCGTCGACCTTCAGGTCGAAGCGCTGCGGCAGCACGCTCAGGTCACCCTTCGCGTCGGCCTGCAGGAAGTCGAACACCGCGACGTCCACGCGCTTCATCATCGAGGTGAGGATGATGTCCTTGTCGGCGGCGACCGTGGCCTGGTTGTACTGGTCGGAGTCGACACCGATGGCCAACGCCTTGCCCGACGTCTTGGCGGCGTCGAACACACCCTTACCGGAGGCACCGGCGGCGTGGTAGATCACGTCCGCGCCGTTGTTGATCTCGGCGGCGGCCTTGACGTTGCCCTTGGCCGGGTCCTGGAAACCGGAGAAGTCGCCGGCCGGCGTCAGGTACTCGTCCTCGATCTTGACCTTGTTCGACACGGCCCGCGCACCCTGCAGGTAGCCGGCCTCGAACTTCTGGATCAGCGGCGTGTTCACCCCACCGACGAAGCCGATGTGGCAGTTCTTGCTCTTGTAGACGGCGGCGACGCCGGCCAGGAACGAGCCCTGCTCCTCGGCGAACACCAGCGGCGTCACGTTGGGGAGCTTGATGGTGTCGTCGTCGACGATCGCGAACCGGGTGTTCGGGTGCTTCGGCGCGACGGCGGCGACCGACGGCGCGTAGGCGAAACCGACCGCGATGATCGGGTTCAGGCCCTGCGACGCCATCTGCTCGAGCCGCTGCTGCTTGGCCGACTCGCTCTCGCTCGGGCTGGCCGTGCTCTCGTTGACGGTCGTGATGCCGAGCTCGGACTTCGCCTTGTCGACGCCGGCCGCGGCCGCATCGTTGAAGGAGGCGTCACCCCGGCCGCCGATGTCGAACGCCAGGCCGACCTTGAGCTTGCTGCCGTCCACCTTCTCGCCGGACGAGCTGCTGGTCGTGGCTGCTGCCGGAGCCGCGGGCGGCTTCGGCGCGGTGACGCAGCTCGTGTCAGAGCTGCCAGCCGCGGCGGTGTTGCTGCTGCTGCCCCCGCCGGTGTCCTTCGCGCACCCTGCCAAGGTGAGGACCCCGGCCATGGTCGCGGCGGCCAGCGCGGTTCCACGCATGCGACGCAACGTGTGTCTCCCTCCCCGCTGATCCAGCGGACTAAGTGGAAGCGACCCGGTACCGGTGTCTTCCTTCGGTGCCGAGTTCAACCGCCAGACCGTACCCAACAGCCAGACAACCGCCATAGGAAAGGCACGCTACGTAACACAAACGTTTACTCAGCGGTCTGATTCGCGACCGATCGTGTACTTACGGTGATCAACTGGTTCAGGAAGGTACTCACCAGCTGTCACAGCCCGGGGTCCCGCGGCCCGTCGTCGCCGCGCGGTGAAACCCGTCCGGACGATCTTCGTCCACCCCCGGCGGAGGGCCTGGCCGACCGGGCGTTGCGGACATCACGAAAACCGTTCGGGCCCGGCTGGTTTTTCACCCGCCGCCGCAAGCGGTACCGGCCTGCTGAATCGAATCGACCGGGCCGGGAGCCCCAGGTCGGATTCGCCCTGGACCGCCCGTGCCGCGTGGCCGGCGCCACACGTCCGAGTGGTGCGGGACGCTCCGGGTGTCTGGTCCATCACAGAGACGAACCCGGAGGTGAGCCGGGTCCAGATGGCGGGTCTAGCATCCTTTCATCCACGCTCGATGGCCCTAGATCTCGGCACCGCTGCCGGCGTTGTCCCCAGTGGACCGACGCGGAAGCGGGTGCGGACCTCACCGGTCAGCCGGGCACAACAGATGACGTTGGAGGCCGTTCACCGATGTCCACCACGGCGAGCACTGCCACCGAGGCAGGAGCGAGCGATCGGGCGGGTGCCTCACGCCGGCAGGGGACCTTCTACCGGGGCGACCCCGGCATGTGGTCCTGGGTGCTGCACCGCATCACCGGCGTGCTGACATTCTTCTTCCTGTTCGTGCACGTGCTCGACACCTCGCTCGTCCGCGTGTCGCCGAACACCTACGACCAGGTGATCGAGACGTACAAGACGCCGCTCGTGAACCTGCTCGAGGTCGGTCTGGTCGGCGCGGTTCTCTTCCACGCCCTCAACGGCGTCCGCGTCATGCTGGTCGACTTCTGGTCCAAGGGCCCGAAGTTCCAGAAGACGATGCTGTGGGTGATCGGTGTCGTGTGGGTCGTCGTGATGATTCCGGGTGCGTTCTTCATGCTGAAGCGCACGGTCGAGACGCTCTTCGGGGGTAACTGACCATGGCCGACTCGCTCGTCATCGAATCGCCGCGCACCCCGAAGCGCCCGGCGGCCCGCCGCAGCAACTTCGAGCTCTACAGCTGGCTGTTCATGCGCATCTCGGGCCTCGCGCTGATCATCCTGGTGCTGGGCCACCTGCTGATCATGAACATCCTCGACGGCGGTGTGCACCGCATCAACTGGGGCTTCGTCGCCGGCCGCTGGGCTTCGCCGTTCTGGCAGTTCTGGGACCTCGCGATGCTGTGGCTCGCCGAGATCCACGGCGGCAACGGCCTGCGCACGATCATCGACGACTACGCCCGCAAGGACTCCACGCGGTTCTGGCTGAAGATCCTGCTGTACGTCTCGATGGTCCTGATCCTGGCCGTCGGCACGCTGGTGATCTTCACGTTCGACCCCGAGATGCCCGCCAGCTAGGCGCACCCACCACACACAGTGCTCGATTCCTGATAAGCGGAGCAATCCCTATGCAGTTCCACAAGTACGACGTGGTGATCGTCGGCGCCGGCGGCGCCGGCATGCGCGCGGCCATCGAGTCCGGCCAGCGCGCCCGCACCGCGGTCCTCACCAAGCTGTACCCCACGCGGTCCCACACCGGCGCCGCGCAGGGCGGCATGTGCGCCGCGCTGGCGAACGTCGAAGAGGACAACTGGGAGTGGCACACCTTCGACACCGTCAAGGGCGGTGACTACCTCGTCGACCAGGACGCCGCGGAGATCATGGCCAAGGAGGCCATCGACGCGGTCCTCGACCTCGAGAAGATGGGCCTGCCGTTCAACCGCACGCCCGAGGGCAAGATCGACCAGCGCCGCTTCGGCGGCCACACCCGTGACCACGGCAAGGCGGCCGTGCGCCGCGCCTGCTACGCCGCGGACCGCACCGGCCACATGATCCTGCAGACGCTGTACCAAAACTGCGTCAAGTACGGCACGGAGTTCTTCAACGAGTTCTACGTGCTCGACCTCGTGACCAGCGAGGACGAGAACGGCAACCCGATCGCGTCGGGCGTCGTGGCCTACGAGCTGGCCACCGGCGAGCTGCACGTGTTCCAGGCCAAGTCCATCGTGTTCGCCACCGGCGGCGCGGGCAAGATCTTCAAGACGACGTCGAACGCGCACACCCTCACCGGTGACGGCCTCGGCATCATCTTCCGCAAGGGCCTGCCGCTGGAGGACATGGAGTTCTTCCAGTTCCACCCGACCGGCCTCGCGGGCCTGGGCATCCTGATCTCCGAAGCCGTCCGCGGCGAAGGCGGGATCCTGCGCAACTCCGAGGGCGAGCGGTTCATGGAGCGCTACGCCCCCACCATCAAGGACCTCGCGCCGCGCGACATCGTCGCCCGCTCGATGGTCCAGGAGGTGCTGCAGGGCCGCGGCATGGGCCCGAACAAGGACTACGTGGTCCTCGACGTGACGCACCTGCCGGTGGAGGTCCTCGAGACCAAGCTGCCGGACATCACCGAGTTCTCGCGCACCTACCTGGGCGTCGACCCGGTGAAGGAGCCGGTGCCGGTGTTCCCGACCTGCCACTACGTGATGGGCGGCATCCCGACCAACATCCACGGCGAAGCGCTGCGCGACAACGAGAACGTGATCCCGGGCCTGTACGCGGCCGGCGAGGTCGCGTGCGTGTCGGTGCACGGCTCGAACCGCCTGGGCACCAACTCGCTGCTGGACATCAACGTGTTCGGCCGCCGCGCCGGCATCGCGGCCGCGGAGTACGCGCTGGCCCACGAGCACGTCGAGCTTCCGGAGCTGCCGACCAAGCTGGTCGAGGAGCAGCTGTCGGGCCTGCTGTCGGAGCACGGTGACGAGCGCGTCGCCGACATCCGCAAGGAAATGCAGCAGACGATGGACTCGCACGCCTCGGTGTACCGCACCGAGGACACGCTCAAGCAGGCGCTGACCGACATCCAGGCGCTGAAGGAGCGGTACACGCGGATCACCGTGTCGGACAAGGGCAAGCGGTACAACACCGACCTGCTCGAGGCCGTTGAGCTGGGCTTCCTGCTCGAACTGGCCGAGGTCCTGATCGTGGGCGCCCTGGCGCGCAAGGAGTCGCGCGGCGGCCACGCCCGCGAGGACTACCCCAACCGCGACGACACGAACTTCATGCGCCACACCATGGCCTACAAGCAGGGCGAGGGGCTGTCGTCGGACATCCGCCTCGACTACAAGCCGGTGACCTTCACGCGTTACGAGCCGATGGAGCGGAAGTACTGATGACTGCGGCAACCACCGAAGAAGCACCCGCGGCCTCGCAGGACCACACGCCGATCACGGTCACGCTGAAGATCCTGCGCTTCAACCCCGAGGTCGACACCGAGCCGCACTGGGAGTCCTACGACGTCCCGGCGCAGCGCACCGACCGGCTGCTGAACCTGCTGTTCTACGTCAAGGACTACATCGACGGCACGTTCTCGTTCCGCCGGTCGTGCGCCCACGGCGTGTGCGGCTCCGACGCCATGCAGATCAACGGCATCAACCGTTTGGCCTGCAAGGTGCTCATGAAGGACCTGCTCGAGAAGGACGGCAAGAAGACCGTCATCTCGATCGCCCCGATCAAGGGCCTGACGACGTTGAAGGACCTCTACGTCGACATGGACCCGTTCTTCGAGGCCTACCGGTCGGTCAAGCCGTACCTCATCAACTACGGCCACGAGCCCTCCCGCGAGCGCATCCAGTCCCAGGCCGACCGCGACCGCTTCGACGACACCACCAAGTGCATCCTCTGCGCCTGCTGCACGTCGTCGTGCCCGGTCTACTGGAACGACGGCTCGTACTTCGGTCCGGCCGCGATCGTCAACGCGCACCGCTTCATCTTCGACTCCCGCGACGACGCGGCCGAGGAGCGGCTGGACATCCTGAACGACTCCGAGGGGGTGTGGCGCTGCCGGACGACGTTCAACTGCACGGACGCTTGCCCACGTGGGATCCAGGTGACGAAGGCGATTCAGGAAGTGAAGCGCGCACTTTTGTTCAAGCGCGTCTGAGAAATTCGTTGCGGAGAGGCCCCCGTCCGGTTCGCCGGATGGGGGCCTTTTCGTTGCCGATTTGCAGCCAAGGCGGACAAAACTCCCCTGAACGGCGCTAGGGCGACTGTGCGTGATGGGACTAGCCTGACGAGTTACCGATGACTCGGACGGTCGTGCGACGGGGAACGAGCAGATGAGTGCTGGTGCGGAACTACGTAAGGTGCTTTCCCAACACTTGGCACGGTTCATCGCAGATGTCGAAGAACTCGTGTTCCGACATGGCTACTTGCGGGTGTTCGCGGCGGCGGTCGCCATGCTCGGCAGCGTGGGCCTGCTCGGCGAGGTGCTCGGCATGGAGTGGTTGCGCACGACGTTCGCCAGCATCGCGGGTGGGCTGTTCGTGATCGCCAGTGCGATCTCCTTCGCCGGCACCCACAAACTCCGCACCCAGGCGCAGCACAGTGAGGAGCTGCTGCACCGGTACGCCGACGCGCTCGCCGGGCGCACGCGCAAGCCCATCGCCGTGCAGGAGTGGATGCAGGAAGTGACCATTGAGGACAACGGCGACGCGTTCTGCCGGCGCGTGCTCGTGCTCCACGAGGCGAACGACAACGTCCCGCGTTACCTGTCCGTGAATCTCGTGTACTACGGAACCACGCCGATGTCCGAGCGGGCCCGTCGATTGGTGCAGTACAAGGCTTTCCACGCCGGGCCCGAAGACATCGACCAGAAGACCCGCGCCAACGCGACTTCGATCTGGTCCACCTCCGCGAACGGAAAACCGAAACTGGACATCTATATCCACCTCGGCACGATCGTTCAGGAAGGCGACGTGGTCACCGTGGAATGGATTTGGCCGAGGTACTCGGTGGACCTGATGTCGGGCGCCGAACCGGAATCGTTCGACGTGATGTTCCGCAAAGAAATCAGCAAGTTCGAGCACCGGGTGATCTTCCGCAACGTCAAGCGCGACTCGGCCTTCGTCGTGCGAAACCAGGGCGCACAAGGACTGCGGCGGCTCCGGCAGGGCAAGGACGTGATCGTGGAGTTCTCCGCGGCGAATCCGAAAATGGCTCAGTACATGGGGTTCATCGCCGACTATTCACCCGATTTATGACGGTCATAAAAAAAACCCGGAGTGCGGACTCCGGGTTTTTCGGGTGTGCGACCGGAACAACCGATCAGTTGCCACCCGTTTCGGAACCGCCGGACATACAAATTCCATTCGGGTAATGCGAGCCGACGCTGGAAGGGCTCGCGTGAGCGCTGACACTACTCCATTCGCGCTCCCCTGTCATACCGGCGGACGGCCGTATCCGGCGACCGCCGAGCCACCCGCCCCTGGCTCAGGAATCGCCCGAAGATCGTTCCTTCGATCGGGTGGAGCGCAGCGCGCGCCAGCCCAGCACCCCGATGATCGTACCCAGCACGAAGGACACCACCGTGAGCACCGCGTGCACGATGAAGTACGCCGTGGGGGAACCATCGGCTGACCAGGACTGGGAGCTGGCCCAGAGGTTCTTGGCGAAGGTGATCCAGATGATCCAGGACCACACGCCGAACAACAGCAGGAAGACCGCAGTACCTCGCGAAATGCGCATGCCCCTGAGTATGCAACCGGGCTCGCGCCGCTAGATTGCGTGGGTGCACAGCGTTTTCTCCCGGTCGCTCCCGGTTCTCGTCGCAGTGGTGGCCATTGGGCTGTTCGGCGGTGGAATCGGCCCGACGGCAGCCGTAGCCCAGGCTCAGCCCTGTCAGGACCAGGCCGCGCCGCCCGCGCCGGTGGACACGTCGGAGAAGCCGGCGCCCGGGCAGCCGACCCCGCCGCCTTTGCCGGTGCCCGTGGAGCCCGTCGGGGGGCTGCGCATGGGCGGCTGCGGGATGATCCTGCCCGACGGCGCGCTCAACCCACCGGACGGCAACACGGCCGCGTCGTGGGTGGTGCAGGACCTCGACACCGGCGACGTCGTCGCGGCGAAGAACCCGCACGCGCGGGAGCGGCCGGCGTCGCTCATCAAGACGCTGCTCGCGCTCGTCGTCACCAGCGAGATGAAGCCCGACCAGATCGTGGTGCCCACGAAGGAGGACGCCGAGCAGGAGTGCACCTGCGTCGGCATCGTGGCGGGTGCGAGCTACACCGTCGACCAGCTGCTGCACGGCCTGCTGATGCACTCGGGCAACGACGTCGCCCACGCGTTCGCGACCGCGCTCGGCGGGGTCGACATCGCGACCACGAAGATGAACCTGCTGGCCAGGCGCATCGGCGCCACGGACACGCGCGCGGCGACGCCGTCGGGCCTCGACGGGCCCGGAATGTCGACCTCGGCCTACGACCTGAGCGTGATCTTCCACTACGCGATGAAGCAGCAGGAGATCGCGCAGGCCGTGGCCACGAAGTCGTACACGATTCCGGCGGCGGGCGGCAAACCCGCCATTCCGGTCTTCAACGACAACAAGCTCCTCGGTGTCTACCCCGGCTTCCTCGGCGGCAAAACGGGCTTCACCGACGACGCCCGCCACACCTACGTCGGCGCCGCGGAGAAGGACGGCCACCGCCTCGCCGTGGTGATGATGCGCGCCGAGCAGCGGCCCACGAAGGTCGTGGACCAGGCGGGCAAGCTGCTCGACTACGGCTTCGCGCTCGAAGCCGACCACGCCGAGCCCGTCGGGCGCATCGCGTACGAGGCCCTCGTGGCCACGGCGCCGCCCGGTCCCCCGGCGAACGTCGCCGCCGGCGCCGCATCGTCGGCCGCGCCCGCGAAGGAAGACCCGTTCGGCACCACGGGCTGGATCCTCACGCTGGTGGTCGCCCTGATCATCATCGGCGGGTTCGTGATCGGCCACCAGCGCAAGAAGCAGGCCCAGCAGTAGATCGGGCCTAGTCCCGCCGGCGCCCCATCCAGCCGAGCAGCGCACCCACGCCGAACACGCCCGCGGCCGTGCCCAGACCGAACCCGCGTTGGACGGTCACGCGCGGCTCCAGCAGCACCGGCGCCGGCGGCCGCACGACCTTGCGCTGGTTCTCCTTCGCGGTCGCGGTCCAGGCCGTGACCATGAGGATGAACCGCGACACGAGGTTCGCGAACACGAGCAGACCGATGATCGGCCCGAAGATCGCCGCCGCCGGCGACTTCGTCACGCTCGCCAGGTAGATCGACGCCACCTGCTGCAGGATGACGAACCCGATCGCGGCGACGATCGCGCCCTTCACCGCACTGCGCATGGCCACGTGCTCGCGCGGCAGCCGCGCGATGACCCACAGGAACACGAGCGTGTTGGCCGCCAGGCCGAGGATGATCGTGGCCACCCGCAGCACCCAGACCGCCCAGGTCTCGTGCTCCAGGCCGACGAGCTCGAGCAGGTACTGCCCCACCCCGCCGCCCGCGGCGGTCACCGCGAACGACACGATCAGCGCCACGCCGAGCCCGACGAGCGACAGCAGGTCCTTGATCGTCGTCGACACGATCGGCTGCGGCTTCTTCTCCTGCCCCCACTGCGCCGTGAGCGCGTCGCGCAGGTTCGACATCCAGCCGATGCCCGAGTAGAGCGCCAGGAGCAGACCGAAGATCCCGATGCCGCTGCCGGACTTGATCGCCGCGTCGACGATCTGCGTCACGAGCCCCTGCAACGCCTCAGGCACGGAACTCTTGATGCCGTTGGTGATCTGGGCGATCACCGCCGGGTCGCCGCCCACGACCATGCCCACGATCGCGAACGCCACCATGAAGATCGGGAAAACCGCCAGCACGCTGAAGTACGTGATGGCGGCGGCGTAGTGGTTGCCGTAGTTCTCGCCGAAGGATTCGTTGGCTCGGATCAGGTGATCCAGCCACGGGTACTTCCGCCGCAGCCGAGGCAGCAGCTTTTCCTGGTCACCAGTCTTGTTCGCCACCGTAAAACGCTAACCACGGTGGGTGATAGTCGCAACGCGAGCGGGTACCCGGGGGTCAGTCCAGGGCGGCGAGCACCGCTCGGTAGGCGTCGCCGACGCGACCGGCCGACGTCGTGATCACCCGTGCCCGCGGCCGGTCGGCGAGGAGGGATTCGAGACGGCCATAGAACGCGGCGACATCGGCCGCGGTCGTGTCGTGGTGATGCGGCCCGGGCGTGCGCGAGGCGAAGCGGCTGAGGACGTTTTCGCGGGTGTCCCAGAGCACGAGTTCATGAAACGAAGCGCCGACGTCGTGGGCCAGTTCTTCCAGCTGCAGCAGGAAATCCGGGCGTGCGAGCAGCTGCGGGACGACGACGTCGTGGCCCGCGGTGAGGTGCGCGCGGGCGGCGGCGAGAGCCAACGCGCGCGCCGCCAAGCCGGACTCTTTCGGCCGCGCGCGCCAGCCGCCGACGAGCGAGCGCACGCGGTCGACGTCGAGGTTCAGCGTCGGCGGGTGGGCCTCCGCGAACCGCTCCGCCAACGTCGACTTGCCGATGGCGGGCGGTCCGTTGAGGACGATCAGCCGCACTTACGTCCCCTGAAAACCCTGGGCGATCTTCTGGCCGGCGGGCACCAGCAGGCTGGTTGGCCTCGGCGAGGGTGCTGCCGTTGGGGTGGCCGTCGTGGTCGACGCGTCGGTGCCGATGGCGGGGCTCACCACGTCGGCTGTGAGCAGCGGGCACGGCTGTGCGACCGGTTCCGGGAAGACCGGGCTCGAGTAGCCGACGATGCTCGGGCCGGCCGGCGCGTTTGCCTGCTTCTCGAGGTTCTGCATCACGCGCTTGGCGATGTCCTGCAGCTTGCCGACGCTGCCGTTGCCCTTGAGGTCGAAGTCGAAGCTCGCCATGGTGTCGCCGAGGATCACGGTGGCCTGGCCCGAAGCGTCGGGCGCTGGGACCGGGCGGCGCTTCGAGTACGCGTGCACCGGGCCGAGCGTGATGCTCGCCGGTGCGCCGGCGAACGCTGCTGGCGTGTCGGCCACGGGAGGTACGTACGCGGGCTGCGACACCGCGACGGCCAGGCTCTCCTGCAGCGTGCCGTCCTTCGGCTCCAGGGCGTAGGCGCACTTGTTGAGCGCCAGCCCGTCGGCCTTGGAGTACGTGATGGCCGAGGTGTCGAGCGGGCCCTTGCCGTCGCCCACGAGGTCGGTGCGCTCGAAGTTGACGGAGTTCGGGTCCGGCCGACGTGTCTTCACTTTTGTCCCCCGGACAAAAGCTCGATCAGCGAGAGGCAGGCAGGAAGCCCAACCGCTCGTACACGGTGGCGAGCGTGGGCGCTGCCACCTCCCGGGCACGCTGCGCACCGCGGGCAAGAACCTTGTCGAGCTCGGCGACGTCGTCCAAATAGGACTGGACGCTTGCCTGCAGCGGCGTGACCCACTCGACGAGTACCTCGGCGAGGTCCTTCTTCAGGTCGCCGTAGCCCTTGCCCTCGTACGCCGCTTCGAGGTCGGCGATCGAGCGCTCGGTGAGCGCCGAGTAGATGCTCAGCAGGTTGGAGACGCCGGCCTTGTTCTCCGCGTCGAACTTGACCTCGCGGCCGGTGTCGGTCACGGCGGAGCGGATCTTCTTGGCCGAGCGCTTGGGGTCTTCGAGCAGCTCGACGAGACCGTTGGCCGCGGACGCCGACTTGCTCATCTTCGCCGTCGGGTCCTGCAGGTCGTAGATCTTCGCGGTGTCCTTGACGATGTAGGGCTCGGGCACCGTGAACGTCTTGCCGAGGCGGTTGTTGAAGCGCTGCGCGAGGTTGCGCGTGAGCTCCAGGTGCTGGCGCTGGTCCTCGCCCACCGGCACGGCGTTGGCCTGGTAGAGCAGGATGTCGGCGGCCTGCAGGATCGGGTACGTGAACAGGCCCACACTGGCGCGGTCGGCGCCCTGTTTGGCCGACTTGTCCTTGAACTGCGTCATCCGGCTGGCCTCGCCGAAACCGGTCTGGCACTCGAGCACCCAGCCGAGCTGCGCGTGCTCGGGCACGTGACTCTGGACGAACAGGGCACTTCGGTCAGGGTCGACGCCGATCGCGAGCAGCTGCGCGGCCGAACGGCGCGTGCGCTCCAGCAGCACCTTCGGGTCCTGCTCCACCGTGATGGCGTGCAGGTCGACGACGCAGTAGAAGGTCTCGTGCGTGTCCTGCAGCTTCACCCACTGCCGCAGGGCGCCGAGGTAGTTGCCGAGGTGGAACGAGTCGGCCGTCGGCTGGATCCCGGAAAGCACCCGCAGGCGCCCGTTCTGTTCGTCGGACACGTCGGCGATTCTTTCAGGAGCCGGAGAGGCGGGTCACAGGGAGGTCTCTCTGGAGTACTCGGCGGGGGTTCTCAGTGGGGCTTCGGCGGGGTGCCAGGGCGTTTCCAGGGCGTTACTAGGGGTGCTGGATCGGCGCGAGGGGCCGGGTGGGCTCCTCGGTGTCGGCAGGCTCGGGGGTGGGCAGGGCCGTCGCGGTCGCCGCGCGCGTCTTGCGGCGCTGGCGCAGGACGCCGAGGGCCATGCCGACGATGCCCAGCGCCACGGCGACCAGCCCGACGGGGCCGAGGATGCCGAAGCCTGCCGAAGGGGTCTCCGCACGGACGACGCTGTCGTCGGCGAGCGCCGTGCCGCTGCCCGCGAGCAGCAGGACGGCCGGCAGCACGGCGAGCGTCGCCGACCGGGCCGAGCGCAGCGTGCACCGCAACAGGAGATGACCTGGGTTGCGCACCGGAGTGCCTCCCGCGAAGTGATGTTCCTGGCGAGATCTCTCACCCGTAAGGATGAGTCATACAGTGAAAAAACTACCGAGCGTGTCAAGACCTGTCGGTTCTGATCAACTCGGGCGCCGAGACTAGCGCCCGTCCGGGGAGGGCAGGTGACCACCCCCGGGCTGACGGTGTCACCGGTGGTCAGCGCTCTTTCGCCGGTTTTTCGGGCCGCCGAGGTCGCCCGAACGGCTGTCACGAGTGTCGGCTTGGTCCGGTTCCGGTCGCGCGGCGCGAGCAAAATGTGAAAAACGTTCACCCGTTTGGCGGCGACGAACTACGGACAGCAAGTTATTCACCAACCTTGTTGGTCTGATCGCGTCTTCTTGACCGAATCACGACACTAGGCCCTGTTTTCTCCCGAGCGATTGGTCTATACCTCTGTGGTATAGACCACTTCAGGGGCGAACAAAGGAGTGAGCCCATGTCTCTCCGAAGGATCCTCACCGCCGTCGGGATGGCCGCCGCGGCCGCGATCACGGTGCTCGTGCCGGCCACCACGGTTGCGAATGCCGCGCCGGCCGCGAGCTTCGTAGTCAGCGAGTCGCAGTTCAACCAGATGTTCCCGGGCCGGAACTCGTTCTACAGCTACAGTGGACTGACCAACGCGCTCGGCGCATACCCCGGCTTCGCGAATTCCGGCAGTGACACCGTGAAGAAGCAGGAAGCCGCGGCGTTCCTCGCGAACGTGAGCCACGAAACCGGTGGCCTGGTGTACATCGTGGAGCAGAACACCGCGAACTACCCGCACTACTGCGACACGAGCCAGTCGTACGGCTGCCCCGCGGGCACCGCCGCGTACTACGGGCGCGGCCCGATCCAGCTCAGCTGGAACTTCAACTACAAAGCCGCGGGCGACGCGCTCGGCATCGACCTGCTGAACAACCCGAACCTCGTGCAGAACGACTCGGCCGTCGCCTGGAAAACCGGCCTCTGGTACTGGAACACCCAGTCCGGCCCCGGCACCATGACCCCGCACGACGCCATGGTCAACGGCCGCGGCTTCGGCGAGACGATCCGCAGCATCAACGGCTCCATCGAATGCAACGGCGGCAACCCCGCCCAGGTCCAGAGCCGCATCGACGCGTACAACAAGATCACCGGCATCCTGGGCGTCGACCCGGGTGGCAACCTCAGCTGCTGACGCTGCCGAGGTTGCCGGCAGGGCCCCTCGGTGGCGGCTGAGGGGCCCTTCTGCTTGGCAGGTAAGGAAATCAGCCTCGGCGGCGGCGAAACCGGCGCCGGGGCCGGGGCCGCACCGCGCTTCGGTGAGAGATCAGCGCGGGAAAGGCACGTCGTACGTCGCCGTGACGGGGGCGTGGTCGGACCAGCGTTCGGCGTAGGTGGCGGCGCGCTCCACGACGACCGACTGTACGGCGTCGGCCAGGGCCGGGGTGGCGAGCTGGCAGTCGATGCGCCAGCCGGAGTCGTTGTCGAAGGCCTGGCCGCGGTAGGACCACCAGGTGTAGGGGCCCGGGCCGTCGTGGAGGCGGCGTTGCACGTCGGCGTAGCCAGCCTCTTCGAAGACGCGGCCGAGCCAGGCGCGTTCTTCGGGCAGGAAGCCCGAATTCTTGTGGTTGCCCTTCCAGTTCTTCAGGTCGACGGTGTCGTAGGCGATGTTCCAGTCGCCCACCACCACGACCTCGCGGCCGGCCGCGGCGGACTTGGCGCGCAGCTCGCCGAGGTAGGGCAGGAAGGCCGCCATGAAGCGCTCCTTCTCGTCCTGGCGCTCGGTGCCGACATCGCCGCTCGGCAGGTACAGGCTCGCGACGACGACGCCCGGCAAGTGCATCTCGAGGTAGCGCCCGCTGTCCTCGAACTCGGGCTCGCCGAAGCCGACGCGCACTTCGTCGGGCTCGACGCGGCTGTAGAGCGAGACGCCGTTTCGCCCCTTCGCAACCGAGGGCGCGTGGGCGGCGAACCAACCCTCCGGTTCGACCACGTGCGCGGGCAGCTGCGCGGCCTCGGCCCGCACCTCCTGGCAGGCGACGACGTCGGCCTTCGTGGTGGCGAGCCACTCGACGAAGCCCTTCTTCACGGCGGCCCTCAGGCCGTTGACATTCACGGTGGAGACGGTCAGCACCCCGCGCACGCTACCCGCCGGGTCCGACAATCCTGTGCCAGACTGCGCGCATGGCGCGACTCACCGTGCTCGGCAGCTGCGGCGCCTGGCCCGAACCCGGCCGCGCGTGCGCGGGATTCCTTCTCTCACAACGAAACCACCACATCGTGCTCGATCTCGGGTACGGCGCGGCGAGCCGGCTCTTCACGCACGTCGCCGCGAGAGACCTCGACGCCGTCGTGATCACCCACGAGCACCCCGACCACATCGCGGACCTCACCGCGCTCAGCCGCGCGTGGCACTACACCGTCGAGGACCAGCGCTTGCCGCTGCACTGCGCCCCCGGCGTCCTGCGCCGCCTCGAAGCCGCCGAGCCGCGCCCGCACCCGGCCACGATCTTCGACATCCGCACCTTCGCGCGGCCCGAAACCGTCGGCCCCTGGCAGCTCACCTCCACGCCGCTCCCCCACCACGTGCCCAACCACGGCGTGCGGCTGAGCTCGCCGCACGGCACCGTCGCGTACTCCGGCGACACCGGCCCGTCGCGGCTGCTCGTGGAGCTGGCGCGCGACGCCGAGCTGCTCATCTGCGAAGCCACCCTCCAAGGCGAGCCGCCGGACGAACCGCGCCACCTGCTCACCGCCGCGGAGGCCGGGCGGACGGCGGCCGAGGCGGGCGTCCAGACCTTGCTGCTGACGCACTTCTGGCCCGGCGCCGACCGTTCCGTGTCCGCCGCGGAGGCGCGCCGGGAGTTCGACGGCGAGGTGCTCATCGCGGACGAAGGCCTGACCATCGAGCTTGACGCCCACTAGCTAACAGGATTAGCTTTAAAGCTATGACAGTTAGCCAACCCGATGTCCCCTAGAGCCGGCCTCACGCCGGACGCCGTCGTCACCCTCGCCCTCGAGGTGGTGGACGCCGACGGCGCCGACGCGCTCAGCCTCGCCAAGGTCGCCGAACGCGCGGGCGTCGCCACGCCCTCGCTGTACAAGCACGTCGGCGGGCTCGCCGCCCTGCGCCGGCTGGTCGACCTGCGCGTGGTCGCCGAGATGACCGAAGCGTTGCGCGGTGCGGCGACCGGCCGTTCCGGTGACGACGCGATCGAGGCGCTCGCCGACGCCTACCGCGCGTACCTGCGCACCCACCCCCACCGCGTCGCCGCACTGGAAACCGCGCCCGACGAGGGCGACGAGGAGCTCGCGAAGGCCACCCATGGCGTCGCCGAAGTCGCCTTCGCCGTGCTTCGCCCGTACGGGTTCGACCAGGCGAAGACCGTGCACGCGACGCGGTGTCTGCGCGCGGCCGTGCACGGCTTCGCGAGCCTCGAAGCGTCCGGCGGCTTCGGCCGGCCCGAAGACGCCGACGCCAGCTTCACGCTCCTGAAAACGATGCTCGTCCGCGGCATCACCGACTACGCCAGCTGAGGAGAACCATGTCCTTCGTCCTCGCCGTTCTGCTGTTCACCGTCGCGCTGGGAATCCCCGACGCGCGGTTCCCCTGGCAGGCCAAGGCCAAGGCCACGCCTGCCGAGAACGAGGTCGGCAGATGATCGCCGGGCACTTCGGGCTCGCCGCCGCCGTGAAAGCCGGCCGGCCCGCCGTTCCCGTGTGGACGCTGATGCTCGCGACCGCGTGGCTCGACATCGTGTTCACGCCGCTCTACCTGACCGGAATCGAGACCATCGATCAGTCGGGCGGCACGGGCTACGGCGAGGGCGTGATCCACGCCGACTACACCCACTCGCTCGTCGGCGCGCTCGTGCTCTCCGCCCTGTTCGGCCTGGTCGCGGCGCGGTGGCTCGGGCGCAGCGCCGGCGTCGCGCTCGGCGCGGTGGCGTTCTCGCACTGGCTGCTCGACCTCGTCGTGCACCGCGCCGACCTGCCGATCCTGCCCGGCAACGCGGGCAACCTGCCGACGTTCGGCTTCGGCCTGTGGCGGCTGCCGGCGGTGTCGATGACCGTGGAGGTCCTGCTGCTCGTGGTCGGGATCGGCCTCTACTGGCGGGCCGCGGCGAAGCGCGACCGGCGCAAGGCGCGCACGCTGGCGCTGATCGCGGCGCTTTCAGGCGTGATCACGGTGGCGCTGGACTTCGCGGGCCTTTAGCCCTTCAGCGCCCGTTCGCGCCGAAACCATTCAGCACTTCGAACCCTCGAGTGGCTTCACGAAGCTGCTCGCCACCCACTTGTCCTTGGCGACCTCGCGGAATCCGTTCTGCTGCACCGGCATCGCGTCGAACTCGGCGCCGTTGAGGTACTTGCCGACGATCTTGCCGTTGCCGTCCGGGGTTTCGCGGGCGTTGAGGACGTCGGCGGTCACCGCGACCTTGCACCCGGTCGGGGAACCCTGGGCGTCGGCCTGGCCCTTTTGGTTCAGGACGTAGATCACGATCACGGCAACGATCACACCGATGATGATCAGGGTCTTCTTCGGTATCAACCCCAGGATCACGGCCGCTCCTCCGTCACCAAAACGTCAGTCGCGAAAAATCGGGCTCCACCAGGGTAGACACGGAGTGGGTCCGCCCGACAGGTCCGGTCGGACAGACCACCCGGAGGCGCCAACAGCGTCACCCTCTGGTGACAACCGGTAGTCACGACGAAGGGGCACCTCGGAAGACTCCTCCGAGGTGCCCCTTCGCGGTGGTGGGAAAGGCAGTTCAGCCGGTGGCTGGTGCGGCCTTCGAATCAGCCCTGGGCGATCTTCTTGGCCAGGTTCTCGTCGAGCGTCCCGAGGAACTCCTCGGTGGTCTGCCACGCCTGCTCCTTGCCGACGAGCAGCGCCAGGTCCTTCGTCATCTTGCCGCCTTCGACGGTGTCGATGACCACGCGCTCGAGGGTGTTCGAGAAGCCGATGAGCTCCGCGTTGCCGTCGAGCTTGCCGCGGTGCTCCAGGCCCCGGGTCCACGCGTAGATCGACGCGATCGGGTTCGTGGAGGTCGGCTTGCCCTGCTGGTGCTGGCGGTAGTGGCGGGTGACCGTGCCGTGGGCGGCCTCGGCCTCGACGGTCTTGCCGTCCGGCGTGCGCAGCACCGACGTCATCAGGCCGAGCGAGCCGAAGCCCTGGGCCACGGTGTCGGACTGCACGTCACCGTCGTAGTTCTTGGTGGCCCAGACGTAGCCACCCTCCCACTTGAGCGCCGCGGCGACCATGTCGTCGATGAGGCGGTGCTCGTAGGTGAGGCCCTTGGCGTCGAAGTCGGCCTTGTACTCCGCCTCGAAGATCTCCTGGAACACATCCTTGAACATGCCGTCGTAGGCCTTGAGGATCGTGTTCTTGGTGGAGAGGTAGACCGGCATGCCGCGGTCGAGGCCGTACTGCAGCGACGCGCGCGCGAAGTCCTCGATCGACTTGCGGTAGTTGTACATCCCCATGGCGACGCCGCCGCCCTCGGGGAAGTTGGTGACCTCGAACTCCATCGGCTCGGAGCCGTCGGCCGGGGTGTAGGTCATCGTCAGCGTGCCCGGGCCGGGGACCTTGAAGTCCGTGGCCTTGTACTGGTCGCCGTGGGCGTGACGGCCGATGATGATCGGCTTGGTCCAGCCCGGTACCAGACGCGGCACGTTCTGCATGATGATCGGCTCGCGGAAGACCACGCCGCCGAGGATGTTGCGGATGGTGCCGTTGGGGCTCCGCCACATCTTCTTCAGGCCGAACTCCTCCACGCGCGCCTCGTCGGGCGTGATCGTGGCGCACTTGACGCCGACGCCGTGCTTCTTGATGGCGTTGGCGGAGTCGATGGTGATCTGGTCGTCGGTGCGGTCCCGCTCCTCGATGCCCAGGTCGTAGTAGTCCAGGTTGACGTCCAGGTACGGGTGGATCAGCTTGTCCTTGATGAACTGCCAGATAATGCGGGTCATCTCATCGCCGTCGAGCTCGACGACGGTGCCCTGGACCTTGATCTTGGCCATGAGCAGCGGTGCTCCTTCCGCGGATCTTCGCGTTATTTCTTCGACTTCGTCGGTAGCGGTACAAGCGTACTGCTTGCCGGAGCTGGATGGTTCCAGAAGTGGTCGGCATCAAGTCTCCACCCCTGGCGCGAGGCTCCGACGGGTGGGCACGCCACGCGTTCGCGAGTCGCGGAACCGGGTGAGGTCGGCGACCATCCCATCGGGGAACCATTCATCCGGGAGGTCACGCTATGTCGTATTCCGACCCGTACACCAGCTTTGAACCCGCCACGGTCCCGCCGCGCGGCCGCGCGGTCCCCCGGGTGCTGAGCGGGCTGCTGGGCCTCGTGGTCACGCCCGTCGCACTCGGCCTGCTCAGCTACGGCGGCTACCGGCAGCAAACGCTGATCGCGGTGATGAGCACGCGCCGCGACGCACTCGGCATCGCCCTGATCGCCGGCGGCGCGATCCTGTTACTGCTGGTGGCGGCGCTGGGCGCGTGGTCGTCGTCGGGTCCGCTGCTGGGCGGGCTCGTGTGGGGTGTGTTGCCGGGCGTCGTCGTGCTGGCTGTGCCGGAATGGGGCTTCGACCTGCTCGACGTGCTGCCACGCGGCGGGCTGTCGTTCGGGCTGACGTCGTGGTTGTTCTCCGGTGCACTGCTCGCCAGCGGGTTCCTGCTGGTCGGCACGAGTCTGGCGACCACGGTGGTGCGGCGGCGACCTGTGCGGTGATGGGGTTCGGGGCGCAGTGAGAACATCGTCACATGGGTCTGTTCACCGTGGCCGAGGCGCGCGCCGAGCTCTCCCGGCTGCTCCCGGTCCTCGCCGAGCTCGTCCGCGTACGCGCCGACGCCGCCGAGCTCGCCGCATCACTGCGCCCGGGCGGCCGCGACACCCCCCTCGGCGGCCTGCCGGAGTGGAAGGCCGCACAGGCCCGCCTCGACGAGCTGATGACCACCGTCCAACGCACCGGCGCCGAGCTGAAGGGCTTCGCGCCCCTTCTGGTCGACTTCCCGGCGTCCTTGGACGGCGACGACGTCCTGCTCTGCTGGCTCGAGGGCGACCGCGAGCTCGCCTGGTACCACCGCGTCGACCTCGGCTTCGCGGGGCGGCGTCGACTTCGCTGAAAAACCGCTGGTCAGAGCCGATACGGTGCTTGTCGTGACCTCAATCTTCGACGAACAGGCCGCCAGTTACGACGACGATCTCTTCCACCCCCTGGTGGCGGACACCCTGATCTCCCTCCTGCCCCCGCGCCCCGCGTTGCTCGTCGACGCCGCCACCGGCACGGGCGCCGCAGCGTTCGCTTCGCTCCGGCTTTCGCCCTCGTCGGTGCTCGGGGTGGACTTCTCCACCTTGATGATCGAGCGGGCACGCGCGAAGGCCACTTCGCTGGATCCGGCGGGCGTGATCTCGTGGCAGGTGGGTCCCGCCGTGCCGCTGCCGGTCGCCGACGGCGCCGCCGACGCGGTGGTGTGCGCGTCGGCGCTGCACTTCCTGGGCGCCACAGCCCTGACCGACTGGGCGCGGGTGCTGCGACCGGGCGGGGTGCTGGCGTTCAGCATCTCTTCGTCGGCGCGCTTCAAGCGGGACGGGCCGATGGCCGAGCTGATGCCCCGGGACCTGCGGATTCCGGGCTCGGAGCAGGAGGCCGCCGCGCTGGCCACGGCGGCGGGGTTCTCGTCGGCGGAGGGTCAGACGGTGAAGGCCCACCTCGGAGGACGGGAGCGGTCGGTGTTCGCGGTGAGGGCGGTTCGGTAGCTGCTTACCCGCGGTTGATCGGAACGGCGGCTCCGGCCACCAAAGCCCGGTGGCCGGGGCCGCCGAAGCGGAACTTGTGTTCGATCAGTGGTGGAAATGGACCGCACCAGTCGTGGCGGGACCGGTGGGGCCGGAGCAGTGCAGGGTGAAGGTCGTGTCGAGGTCGGTGATGGTGCCGTCGGCGGCGCGGGCGAGGCGGGTGACGGTGAAGTCGGCGGTGGCGTCGTCCGCGACGTCTGCGCAGACCTGGTTGCCGTCCGCCTGAGTGCCACGGAAGGCGGCGAAGCCCGGGGTGTCGAGTTGCGGCGCAGACTGGTCCCGGAACCGTGCGCCGGTGTAGGAGCCTTCCTGCAGTTGCCGGCCGGCGGGCGCACTGAGCTCCAGGCGCGCCCAGTCCCAGCCGCCGTCGGCGTCGACCTTCACGGCACCGTTGTACTCCCACGCGGTCAGCTGATCCGCACCCCACGAGTAGCTGCCCACGAACGCGTGCGCGCCGGCCTCGGACGTATAGGTGAAAGCGTCCTGCGGATCCGCCTGGGCCACCGCGACGCCCGCCGTACCGACCACGCACACCGCGGCCGCGACGATCAGCGGTGCTACTTCTTCGCCGCCGCCTTCTGCTCCTTCTTGAACGCCCGGACCTCCGCCAGCGTCTTGGCGTTCACCACGTCCGCGATGGAACGGCGGGACCCGCGGTCCCCGTAGGCACCAGCCGCCTCGCGCCAGCCCTTGGGCTGCACACCGTACTGCTTCCCCAGCAGTGCAAGAAAGATCTTGGCCTTCTGCTCCCCATACCCGGGCAGCGCTTTGAGCCGCTTCAGCACCTCCGGCCCGTCCGGCTTGGGCCGCCCCTCAGTCCAGATCGCCTCGGCATTGCCGTCGTAGTGCTCCATGATGACCTGGCACAGCGCCTGCACCCGACGTGCCATCGACCCGCCGTAGCGGTGAATGGCAGGCGGCGTCACACACTTCTCGACGAAGTCCTCGGTGTCCGCCTCGGCGATGCGCCGCACGTCGAAGCCGCCCATGCGGTCGGCGATCTTGCGCGGGCCGAGGAAGGCGACCTCCATGGAGATCTGCTGGTCGAGGAGCATGCCGACGAGCAGCGCGACCGGGTCCTCGCTCAGCAGCTTGTCGGCCTCGGCGTCGCCGCTCAGGTGCACTTCACGCGTCATGCGGTCCATTTTGGCAGGTCGCGACCCAGACGCGCAGCTCCCCGAGCGGGATGGCGCCGTAGGCCAGCGCCGAGGCCAGCTCGTCGCCGTGTTCGTAGCCGACGATCGGCAAGCCCGGGAACGCGGCGGCGGCGCCGGCGACCGCGCCGGCCCAGTCGTCGCCGGTGAAGTTCCACAGGCCGACCGCGGTCGCGCCGCGGTGGGCGATGGCCGCGCCACGGAGGTGGACGAATGACGGGTCCGGTGACGCAGACGAGGGCCACCCCGACGACGACAGCACCGGGAACTGCAACCACGTCGCCGAGAACACCACCTCGAAGCCCGGCAGCTCAAGCGACGCGAAGCTGTCCTTCACCGAGCAGCCGGCCGAAGCGTCCACGAACGGCAAGATGTCGGCGGCGGTGGCGTCCGGCGACAAGGTCACCGCGTCGGGGTAGAACTCCGGGGTGCGCGCGGGCGAAGTCCACGCATGCGGGCCGAAGACGCCGGAAACTCCGCCGATGCGGCAGAAAACGTCGCACCACGCCGCGTTCTCCGAAACGGCCGCCCTCAGCAACGGGCGAACCACAGTACGTCCGGTTCACCGCGCGGCACCGGGACCTCCACCACGCGTACGTCAGCGAAGCGCCCCTGCAACCGATCCGTGAACGCAGGAGAAGCGTCGGCACTCCACACCGCCAAGACGCCGCCCGGGCGCAGCAGGCGGGCCAGACCGTCCACTCCGGACTCGCCGTACAACGAGGCGTTGCCCTCGGTCACCGTCCACTCGGGACCGTTGTCGGTGTCGAGGCACAGGGCGTCAAAGGTTTCCCCCGAAGAACGCAGCCACGACACCAGATCCGCCTCCACCAGCGACACTCGGTGATCCTCCAGCGCCGCACCGTGCATCGCGCGAAGCGGGCCCGTGCGGTTCCACGCGATCACCGCCGGCTCGCGCTCCACCACCACAACCGACCCGACGTTCGGGTGATCCAGCGCCGCCCGCAATGAAAAACCCACCCCCAGGCCGCCGATGAGCACACGGGCGCCCGGCGCCAGCAGGTCGGCGGCCTCGGTCACGAGAAGCCGTTCGGATTCCCCGTTTCGCGTGTCCATCAGGAACACACCGTTCTCGATCACCTCGAGCGCCGCGCCTTCGCGACGGAGCACGAGCTCACCGCCCAACCCGCGGGCCACGTCCAGAACCTCAGCCACACCGTCAGCTTCGCACAACTGCCCTGTACGCGGCCGCGAAGCGCTCCTACTCTCAACCATGGAGGTGAAACCCCATGCACGCGACGGTAGGAGACGAGATCCAGGTCCACGGCCGCACGGTGGGAGCTGCCGAGCAGCGCGCCGAGATCCTCGAGGTGCGAGGCCCGGACGGCTCACCACCGTACGTGGTCCGGTTCGCCGACGGACACGAAGCACTGCTGTACCCCGGGCCCGACTGCGAGATCGTCACCGACTAGCCGACGGCCACTTCTTCCCGGGCCGTCACGCGACGAGCGCGGCGCGTCTCCCAGAAGAAAACCATCACCGCGATCGCGACTGCGCTCAGCACCGCGGCGATCTCCGGCAGCACCGTCGGCCCCGCCGACGTCAGCACGGCGCCGCCGACGATGCCGGAGAGCCCGACGCCGAGGTAGATCGCCGACGCGTTGAGCGAGAGGGCCAGCTCGGCGTGCCCGGGCGACAGCTCGATGAGCCGGTGCTGCATCGGCGGGTTGATCGCCCACGTGATCGTGCCCCACACGAAGAACGTCACGCCCGCGCCGGCCACGGTCACCGACGTGAACGGCAGCAGCGCCAGCACGACGGTCATCCCGCCCAGCACCAGGAGCACCGGCACGCGCGCGCCCCACCGGTCGGCCGCGCGGCCGCCAAGGTAGTTGCCCAGTGCGCCGCCGATGCCGTAGCAGAACAGCAGCACAGTGACGGTGCCTCCGGTGATCCCGGCCGTCACGGCGAGCAGTGGCGACGAGAGCGTGTAGACCATGAACGCGCCGAGGCACGCGAGCACCGTGGTGACGAGCAGCGCGACCACGCGCTTGTCGCGCGCCACCGCGAAGCGCTCGGCCAGCCGCACCGCGGGCGGCGGCGCGACCCGCGGCAGCACGAGCCGCACGGCGACCGCGCCGGCCAGCGACAGCACGCCGACGAGCAGGAACGCAGTCTGGTAGTCCCACTGCTGCGAGACCAGGCTGCCAAGCGGCACCCCGAAGATCAACGCGACTGTGAGCCCGCCGAACACCATCGCGACTGCGCGGCCGCGGCGTTCCGGCGTGGTCAGCTCAGCGGCCACGGCGCTGGCGGCCGGAGTGAAGACAGCGGCGCCGACGGCCGTGACAACCCGCGCGAGAAGCAGCGTGGTGTAGCCAGGCGCGACGGCGGCGAACAGGTTGCCGAGACCGGTGACGACGAGCGCGGCCACCAGGAGCGTCCGGCGCTCCCAGCGGCCGGTGACGGCGGCGAACAGCGGCGAGCCGATCGCGTACGCGATGGCGAACGACGTGACGAGCTGCGCGGCGGCGGTGGCCGACACGTGCAGCTCCGAGACGAGCGACGGCAGCAGTCCGGCGACGATGTAGCCGCTGGTGCCGACCCCGAAGGCCCCGAACGCCAGCACGGCGTTACGCGAGCTCCCCGAGGTGGAGACGCTGGACATGGTGGTGCCCCCAAGAGGTGAACGGGATTGGTTCGACGAACGTCGTAGTTCGATGCCGACCGTACACCGCGGGCCCGACAATTTCGAGGAACGTCGTACTATGGACGCATGGCCGCCACCACGCACCTGACTCCGCTCGTCCACCCCGAGTGCGACGAGATGACCGTCGAGTCGGTGCTGCGCGCGCTCGCCGACCCCGTGCGCCTGGCGATCGTGCGCCAACTGGCCCGGACCGAAGCCGAGGTGTCGTGCGGCGGGCTCGAGGTGCCGGTGACCAAGTCCACACTCACGCACCACCTCGGCATCCTGCGTGCCGCGGGCGTGATCGCCGGCCGCCAGGAAGGCACGACGCGGTTCAACTCCTTGCGCCGCAACGATCTTGACGAGCTGGCGCCAGGCTTGCTCGACGGGGTGCTCGCCGCGCGCCGCTGACGGTCGCCCTACGTGAAGAGCCTCACCCGGATACCGGGATGACAAAACCACGCCCTATCGGTTGAACTGGGTGCAGACAGCACGACGGCGTCGGGGCCGCACGGCTGTCTTGTTTTTTGCCCCTCGTCTAAAGCGCTTCAGAACGGGGTCGCCCCGGGCTGAGTAATCGATTTCTCAAGGAAGGAGAGCCGTGCCCGTCGCGTTGCTCGCGCTCGCCATCGGTGCCTTCGGCATCGGGACCACCGAGTTCGTGATGATGGGTGTGCTGCCCCAGGCCGCCGCGGACTTCCACATCGACATCCCCACCGCCGGCTACTTCATCTCCGCCTACGCGCTCGGTGTCGTGATCGGCGCACCGCTGCTGACCGCGGTGGCCGTGCGGCTGCCGCGCAAGACCATGCTGCTCGCGATGATGGGCCTGTTCACGCTGGGCAACGCCCTGTTCGCGCTGTCGCCGAACCAGGGTTTCGGCATCGCGTTCCGCTTCCTGGCCGGCCTGCCGCACGGCGCGTTCTTCGGCGCCGGCGCGGTGGTCGCGTCGAGCCTGGTGAAGCCGGGCGACCGCGCGAAGGCCGTGTCGATGATGTTCATGGGGCTGACGCTGGCAAACGTCGTCGGCGTGCCGCTCGGGACGTTGCTGGGCCAGCAGGTGGGCTGGCGGGCGACGTTCGGGGTGGTCGCGGTGATCGGCCTGTTCGCCGCGGCCGCCATCGCCAAGCTGGTGCCGCACCAGGGCCGGCCCGCCGAGGCAACGCTGCGCGGTGAACTGGGCGCGTTCCGGCGACCGCAGGTGTGGCTGGCGCTGGCGATCGTGACCTTCGGGCTCGGTGGGGTGTTCGCGTGCATGTCGTACATCGCGCCGATGCTCACGGACGTCGCCGGGTACTCGCCCGCAGACGTGACGCTGCTGCTGTCGCTGGCGGGTGTCGGGATGACCGTCGGCAACTACCTGGGCGGGCGGCTCGCGGACCGCGCGCTGATGCCTTCGCTGTACGCGGCGATGCTTTCGCTGGCGGTGGTGCTGGGGATCTTCACGCTGACGGCCCACTCGAAGGTCGGCGCGGCGATCACGATCTTCTTCGTCGGTGTCGCGGGCTTCATGATCGGCCCGATGATGCAGACGCGGATCATGCAGAAGGCCGGCGGAACTCCGTCGCTGGTGTCGGCGGCCGTGCAGTCGGCGTTCAACATCGCGAACTCGATCGGCGCGTACCTCGGTGGACTGGTGATCGCCGGCGGCCTCGGGCTGGTGGCGCCCAACTGGGTCGGCGCGACGCTGGCCGTGCTCGGGCTGTCGATCGCGGCGGTTTCCGGGACCTTGGACCGGCGCGACGCGCGGGCCGAGGAGCAGCGGGAGCTGGTCCTGGCTTCGTGACACCCGGATGACGCGAAGCGGCCCCGCACCAGTGCTCGGTGCGGGGCCGCTTCGCGTTCCGGGACTACAAGCCGTCAGGACGTGGCGTCGAACGGACCGCCCGTGATCGTCAAGGCGATGTACAACACGGCAGCGCACAGGGCGAAGTAGGTGACGATGTCCACGACCTTGCCGCGGATCGCCAGCAGCCCGACGCGGTCCTCCGGCAGCAGCAGCCGCAACAACCCGCCCACGAACAGCGCGGCGCCGACCAGCACCGCGCCCTCTCGCCAGTGGTACTGCAGGATCCGCAGCGCCGCGGCGAGCAGCAGCAGCATGACCAGCCCGAAGGGCACGTGGACGGTCCACGACCTTTTCGTGCGAGGCCGGTCTGCGGTCATGGTCACCGGCTCGCGACCGCGCGCTCGGCGGCTTCGACGACGTTCGACACGAGCATCGCGCGGGTCATCGGGCCGACACCGCCTGGGTTCGGCGAGAGCCAGCCCGCGACCTCGGCCACGCCCGGGTCCACGTCGCCCGTGAGCTTGCCGTCGACGTGGGAGACGCCGACGTCCAGCACAGCCGCGCCGGGGGCCACCATGTCGGGCTTGATGATGCCGGGCACGCCGGCGGCGGCGATGACGATGTCGGCGCGGCGGACCTCGGCGGCGAGGTCGCGCGTGCCGGTGTGGCAGAGCGTCACGGTGGAGTTCTCGCTGCGGCGCGTGAGCAGCAGGCCCATCGTGCGGCCGACGGTGATGCCGCGGCCGACCACCGTCACGTTGGCGCCGTCCAGCACCACGCCGTGGCGGCGGAGCAGCTCGATGATCCCGTACGGCGTGCACGGCAGCGGGCCGCGCTGGCCGAGGACGAGGCGGCCGAGGCTCGTGGGGGCGAGGCCGTCGGCGTCCTTGTCGGGGTCGATGCGCTCGAGGACGCGGTTGGCGTCGAGGTGCTTGGGCAGGGGCAGCTGCACGATGTAGCCGTGGCACGCCGGGTCGGCGTTGAGGTCGTCGATGACGGCCTCGAGCTTCTCCTGCGAGATGTCGGCGGGCAGATCGCGGCGGATCGAGTTGACGCCGATCTTCGCGCTGTCCGCGTGCTTCATCTTCACGTACGAGTGCGAGCCCGGGTCGTCGCCGACCAGCACCGTGCCCAGCCCGGGGACGACGCCCCGCTCGGCGAGCGCGGCCACCCGCGGGCGCAGCTCCGCGAAAATGGCGTCCTTCGTGGCCTTGCCGTCCAGAATCTTCGCCGTCACGGTGACCATTCTCGCAAAGCGCCGCCCGCGCCCGGATCTCGCCCAGGCCGCATACGCAGCGTGCTCGCCGCACCACCCGATCGGCCCGCGCGTCGTGATCGGACGCGCAGGGCCACCGGACGTAGACTCGTCGTCACCCCAACGCCGGAGCCCAGTCCCAGCCCGCACGGGTGTGTGATCTTGAGCATCGCGCGTCGACCGAGGTCAGACCGCCCCTGAGTGGCAAAAGACCTATGCGGGGTGCGTTCGCGCGCGCGAACAGTCAAAATGTTCCCGTGGCACAACCGACGACGCAGCTGAACGCGACCGAGCAGGACACACTGGTCAAGCAGATCGGACTCGCCCTGCTGCGCGCAGCACCACGCGACTGGCGCAAGGTCACGGTGGAGTATCGGGCCGTCGGCAGGTACCACGAGCTGACGGGCGAGATCCGCACCGAAGACGGCACCGGGCAGGAGTGGGTCGCCACCCACGACATCGCGACGCTCTTCGGCCGGCTGCGCGCGGGCATGTACCGCGACGGCCGCGGCACGTGGTTCAACGCGCGCTACCAGCTCGACCACCCGTCCAGCTACAACCTCGAGTACAACCGCGAGGAGCCCACGTGGCACCTCGCGCCGCCACCCCAGGCGTACCAGGACGAGCTGCGCATGTTCCCCCGGACAGAGGAGAACGTGCCGGAGTGGCTGATCCGGCGCCTGTCCGGCCTCGGCCCCGAGCAGCCCGGCCCGCACTTCCGCATCGCGCGGATCTTCGACACGATCGGTCCCGCCGGGCGTCCGGTCATCAACCGGCCCGATCTCGACGTCGCCGAGCAGGACCGCCTGCTCGACTACCTCGACCACGCGCCTGTGGTGGTGCAGGACCGCGGCTACGACATCGACCGCCTCGCGCCGACGCCCGAGGCGACCGTGCCCGTGGCCTTCCACAGCGACGGGCAGTGGATCTGGCCCGCGGCCGTGAACTTCTACCTGCGCCGGTACGGCGTATCGCCCGAGCCCGACCTGGTGGAGCACATCCGGTCCAACGGCTTCCAGCTGCCGCAGGTCGACGACCTCGCGCTGCAGGGCGCCACCGCCTACCTCACGCGGGGCAGTCAGCAGCAGCGTCCAGGCCCGCCGCCGCAACAGCAGCAGCCGCCCACGCCGCCTGCTCCCCCGGCCGCCCAGGCGCCGCCGGCCCCGGCTCCCGAAGCCGCTCCGCCCGCGCCGGTCGACGTGCCGCTCGCCGTGCACACGCCGCCCGCCGAGCCGGAGGCCCCGGCCGAACCGCCGTTCGAGCAGGTCTTCGACGGTTCCGGCCCGCAGCATGACGACGGCCCGGGCTTCGAGAACGAGCAGTACCAGGACGAGCGCTACGACGAGTTCGGCGACCGCTTCGGCGGCGAGGACCACTTCGAGGACCAGCAGCACTCGGACTTCGAACCGGCCCCCAACGGCGCCGGGTCGAACGCGGGCGCGCCGCCGAACGGCGCCGCGGCCGACAACCCGACGCCGGTGGCCGAGCGGACCGCGATGTACGCGCCCGTGGACCCGAACGCCGCACGGCAGGCGCACGAAGAGCAGCAGCGCACAGCGATGTACCCGCCGGTCGACCCGAACGCCGCACCGCCCGCGCACGAAGAGCAGCAACGCACGGCGATGTACGCGCCCGTCGACCCCAGCGCCGCACCACCCGCGCACGAAGAACAGCAGCGCACGGCGATCTACGCGCCGGTCGACCCGAACTCCGCCCCGCCGGAGGAGGACGCCGAGCAGACGGCGCTGTACGCGCCCGTCGACGCCGCTCCGGCCGAGCAGCCGCTCGAGGAAGAGCCGGTGCTGTTCACTCACACTGAGGAACCTTCGCGGCATGAGGAGCCGGCCGAGCAGCACACCGCGCTGTACGCCCCGGCCGACCGCGGCGAGGAGCAGTACGAAGAAGCCGAGTCTTTCGAAAACGCGCAGTCGTTCGAGGAGGCGCGGTCGTTCGAGGACACGCGGTCGTTTGAGGGTGGCCAGCCGCTCGAGAACACGCAGACGTTCGAGAACAGCCAGACGTTCGAGAACAGCCAGTCGTTCGAGGACGGCCAGCACTTCGAAGACGGCCAGTACGACCAGTCGGGCCAGTACCAGGACGAGCAGTACGAGGGCGACGAGCACTACGACGAGCAGCCGTACGGCGAGTCCCAGTACGGCGACCAGCCCCGCGACGGTGGCGGCCCCGCCGGCCGCGAACCGGACTTCGACTCGGGCCCGCCGACCGCGATGATCACGCCCGACGAGGGGGTGCCGGGTGTCCTGCCGGTGCCCGAGCTGCCCGTGCCGCCGCGCGCCGGCGCCCGGCCGGAGCCGGCCGGGGAACCGCAGCGGCAGCCCCAGCAGCCGCCGAGACGGCCGCGTCGCGATCTCCCGGCCGAACCCGCGCTGGCGAAGCTGCAGACGCGCCTCGACGAGCTGGACGTGCCGGACGCCGCCTACCAGCTGGGCACGCCGACCGAGCGCGGCTGGACCGTGGAGCAGGTGGACGAGGGCTGGCGCGTCGGCTGGTACGACGGCGAGCTGATCAACCCGGCAGTGTTCGGCGACTCCGACGACGCCGCCGCGTTCATGCTCGGCAAGGTCCTGCTGCACCCCGACGGCCACGAGCCCGCCGAGGAGCAGCCGCCCGCACCGCCGGCAGAGCCCGTGGCCGAAGCCCCGAAGCCGCCGGTGGTGACGACGCTTTCGCCGGAGGTCGCCACGGGTTCGTTCCCGGTGCGCCCGCGCGAGGCCGTGCCGCCGCAGGAGCAGACGGCGTTCACGTCGGCCGAGGAGCTGCTGGGCGACGAGCCCGAGGCCGAAGAGCCGCCGCAGCGACAGGTCCCGCCGCCCCCGCCTCCGCAGCCGCCGACGCAGGTGACCCCGCCGGTTCAGCCGCTGCAGCGCCGGGAGCCGCCGATGCCCCCCGCTCCCCCTGTGGGTGGCGGGCTGGGCTTGCCGACTGGGCCCGGTGTGCCGCCGGGTGCTCCCGTCGGCGGGCCGGGTGGACCCGGTCTCGGTGGTCTTGGTCTCGGTGGTCCTGGTCTCGGTGGGCCTGGTCTCGGTGGTCCGGCCGGCCCCGGTGGACCGAGTGGACCGGGTGGACCGGGTGCGCCCGTCGCGCCGTCGCGCCGGGAGGAGCCGGCGCGGGCCAACGGAGCGCCGCGAGCCGCCGCCGGTGGCGGTGGCGGTGGCAACAACCAGTGGCCGATCGGGCCGCTGTCGGGTGAGCCGCCGCTGACGTTGTTCCGCGGCAAGGAAATCCGTGAACTGCCCGCGGGCAGCGAGCTCGACCGCTTCGGCGGCCCGAGCGGCAACCTGACCTACGCCGCGGGGACGCCGTTCGAGGAGCGTTCGCTGGTGCCGGAGTGGGTGAACCGGCCGTACCACGTGTACCGCGTGCAGCGTCCGCTCGAGACGCTCGCCGGTGTCGCGATCCCGTGGTTCAACCAGCCCGGCGGGGGTTCGGCGTACCTGCTGCCCGCCTCGATCGAGGAACTGCTGGCCGAGGGCGACCTGCTCGAGCTGGAGCCGGGTGAACCGCCGATCGACTGAGTTGTTGATTGAGTTGCTTGCTGAAAAGGGGCGGGGCCTGCGGGTTCCGCCCCTTTCACGTCCCGCGGGCGTAGCGGTGCTTGACGCGAGCAGGAAGTATTCGGGATCGCCATCCGGCCGCAGGACGACCTCGGGCAGCTGCCGTTCGGCGGGCACGTAGTGGCCTCGCTGTTGAGGCGCAGGAGCAGGTCGCGGGTCGAGGTGGCGAGCAGCGCGGCGTCACCGCCTTGGCCGGGCGCCGGCTTCACGGTGATCCGCAGCAGCCGGTCGCGGTCGTTCTGTCCGGCGCTGGGGCAAGTGGCGGCGACGGTCGATGGCCGGCCAACGCCGGGTCTGATGTCAAGTGCCTTGCTCTGAGTTGTCCACAGCAGCCAGCGGGGGCCCCGACTTGTCCACAGATTCCGCGGTGGCCACTTTTCGGGGCCTGGTAACGATAAACTGGGACGGGGACGCCCCCCAGGAGGAGGGCGGGGGGCTGCCCTCGGCCCGGGCCGGCGCAGGCACCGTGAACACCGCCACCCTCAGCGGTCGTACTGCACGAGCGTCGGCATGCGGGGTTCGCCGAAGAGCTCGCGGGCAAGTGCCGGCCGTTCGGCGAGGAATCGCCGGGTCGACGCCGCTGTCGGGTTTCAGGCCCGGTTTCTTCGATGTGTCACTTGACGATGAGGCCGTGGGCGGCGGCGAACCCGATGGCTGTCTCGACGTCGACGTAGGCGCCGCGCAGGTCGGCCTGCACGAGGGCGTTGGCGTCGAGCCGGGTGCCGCGCAGGTCGGCGCCGGGGAGCTTGGCGCCGAGGAGGCGGGCGCCGGTGAGGTCGGAGTCGCGCAGGTCGGTGTCGGTGAGGTCGGCCTCGGTGAGGTTGGCCTCGCGCATGCGCAGGCCGGACAGGTGCAGCTTGCGCAGCCGGCCGCGGGCGAGGGAGACCAGGGACAGGTCGCACTCCGTGAGCGCGATGCCGAGGAATCGGCAGTCCACAAAGGATGAACCGAGCAGCGAGCACGACGACCACCGGCTGTCGGCGAGCACCGCACGGTCGAACGTGCAGCTGCGGAAGGCCGAGGCGTCGTGGCGCGAGCCGGCGAGGTCGGCCTTGGTGAAGTCGCAGTTGTCGAACGTGCAGCCGCGCGTGCGCAGGTCACGCAGGTCGGCCTCGGTGAAGTCGCAGCCCGTGAACTGACGCTTTTCCCACCACTGCCCGGAAAGCACGGCGTCGCGGTAGTCCTCACCGGTCTCGATCACCTCGACAGGATGTCACACGGCTTCAGCGGGCCTGGCGCATGGCGCGGAACATGGCCCGCGCCGACGGTGGCGCGGGGAGCTCGTCGGTGGTCGCGGCCGTGTCGAACGACTCGATCATGTAGGCGAGGAAGCGGCGCCAGGTGTTCGGCGCGGTCTGGGCGGTCGCGGTGAGCACGCCGGCGTTGGCCATGAGCAGCATGATCAGGTCTTCGGCGACGAAATCGGGCCTGAGCCGGCCCGATTCCTGTGCTTTGCCGATGAGCCGGGCGAAGTTCTGGTATGCGCGGCGGCGCTGGGCCTCGAACGCCTTCGCCGTGGGGAACGAGAGCGTGAGTACATGGGTGAACCCCTGGTCCTCGGCCTGCATCGCGCAGAGCGTTTCGAGGTAGCCGCAGAAGCCGTGCCACGGGTCGGGGGTCGGCGAGGGCGGTTTCGACGGATTCGGCGTAGATCGTCATCTTCTCGGTGAAGACGCTGGTGATCAGGTCTTCACGGGTGGGGAACCGGCGGTAGAGCGTGGCGATGCCCACGCCCGCCGCGTCGGCGACCTCGCGCAGCGGCACGCTCAGGCCGCGCTCGGCAAACAGCCGGTGCAGTCGCCGCTGCCGGTTTGGCTCGCCGTCGGAGGCAGCCCCGCGTCCGTGGTCCGCGCCGGGCGGCTCGGCCTGCCGTTCGCGCTCGGCATCCTCGGCGGGCAGGCGCCGCAGTTCGCCCCGCTGATCGACGTCCACCGCCGCGCGCTCACCCACTACGGCCACGCCCCGCAACCCGTGGCGATCACGCTGCACGGCTTCGTCGCCGACACTTCGCAGGCCGCGGCCGACCTCTACTACCCCGCCGACGCCTCGGTCATGAACCGCATCCTCGCCGAACGCGGCATCCCACCCACGACCCGCGCCGAGTTCACCGCGAAGACCACCCTCACCGGCGCCTACGCGGTGGGCTCGCCGGCGGCCGTGGCGGAGAAGATCCTTTACCAGCACGAGCTCTTCGGCCACGACCGCACGTTGCTGCAGCTGGGCATCGGCTCGGTCTCGCACCGGGATTTGCTGCGGGCCATCGAGTTGCTGGGTACAGAGGTGGCGCCGATCGTGCGCGCCGAGGTCGCCCGCCGGGGCTTTGTCGGGGTCACCGGAAGTCCCGCGACTTCGCCGTGATCCGCAAGGGCAGCGGCTCCAGCTTCTGAGCGCGCACGCTCGCCACGCCGTCCGCCTTCTCGACGACGCCGCGGACCAGCAGGGCGGTGCTGGAGCGCGCGACGCGGTGGAAGCGTTGCCAGAGGCCGAGGGTGCAGACGACGTTGACCATGCCCGTCTCGTCCTCGAGGTTGATGAAGGTGACGCCGCCGGCGGTGGCGGGGCGCTGGCGGTGCGTGACGGCGCCGCCGACGAGGACGCGGGCGCCGTCGGGCTGGTCGAGCAGGCGGGCGGCCGGGACGACGCCCAGGGTGTCGAGGTGGTCGCGCACGAACTCCGTCGGGTAGCTGTCCGGCGAGAGGCCCGTGGCCCACACGTCGGCGGCGGCGAGGTCGAGGTCGTCCATGCCGGGCAGCGTCGGGGCGTCGGCGCCGGGAGCCGTGCCCGGCAGCTTCTCCGGGCGGTCCTGCGCTACGGCGCCCGCGGACCACAGGGCCTGCCGGCGGTCGCCGCCGAAGCAGCTGAAGGCGCCGGCCGTAGCGAGGGCCTCCAGCTGTGGCGCAGTGAGCCGCACGCGGCGGGCGAGGTCGGACATGCTCGCGAACGGGACGCCCGACCGTTCGGCGACGATCTTCTCCGCCAGCTCGTCGCCGATCAGCCGCACGGTGCCGAGGCCGCCGCGGACCGCGTGCAGCTTTCCGTTGTCCGGCAACGGTTCCAGCGTCGCCTGGGGCAGGCTGAGATTGATGTCGGGGCCGAGCACCGTGACGCCATGGCGCCGCGCGTCGGCCACCAGCGACTGCGGCGAGTAGAACCCCATCGGCTGCGCGCGCAGCAGCCCCGCGCAGAACGCGTCCGGGTGGTAGTACTTGAAATACGCGCTCGCGAACACCAGGTACGCGAAGCTCAGCGCGTGGCTCTCCGGGAAACCGAAGTTCGCGAACGCCTTGAGCTTCAGGAAGATCTTCTCCGCGAGCTCCGGCTCCAGGCCGTTGGCTGCTGCGCCGTCGAGGAACCGCTGCCGCAGCAGCTCCATCTTCCGCTCGGAACGCTTGGACCCCATCGCGTGGCGCAGCTGGTCGGCCTCCGCCGCGGTGAAGTTCGCGACGTCGAGCGCGATCTGCATCAGCTGTTCCTGGAACAGCGGCACGCCTTTGGTCTTGTGCAACGCGTTTTCCAGCAGCGGGTGGTCGTACTCCCACTCCTCGCGCCCCTGCTTGCGTCGGATGTACGGGTGCACGGAGCCGCCTTGGATCGGCCCGGGCCGGATGAGCGCGACCTCCACGGCCAGGTCGTAGAACTCCTCCGGCCGCAGCCGCGGCAGTGTGGCCAGCTGCGCGCGGCTCTCCACCTGGAACACGCCGATCGCGTCGGCGCGGCAGAGCATCCGGTAGATGTTCCGGTCCTTCAGGTCCAGGTCGGCCAGGTCGATCTTCTCGCCCTTGTACTCCTCGACGAGGTCGAGCATGTAGTGCAGCGCGGACAACATGCCCAGGCCCAGCAGGTCGAACTTCACCAGCCCGGCCGCGGCGCAGTCCTCCTTCTCCCACTGCACCACGCTGCGGTTCTCCATCCGCGCCCACTCGACCGGGCAGACCTGGCTCACCGGCTCCTGGCAGATCACCATGCCGCCGGAGTGGATCCCGAGGTGGCGCGGAAAGTCCTCGAGGGCGAACGCGAGCTGCACGACGTCGTCCGGAATATCGTGGTCGTGGTCCTTTTCGGTGCTGCGCAACGCTCCCCAGCGGTCGATCTGCTTGCTCCACGCGTCCTGCTGGCCGGGTGAGTAGCCGAGCGCGCGGGCGGCGTCGCGGATCGCGGAGCGGGCGCGGTAGGTGATCACGTTGGCTACCTGCGCGGTGTTGAGGCGGCCGTGCTTGGCGAAGACGTATTGGATGGCCTCTTCGCGGCGATCGGACTCGATGTCGAGGTCGATGTCGGGGTAACCGTCGCGGTCGGGGGCGAGGAAGCGTTCGAAGAGCAGCTTGTACTTCACCGGGTCGACCTTGGTGATGCCCAGCGCGTAGCAGACGGCGGAGTTCGCGGCCGAGCCCCGGCCCTGGCAGAGGATGGTGCTGTCGCGGCAAAAACGCACGATGTCCCAGACGATCAGGAAGTAGCCGGGGAAGCCGAGGTCTTCGATGATCTTCAGCTCGTGCTCGATCTGGGCGTACGCGGCGGCTTCGTCCTCCTTGCCGAGGTAACGCTCTTCGGCACCCTTCATCGTGAGGTGGCGCAGGTACGTCGTCTCGGTGTGGCCCTCCGGCACGTCGAACGGCGGCAGCTCGGGCGCGAGGAGCTCCAGCTTGAACGAGCATTCGACGCCGAGCAGCGCCGAGCGTTGGACTGCGCCGGGGTACCGCCGGAAACGCTCGGCCATTTCGGTGCCGGAGCGCAGGAAAGCGGCGCCGTCGCTGGGCAGCCAGCCTTCGAGGTCGTCGATGCCGCGGCGCGCGCGGATCGCGGCGACGGCGTCGGCGAGGCGGCCGCGTTCGGGACGGGCGTAGTGCGCGGCGGTGGTGGCGACGGTGGGCAGGCCGAAGTCGTTCGCCAGCTCGGCGAGGAGGTCGTTGTGGGTGCTGTCGAGGGGCTGGCCGTGGTCGAAAAGCTCGACGTAGACGTTGTCGCGGCCGAAGAGCTCGACGAGTTTTCTCAGCTGCGTGGCCGCGGCGGCCGGGCCTTCGCCCAGCAGCGCTTGCCTGACGGAGCCTTTGCGGCAGCCGGTGAGCACGGCGCACTGGCCGGTGACCTCTTCGGCGACGGCGCGCAGGTCGTAGACGGGACGGCCTTTTTCAGCCCGCTCTTGCTCGCCGGCGGCGCCGACAGCGCAGTCGTAGCCGCGCAGCTGGCCGGCGGTGATGGCACGGCACAGGCTGCGGTAGCCGTCGTCGCCGCGCGCGAGCAGGAGCAGGTGCTGGCCTTCGGGGTCGGCGACGCCGTTCTGCGGGGCGGAGAGGCCGAAGCTCAGCTCGGTGCCGAACACCGTGGCAACGCCCAGCTCCTTCGCGGCTTCGGCGAAGCGGACGACGCCGTACATGCCGTCGTGGTCGGTGAGCGCGATGGCGTCGAGGCCGAGCCGCGCGGCCTCCTCCACGAGCTCCTCGGGGTGGCTGGCGCCGTCGAGGAAGCTGAAGTTGGAGTGGCAGTGCAGCTCGGCGTACGGCACGCGCGACCCGGACTCGACCTCGCTGCGCGGCGGCGGCACGTCGGCGGGGCGGCGGTAGACGTCGCGTTTGCGGCCCCACGCCGGGCTGTCGCCGTGGTCGCCGGGCGGCACGTCGCCGTCGCCGGACAGGGCCCGCGCGAGGTCCTGCCAGGGGACGGGCGGGTTGTTCCAGCCCATCTAGTCGTTTTCGGGGGAACTGCGGGGCCCCGGGATGAGCGGGGGTTCCCGGCGCACGGAGGCGGTTTCGGTTTCGTCGTCCATCAGTCGTAGATTCCTTCCACTGTCCACACAGGATTTTCGGTGCCGGAGCACAGGACGAGCACGGCTTCGTCGGCGTCGTCTCCTCCGGCGGCGGCCAGGAGCAGCTGCAGGCGGGCCTGTTGCGGCGTGGCCGCGCGACGGCTGGCCGCGACGGGCCACGGGCCGGCCCAGTCGAGGACCATCCGCGGAGGGGCGCCCGCGACGCTCAGCCGGCACGGCGGCGCCGTGAGCTGCTTGCGGCTGGTGATGCCGACGGGCACGCCCTGCTCGTCGACGACCTTGACCGGCACGGGTTGTTCGAGCACCGTCGCGGGTGACGGCGCGGGCAGGCGGCCCGGCCACGTGGCGTCCGGCGGCGAGACGGGCTCGCGCGGGTCGCCCCACGGGATGAGGCGGACGCGGCCGGCGGGGTCGCGGCCGCCGTCGAGGATCGGGGTGACGACGCCTTCAGGGCCGAGCAGGCCCTGCACGCGGACGAAGGCGCGGGCGGCGCGTTCGGTGGTGAGCTCGTCGTCCTCACTGCGGTTGCCACCGTGCCAGAGGCCGAGCTGCAGGGACTTGCCCTCGACCGTTTCCTCCGGCTCCAGCCGCAGCCGCGCGACGCCCGAGGTGGGCCGGTTGCCCTTCAGCCAGCCCTCGAACTGCCACCGCACGCGGTCGGCGACCCCTTGGGGTGTCAGGGGTTCCGCGCAGCGCCAGACGCGGCCGAGCTGCTCGCCGCCCTCGGTGGTGGCGTAGATGCCGAGGCGCGTGCACGCCAGGCCGCGGTCGGCGAGAGCCGCGTGGAACCGCGCGCCGAGGTTCTTGGCGAGGAACGCCGCGACGTCGACGCGTTCCAGCACCGGGTCGAACTCCTCGGTGAGTGTGAGGTCGGCCGGCGGTTTGCGGCGCAGCGGAGGGCGCTCCGACAGCCCGCGCGCCAGCCGGTGGGCGAGCACGCCGTCGAGGGCGAAGCGGGACATCACGTCGCGTTCGGTCAGCTCCGCGAACGCCCCGAGTGTTTTGAGGCCCAGGCGTGTGAGCAGGTCGACGAGCTCCTTGCGCTCGACGTCGGGCTGGTCGAGCTCGGTGATGCGCAGGGGTGCGAGGAATTGTCTCGTTTCCCCGGGCGGCACGAACTCACCGTGCCGGGCCGCGATCGTGGCCCCGAACAGCCCCTCCGCCACCCCGACCTGGCACTCGACGCCCGCCACCGCGGCCACCTGGTCCAGCAGCTTCTCCGCGAGCGGATGCTCGCCGCCGAAGTAGCCCGCCGCGCCCGCCACGGGCACCGCGATCAGCCCCGGCCGCACCACCTCCAGCCCGACGACCAGCTCCTCCACGGCGCGCGCGACGTTCTCGAACAGCCGCGCGTCCCGCCCGTCGTCCACGCCGAACACGCCCAGCTCGGGACACTTCGACTCCGCCTCCCGCCGCCGCATCCCCCTCCGCACGCCGTTCTTGCGCGCCACCGCGGTACACGCCACGACGCGGTTGGCGAGGAACACCGCGGCCGGCTTGGTGAGCGGCGCGCCGGCCGCGGCCACCGCCGCGACGGCGGGCCAGTCGGGGCACCAGAGGACGAGCATCCGGGCGGGGAGGGTGGTGGTTCTGGGGGTTTCTTCGGTGATGGTCATCCGGCCACCTCGGGGTGTCTGATGTGGACGGATGTCACGCGAGTTCCGGCGGTCGCCGGAGAGGAAAGGACGTGCGAACCGGGCGCACGCCGGCGTAAAGCCGACCCACGCGGCACAACGACGAGCACGAAACCCGCGCAGGCGGCGCCACGGCCCCGGTCTGCCTTCGCACGACCATCCCGCACGAAGTCCGGAGCGAAACGATCTGAATCGCGTAGTCGCTGTCCCAGCGAAACGCAGACGGCAGTCATCCCACAGCCTCCTCGTCAAGCCGCTGCAGCGGAAGACCCACCGGAACCGCGAGCGGCTCCACCGGAAGCGCACGGCCGTCGGGGCCGGGCAAGGCGACGGAAACCGACCGGGGCCGAGCAGCGGAACCCCGCCCGCGAGCGTGGACCTCGGCGGTCCGGGAGCGCAGAAACCCCGCCCCAGAGCCGAGAAACCCCGTCCACTCGCCCGGGACGCAGTGGAGTTCCACGTCGGCCGCGGGCCAGGGGCCGAGGGTGAGCAGGACGGTGCCGCGGTGGCGGGCGCGGGCGGAAAGGCGCCGGGCGACCGCGGGGCGGACGGAGCGGGGCTCGGTGACCACCAGGTCGACGCCGTCGAGGAGGGCGGCGACCACGGACGGGTACTCGGCGCCCGGGCGGGGCACGAGGGCGAGGCGCGACACCTCGACGCCGTGCTCCGCCGCCGCGGCGATGCCCAGGGAGGGCACGCCGACCACCGCCGCCCACGACCCGGCGGCGGTGGCCTCGGCGAGCAGGGCGAGGAGCAACGACGGGGAGCGGTGGACCGCCACAGTGCTCCCGCGCCGGAGCCCCGCGTCGGGCAGCAGGCCGGCCAACGCCGGGGACACCGGGAGCACCCTTCCCGTCGTCCTGGCGTGCTCAGCCTGCTCCGCGACCCGGCTCGCCGTGCTCACGCCGGGCAGCGCAGCGAGCCGAGCCACGGGCTCCACCACTGCCGTCACCGCACACCCCTCCCCTCCACGCACACGCCGGCGCCCACCCTCACCGCAGGCCCAGGCCAGGGCCCCACAGGACGAGCACCGACGCACCGCGGGGAAGGCGGCCTTCGACACCCTGCATCGAACACCTGTTCGATGCATCAAGTAGACCGGGATCCGGCAGCCGTGTCAAGCCGGGTCTGATGTCGACGGACGATAGTTCGCACTTTCAGGTCGTTGTTGTCACGGTCGCCGGCGCCACGAGCCAGGCGACAGCCGAGCCAGACGGGAAACCCCGCCGCTCGTGCTCGGTAGTGTCGGCGAGTGGACGGGACGAACCCAGCCGGCGAGGTTTCCTACAACCGGAGAGCCTTCGCTGAGGCGTACGTGCTCGCGCGGGCATCCGAAGACGATGCTTTCGGGGAATACCAGCAGGAACAGTCGGCGTACAACACCGCACTACGCGCGCACCGCCAGTGCGTGCTCGATGGACTACAGACGTTGTTCCAGCTCAGGCTGGACAGGGAATCGATCAGCTCCACGCCCGGCGCGGCTCCGTTGTTCATGCTGTTCGCCAGCACCGCCGCCTCCTGCCTGGCATTGCGAACACCCTGGTCGAGCTACCGGGAAGCAGGCCTGTTGCACCGCAGACTCGGCGAACTGGGCCCCGCGGGCGTTCGGATCATCGAGGCATCCGAGCTGATCACCCAGCTGACCGACCAGTCCCGCCAAGCCCACCTCGACCTCCTGGCGGAACTGCTCGGCGTGCTCCTCGGTGAGCGCGGCGACCTCGTGTTCACCTCGGCCGACCTGCTTGCCGCCGGCGTGGACGACACACCACCCGACAGCCGTGACTACCCGTGGGACTTCGAGAACGACTGAACGGCCGGACACAACCGTCCTAAGTAGAACCACAGAACCCGAAGCGCGACAACCACAACACGCTCGGTGTCCGCGATACACTGGGCCGAACGGGGCCACCGGTCCGTACCACGTCCGAGCGAAGCTGGTGGAGACAAGCATGAAACACCTCGCCCTGCGGCCGTTCGCCGAGGAAGATCTGCCGGTGCTCGATCGGTTCGCCGTGGAGCCTGACGTGATGGGCGCGTTCCAGTGGGCCGGGTTCGGCAGCGCGCAGGAGCGCCGGCGGCGGTTCGCCGAGGACGGGTTCGTGGGGGACGCGTCGACGGCCGTCGCGGTGACCGTGGACGGGGTGGTGGCCGGGATGGCGAGCTGGGAGGCCGCCGATCGGGGTGGGCCGGCGGGTGGCTGTTACGAGATCGGGGTGACGCTGCTGCCCGACCACCGCGGCCACGGCCTCGGCACGAAGGCCCACCGTCTTCTGGTCGAGCACCTGTTCCGTTTCACGCGCGCCCACCGGCTCGAGGCGTTCACCGACAGCGAGAACCTCGCCGAGCAGCGCGTGCTGGAGAAGGCGGGCTTCCACCGTGAGGGCCTGATGTGCCAGGTGACCTGGCGAGACGGCGCCTACCGTGACGAAGTCGTGTACGCGCGCCTTCGCGAATAAAAAGGGGCCGGCCCTCGAAAAGAGAGCCGGCCCCCAGGAAAACCTCAGTGCGCGAAGTGGCGCGTCCCCGTCAGGTACAGGGTGACGCCGGCCTTCTCGGCCGCCGCGATCACCTCGGCGTCGCGGATGGAGCCGCCGGGCTGCACGACGGCGCGCACACCGGCCTCGAGCAGGACCTCGAGCCCGTCCGGGAACGGGAAGAACGCGTCGGACGCGCCGACGGAACCCTTCGCCCGGTCGCCCGCACGCGCGACCGCGAGCCGCGACGAGTCGACGCGGTTGACCTGGCCCATGCCGACGCCGACGGTCGCGCCGTCGTGGGCCAGCAGGATCGCGTTGGACTTCACCGCACGCAGCGCACGCCACGCGAAGGCGAGGTCGGCCAGGGTCGCCGAGTCGGCCGGCGTGCCCGTGGCGAGCTGCCAGTTGGCGGGGTCGTCGCCGGGCGCGTCGATCGCGTCGACGGTCTGCACGAGCACGCCGCCGGAGATCGGCCGCAGCTCGACGGGCGCCGGGTTCTCGATCACGGGCAGCTTCAGCAGCCGCACGTTCTTCTTGCGCTGCAGGATCTCCAGCGCCTCCGGCTCGAAGTCCGGCGCCAGCACGACCTCGGTGAACACCTCGGCGATCTGCTCCGCCGCGTCCACGGTCACCGGCCGGTTCGTGGCGATCACGCCGCCGTAGGCCGAAACCGGGTCGCACGCGTGCGCCTTGCGGTGCGCCTCGGCGATGTCCACGCCCACCGCGATGCCGCACGGGTTGGCGTGCTTGATGATCGCGACGGCCGGGTCGGCGAAGTCGAACGCGGCGCGGCGAGCGGCGTCGGTGTCGACGTAGTTGTTGTACGACATGGCCTTGCCGTGCAACTGCTCCGCGTGCGCGAGGCCCGGCTGCGAACTCTGGTACAGCGCGGCCTTCTGGTGCGGGTTCTCGCCGTAGCGCAGCACGTCGGCGCGGTCCCAGGTGGCGCCCAGGAAGTCGGGGAAACCGGAGTCGTCCGCGGGCGCGTACACGTTGGCGAACCACGAAGCGACAGCCGTGTCGTACGCCGCCGTGTGCGCGTACGCCTGCGCCGCGAGCCGCTTGCGGTCGACGAGCTCGAAGCCGCCCGCCGTGACCTGCTCCAGCACCCACGCGTAACGCGCCGGATCCACGACCACCGCGACGCTGCCGTGGTTCTTCGCGGCCGCGCGCACCATCGCCGGGCCGCCGATGTCGATGTTCTCCACGCAGTCCTCGGGGCTCGCGCCCGACGCCACCGTCTGCGTGAACGGGTACAGGTTCACCACGAGCAGGTCGAACGCCGCGATCTCGAGCTTCCGCAGCTGCTCGACGTGGTCGGGGTTGTCCTGGTCGGCCAGCAGGCCTGCGTGCACGCGCGGGTGCAGCGTCTTCACGCGGCCGTCGAGCGACTCGGGGAACCCGGTCACCTGCTCCACCGGCGTGACGGGGACCCCGGCGTTCGCGATCACCTTCGCGGTACCGCCGGTCGACACGATCTCCACGCCCGCGGCGTGCAGACCGGTCGCGAGCTCGAGCAGGCCGGCCTTGTCCGAGACGCCGATCAGCGCGCGCCGGACCGGGCGTCGTCCCTCTGGAGTGCTCACGAAAACCTCACCTTTCGTCCGTCCACGGTGCAGCCACCACGGCCGAGTCGCTCGATCGTTTCAACCAGCAGCCTGCGTTCCACGGCCTTGATCCGCTCGTGCAGGACGTCTTCGGTGTCGTCGGCCTCCACGACCACCGCCTCCTGGGCGATGACGGGGCCGGTGTCCACGCCCGCGTCGACGAAGTGCACGGTCGACCCGGTCACCTTCACGCCGGCCGCCAGCGCGTCGGCGACCGCGTGCATCCCCGGGAACGACGGCAGCAAGGCCGGGTGCGTGTTGATCACCCGGTTCGCAAAGCGCGACAGGAACTGCGCGCCGAGGATCTTCATGAACCCCGCCGACACCACCAGGTCGGGCTCGTACGCGGCCACGGCGTCGGTGAGCGCCTTGTCCCACGCGTCGCGGTCGGGGTGGTCGGCGACGCGGACGGTGAACGACGGCACGCTCACGCGCTCGGCCCGCGCCAGCGCCTCGATGCCCGTGCGGTCGGCGCCCACGGCCACGACCCGCGCCGGAAAGGCGGGGCGGGCAACGGCGTCGAGCACCGCCTGCAGCAGCGTGCCCGAACCGGATGCGAGCACGACGATCTTCACCGGGGTCGGCAGGTCCAAGCGGCTGGCCAGAACGGGCTCCTTGCACGGTGGCGGCGCACCTCAGGCGCACCACGCTTCACCAGGTCACCCCAACCCTAACGGTCGCGCTCGCGGCCCTCGTCCTCACCGGAGCCGTCGGTGGACTCGGTCACAGCTCCGCGCCCGTCGGAGGCCCGGTCCGGGCCGGCTTCCGGCTGGTCGAGCGCGACGTCTTCGGGCAGCTCGAGGCCCAGTTCGGCCTCGGCTTCGGCGTCGTACTCGTCATAGTCGGGCTCGGGCTGCCGGGGCTGGGGAGCGGTTCCGGGCCCCGGTTCCGGCTCGGTGAACTCGGTGTCGGACGCGTCGGTGTCGAGCTCTTCCGGGTCGACGTCGGCCGGCGCCGCTTCGGGATCGAGTTCGTCGGGATCGACCTCGTCGACGTCTTCCTCGCCCGGTTCGTCCGTGTCCTCTTCGGACTCGTCGGAATCTTCGGCCAGGTCTTCGTCAGCCAGGTCCTCTTCGTCGGTGAACTCGCCGGCGTCCTCGACCTCCAGCGTGTCCGGCGGCGCGGCCGGCGCGTGCTCACCGGCGAAGAACGCCACGAACCCACCCGGGATCACGATCCAGCAGAACGCCACGATCGACGCCACCCCGACCGGCACGCTCACCGGGTCGAACGGGCCGTCGGCGAGGCGCCCGCCCGCGAGCGTCCCCAGCACCACGCAGCCGAACCCGACCACGGCACCCGCGACGGCGACGATCCGGATCCGGCCGGCCGGGTCGTCGTCCGCGTGGCGCACCGACCAGCCGACCAGCGCGCCGACGGCCGCCGGCAGCACCAGCAGCACGGGCCACCACGCGGCGGTGTGCTCGGGGATGCCGCCGAGCAGCGGCACCGCGGGCACGGAGCCACCGCGGTAGCCGACGAGGCTGACGTCGAGCGAGCCGATCGTGAAACCGGGTCCGCTGACGAACGACAGCGCCGCCACCACGGCGTTGGGCAGGTAAGCCACCGAAAGCAGGAACAGCCCGAAGCTGTTGCCGAACGAGGGCTCGAACAGATCGTCCACAGTGGACACCGACACCACCGTGGCGACGGTGAACACGATCGCGCCCACCGCCAGCAGCGCCGCGAGCCCCAGCGCGCCCGCGCGCAGGCCGCGCACGGCCGACGGGTCGAGCCGTTCGGCTACCGCCGCGGGCAGGCCGCAGCGACGCACCGCGCCGCCCGTGGCCGCCAGCACGGCGAACACGCCGGGCACCACGAACGCCAGCAGCGGGTTCACCCGCACCGGCGCGCTGAGCGAGAGCAGTCCGATCAGAAGGCCGAACAACGCGTGCGCGGCGCCGATCACGGAGATCAGGGGAACGGCCTGCCGCAGCGTCGTGCAGCCGAGCCGCAGCGCGGCGCCGGACGCGGTGCGCGCCACGAGCAGCACGGCGCCGATCGTCGGCAGCAGCGGCAGCACACCCAGCGGGTGGCCGCCGATGCCGAGCTGCACCTGGAACCCCGCGAGCCAGCCGGGGCCGGCCGAGAGCAGCACGCCGGCGGCGGAGAACGCGGTGCGTTCGGCGGTCAGCGCGACGAGCGCGACCAGCGTCGCGACCACGGCGTACTCCGTGATCAGCGGGCCGAAGGCGGTGGTGAGCAACACCCGCACCCGGGTGGCCGGAGCGACCTGGGCGTCGAGTTCGACGGTGTCGCCCACCGGCTCGCCGCCCGGCGGGCGTTGAGAACTGGTGAGCTGCTGCATGCTTCGCACCTTGACACCCGTGCTGGACCGTCCGGGTGAGGCACGCCGCCCGCCCCGGGCGTGGCGAAGCTAACCCACCCGGTCGGGGGCACCCGGACAACAAAAAACACCCGCTGTGACACGGAGAGTCACAGCGGGTGTTTTCACGAGGTGACAAGCGCCTCAACGCGGCATTGGGTGCGCCCAACGCACCGAACGCCACGTTGGGGCGGTCGGGCCGGGCACCGGGTCAGCCCTGCTGGCCGAAGCCGCCCGGCGGCGTGCCCGGGGGCTTGCCCTGCTCTCCCTGCGGCTGCTGGAAGAACTGGCCCTGCTGCGGCGCGTACGTGGTCGCCTGCTGGCCCGGCGGCGTCGCGCCCGGCTGCTGCGGGAACTGGCCCGGCTGCTGCTGCGGCTGGTAGGGCCCCGCCTGGCCGTACTGCTGGTAGTGCGGCACCGCGGGCTTGGGCGCCGGCGGCTTGAGCACGCCGTACTCCATCAGCAGCGCGGCCACCGCGACCAGCATCTGCACGATGCCGAGGATCAGCACCACCGTGACGATGCCCGGCGTGCTCTGCTCGGCCACCACCGTGTCGAGCGTCCCGAGCGCGCCGACCACGCTGAACAGCGCGGCGAACGGCAGTACGCGCGGCGCCTTCGGCAGCGCGTGCAGCGCCGCGAGCAGGCCACCGGTGAGGAGGAAGATCGTGTCCTGGCCGACGTCACCCGCCTCGTCGGAGAAGCCGATGAAGTACTGGACGACGCCCAGCACGGTCACCACGAGCGCGAGGACGAGTGGGAGGTTCTGCGGCAGCACCGGCCCGGCCGAGGACGGCGGTCCCTGCTGCGGCTGCTGTTGCGGGAACCCGCCCGACGGGGGCGGTCCCTGAGGGGGCTGCTGCTGGCCACCGCCCTGCTGGGGGTAGCCAGGCCCGCCGCTGGGGAAGGTCATCGGAAGCTCTCCTGTCGTTCGCCGGCAACTCCGGGGGAAGGTGGCACCCGGACGAATCACGTGACGGCCGCGTCGCCGAACGCTAGCGCATCCGAGGGTCCCCCGTCCGGGCCGTTGGACGCACGGGATGCCCGATCGGTTGCGGCCGGAAACGCCGCGGGCCGGGCACCCATACTGGTGCCCGGCCCGTGTGACCCGCGTTCAGGCAGGTCAGAGACTGTTGTACAGCTCGCGCGCGAGGATGGCGGTCTCGCTCGGGGTCTTGCCGACCTTTACGCCGGCAGCCTCGAGGGCCTCCTTCTTCGCGGCCGCCGTGCCGGAGGAACCGGACACGATGGCACCCGCGTGACCCATCGTCTTACCCTCGGGGGCGGTGAAGCCCGCGACATAGCCGACGACCGGCTTGGTCACGTTCTCCTTGATGAATGCCGCGGCCCGCTCCTCGGCGTCGCCACCGATTTCACCGATCATCACGATGACCTTGGTGTCGGCGTCCTTCTCGAACGCTTCGAGGGCGTCGATGTGGGTGGTGCCGATGATGGGGTCACCGCCGATGCCGACGGCGGTGGAGAAGCCGATGTCACGCAGCTCGTACATCATCTGGTAGGTCAGCGTGCCGGACTTCGAGACGAGGCCGATGTGGCCCGGGCCCGAGATGTCGGCGGGGATGATGCCGGCGTTGGACTTGCCGGGGCTGATCACGCCCGGGCAGTTCGGGCCGATGATGCGGGTCTTGTTGCCCTTGGCGACGGCGTGGGCCCAGAAGTAGGCCGAGTCGTGCACCGGGATGCCCTCGGTGATCACCACGGCGAGCGGGATCTCGGCGTCGACGGCCTCGAGCACCGCGTCCTTGGCGAACTTCGGCGGCACGAAGATGACCGACACGTCGGCGCCGGTCTCCTTGATCGCCTCTTCGACGGTGCCGAAGACCTTGAGGTCCTTGCCCTCGATGCTCACGGTCTGGCCGGCCTTGCGGGCGTTGACGCCACCCACGATGTTCGTGCCGGACTTCAGCATCTTGGTCGCGTGCTTCATGCCCTCGGAGCCGGTGAGCCCCTGCACGATGACCTTGCTGTTCTCGTTAAGGAAGATCGACATCTCACGCACCTGCCGCGGCGAGCTCGGCAGCCTTGTCGGCCGCGTTGTCCATTGTGTCCACCACGGTGACGAGCGGGTGGTTCGCGTCGGCCAGGATCTGGCGACCCTCGACGACGTTGTTGCCGTCCAGGCGGACGACCAGCGGCTTGGTGGCCTCGTCGCCAAGGATCTTCAGGGCCTCGACGATGCCGTTGGCGACCGCGTCGCACGCGGTGATGCCGCCGAAGACGTTGACGAAGACGCTCTTCACGTCGGTGTCGTTGAGGATGACGTCCAGACCGGCCGCCATGACCTCCGCCGACGCGCCGCCGCCGATGTCGAGGAAGTTCGCCGGCTTCACGCCGCCGTGCTTCTCACCCGCGTACGCCACCACGTCCAAAGTGGACATGACGAGCCCGGCGCCGTTGCCGATGATGCCGACCTGGCCCTCGAGCTTGACGTAGTTGAGGTTCTTGGCCTTGGCCTTCGCCTCGAGGGGGTTCTCGGCGTCCTTGTCGACCAGGGCCTCGTGCCCGGCCTGGCGGAAGGAAGCGTTCTCGTCCAGGGTGACCTTGCCGTCGAGGGCGATGATCTTGTCCTGGGGGTCGCGCACCAGCGGGTTGACCTCGACGAGGGTGGCGTCCTCGGAGACGAAGGTCTCCCAGAGCTTCACGACCACGTCGGCGGCCTCGTCGATGATGTCGGCCGGGAAGTTGCCGGCCTTCAGGATCTCGAGCGCCTTCGCCTTGTCGACACCGGCGATCGAGTCGACCGGGATCTTCGCGAGCGCCTCGGGGCGCTCCACCGCGAGCTGCTCGATCTCCATGCCGCCCTCGGAGGACGCCATCGCCAGGAACGTGCGGTTCGCGCGGTCCAGCAGGAAGGAGAAGTAGTACTCGGACGCGATGTCCGACGCTTCCGCCACGAGCACGCGGCGCGTGATGTGGCCCTTGATGTCGAGGCCCAGGATGGCTTCCGCCTTCTCCTTGGCCTCGTCCGGCGTCTGGGCCAGCTTGACGCCACCGGCCTTGCCGCGTCCGCCGACCTTCACCTGCGCCTTGACGACGACCTGGGTGCCGATCTGCTCCGCGGCGGCCTTGGCTTCTTCGGGGGTGTTTGCCACCGAGCCCGGCAGAACCGGTACTCCGTGGGCGGCGAAGAGATCCCTCGCCTGGTACTCGTAGAGGTCCACTACTCCAGTCTCCTGACGACACGCCACTGTGGTGGTCCGTTACCGAACCGCGCTGTCGGACCAGTCGAGGTTAGCGACCAGCGCAGGAGCAGGGGACTCCGCACCTGGTGAAGTCGGTCACCGTGCGCGGTCAGGGGGTGTGAGTCCGCCCACCGGGGCCGTTTTTTCGCCCCCGGCGGCGGCCGTCGCGGCGGCTGTTGCCGTGACGACGATCGCGGCGAGGCCGAACCAGAACCCGAGCGCGGGCATCCGTCCGGCGATCCCGACGAGCGGCAGCTGTGCCACGTGGACAGCCAGCACGAGCACCGCCCCGGTGAGCGCGGCCGCGGCGGCGCCGGGTCGTGAGCGGACGCTCAGCGCGAGCACGCCGAGGACGACCAGCAGCGCGGTGAGCAGTCCCCACGACGGAGTGTCGAAATCGGACCAGAGCCCGGGCGACGGATAGTCGGGCGCCGTGAACACCGGGGTGCCGAAGGCGAGGACGGACAGGATCGCGGCCGCGGCGACGGGCAGCAGCACCCGGGGGCGCGGGCCTTCGGTGCCTTCGTCGTCGCGCTCGACGACGCCGGTGATGGCGGCCGCTAGCGCAGTGAGCCCGGCAAGGCCGAGCGCGATCGCGGTGAACACGGCGCCGGCGCCGAGGTGGTAGCTGATGGTGCCGCCGAGACCGTCGAGCCCCGTCAGCCCGGTCGCTTGCGACGCGGTGATCGCGGTGCTGAGCACGGCCGTGCCGGCGAGGACGACGCCGGCCCAGAGGACGGCGAGGATACCGCGGGCGGTTTTGAACGCGAACAGGAACGGCGCCGGCAGGGCGACGAGGATCGCGGCCGTGAGCAGGAGCCAGCGGGCGGGGCTCTGGGTCGCGGTGGCCGTGTCGAGTTGCGGGGCGAGCGCGCCCACGACTCCGACGACTGCCGTCAGCAAGGCGAGCAGTGCCGTGGCGGTGCGCCACAGCGTGAGGCTCGGAACGCGTGCTTCGCCGGCCAGATCGGTGCGTTCGACCTGGGCGAGTTGCGGCGTCGCGAGGGGCGCGAGAACGAGCACCACCAGCATCGCCACGACGGCGACGACCGGACCCCACGCGAGATGCAGCCCGCCCACCGCCAGCCCGCCGACCAACGGCGGCAGCGCCACGGCGAACGTCGCCGCGGCCGCGCCGCCCAGCGTCCCGCGCGCCACGCCGTCGGACGCCGCGCCGAACCCGAGCACGACGGCGAGCAGAAGCGCGCCCGCGATGACGACGTAGCCGGTGAGCGCCAGACCGGGACCTTCGAACGCCGAGTACGCCGGGAAGAACGGGTTGTCCGAGATGACGGGCGCCATCAACAGCCCGACGCCCGCGGCGATGGTGAGCAGCGGCACGACCAGCCGCCACCGCCGTCGTCCGCCGTCGTCGCCCGCGACCTCGTTGAGCTGCCGCGCCACCTGCCCGGCCGCGATCCCGGCGGCGATCGTGAGGACGTGGCCGGCGAGAAGCAGCCAGAACCCCGCGCCGACCGCACTGCGGTCCAGCAGGCGGTCGGGGAGGTACAGCTCGGGGCGGACGGTTTTGGAGCCGTTGGCGAAGAACTGCAGGTCGAGGAGGAGGCGGCCGGGAGCGAGGGCGGCCAGGCCCGCGGTGAGGCCGGCGGCCAGGCCGTGCCTGCCGCTGTAGGCCGCCGCGGCGACGATGCCCGCGGGGACCAGCGCGAGGAGGGCGAGGAGGGGCCAGGCGAGGTAGCCCGGGTTCGCGTCGGGTGAGACGGGGAGGATCGCGCCGGCCGTCGGGGCGAGGGCGCCGATGCTGAGGAGCGCGACGGCGGTTTTGAGCTGCGGTGAGGGGGCGCGGTCGGAGTATTCGAGGTCGAAGTGCGCGGTGGGGGCCCGGTCCGGTTCGGTGGTCGTGGCGCTGCCGGGGTTGGTGCGGGTCACGCCACCACTGACCGCTGCGCTCTCCTTGTCACGACTGCCATGGCTGCCTTGACTCGCAGCCCCGGCTCCGCTCCCGGCACTCGCCTCACGATCGATCGTGCCGAGTTCATCGCGCGCGCTGCCGCGCTCTCGCTGCCGCCCGGTGTGGGTGCCGCCGGTCGCGATGCTCGGCTCGCCGGCACGGACCTCGCCGCGCACCGGGCTCTGCCCTCGGCCCGCGCCTCGGTCGCTACTGGCCGAGGTCCCTGTCTCGCCGGGGGCGGCAGCCGGCTCGTCGCCACTCGACTCGCCGCTGCGGGCGCTCCTGGTCGAGGTCGCCGTCTCGCCGCGGGCGGCGGGTGGCTGGTCGCCGGCATCGGCGGGAGCCGTGCCGTTCGCGGGGGCGTTGCCATTCGCGCGGGACGAGACGCCGCCGGTGGTATCGCGGTCGGCCGCGGCGCCGGGGCTGTCGACGGGCCGGCGGCCGCTCGTGCGGCGCTCACGGCGGGTCTCGGCGCGGGCGCGCTCGCGGGCGGCGGCCTTGCGCTCGGCGAGGCTGGGCCGTCGAGCGCCGGCGGGCGGCCTGGGGCTGTCCGGGTCGGAGCCGGAACGGGCCGGGGAGGAGTCCCCGTCGTGGGGTCCTTCGGACGAAGTCATCGGACGCGACGCTAGCAAGTCGGACACCGCGCGGCCCCCGCAGTGCGACCGCGGCGGGGCGGTTTGCAAGACGAGGGCCGGCATGGGCGCTGGTGGAGCAGGTGCCAGCCGGGAGCGGGAGGTGCGCCAGCGGCAACGGCGCGCGGCGGTCGAGTGGCCGGGCCGACGAACAGCGGCCTGGCCGCTGCGGCAGCGCGGCGGCCGAGTGGCCCGGTCGGTGGAGAACCGGCATGCGGGCACCGGCCGGCAGCCTGCAGGAAGCAAGCACTTGACCTCCGCTCGGCCACTGCGAGCAAGTCGGCACGGTCGCAGCCCGAAACAAGCGCAGCTCGCGGGCGCAAGGCCGCGAGCGCTGAGGCGAGCCGGAGCGAGGCCCCGCACGCGTCGCCATTCGCAGGTCGGCGGCCGGCAAGAAGCGGACAGCGCTGGAGAACCCAGACGTTGAGCGGGTCGCGAACGGCAGCGGGCGGCGGCGGGGCACGGCTTCGCGGGGTCGCAACCGGTGGCGGCGCAGCGTCGGCCCGCGTCGGCGGGTTGATCGGTCAACCGGGTGATCACCCGAGCAGACAAGTGACCGGCGCCACATGCGCGGGCGTGGATTCCCTTCAACACGGGACCGCAAACGTTTATTTCAACGGTGGGGCCGTTCGGTGGGGTACGAGGGGGCCGTTTGGGGGTGCGAATGCCCGAAAGTCTTGTAACGGAGATCACACCGATCGGAGTAGTTTCGGATTAACTTTGGGTAATCCCTACAGCTAGCAGCGTGATGGGGACCGCCCGTTCGGCCGAAACGGCGAGGGCACCTTGCTCACAACGGTTCCCCTTCGTTACTGTCCCACGGTCCCCATTACAGTCAGGTCACGAAGCGCAACGCCGAGCCAACCACCCCCGAGGTCGGCTCAACGGGATCCCCCGCCCGTAGTCACGCGACGACCCGGCTCCCCGACGATGGAAGGCCCTGTCTTGGCTTCACACCGCTCCCCCGGCGGCCAAGCCCCTTCCCCGGCGCTGAAGGACGCACTGGACGGTGCGGTCATCCGCGTGCGGGGTTCGCACCGCATCGCCCCGCCGTCCTCCGCCCTGCGTGGGCGGGTCGTGGTCGCAGCTGTCGCGGCCGGCGCGTTCGCCGCCGCCGCCGCGGGCCAAACCCTCAAGACCGTGACGACCGACTCCGACACCGCCGTCGCCCCGCTCGCCAACGCCCAGGACGCGAGCGCCTCGTTCACCCTCGGCAGCGCGGGTTCAGGGGGAGCCCCCGAGCTGCTGCCCGCCGGCCACTCGATGGACGCCTCCGCCGAGGCCGCCCGCATGGCCGACAGCCTGAAGGTCACCGAAGCCCGCGAGAAGGCCGAAGCCGCGGCCGCTCAGAAGGCCAAGGAAGAAGCCGAGCGCCCCAAGACCTGCCTGCCGGCCCACGGCACGTTCACCTCGGGCTTCGGCGCCCGCTGGGGCAGCAGCCACCTCGGCATCGACATCGCGAACTCGATCGGCACCCCGATCTACGCCGCCTCCGACGGCACCGTCATCCAGGCCGGCCCCGCCAGCGGCTTCGGCCTCTGGGTCCGCGTCCAGCTCGACGACGGCACCATCCAGGTCTACGGCCACATGAACAGCTTCTCCGTCCACGAAGGCCAGAAGGTCAAGTGCGGCGAGCAGATCGCCGAAATCGGCAACCGCGGCGAGAGCACCGGCCCGCACCTGCACTTCGAGGTCTGGCAGAACGGCACGAAGAAGATCGACCCGCGCCCGTGGCTCGCCGCTCGCGGCATCGTCGTCTGAGTTTCGGCTGGCGCTCCTTACTGTTCTTCGGTTTCGACTCTGTTTTCGGTTTCGACTCTGTTCTTCAGTTTCAATACTGTTCCACTCGGCCGCGGTCAGCGCCCCCCGCGCTCTCCGTGGCCGTGTACGTTTCGCAAGCCTTTCCACGCACTGCCCGAAGAAGCGGCTACGGCGCCCACGCATCCTCTCGACCGCCGGAGACAGCTCTAGCGCTCCCCGGTGGGTGAGCGGCGGATGAAGTACGCGACAGCGACCTGCCAGACCGTGCAGAGGCTTGCCGGGCGGCGGCGGAGGGGCCAGCGGCCCAGGCGGCCCGCGCCGCACGTTTGGCAGTGGCCGTCGGGGCCGAGGTCGTGGTGGCGGAGCAGGGCGCGCCACGCAGCGGCCAAGCGGTGAGCTTCCCCCGAAGCACACCCGGAGCCGGGTTCCGCATAGTCGGCCGAACCGAGCTCCGTCGAGCCGCACCCTGAGCCGGCAGAACCGCCGGAAACCCCCGAGGTCCCCAGAACTCCCCGTAAATAGTCTTGTACCCCCGCGGCCAGGACCCCAAACAAGATCGCGTCCACACCCTCGTGCTCCCTCCCGAGGCGGCCGGCGAACGAGCACCAGCCTACCCCATTAATTCGAACTTGTGTTCGACTGGAGGGAGCCTAACCGAGGGGTCCGACAAAAATCAGAGCTTCACCATCGGCACGCTGCCGATCAGCATGAGGCGGACCTTGCCGGACGCGCCGAAGTCGATGGTGGCCGTGGCGCGGGGGCCGACGCCGTCGCAGGAGATGACGGTGCCGAGGCCGTACTTGTCGTGGCTGACGCGGTCGCCGACGTCGAGCTTGAGGGCAACCGTGTCCTTCCAGCCCTTGCCGAACGGCGAAGACGACGTCGTCGTAGTCGACGAAGTGGACCGCCGGCCCCACGTCGTGGCCGCGCGCGGGCCCGAGGACGACGAGCCCGAGGACGACCCGAAGTTGCCGAAGCCAGGCGAAGACGGCTCCAGCCGGCGCCAGTCGACCAAGTCGGGCGGCAGCTCGTCGAGGAAGCGCGAAGCGGGGTTCATCTGCGGCTGGCCCCACGCCGAACGCACGAGCGCGCGCGAGACGTACAACCGTTGCCGCGCACGCGTGATGGCCACGTACGCGAGCCGGCGCTCCTCCGCGAGCTCCGTCGGGTCGCCAAGGGCGCGCATGTGCGGGAAGACGCCGTCTTCCCAGCCCGTGCAGAACACCACCGGGTACTCGAGGCCCTTCGCGGTGTGCACGGTCATCAGCGTGACGACCCCCGCGCCGCCGTCGCCCTCGTCGCCGCCGTCGGGCGACGGGATCGAGTCGGCGTCGGCGACCAGGGACACGCGCTCCAGGAACGCGGGAAGCGAACCGGGCGCGGGCACGCCGTCGTCGAGCACCAGCTCGGCGTTCTCGTCCTGCTGGACCTCGGCGGTGAACTCCGCGAACTCGCGCGCCACCGTGACGAGCTCCGTGAGGTTCTCCACGCGGGAGGCGTCCTGCGGGTCGTCCGACTCCTCGAGCTCCGCGCGGTACCCCGTGCGCTCCAGCACGGCCTCCAGCAGGTCGTGCACCTCGGAACCCGACGCCGCGAGGTCACCCAGGTCGTCGAGCAGCGACACGAACCCGGTGATCGCCTTGGCGGAGCGCGGGTTCAGCAGCGCCACCTTGCCCTCGACGGCATCGCGCAACGCGGCCGCGAAGGTGATGCGCTCGCGCTCCGCGTGCGTGGCCACCACGGCCTCGGCACGGTCACCGATGCCGCGCTTGGGCACGTTCAGGATGCGGCGCAAGGAAACCGTGTCGTCCGGGTTCGACAGCACACGCAGATACGCGAGCATGTCGCGCACCTCGCGCCGTTCGTAGAACCGCACGCCGCCGACGACCTTGTACGGCAGGCCGAGCCGGATGAAGATTTCCTCGAACACCCGCGACTGGTTGTTGGTGCGGTAGAAGACGGCGACGTCGGAGTAATCCGCCTCGCCCTTCTCCGCCAACGCGTCGATCTCGCCCGCGACGAACGCGGCCTCGTCGTGGTCGTTGTCCGACACGTAGCCGACGATCTTCTCGCCGTCGCCCGAATCCGTCCACAGCCGCTTCGCGCGCCGGTTGGGGTTGCGCTCGATCACGGCGTTGGCCGCCGACAGGATCGTCTGCGTGGAGCGGTAGTTCTGCTCCAGGAGGATGGTGTGCGCGTTGGGGAAGTCGCGCTCGAACTCCTCGATGTTGCGGATCGTCGCGCCGCGGAAGGCGTAGATCGACTGGTCCGCGTCACCCACCACGACCAGCTCGGCCGGGTCGATCCCGGTGTCCGTCGCTTCGGTGCCTGCCAGCACACGCACCAGCGTGTACTGCGCGTGGTTCGTGTCCTGGTACTCGTCGACGAGGATGTGACGGAACCGGCGGCGGTAGTACTCCGCGACGTCCGGGAACGCCTGCAGCAGCGAGACCGTGCGCATGATCAGGTCGTCGAAGTCGAACGCGTTGGCCGCCTCGAGCCGGCGCTGGTACTCGACGTAGACCTCGGCGACGCGGCGCTCCAGGTCGTTGGCGGCGTTCGCCACGGCCGCGTCGGGGTCCGTCAGCTCGTTCTTGAGGTTCGAGATGTGCACCGCGAGCGTGCGCGCGGCGTACTTCTTCGGGTCGATGTCGAGGTCGCGCGCGACGAGCGTGATGAGGCGCTTGGTGTCGTCCGAGTCGTAGATGGAGAAGCTCGACGACATGTCCAGCGTCTTCGCCTCGCGGCGCAAGATCCGCACGCACATCGAGTGGAACGTGGACACCCACATCGCGTTGGCCCGGCGGCCGACGAGCGACGCGACGCGCTCACGCATCTCGGCCGCGGCTTTGTTGGTGAACGTGATCGCCATGATCTCGCCGGGGTGCACCCCCCGCTCCGCCAACAGGTACGCGATGCGGCGCGTGAGCACGCGGGTCTTGCCCGACCCCGCGCCGGCGACGACGAGCAGCGGCCCGCCGGCGTGCATGACCGCTTCACGCTGCGCGGGATTGAGGTCCTCGAGCAGCTCGGCGGCGGCCTTCCGGGCAGGCGCGGGCTTTTCTGCGGGGAGATCGAAGAGGGTGTCCATCGCCTGTCCACGCTACCCCTGGGGTACGACAGGTTCGTCAGAGGCAACTGCGCCTGTCGACGTACGCCGCGGTGTCGCCTCCCGTCCGACGCGCCGGGGCGTTCGCGCGCGGAGCATCGAACGGTATGGACGACAAGATCCCCGCCCGGTTGAGGGCATCCGACAGCGACCGAGAACGCGTCGCCACGACCATCCAGTCCGCCGGTTCCGAAGGCCGGCTCACGCTCGAGGAGGTGGAGGAACGACTCGGCGCGGTCTACGCGACGCGCTACGTCGACGAGCTCGGCGCGCTCACCACCGACCTGCCCCGCCCCGAAGTCGCGCGACGGCCGGGATCCGGCTGGCCGCTCACCCGCGCCGCGTTGCGCGAGCACCCGGCGCTGCGGATCCACGCCGCGATCGTCGTGGCGCTGGCGGTGCTGCTGATCGTGCGGTGGGCGGTGCTGGGCGTCGGGTTCTTCTGGCCGGCGATGCCGTTGTTCTGGCTGTTCGTCACCCTCGTGGTGCACGCGCGGGTGCGGAGTTTCCGGCGGCGCGGTGAAACTCCTGTGCCATACTGACCACATGCGGCACAGTAGTGAGCGATTTTTCTACGGGACCCGGACTCCGGCTCCCGTGATCGCGTAGTGCCCCACCCGCCATCACCCGCAGCCCCGGAGTCCACGGACCCGGGGCTTTCGCCGTCCCAGGGGCCACTGGGAGTCCGGACTTCAGAGAGGTCCCGATGAACGCGCAGACTCAGAACGCCGACGGACAGCCCGCCGAGAACACCGCCGCCGGCGAGGACATCTCCTCGCTGCGCAAGGAGATCGACTGGCTCGACGCCGAAATCCTGCGGCTGGTCAAACGTCGCGTGGAGGTGTCGCAGACGATCGGCGCGGCCCGCATGGCCGCCGGCGGCACGAGGATCGTCTACAACCGCGAGATGGACGTGCTCGCGCGCTACCGCGAGCTGGGTCCGGAAGGCCGCCAGCTCGCGATGGCGCTGCTCAACCTGGGCCGCGGCCGCCTCGGCCGATGAACTTCCGGCCACATCGGGGACTTCCCCGATCCGCCGGTCCGCAAAAACGGGCAGACTGGACCCATGATTAACGTCATCGCCGTCATCATCGCGATCGCGAGCGTGCTGGCGGCACTGGGCCATGTCGGGTACCTGGCGCTGCTGAACAACGCAGCGGGTAAGCGGGCCGGCGGTGCGCCCGTCGCGCAGTACGTGCGCAGCCGCTGGGCGGTCGCCGGTGGTACCACGGCGGCATCACTGTTCGCGTGGCTGCTCACTTCCGGGTCAGGCGTAGCCGACGTCATCGCCATTGTGATTGCTATCGGTAGCGGTGCTGTGGCGACGAAGGCTCTCCAGACGACCCGAGAGAAGTACCGCAGCGGAGGGTGATCTGCTCTACCTGGGGCGATTGCACTGCGTAGCGTGACCCCACGCCCGTTCGGTCGTCCCCGACAGAGTGAAACCTGTGCAAGTTGCAGGTTGCCCAGAGACTTTCGCCTGGCGGTTTCCTACTCTTGGGTTCGTGAGGACCCTTGCGTCTGGGTCGGGCGACGCCCGGAGGACGCGCGGTAGCTGCGGCTCCGCGCGCCCACTGCCGCGTGCGCGTGCAGATGCGCGGGAGTTCGCAAGTGTGGTCGCAAGTGACTCCGTTCGCGCCTCTGCTCCGATCGGGTTGATCGGAGTGCCGGCGCCGTCACGCCCACACCGGGGAGGGGTCGGACGGGCATGACGGGAAACGCGATGGGTGGGTCGAGAAGCTCGAGCCACCCGGACACGGTGACGGCCGCGGAGGTCACGGTGCCGGGCAGGCACCGGGCTCGCAGTCTTCAGGACACGGACACGTGGACGCCCGTGGTCCCGCCACACGGCGGAGGTCACCACCGCCACCGGCCCGGCGGCGAGCACATCGACGCCCCGGCCGGCGCCCTGCCGTTGCCCCCACCTCGCCGGCGAGCGGCCGATCCGCGCTCGACGTTCGCGCCGACGCACGGGACTCTGCCCGTGCCAGGGCCCGGCGTGCTCCTGCCGCAGCCCCAGCAGGCCCGGCAGACGCACCCGCGCCGCCCGATCCCGCTCCCGCAGCCGACGCGCAGGCCGGACGAGCCGCGCGACGAGCACCGCGTCCATGAGGACTATCGCGCCTACGACGCGCTCCCCGAGCACGCGCTGAACGGGCGCGGGCCGTACGCACCGCCGACGCGAGGCCGCACCGAGTTGCCCCAGCCCGGCCACGGTGACCGGGGCTTCACCGCCGGCCGCCTCGACGAGGCCGGCTCGATCGACGGCCCGCCCGAACCCGAGTCGTTCTGGAGCGGAGCTCAGTCCGGTGACCTCGCCGACGCGGCGGGGCCGGAGTCCGCGCAGGCCGAACAACAGGGGCCCGCCGGACACACCGTGCTTCCGCGGACCGACGACCTCGCCGAGCCCCGTCCGGAGGCAGAACCGCGTGCGTTCGCCGGGCAAGCAGTGCTGCCGGAGTCCGGCGAGGGCGCACCGGAGTTCGCGCAGGACGAGCGGCGCCTGCCCACCGGACAGGCCGTGGTGCCTGATCCCCAGCCCGTGAGCGAGATCGACCGCGCCTGGGCGGCGCCGGGGACCACGCGTTCGCTCGCCGACATGCCGATGCACGACGGACTCGGCCGGCCGCAGGTGCGCCGCAGCCGGCGCGAGCGGGTCGCGGCGACCGCCGCCACGCTGGCCCAGCCGCAGCCCCCGGAGCACGACGAGGCCGAGCTCGCCCGCGAACACATCGAGCTGAGCGCGCCGCCGGAGCCCGCCGCCGAGCAGCCGGCCAAGCCCGAGCCCCCGCGGCGCCAGCGCGTCACGCTGCGGGCCCCGGCCAAGCCGCGGGTGCGCGGTCCGTTCGACGAGGCCTCGCTCGACGAAGACGACGAAGTGCGCGTGTACGCCGCTCCCCTGCTCGACGGGCTCGGCAAGTTCGACCTCGGCTCCGTGCCCGCGTCGGTAACCCCGCCCAAGACGTGGCGGAAGGCAGCGTGGTTCGCGACCGGCGCGTCGGGCGCGGTGGTGGTCGGGCTGCTGTTCGCCGGGACCTTCCTCGTCGGCGGACCCACCACGACCACCGACGCGCTCGGCGGCGGCTGGCCGGGCCGGCAGAACGGCGGCAACCCGCTGATCCTCCCGGACCCGTCGCTCGGCCAGCAGGGCGGCACGGGTGGCGCGGGCGGCGACCCGCAGGACAGCAGCAGCTCCGGCGGCGGGCGCTCCGGCACCCGGGACGACGCCCCGGACACGCACCCGCAGAACGCCGTGGGCTCCGAGACCAGCGAAGACGAGTCGCCGCCGGACTCCTCGTCCAGCGGAGACTCGTCGGATCCCATCACCACCGGGCCGACATCGACGCCGGCGCGGCCGCCCGCGAAGCCGCCGGTCACCCCGGCGCAGCGCGAGACCTCGCCGACCAACGTCTTCTACGAGACCTCCCCGGACCCCAAGGCGATGGGGGACAACACGGAGAGGTTCTTCAACAACGTCACCACCGACCCCTCGGAGGCCGCGGCCGTCACCACCGGGGACCTCAAGCAGGAGGGCTCGCAGGGCCTGCGCCAGCGCTACGCGAACGTCGCGTACTTCGAGGTCAAGAAGGTCGAGATCGACCCGGACAACAACACCACGGTCAACACGCTCGAAGTGACCCACACCGATGGCACCAAGACCATCGAGCAGCGCACGCTCACCTTCGGCGACGACGAGAAGATCGCCGACGACGGCGCCTGACCAGGCATGATCGTCCGGCATGGGCCGCGCGTTTCGTGCAGGTGCAAACTGCCCGTTCCGATGCACGTGCGGTGCGGTAAGCGGTTGAACTTGGTCCGGGTGGGTGACATAAGCTGCCGCTCGTCGTATGACGACGGCATTCCGGCGACTGAGCCTGGCGGGTGCCCGTCGCCACAGGGTTACCTGGCGACAGCAGGTCTGGATCCGACCACGAGTCGGCCGTCCGGACCAGCGGCGTACGACCGAACGGCCGTACCGTCGTCCCCCCGAACCCCCAGAGCGAGGACTTTCGTGCTTGATCGGCAGCGCACACGGCGTGAGACCCGCGAGGTCACTGCCGTCCGCGTCGAGGACGTGATCCCTCCCGAGCTGCTCGACGGCGTCGGCGACGCGGACCGCGACTACCTCGAGCAGGTCTTCCGCGAGCCGCAGAAGTACCTGCCGCCGCGGTCGCACCGCGCGGAGACCGCCAGATCCGCCGAGCCGGCCGAAGAGCCCGAGAGCCGCTTCGCCCGCCGCGCCAAGCAGGCGGGCCTCGTCGGCGCCGGCGCGCTCGTCGCGGGCGCCGTGGTCACCGCGGCCCTGCTCAGCGGCGGGCCCCGGCCGACCACGCCGGTCGCCGAGGACACCATCCCCACCGGTTTCAGCGGCGCCGCCGCGCTCGGCGGCCAGGCCGTGCCCGGCTCGCAGGAGCACGGCTCCGGCGGCACCACGTCCGGGCACCGCGAAGGCACGCAGGCCGAGTCCGGCGCCGGCACCACGCAGCCCACGCACGACATCGGCTCGACCACGGAGCAGGCCGGCACGCCCAGCACGTCCGCGCCGAGCAGCACGCCTCCCTCGGAGCACACCGAGTCCACGAGCGCGGAGACCGCGTCCGACGCCGACAAGCTGAAGGCCGTGAAGGCCTTCTACGCCTCGATCGACAAGAACCCCGACAGCGCGCTGGCGCTGCTCGCCCCCGGGCTCGCCCAGGGCGAAGCCGGCAGCCTGGTCCGCGCGTGGAGCGCGGCCCGCTCGATCGACGTTCAGGAGGCCCGCGTGCAGGACGACGGCTCGGTGGTCGCCGTCGCGGTGCTGCACCAGGCCGACGGAACACTGCTCCGCGTCACGCAGCTGTTCGACGTCGTGGAGCGCGATGTCATCTCCGAAGCGCGACTGCTCTCCGCCGTCGCATTCTCGTGACCTGCGACGATCCTGTTCCGGGTAGACGATCAGACCGTGCCGAGTGTGTGTGCACAGAGTGAACGCCTAGCCTTGTCACGGGCCGGTCTCGGGAAAACCGGCACACGGCCCACGACAGGTGCCTACGCTGCGGTGCTGCGGCCGGTTCGAGGTCGCATCTTCGGGGTGGGCACGTCCCGCTCCGGGCAGTCGGAGCCCCAAAGGGAGGTCGCGTGAGCGACGAGGGTCGTCTGGTCGCCGACCGGTACCGCATCATCGGCCGGATCGGCTCGGGCGCGATGGGTGCCGTCTGGCAGGCACACGACGAGGTGCTGGGCCGCACGGTGGCCGTCAAGCAGCTGCTGATGCAGCCGGGCCTCGATGAGCACGACGCCGAAGACGCCCGGCAGCGCACCATGCGCGAGGGCCGCATCGCCGCGCGCTTGCACCACCCCAACGCGATCTCGGTGTTCGACGTCGTCACCGACGACAACGGGCAGCCGTGCCTGATCATGGAGTACCTCAACTCCACGAGCCTGGCCCAGGTCCTGCAGGAGCGCGGCACGCTGCCGCCGCTGGAGGTCGCGCGGATCGGCGCGCAGGTGGCCGCCGCGCTGCGCGAGGCGCACGCCGTCGGCATCGTCCACCGCGACATCAAGCCGGGCAACATCCTGCTGGCCGGCAACGGCACCGTGAAGATCACCGACTTCGGCATCTCGCGCGCCAAGGACGACGTCACGGTCACCAAGACCGGGATGATCGCCGGCACGCCCGCCTACCTCGCGCCCGAGGTCGCGATCGGCGGTGACCCCGGCCCCGAGTCCGACGTGTTCTCGCTCGGCTCCACGCTGTACGCCGCGTGCGAGGGCCAGCCGCCGTTCGGGCTGTCGGAGAACACGCTGAGCCTGCTGCACGCCGTGGCCGCGGGGCAGATCAACCCGCCGCGCCAGTCGGGCCCGCTCGCCAGCGTGCTCGCCGTGCTGCTGCACCCCGACATCCACCACCGGCCCACCGCCGAGGAGTGCGAAGAGCTGCTGGCCTCCGTCGCACGGGGCGAAACGCCGCTGGGCGGACCGGCCGGCGAGACCGTGATGGTGGCCTCGGCCGGCACGCTGGGCGCTGCCGCCGTGGCCGGCGCGGCCGCCACGCACCTGTTCCCCGAAGAGGACATGGACGACGCCGCGCACTCTGGCACGCTGCTCGACGCGCCCGGCCCGGCGCAGCAGTACTACGACGACGAGGCCGAGTACCCCGCGGCCGCCGCGTATCCCGAGAACGACTACGACCGGTACGACCAGCAGTACCAGGGCGAGCCGCCGCTGTACGGCGACCCGGGCCGCAACGGCCTGGCCGCCACCCGGTCCGTGCCGACCCACGACGCCTACAACCAGTACGACGACCAGTACGACGACGGGTATGACGACGGCTACGACGAGCCGCCGCCCCCGCGGGCCCAGACCAGCCCCACCGACGACGAGGACGAGAAGCCCGGCGCGTGGAAGAAGCCGGCGATCATCGGCGCGATCGTGGTGGTCGGCCTGGTGGCGCTCGGCGTGTGGCTGCTGAGCTCGAACAACCCGCCCGACGCTTCGCAGCAGCCCGCTCCCCCGGCGACGTCTTCGAACGTGGTTCCGACCACGGGCACGGCGCCTTCGAGCGAGGAAGCAACCACGAGCGAGGAAGAGACGTCCTCTTCAGAGGAGTCCTCTTCACGCGAGACGTCGTCGTCTCGCCGGACCTCCCAGCGGAACACACCTTCGCGCGAGACATCGTCCGAGCAGGAGACCCCGACGAAGCCGTCTACGCCGAAGACAACTCCGACGACGACCCCTTCGGAGACGACGTCGGACACTCCGAGCGTGACGCCCAACCCTTGATCCAGGAACAGATTTGAGTTCAGAAGGCACCATCGTCGGCGGCCGGTACCGGCTCGACCAGCCGATCGGCCGCGGCCGCGCGGGCATCGTGTGGCAAGCGTTCGACACGCGGCTGTTCCGCACGGTCGCGATGAAGCGCATGTACCTGCCCGTCGGCCTGCCGCCGGACCGCGCCGAGCAAGCGCGCGCCGCGGTGATGCAGGAGGGCAAGGACGCGGCGCGCGTGGATCACGCGAGCGCGATCACCGTGTACGACGTGCTGCCCGACGGACCTGACGTCTGGCTGGTGATGGAGTACATCCCGTCGCGCGGGATGGCGTCGTTCCTCGCCGAGCACGGACGGCTCACGCCCGAGCAGGCGGCGTCGCTCGGGATCATGCTGGGCGACGCGATGGCGGCGATCCACGCGGCCGGCATCGTGCACCGCACGCTCGAACCCGGCACCGTGCTGCTGGCCGACGACGGCGGCGTGAAGCTCACCGACATCGGCATCACCGGCGGCGGGGCGCACCCCGCCTACCGCGCGCCCGAGGTGACCCGCGGTGCCCCGGCCTCGCCGGCCGCCGACGTGTTCTCGCTCGGCGCCACGCTGTACACGGCCGTGGAGGGCGTGCCGCCGTTCGGTGAGGACGGCGAGGCGTCCGAGCGGCCGCCGCAGAACTCCGGGGTGCTCGCCGCCGCGTTGCGCAAGATGCTGCGGATGGACCCGACGGCACGTCCGACGATGGCCGACACGGTGGCCGCGCTCAGCGCCATCACCGAGGGCCGAGAGCAGACCGCGTTCATCCCGCCGACGGCACCCGCGATGCCGACCATGCCCGCGTCGTGGCCGCTGCCCCCGCAGCAGCCGGGCCAGCCGGGGCCGTTGATGCAGATGCCGGTGCAGCAGGTGCCCTACGCGCCGGCCGCACCGCAGCCCATGCAGCAGCCGATGGCCGCCCAGCCCACGCAGCAGATCCCGCCCCAGCAGCAGCCGGTGCAGCAGCAGCCCCTGCAGCCGCCGTCCGCGCGGTTCGTGCCGTCGGCGGCTCAGCAGGCGGTGTCGGCCGCGGAGGTGCGGCAGAAGGCGGCCGCCCGCCGGAAGTTGATCCTCATGGTCGCCGCGATCCTGTGCGCGGTGTTGATCGGGATCGGCGTTTCCGAGCTGTTCTTCGTCTGAGCAGTCAGAGTCGTTTGAGCCGTCAGGCGACCTTCGCCGTCGCCTGACGCATCGCGTCGATCAGCGTCCGCACAGCCGGATTTCCGACGGCCCGCGCGGCGATGGCGGCGTGGATGATCCGGCACGGCTCGGGGTTGCGGATCCGCCGCACGGCCACGCCCGGGTGCGCGGGCCCGACACCCAGCTCCGGCACCAGCCCCACGCCCAGCCCGGCCGCGATGAAGCCCTGCGCCGTGAGGTAGTCCTCCGACTCGACCACGATGTTGGGCGCGAACCCGGCCGAAGCGCACGCGCCGTCGAGGATCGCGCGGCACATCCCGGGCATCGGGTCCACGCCCACCCACGGCTCGTCGGCAAGGTCGGTCAGGTCGAGCACGCGCTTGCGCGCCAGCGGGTGCGCGCGGGGCAGCACCGCGCGGTACGGGTCGTCGAGCAGGTGCACGAGCTCGATCCCCTTCGCCGGCGGCGCGGGCCGGGGGAAGACGACGATCGCGACGTCGGCGCGGCCCTCCTCCACCTCGGGCATCGGGTCGTCGGGGTCGACGAGCTTGAGGTCGAGCCACACGCCGGGGTGCTCACGGCGGACGGCGGCCACGGCGTGCGGGATCACCGAAGCGCCGGCTGTGGCGAAGTAGCGGATGGCCAGCTTGCCGGTGCGCCCCTCCTTGAGCTCCGTCAACGCCGCTTCGGCGCGCGCCAGCTCCGCGCTCAGCGTCTCGGCGTGCTCCGACAGCAGCACGCCCGCGGGCGTGGCCCGGATGCCGCGGCCGACGCGTTCGAGCAGCTCGGTGCCCGCCTCGCGTTCGAGGACCGAGAGCTGCTGGCTGATCGCCGACGGGGTGTACCCGAGGTTCCGCGCCGCGGCGGTGATCGACCCGCTGGTGATCACCGCGCGCAGTACCTGCATTCGCCGCACGTCGAGCATGGCCGAATTCTACAGCTCTGCTTAAGCGTTCCTGCAGTTATTTTCGCTTGTCCTTACGTCTGGGCGGGGTCAGGCTGAACTTCGGCCGAGAAGGAGGAACCGGGGTGGGCGAGACGAAGACCCTGCTCAGGATTGCCGCGCTGGCACTGATGTGGGGTTCGAGCTTCTTCTGGATCAAGCTGGGGCTCGCGGCGTTCTCGCCGGTGCAGCTGGTGCTGGCGCGCTTGGTGCTCGGCGCCGTGGTGCTCGTGGCGCTGTGCCGGCTCGGTCGCCGCCGGCTGCCGACGGACAAGCGCACGTGGCGCCACCTCACCGTGGCCGCGTTCTTCCACAACGCGTTGCCGTTCCTGCTCTTCGCGATCGGTGAGACCACTGTGGACTCCGGCATCACCGGCGTGCTGAACTCGACGACGCCGCTGTGGGTGCTCGTGGTGGCGCCGTTCCTCGGGGTCCGCCACCGGATGACGGCGATGCGCGCGGCCGGACTTGTGGTGGGCCTGGCGGGAATCCTGCTGATCTTCGCGCCGTGGGAGGCGTCCGGCCTGCTGAGCTGGGGCGCGCTGGCCTGCCTCGCGGCGGCGGCGAGCTACGGCTTCGCGTTCGTCTACGAGGGCCGCTACCTCTCGGACACCGGCGACTCGCCCTACGCGCTGTCGGGCGGGCAGATGATGATCGCCGCCGGGTTCCTCGTGCTGGTGGTGCCGTTCGGCGGGCTGTCGCCGGTGCACCTGACGCCGCTGGCCGCGTTCGCCGTGGTGATCCTCGGCATCGGCGGGACCGGGATCGCGTTTGCCCTCAACTACCAGCTGCTGGCCAGCGAAGGCGCCGTCGCGGCGTCGGTGGTCGGGTACCTGCTGCCGATCGTGTCGGTGGCCCTGGGCGCGATCTTCCTGCACGAGCAGCTGAGCTTCCGCGTGATCGCGGGCATGGTCGTGGTGCTGGGCGGCGTCGCGCTCACGCGGGTGCAGCGGAAGAAGGCCGTGGCCCCGAAGCCGCTGGTGGCCGCGGAGCCCGCCGCCTAGACGAGCCGGCGGTCCGAGGCCCAGCGGGAGAGCTCGTAGCGGTTGGACAGCTGGGTCTTGCGCAGGACGCTCGACACGTGCGTCTCCACCGTCTTGACCGAGATGAACAGCTCCGACGCGATCTCCTTGTACGCGTAGCCGCGCGCGAGCAGGCGCAGGACGTCGCGCTCGCGCGGGGTGAGCAGGTCGAGCTCGGGGTCGTTGATCGGTGCCGAACCGGGGCGGTCGGCGAACGCGTCGAGCACGAAACCGGCCAGGCGCGGGGAGAACACGGCATCGCCGTCGGCCACTCGGACGATCGCGCGCACGAGCTCCTTCGACGAGATGGTCTTGGTGACGTAGCCGCGCGCGCCGCCGCGGATCACGGCGATCACGTCCTCGGCGGCGTCGGACACCGACAGCGCGAGGAACACGACGTCGGGCAGCTCCGGGCGCACGCGGCGCAGCACCTCGGCGCCACCACCGTCGGGCATGTGCACGTCGAGGAGCACGACCTGCGGTTTGGTGCGCGCGATGCCGGCGACGGCGTCGGCCACCGAACCGGCCTCGCCGACCACCTGCACCTCGTCGGTGATCGAGTCGAGCTCCGTGCGGACCCCGGCGCGGAAGAGCGCGTGGTCGTCCACGAGGAACACCTTGACCGGCTCGCGCTGGGTCTCCGTCACCGTGCTGCTCCCTCGCTCGTTGTCGCCCAGCCTGAGCATAGCGACGTCACGCCGCGCCCTTGGCCGCTTTGAGCGGCATGGCCAGCTGGACTTCGGTGCCCTCGCCCGGCGCGGTGCGCAGCCTGCAGGTGCCGCCGTGACGTTCCATGCGGCCGCGGATCGAGTCGGCGAGGCCGTGGCGGTCGGCGGGGACCACCTCGGGGTCGAAGCCCTTGCCGCGGTCGCGGATGAAGACCGTGACCTCGGTGGGTTCGACCTCGGCGTACACACTGACCTCGTCGACGCCGGCGTGCTTGGCCGCGTTGACCAGCGCTTCGCGGGCGGCCTGGACGAGGGCCGTGAGGGGTCCGTCGATCTCGACGTCGCCGACCACGACCTGGCTGACGGAGATCGCGAAGGTGTCCTCGACCTCGCCGCACGCGGCGCCGAGCGCCTCGGACAGCGGGACGGCGCCTTCTTCCTGCTCCTTCGACTTCTTGTCACTCGGCTTGCCGTAGCCACCGGGGCCGTAGAGCCAGCCGCGCAGCTCGCGCTCCTGGCCGCGCGCCAGCCGCGCGACCTCGTGCGGCTGGTCGGACTGGCGCTGGATCAGGGCGAGCGTCTGCAGCACGGAGTCGTGCAGGTGCGCGGCGATCTCGGCGCGCTCGTCGGTGCGGATGCGCGCCCGGCGCTCGTCGCCGAGGTCGCGGACCAGGCGCAGCCAGAACGGGATCGTCAGCACGGCCACGCCGACCAGCGTGGCGAGCACGGCGATGAGGGCGAACTTGACCTGGTCGAAGCTGCCGCTGCGGAAGACGACGACCCCGATGCCGGTGGCCACGAGTGCCACGCCGGCGAGGATCCGGATGATCGCGGCGCTGCGGCCGCCGCCGCCCACGAACGCGCCCGTGACGCCGTCGCGCGCCCCCGTGCGCCAGCGCCGGCGTTGCGATTCGTCGGCCTCGCGCCAGACCACGGCCGCGCCGAGCATGGCGATGGCCAGCGGCACGGCGACCCAGCCGCGGATGGTGCCGGACAGCGTTCCGCTCGCGATGGCGAGACCGATGCCGAGCGCGATGAGGCCGAACGCCTGCTGACGTTCCTTCGTGGCCTTCTTGCTGTCGACCTCGGCGGTGTCCTCGGCCTGCTGCGGCACGAAGACCCAGAGAAGCCCGTACGCGAGCAAACCGGCGCCGTTGAGGGCCGCGAGCAGCGCGAACGCCAGGCGCACCCACAGCACGGGCACGCCGAGGTGGTCCGCGAGCCCGCCCGCGACACCGGCCACGGCCCGCCCGCTGCGGCGCCGGTGCATCTTCGGCCGCCCGGGCTGCCCGGCGACCTCGGAGGCCCCGGACGTCCCGGAAGTCCCCGGGGCGCCGGAAGCCGCGGTGGCCGTCATGACGGCAGGCGGCACCGGCCCCCGGGCCGGGTCGCTCACCTGCCCGGCGGCGCCGAGGTCGAGGAAGTCCTGCACGCCGTCCATCGTCACACGCCGCGAACAGTTCTGACATCGGGGAAGCCCCTGATCACGCCCCGGACACCGGCGGCACTCAGGGGAAACCTCAGGGAACGTCCCCGATGTGGCGCCGCCGCGGGTCGCGCATGCTTTGCCGTATGAGTGGTGCGAATGAGGCGCCGAGCCCGAAGTCGAATCCTTTCAACGGCTTCGAGGAGACGGTGAAGGATTTCTGGGTGAGCCGGCCGCGCCGGCCGCACGTGGGGCGCAAGGTCGCGGGGGTCGCGGCGGGGCTGGGGAACCGGTACGGCATCGACCCAGTTGTGATCCGGGTGGCGCTGGTCGCGGCGATGGTGTTCGGCGGCTTCGGGCTGGTGTTCTACCTGCTCGGCTGGCTGTTGTTCCCGAGCGAGGGCGACGAGACGTCGGGCTTCGAGGCGATGATCGGCCGCGGGCGCTCGACGATGTCGAAGGCGTTCGCCGTGGTGCTCACCATCGCGTTGATCCCGGCGGTCGGTCTCACGTTCGGCAACGGCTGGTTCGACGGCGGTGGCCTCATCGGGTTCGCGCTGCTCTCGGCAAGCCTCTACCTCCTGCACCGCAGCCGCGGACAGGACAACCGCCCGGCGCCGGTCGTCGCGTACCCCGCGTATGAGACGGCCCAGGCCGTGCCCGGAACCGGAGCCTTCACGATGACGGACACCACGACGGAACCCATGGGCGCCGCCGCTCCCGGCTGGGACCCGCTGGCCGCCGATCCGGCGGGCTGGGACCTGCCGGACCCGGCGGGGCCGACGCCGCCGGAGAACCCCTACCACTACGAGTCCGACGATCCGGCCCCGCAGCCGCGGCAGCCGCGGTCGAAGATCGGTTCGGTGACGATGGCGGCGGCCGTGGTCGTGGCCGGCGTGGGCGTGGTCCTGAACCTCAACGGCGTCGACTGGTTCTCGGTGCGCCACATCATCGGCCTGGTGCTGGGCGTGCTCGGCGTCGGCATGGTGGCCGGCGCGTTCGTCCGCGGCTCACGCGGGCTCATCGCTGTGGCGCTGCCGCTCGCGATCGTCGGCATGATCATGACGACCAGTGCGTTCAACAGCATCGACCTGCGCGGCGGCGTCGGCGACCTCGACGCGACCCCGCACTCGGTGGCCGAGTTGCAGCCGGTGTACCGGCACGCGGCGGGCGACATCGACCTCGACCTGACACAGCTGCCGGCCGGCGACCCGATCACCACCTCGGTCAGCAACGGCGCCGGCGACACCCGGGTGACCGTGCCGGCGAACGCCGATGTCACCTACACCTGCAAGAACTCCGCCGGCGACGTCGACTGCCTCGACCGCTCCACGAGCGGCGTCGGCCAGGGGGCGCTGACCGGGACCGACTTCGGCGACGACGGGCCGGGCGGGCAGAAGATCACCCTGAACGTGACCAACGGTGCCGGCAGCGTGGAGGTGCTCCGTGGCTGACAACTCGAACATCCCGACCCGCCGCCGCGGCGTGGACGTGATCACCCTGATCGTCGGCCTCGCGACCCTGCTGGTCTCGGGCTACGTGCTCTCCGACGGCGCGAGCTGGCTGCCCGCCTTCGACTTCCGCTGGGTTGTCGCGGGTGGCGCGGTGTTCATCGGAGTGCTGCTGCTGGCGGCTTCCTTGCGGCGCAAGCGGTACTGACCCTTCAAACACCACTGACCTTCAAACACCACCGAACGCGAAGGGGCCCCGTCGAATCCCGACGGGGCCCCTTGGCGTTCAGCTCATTCCCACTCGATGGTGCCCGGCGGCTTGCTCGTCACGTCGAGGACAACGCGGTTGACCTCCGGCACCTCGTTGGTGATGCGCGTCGAGATGCGTTCCAGCACCTCGTACGGCAGCCGCGTCCAGTCGGCGGTCATCGCGTCCTCGGAGGACACCGGGCGCAGCACGATCGGGTGGCCGTAGGTGCGGCCGTCACCCTGCACGCCGACGCTGCGGACGTCGGCCAGCAGCACCACCGGGCACTGCCAGATCTCCTGGTCCAGGCCCGCGGACGTGAGCTCCTCGCGCGCGATGGCGTCGGCCGCCCGCAGCGTCTCGAGCCGGTCGGCCGTGACCTCGCCGATGATGCGGATGCCCAGGCCGGGGCCGGGGAACGGCTGGCGCTGCACGATCGTCTCGGGCAGCCCCAGCTCGAGGCCCACGCGGCGCACTTCGTCCTTGAACAGCAGGCGCAGCGGCTCGACGAGCTCGAACTGCAGGTCGTCGGGCAGGCCGCCGACGTTGTGGTGGCTCTTGATGTTCGCCGTGCCCTCGCCGCCGCCGGACTCGACGACGTCGGGGTAGAGCGTGCCCTGCACGAGGAACTTGTAGTCGCCCTGCGCCTTGAGGTCGCGCTCGGCCTGCTCGAACACGCGGATGAACTCGCGCCCGATGATCTTGCGCTTCTGCTCCGGGTCGGTCACGCCGGCGAGCGCGCTGAGGAACCGCTCGCGCGCGTCGATGGTCACGAGCTTCACGCCCGTCGCCGCCACGAAGTCCTGCTCCACCTGCGTGCGCTCGCCCGCGCGCAGCAGGCCGTGGTCCACGAACACGCACGTGAGCCGCTCGCCGATCGCGCGCTGCACGAGCGCCGCCGCGACGGCCGAGTCGACGCCGCCGGACAGGCCGCAGATCGCCCGTCCGTCGCCGATCTGCTCGGCGATGCGCGTGACCTGTTCGTCCACAATGGACGACGTGGTCCACTGCGGCTTGATGCCCGCGATCTCGGACAGGAACCGGCGCAGCACCTCCTGCCCGTGGGGCGAGTGCGCCACCTCCGGGTGGTACTGCACGCCGGCGAAGCCGCGGTCGACGTCCTCGAAGCCGGCCACGGCCGCGCCGTCGGAGTTGGCGGTGACGACGGAGCCCTCGGGCGCCTTCGTGACGCTGTCGTTGTGGCTCATCCACGCCGTCTGGTGGCCGGGCAGACCGGCGTGCAGCCGTCCGCCTTCGCCGACCACGCGCACGTCGGTGCGGCCGAACTCGCGGACGCCGGTGGGCTCGACGATGCCACCGAGCGCCCGCGCGAGCAGCTGGTGGCCGTAGCAGATGCCGAGGATCGGCACGCCGGCCTCGACCAGCTTCGGGTCCATGCCCGGGGCGCCCTCGGCGTAGACGCTCGACGGGCCGCCCGACAGGATGATCGCCGACGGGTTCTTGGCCAGCAGGTCCTCGGCGGTCGAGCTCGACGGCACGACCTCGGAGTACACCTGCGCCTCGCGCACGCGGCGGGCGATCAGCTGCGCGTACTGCGCCCCGAAGTCGACGACGAGTACCGGACCGGTGGGATTGGCCACCTACGACCTCCAGGCGAATGAGCGCTTTTGCCTCCATAGTCCCAGGTGGGCTGGGTCACGCCGCCCTCACCCCGTGACTGGCCTCCGAATGAGGACCGCACCTGTCCGCGAAGCGTCTTACCGTTCCCCCATGACTGTCGAATGGACCACCGAACTGCACGACCAACTCGACTGGCACTGGCAGCACCACGTGCGTTCGCGGCTCGACGGGCTCGGGGACGACGAGTACTTCTGGCAACCTGTGCCGAACTGCTGGACCGTGCGCCCGCGTGCGGAGAAGCCGGACGGGCCCGGGGCAGGGGACTTCACCGTCGACTTCGCGTACCCGGAGCCGGTACCGCCGCCCGTCACCACGATCGCGTGGCGGCTCTCGCACGTCATCGTCGGCGTGCTCGGCATGCGCGCCGCGTCGCACTTCGGCGGGCCGGCGATGAGCTACGAGACCTTCCCCTACGCCGGCACCGCGGCCGAGGCGCTCGACCAGCTCGACTCCGCGTACGACAGCTGGATCAAGGGCGTGCGGGGGCTCGACGCCGAAGCGCTCGCCCGTCCGGTGGGCGAGGCCGAGGGGCCGTTCGCCGAGTACCCGATGGCCGCGCTCGTGCTGCACATCAACCGCGAGACCATCCACCACTGCGCGGAAGTGTTGCTGCTGCGGGATCTCTACCGGAGCAAGTGACACAACGACGGCCCGGTCCCCCGACCGGGCCGTCGTACCCCCAGGGCCCCCGAGCTAGCCGCGCACCTTGGGCAGGAGCGCGAATCCGAGTGCCATGCCCAGCAACGCGGGCAGGCCGTGGTTGTCGTGCACGAGCGTGTCGACGACCGCGAGCGGCGCCACGAGGATCGGCACCACGAACGCCTGCGTCGGCAGCTGCACGCCGTGGCGTGCCGGCGCCCGCAGCAGCGCCACGGCCAGCGCGCCGATGAGCCCCGCGACGCACATCGAGTTGCCCGCACCCACCGGCTGCAGCCAGACGTAGCTCATGAACTGGCCGAACAGCCCGCACCCGAAGTACAGGACGAACATGCGCACGCGGCCGAAGTAGCTCTCCGCCAGCGTGCCGAAGATCGCCAGGATCACCAGGTTGAAGACGCCGCCGAGCAGTCCGCCGTCCTGGAAGAACATGCCGGTGAGCAGGCGCCACCACTGTCCGGTGTCGATCGCCGCGCCGTCGCGCCGCACGTGCTCCAGCAGCCCCGGCACCGCGAGCTGGGCGACGAGCGCCGCCGCCGTGACGAGGAACACCGCGCCTGTGAGGACGGGTACCCGGCGCGGGCCGATCCGGTCGAAGACGGCCACGAACGGGTTGCTGTGCCAGCGTTCCGAGGTCGGGTTGGTCATGCTCCGAACGTAAGTGGAGACGCGGCTGAGCACCCCGGACATTTGTCATGACACGGCCGGGGCATGCGTCATGAGGAATGAATCCCGGCCCGGATGACTCGGAACAGATGACGGCGAAAACCCGGAAAGGATCTTTATGCGAGCGACACTCATCTACGGCGCCGGCGACGTCCGCGTGGAGACGGTGGCCGACCCGAAGGTGGCCCAGGCGACGGACGCCGTGGTCCGCGTCGTGCGCTCCTGCATCTGCGGCAGCGACCTGTGGCCGTACGGCGGCATGCCCGCGCAGGAGAACGGCCGGCCGATCGGCCACGAGTTCCTCGGCGTCGTGGAGGAAACCGGTGCCGACGTGACGAGCGTGCGCAAGGGCGACCTGGTCGTGGCGCCGTTCGTGTACTCGGACAACACGTGCGAGTTCTGCCGCGAGGGGCTGCAGACCTCGTGCTTGCACGGCGGCAACTGGGGCGTCGACGGCGTGGACGGCGGTCAGGGCGAGGCCGTGCGCGTACCGCAGGCCGACGGCACTCTCGTGAAGCTCCCGCTGGCGCTTGAAGAAACCTCCGACGACATGCTCGCTTCACTGCTCACGCTGTCGGACGTGTTCTCCACCGGCCACCACGCGGCCGTGACCGCCCGCGTCGCGCCGGGCAAGGCGGTGACCGTGATCGGCGACGGCGCGGTTGGCCTGTCCGCCGTGCTGGCCGCGAAGCGCCTCGGCGCCGAGCACATCGTCCTCATGGGACGCCACCAGGCGCGCACCGACCTGGGCCGCGAGTTCGGCGCGACGGATGTCGTGGCCGAGCGTGGCGACGAGGGCATCGCGCGCGTGCGTGAGCTGACTGGTGGCCACGGCACGCACACCGTGCTGGAGTGCGTGGGCACCAAGGCGGCGTTCGAGATGGGCCTCGGCGTGGTGCGCGCGGGCGGTGCGCTGAGCCGCGTGGGCGTGCCGCAGTACCCGGAGGGCCCGATCGGGCGCCCGGTGTTCACGCGCAACATCACGATCACCGGCGGCGTGGCCCCCGCGCGCCACTACATCCCGCAGCTGCTGCCGGACGTGCTCGAGGGCCGCTACCAGCCGGGCCGCGTGTTCGACCGGACGATCGGGCTCGCCGACGTGCCCGCGGGCTACCAGGCGATGGCCGACCGCGAGGCGCTGAAGGTTCTCGTCAAGCCGTGACCGACGCGCCGTGTGAGCCCCGTAAGGGTGGGGGTTCACACGGCACGCACCGCGCCCCCATACCTTGGTATGCATGGACATGATCACCCCGGAGCCGCGGCCCGCGTGGGTCGCCGGCCGGGCGGAGCAGGGGGCCGGGACCCTCGTCGTGCGGCACCCGGTCGACGGCAGCGAAGTGGCGACCGTGGCGGTGCCCGGCGCGGAGCAGGTGGAGCGCGCCGTGGCGGCCGCCGCGGGCGTCGCGCGGGAGTTCCGCCGCTCCCCCGCGCACGAGCGCGCGGCGGCGCTGGAGCATGTGTCGCGCGGGTTGCGGATGCGGGCCGAGGAGATCGCCGAGGTGATCACCGCGGAGAACGGCAAGCCGCTCAAGTGGGCGGAAGCCGAGGTGAGCCGCGCGGTTTCGGTGTTCCGCATCGCTTCCGAGGAGGCGCGGCGGTTCAGCGGTGACGTGCAGCGGCTCGACGCCGACCCGTCGGGCGACGCGCGGCTGGCTCTCACGCGGCGGGTGCCGCGCGGGCCCGTGCTGGGCATCTCGCCGTTCAACTTCCCGCTGAACCTGGTGGCGCACAAGGTCGCGCCGGCGTTGGCGGTCGGCGCGCCGATCATCGTGAAGCCGGCGCCGCGTACACCGCTGTCGGCGCTGATCCTCGGCGAGATCCTGGCTGAGACGGACCTGCCGCCCGGCGCGTTTTCCGTGCTGCCGCTGGGAAACGCGGAGACCCAGGCGCTGGTGGCCGACCCTCGGCTGCCCGTGGTGTCGTTCACCGGCTCCGGCCCCGTCGGCTGGTCGATCGCCGACGCGGCGCCGCGCAAGCACGTGGTGCTGGAGCTCGGCGGCAACGCGGCGGCCGTGGTCCTGCGCGACTGGCCCGACCCCGAGGGCGCGGCGCAGCGCATCGCGACGTTCGGCAACTACCAGGCCGGGCAGTCGTGCATCTCGGTGCAGCGCGTGATCGTCGACGCGGCGGTGGCCGAGGAGTTCGTGCCCGCACTGGTGGAGGCCGTGGAGGCGCAGCAGACGGGTGATCCCTACGACCGCAACACCGACGTCGGCCCGGTCGTCGACGAGGCCGCGGCCGAGCGGATCATCGCGTGGGTCGAGGAAGCCGTGGCCGCGGGCGCGAAGCTGCTCACGGGCGGAATGCGCGAGGGCACCCAGGTTGCACCGACGCTGCTCACGGACGTGCCACCGGACGCGCGCGTGTGGTCGGAGGAGGTCTTCGGCCCGGTGCTTGCGGTGTCCGTTGTGGACGGTGTGGACGAGGCCTTCGCGGCGGTCAACGACTCCGCGTACGGGCTGCAAACCGGCGTGTTCACGTCCGACGTGCAGCTGGCGTTCCACGCGTCGGCCGAGCTGGAGGTGGGCGGCGTGATCATCGGTGACGTGCCGTCGTACCGCGCCGACCAGATGCCGTACGGCGGTGTGAAGGGCTCGGGCTTCGGGCGCGAGGGCGTGCTGGCGGCGATGAACGACCTCACCGAGGAGCGCGTGACGGTGTTCACCGGGGTGGATCTGTAGGACTCGTGGGTGCCGGTCTCGCGCCGGCACCCACGAGCTTTACGCGGACTGCGCGAACTTGAGCACGCCGTCCGGGTCGTAGGTCTTGGCGACCTGGTCGAGCCGGGCGGCGTTGTCGCCGTAGTAGGCGGTTTTCCAGTCGGGCATGGCCGGGTCGAGGTAGTTGACGTAGCCGCCGCCGGCGCCCGCGTCGGCGAGGCCGCTGACCACAGTGGACACGGACTTGGCGACGCTGGTGTGGTTGCTCGTGGTGGCGGGCGCATAGACCTGGATGCTGGCCAGCGCCTTGCGGTGCGGGAACGCGGTGTCGGCGGGGGCGACGTCGGCGACCGCGCCGCCGAGGCCGTCGATGAGCAGGTCCATGCCCTTGTGGCCGGCGGCGAGGTCGCTGACCTTCGCGCCTTGGATGGGGTCGTTGATGATCCGCGACGAGGCCACGAACGTCTGGCGCGCTGAGCTGCCCGAGAAGTAGTTCATGGCGCCGCCGTAGCTGAGGCTCTTCATCGTGCGGCTGGACGGCGACGCGTTGAGCTTGCCCAGCAACGTGGTGAGCTCGCTCGTGCCGCCGACGAACGCGCCGCCGACGCGGCACGCCACCGGCGAGCCGCCCGACACGACGAGGTTCGACCAGAGCTCGGGCGGGGTCGTCGGGAGCCACTGCTGCCACGCGTCGAGCACGTCGCCCGCCGAGCCGCCCGGGAAGTGCAGCGAGAACACCGTGATCCCGGGCGCGGGGTCGGTGCTGAAGGTGAACGACGTGACGATGCCGAAGTTGCCGCCTCCTCCGCCGCGCAGGGCCCAGAACAGGTCGGGCTCGGAGTCGGCGCTGGCCGTGCGCAGTTTGCCGTCGGGCGTCACGACCTGGGCGGAAACGAGGTGGTCGCAGGTGAGGCCGTACTTGCGCGCCACCACACCGATGCCGCCGCCGAGCGTGAGCCCGGCGATGCCAACCGTCGGGCACGAGCCTGCGGGCAGGCAGCGGCCGGCCTTGGCGAGCGCCGCGTAGACGTCACCCAGCCGCGCGCCGGCGCCGATCACGACCTGGTCGCCCTGGACCTGGACGCTCGACATGCTGCCGACGTCGACGATCAGACCACCATCGGGCACGGAGTAGCCGGCGTAGCTGTGGCCCCCGCTGCGCGCGGCGATCGGCAGCCTTCCCGCTGCCGCGCCGAAGCAGGCCTGCACGTCTTCGGGCTTTTGCACTTTCGCCACGGCGGCCGGGGCGTGGCCGTCGAACAGCGGGTTGTAGCCGCGCTTGGCGGTGCCGAAGCCGCTGTCGGCAGGCAGCACGAGGTCGCCGCTGAGCTTGCTCCTCAACGCGTTCCAGTCCGGCGTCCCGGACGGCTTCGTCGACGGCGGCGGTGCTGTTGTCGTTGGCGTGGTCGTCGCCGGCGGTTGCCCGGGCGGCGCGGAGTTCGGCGCACACGCGGCGGCCACCGCACCGAGGGTGGCGAGCCCGGCGGCCCGCAGCAACGTCCTTCTCCCGACAGTCATGTTTGATCAGACGTTCCGGACAGCGGAGTGGTTCATCGGGTCGCCCGAGTGAGTGCTACGAGCAGGGTGAGTAGCCCCGCAGGTAGTGCCCCACGACGGCGTCGGCGGCGACGAGTTTCCTGGCCCGCTCCATGGCGGCGTGCACGTCGTCGGTGATCGCCACGACGGCGTCGCCGAAGGTCGCCGCGTCGGAGGTCGGCAGCTGGTCCGCGCGCCGGCGGAGCTGGCCAAGGTCGGCTTCGAGGCGCTGGTAGACGGCGTTGATCCGGTCGCGCGTGGCGCTCGGCGGAGTTTCCGAGACCTGCATCGCGTTGTCGTGCACGAGCCCGGCGAGGGTGGTGGTGTCCTGCACGGCTTCCTGCTGGAACTGCTTGCGGTGCGCCGGAGTGCTGGTTCCGGCGGTCTGGTCGTCCGCGGCGTGGGCGCCCAGGTTCCCGATCTCGGTCAGGACCTCCCTGGGTGTGCTGCAGAACGCGCCCGCCCAGTGCCAGGCCAGGGTGTCGGTCAGCGACATCGGGGCCGAAGACTTGGTCGGCGCGGGAGCGGGCGGCGGGCTCGCCGTGCAGCCGGAAAGCCCGAAGGCCGCCACGACGGCCATCACCGGAAACCAGCGCACAAGCCGAGCCTTTCTACGAGCAGACACGGAAGTCGCGCATGAACCGGGCCGTGGCCGGCTCGGCGGCGAAAACCTGGCGCGCGGCTTCGAAGGAGGTGTGGACCTGGCCGGCGTCGGCTGCGAGCTGGGGGCCGAAGGTGGCGGCTGCCGTCGGCACGAGGCCCGTGACGTGGTGCTCGATGCGGGTGAGGTCGGCCTTCAGCTGGGTGTAAACGGCGGTCAGGCGGTCACGCGCGGGGCTCGGCGAGGCACCGGCGACGTGGGCCGCGTTGGATTTCACGACGTCGTCGAGGAGCGCGAGGTTCAGCTCGGCGTCCTGCTGGGCCTTCTGGCGCTCGGCGACGGTGGCGTCGGCCATCGCGTCGTACGGGATGGCGCCGTAGCCGGTGTTCTTCAGCGACAGCAGCGCCGCCGAAGGGCCGCTGCAGAACTCGCCCACCCAGTGGTAGGCCTCGGATTCCGCCGACGAGGACGAGGCCGGCGGAGGGACGGGCGCGGGCTGCGGACTCGCCGAGCACCCCGAAACCACCACCACGGCCAGCACAGCCGCAACCGAAGACCAGCGCATGAAGCCGTCCCTTCCCCAGTACCGAGGCAAAGCCAAGCACAACGGGAACCGCGTCACACCAGGGACTTGAACTCCGGCACGGGGCCCGCCAACGCGTCGCCGGGGCCGCGGCCCGAGAGCCACGCCAGGAGGTCGCCGGGGGTGCCCGTGACGAGGCCGGCCGAGCCGTCGGCCATGGTCCATGTGTGGGTACCGTCGGTGAGGCGGATCGGGGGCAGGTCGCCGAGGTACATGCGGATCATGTTGGCCACGACGTCGTCGACGTAGCCGCCCAGCAGTGAACACGCGCTGGTGAAGTCGTGGCCGGCGTCGAGGTCGACGAGGTGGATGGTGGTCTCGGCGAGGCGCAGCGTCAGGGCGTCGGCGCCGGTCATGGGCTGGCCGCCGCGGCCGCGGACGGGCGCGGTCCACGCCTGGTCCGGCAGCGACGAAGCCAGGTCCACGAGCCGCTCCCCCGACGCGATGACGTCGGCGAGGATCTCGGCCGAGCCGCGGGCAGCGCCGGCGGCGATGTCGTCGTCGCGGGCGGTGCCGGGGCCGTACATGGGGCGCTCGACGCCGGTGGACGCCCACGTCAGGAGGTTGCCGACGGCATCGGCGTTGCGGGCGAGGTGAGTGAGCAGGTGCGCGCGGGTCCAGCCGGGCAACGCGCTCGGCGCGCGCACTGCGGTCTCGTCGAGGGAGCCGATGACCAGGGCCCACTCGTCCTGCAGTTCCTGCACGCGGGTCAACGCCGTTGTCGTCACCCGGCGATCGTAGGAGCTATCGACGGAGTGCGGCAGGGGCGTCGGAGGGAACAGCGGGATTCTTCGGCGCCACCGCGTCCAGCCGCGCGTACGCCGCGTCCTGCCCCGGACGCTGATCCGCCTCACCCTTGTTGGGCCAGAACGCAAACGCTCGCTCCGCCTGCGCCGTGATCGTCAGCGACGGGTTCACGCCCAGGTTCGCCGTGATCGCCGAACCGTCCACAACGGACAGTCCCGGGTAGCCGTAGACCCGGTGGTACGGGTCGATCACACCGGATTCCGCGCTGTCCCCGATCGGCACGCCGCCGATGAAGTGGGCCGTGAGCGGGATGTCGAAGATCTCGCCCCACGTGCCGCCCGGCATCCCGCCGATGCGCTCGGCCGTGCGGACGTTGGCCTCGTGCCCGGCCGGGATGAAGCTCGGGTTGGGCTCGCCGTGACCCTGCTTCGACGTGTACTTGCGCCGCCCGAAGAGCCCGGGCCGCGTGTACGTGGTGATGGAGTTGTCGAGGCTCTGCATCACCAGCAGGATCACCGTGCGCTCGCTCCAGCGGTAGCCGTTGAGCAGCTTCGCGGACTGCAGCGGGTGCTTGACCAGGAACGTCAGCGCCTGGCGCCAGCGCGGCACCGGCGAAGCGCCGTCCGTGGAGACGGTCTGCAGCAGGCTCATCGCGTTGCTGCCCTTGCCGTAGCGCACGGGCTCGATGTGGGTGTTCTCGTCGGGGTGGATCGACGACGTGATCGCGACGCCGCGGCTGAAGTCGCGCGCGGAGTCCACCGCGGTGCGCGCGGCGCCGATGATCGCCTCGGAGTTCGTGCGCGTCAGCTCGCCGAGCCGCCGCGACAGCTTCGGCAGCGCGCCCGTGTCCTTCATGCGGTGCAACAGGTTCTGCGTCCCCCACGTGCCCGCGGCGAACACGACCTGGCCCGCGGTCACGGTGGTGCGGAAGCGCTTCGAGCGCGTGCCGGTCTTCTGCAGCGTCACGCGGTAACCGTCGCCCACCGGCTCGACCGACGCGACGGTCGTCAGCGGGATGACCTTCGCCCCGTCCTGCTCGGCGAGGTACAGGTAGTTCTTGACCAGCGTGTTCTTCGCCCCGACGCGGCAACCCGTCATGCAGGCGCCGCACTCGGTGCAGCCGACGCGGTCGGGCCCGGCGCCGCCGAAGAACGGGTCGCGCACGGTCTCGCCGGGCTTGCCGAAGTACACCCCCACCGGCGTCGGGTGGAACGAATCGCCCACGCCCATGTCCTTCGCGACGTCGCGCATCACCACGTCGGACGGTGTCAGCGTCGGGTTCGTGACCACCCCGAGCATCCGGCTCGCCTGGTCGTAGTGCGGCGCGAGCTCCGCCTCCCAGTCGGTGATATGGGCCCACTGGCGGTCGGCGTAGAACGGCTTCAGCGGGCGGTACAACGTGTTCGCGTACACCAGCGACCCACCGCCGACGCCCGCGCCGGCCAGCACCATCACGTCGTTGAGCATGTGGATGCGCTGGATCCCGTAACAGCCGAGCTGCGGCGCCCACAGGTACCGCTTGAGGTCCCACGACGTCTTCGCGAACTCGTCGTCCGCGAACCGCCGCCCCGCCTCCACCACGGCGACGCGGTAGCCCTTCTCGGTGAGCCGCAGCGCCGCCACGCTGCCCCCGAACCCGGACCCCACCACGACGACGTCGTAGTCGGGCCCGCCCTGCGCTGTGGTGGTGTTACTGGCAGTCACAGGTCCGAGCGTAACCCGGGGATGTCCTTCTGACCAGAGGTAAGTTACTCGCCGGTTACATCGCCGAACCGCGGAAGCTGAGCTCGGCCAACCGATACGATGCCCGCCGATGACGGTGAATTCGGTCCGAGCCCGGAGACGGGCCGGCGCGGCGAGCCAGGCCGGCGTGAAGGTGCGCCTGCGCGAGATCCGCCCCGCCGACCACCGCGTGCTCGCCGGGTTCGACCGCGACGCGGCGCGCGGTCACGACCTGCGCCTCGGCGGCTACCGGCACTGGGCCGCGCACCGCGGCCGCGCAGGCGATTCAGGCGACGACTTCCACTTCGCCATCGAGGCGCGGCATAGCCGGGCAGTGGTCGGGTCCATGTGGATCCAGGCCGATCCGGCGACGCGCCGCTTCAGCTACGGCATCGGGATCGGCCCGCAGCACCGCCGTTGCGGGTATGCCGCCGACGCAGTCACCGTGCTGCTCACGGTCATGTTCGAGCAGCGCGGCTACCGCGAGTGCGTGGTGAGCGTGAACGGCGCCAACTTCGCTTCCCTTGCGCTGCACGGAGAACTCGGCTTCCGAGAGGAAGGCCGGCCGCGCGACACCGAGCTGCGGCACGGGGAGGTGCGGTATCCCGTCCTGATGGGACTCACGGCGGCCCGGTTCGCCGCGCACCAGCCGGCCGGGCGCGGACCCCTGCGCCCCGAGCGCGGACGGCACTGGCGAACCCCGCGCCGAGGCCGGCACTGGGCGTCCCGCGCCGCGTCCTGAAACTCGTGAAAGAGGCCCCCACGTCCAGGACGCGGGGGCCTCACCAAGCGAACGATCAGCGGCGGACGGTCAGCCCGACCCGCTGGAACTCCTTCAGGTCCGAGTACCCCGTCTTCGCCATCGCGCGACGGAGGGCGCCGAAGAGGTTCACCACGCCCTCGGCGTCCGAGGACGGGCCGAAGAGCAGCGTCTTCAGGTCCACGGCGTAGTCGGAGTCCGGGCCGGCGACGACGCGCGAGCGCGGCAGCGACGGGTGCGCCGCGGCGGCGGTCCAGTAGAGGCCCTGGCCGGGCGCGTCGGTGGCGGTCGCCAGCGGCGCGCCGAGCATCACGGCGTCGGCGCCGCAGGCGATGGCCTTGGCGATGTCACCCGAGGTGGTCATGCCGCCGTCGGCGAGGACGTGGACGTAACGGCCGCCGGTCTCGTCGAGGTAGTCGCGGCGGGCGGCCGCGGCGTCGACGATGGCGGTGGCCATGGGGACGCCGATGCCGAGCACGCGGTCGGTGCTGGTGACACCCGGGGTGTAGCCGTGGCCGACGATCACGCCCGCCGCACCGGTGCGCATGAGGTGCATGGCCGTGCGGTAGTCGCTCACGCCGCCGGCGATCACCGGCACGTCGAGGCGGCCGATGAACTCCTTGAGGTTGAGCGGTTCCGCGTCGCGCTGCACATGTTCGGCGGAGATGATCGTGCCCTGCACCACGAGAATCTCGACGCCGGCGGCCAGCAGATCGGGCGTGAGCTCCGCGGCGTGCTGCGGGCTCACGCGCGCGGCCACTGTGACGCCCGACTCGCGGACGGTCTTGATGGCCTCGCTCAGCAGGTCGAGCCGGACCGGCGCGGCGTGCAGCTCCTGCAGCTCGCGGACGACGGCCGCGGGGTCCTCGGTGTCCTCCGCGGCGCGGACCAGCCGGAAGATGGCGTCCTCGACGTTGGCGTGGCGCGCCCACAGGCCCTCGGCGTTGAGCACGCCCAGGCCGCCCAGCTCGCCGATCGCGACGGCCGTGCCCGGCGACACGATGGCGTCGGTCGGGTGCGTGACCAGCGGCAGGTCGAAGCGGTAGGCGTCGATCTGCCACGAGGTCGACACCACCGACGACGACCGCGTGCGCCGCGAGGGCACGATCTCCACGTCATCGAGGTCATACGCCCGCCGCGCGGTGCGACCCATCCCGATCTCGACCAGATCCCGCACGTGATGTCCCTTCTCGCACCGACGACAACGCTGTCCATTGTCGCTAGTCCGCGTGGGTGACCAACGCACGGGGGCAGTTTCGAGGGCGAACAACCGCAGGTTGTGCACCGCGTCACGAGGTTGTTTGCCACCGCCGTTTCGCGCGCTGTTGGATGCGTCGGACGACGACAGGGGGACGAGAGTGGCGCTGGGGCAGGACTTCCGACGGCTGTGGCTGGCCTACGCCACGAGCACCGCCGGCACATGGCTCGCGCTCGACGCGTTCCCGTTCATCGCCGTGACGGTGCTCCACAGCAGCACCACGGAGGTCTCGGTGCTGGCCGCGGCTGGCCTGGCCGTCGGCGCGCTGCTCGCCGTGCCGCTCGGGCCGTGGGTGGAGTTCCGGCGCAAACGGCCGGTGCTGGTGGCGATGGACGCTGTGCGCTTCGTCGCACTGTTGACCTTGCCACTCGGCTACGCGCTGGGCGGGCTCACGTTCGGGCAGCTCGTGGCCGTGTCGGTGGTCGTGGCGACCGCGAACATCGTGTTCACGGCGGCCAGCGGCGCCTACCTCAAGGGCATGGCGACGGGCGAGGACCTGCTCGTCGCCAACGGCCGGTTCGAGACCACGCAGTGGACCGCCACCGCCGTCGGCCCACCTTCGGGCGGGGCACTGATCGGCGTGTTCGGACCACTCACGACAGTGGTGCTCGACAGCGTCAGCTACCTGCTCTCCGCGCTCGCGATCGGCGCCATCCGCACGCCCGAGCCGCCGCCCACCGCGCGCCCGGCGACGGTCCGGACCAGGGACGTCCTCGACGGCTGGCACTACATCCTCGGCCACCCGCGGCTGCGCGCGTTGTTCCTCAACACGACGCTGGTGAACGGCCTGATCATGGCGACGTCACCGCTGCTCGCGATCCTGCTCCTGCGCGAACTCGGGTTCGCGGCGTGGCAGTACGGGCTGGCGTTCGGCGTGCCGTGCCTCGGCGGGCTGCTCGGCTCGCGGCTGTCGCGCCGGATCACCGCGCGCTTCGGCCCCGAGCGCGTGCTGCTGGTGACGGGGACGCTGCGCGTGATCTGGCCGGTCGCCCTCGCCTTCACGCCGCACGGGCCGGCGGGGCTGGGGTTCGTGATGCTCGTCGAGTTCGGGCTGATCCTCACGATCGGCATCTTCAACCCCGTCTCGGCCACCTACCGGCTGCAAGAAACGGAGACCTCACGCGCCACCCGGGTGCTGTCCGCTTGGGGCATCACCGGCGGGGCGACACGGGCCGCGCTGACGCTGGTGTGGGGCGCGCTCGGCGCGTGGCTCGGCACGCGCGAGGCGATCGGCCTCGCGGGGCTGCTGATGCTGGCCACGCCCGTGCTGCTGTGGCGGGTCAGAACAACGTCACGCCCGCCACGGCCCCCGCGACCGCGGAAAGCAGGCCCACCGCCAGCGACACCGGCAGCGCCCGCTTCCCGCCCCGCACCATGAGGAACACCGCGTAGGCCAGCACGAGCACCCCGATCACGCCGCCCCAGACGGGGCCGACGAACAACGAGGTGCGCACGATCGTCGTCTCGCCGCCGCTGCGCACCGCGCGCACCGCGCCGGAGCGGTCGGCCCGGGTGAGCTCCACGGAGGCGCCGACGCCGGCGTCGAGGCCCGGGTCGTCGCCGGAGACCTCGACGTCTTCGCCGATCTGGGTGGTGAACCGCACCACGTACCGGATCGTGCGGTCACCGGTGCCAGGCACTTCGCGGCAGCTCACGACCTGGGCGGCCTCGACGTGCGCCGGTCCTCCGTACTCCACCACGAGGCCCGCCGCGACGGTCGCCGGCACGGCGAAGCCGACGACGACCACGAACAACTCGGCGAGACGATCCGCTTTCACCGCACCACTCAGCCGCACCGCGGCCGTCGCCGTGAGGGGACAAATGCCGCTCAGTGCTCAGGGCCCCGAAAACCGCGTCAGAAGGAGCCACGCTCCACGGAATCCGTGCGCAGCACCGATTCCTGATGGAAGAGCTTCTTGTAGTCGGTGCGGATCTGCTCGAGGTCGGTGTCGGCGTCGCGATCGTCGAACGGGTAGAGGATCACGAGCACGATCGAGTGCTCACGCGTGATCTCACCCGACGCGATCCGGTACTGGCCGGTGCCGCCGCTCCCCCGCCGACTCCCAGGACCGCGGCCGCAGTGACAGCCAACACAACCCGTCGTGAAATCGACATCCCGCCCGCCCCCTTCGAGAAAGATCAACGTCTCGAAGGGGGCTGGGACGGGCGGGATGTCGGGAAGATCCGTTCGGGCGGAGTTACCGCGCGGAGTAGTTCGGGGCCTCGACGGTCATCGTGATGTCGTGCGGGTGGCTCTCCTTCAGCCCGGCCGCCGTGATGCGCACGAGCTGCGCCTCCTGCAGCTGCGCGATCGTCTCGGCGCCCGCGTAGCCCATGCCGGCGCGCAGGCCGCCGACGAGCTGGTGCACGACGTTGGCGAGCGGCCCGCGGAACGGGATGCGGCCTTCGATGCCCTCGGGGACGAGCTTGTCCTCGTTGAGCACGTCGTCCTGCGCGTAGCGGTCCTTCGAGTACGACTTGCCCTGGCCGCGCGACTGCATCGCACCCAGGGAACCCATGCCGCGGTAGACCTTGAACTGCTTGCCGCCGACGAGGATCAGGTCGCCGGGCGACTCGGCGGTGCCGGCGAGCAGGCTGCCCAGCATCACGCTGGACGCGCCGGACGCGATGGCCTTGGCGATGTCGCCGGAGTACTGGATGCCGCCGTCGCCGATCACCGGGATGCCGGCCGGGCGGCAGGCCTGGTCGGCCTCGTAGATCGCGGAGATCTGCGGCACACCGACGCCGGCGACGATCCGCGTGGTGCAGATCGAGCCCGGGCCGACGCCGACCTTCACGCCGTCCACGCCCGCGTCGACCAGCGCCTGCGCGCCCGCGCGCGTGGCGACGTTGCCGCCGACGATGTCGACGGTGTCGCCCAGCTCCTTCTTCAGCAGCTTGACGGTTTCGACCACGGCGCGGGAGTGGCCGTGGGCGGTGTCGACCATCAGCACGTCGACACCGGCCTCGGCCAGCGTCATCGCGCGCTTGTGCCCGTCGGCGCCGACGCCCACGGCCGCGCCGACGATCAGGCGGCCGTCGGTGTCCTTGGTGGCGTTGGGGTACTGCTCGGTCTTCACGAAGTCCTTGACCGTGATCAGGCCGCGGAGCTTGCCGGCGCCGTCCACGATCGGCAGCTTCTCGATCTTGTGCCGGCGCAGCAGGCCGAGCGCGGCGTCGGCCGTGACGCCGACCTGCGCGGTGATCAGCGGCGCCTTCGTCATGACTTCGCTGACCAGACGGGTGTAGTCGACCTCGAACCGCATGTCGCGGTTGGTGATGATGCCCACGAGCGAGCCGGACGCGTCGGTGACCGGGACGCCGGAGATGCGGAAGCGGGCGCAGAGGGCGTCGACCTCGGCGAGCGTGTCGTCGGGCGAACAGGTGACCGGGTCGGTGACCATGCCGGCCTCGGACCGCTTCACCACCTCGACGGCGGCCGCCTGCTCGTCGATCGGCAGGTTGCGCTGCAGCACGCCGATGCCGCCCTGGCGCGCCATGGCGATCGCCATGCGGGCTTCGGTGACGGTGTCCATGGCGGCGGAAACCAGCGGGACGTTGAGGGTGATGTTGCGCGTGAGACGGGTACTGGTGTCGACCCCGCTGGGCACCACGTCGGATTCGGCCGGCAGCAGCAGCACGTCGTCGAAGGTCAGACCCAGCATCGCGAACTTGCTGGGCACGGGGGCGGTGATGCTTTCGCTGGTCATAGCGGGCGAAGGGCCTTCCTGGCGGGGGTGAGCGATCTGGCCGAGGGGCTGGCTGAGCCTTCCCCTCATGATATCCGGGCTCCGCCCCTGACCCGGGTGGGTGGGGACGGGCGCCACACGGCGGGTACCGTGCAGGCCGTGCCGCACGACGTGTTGCCCCCCGACCCCTTCGCGGACGACCCGGACGATCCGGCCCGGGCGTTCCTCGATCCCGAAGACCAGCTGGACGAGCCCATCAGCCCGGACGAACGCACCGAGCTGCTGGCCGACCTCTCCGACCTGGCGGTGTACCAAGCCCTCCTGGAGCCTCGCGGCGTCCGCGGCATCGTCGTGGACTGCGGCGAATGCGACGAACCCCACTACCACGACTGGCACCTCCTGCGCGCCAGCCTCGAACAGCTCCTCGCGGACGGCCGCATGCGCCCCCACGAGCCGGCCTTCGACCCGAACCCCGGCGACTACGTGAGCTGGGACTACTGCCGCGGCTTCGCCGACGGTGTGACGGCGAACGAGAGCGCGTACTGAGTTTTTTGCTGTTGCGTTGACCGGCCCTGGTGAGACTGCTCACCAGGGCCGTTCTCGTCTCCGGCCGGGCTGACCCGGCCGGCCCGGCTGATCCGGAGACGAAAAACGCCCCGGCCGGAGCCAGGGCGTTTTCGATGCGAGGTCTTACGGGTTCTCCGGCGAGCTGTTCTGGCCGCCGACGGTCCCGCTTTCCGAGGATTCGTTGGATTCGTTGCGGGGGCTGCCGCCGCCGCTGCCGGGGTCGTTGCCCGTCGCGTTGCCCGTGGCGTCGGTGGGTGTCGTCGGCGGCGTGGGCGTGTCGGTGGTGGTGTCCGGGGGCGGCGGAGGCGGGGGCGGCGGCGCCGTGACGCTGGTCGTGTCCGGCTGGCTCGTGGAGCCCGAGCCGGTGCCGGGCAGGGACGTCGGCTGGCCGCTCGACTGCTGCGACGCCGTGTTGGCCGGATTGTTGACCGGCGGCGGCGTGGACGGGTTGTTCGGCGGGTTCTGGCCCGTGGTGGGCACGGTGGGGGCACCGAGCTGGGCGGCGAGCTGGCGGTGCTGCTCGAGCAGCTGGTCGCGGTTCTCGTCGTCGGTGACCTGGTTCAGTGCGGCCTGCGCGTCGTCGAGGGCCTTGCGGGCGTCGGCGAGGCGGTTGTCGGCCAGAGCGAGGTTGGCCTTCTCGAGGTCGAGCTTCGCCGCGGCGGCGGCTTCGACCGAGTGGGCGTGGTCGGTGTAAAGGACCTTGGTCAGGCCCCACAGCGTGTCGCCGGGCTGGGCGTCGCGTGCGGCGAGGCCGGTGCCGGCGAACGCGATGGCCACCGCGGCGCACGCGGCGGCGACCGGCACCAGGATGCGGCGCCGTCGGCTGCGGTCGGCGCGTTTGCGCGCCAGCGAAGCCGTCTTCACGGTGGTGACGGCGGTGTCGACGTCGACCAGCTCGGCCAGCGGCTCGCTGTCGATGTCGCGGCGCCAGGCGAGCAGCAGCGCGTTGAGCTCCTGGTCGCCGAGCCCGTCGGCGATGGCCGGATCCGTGCCGCCGAGTGCGTCGAGCAGTGCGTCGTCGGCCTGGATGGCCGTGAGGTCACCGTCGGCCTCCGGCTCGTAGGCCATCATGCCGCTCGTGAACGCGGACGGCGACAGGTCACGATCGTCGTCGTGATCGGTCACTCAGATCACCTCCTCGGCGGCGAGCACCTTACGCAGGCGAGCAAGCGCTCGGTGCTGGGCGACTCGAACGGCACCCGGGGTCGACCCGACGGCCTCCGCGGTCTCTTCCGCCGACAAGCCCACCACGACGCGCAGCACGACGATCTCGCGCTGTTTGTCGGGGAGCACCTGCAGCAGCTGTGCCATCCGTTCGTTCAGCTCGCCCTGCAACGCGCGCTGTTCCGGACCGACGCCGACCTCGACCTCGTCGGGGACCTCGGCCACCGGTTCAGCCCGGTTGCGGGCCGCCGCGCGGTGCGCGTCGGCCACCTTGTGCTGGGCGATCCCGTAGACGAAAGCCAGGAACGGGCGGCCCTGTTCACGGTACGAAGGCAATGCCGTGAGCACCGCGAGACACACCTCCTGCGCAACATCGTCTGCCGAAGCGAACGAACGCTCCTGCCTGCCAACTCGAGCGCGGCAATACCGCACTACCAGGGGGCGGATGGCCGCCAGCAGCCGATCGACTGCCTGGGGGTCTCCCTCCACGGCAGCGGCGACCGGCTCATCCAATCCGTCCCCCACATTGGCCATCGCAGACAACAGTCCCAGTGTTACGTGTAGGCGTGCAAAGAATCCGGCGCGTGGTCATCATGCCCCGCCCGCCGGTGACAGTTACCGTACCGTCGGCGACCTCTCCGACAACCGCCAGAGGTGGTCACCGGCGAGCCGCGTCCGTGGACCCGGCCGCACCGCACCTGTCGACCAGAAGACCAACGAGTGGCTGACCTGCGGGGTACGGCTTGCTGCCCGGCAGGGTGGCGCCGGCTGGGAGCCTGCCCGAGCGGTGGGGACGAAGGCGACGAACGTGACAGGTGACACATCTGTCACCGATGACACAGGTCAAGACCCGAGGACACAGGTACGGGCCAGGGCGGCAACCCTGGCCCGTCGTCACCGTGGCGTCAGAACGGACAACCTGTCACGCGGAGCGTGGTCTAGCAGTTACTCGATTTCAGGACGCAGTACTCAGGACACGAGGCCACGGCGGAAACCGTGGGCCACGGCCTGGGCGCGGTCGCGGACGCCGAGCTTGCGGAACAGCCGCCGCGCGTGCGTCTTCACCGTGTCCTCGGACAGGTACAGCTCACGGCCGATCTGGCCGTTGCTCTTGCCCTGGCTCATGCCGCGCAGCACCTGCAGCTCGCGCTCGGTGAGCTGCACGCCGGGGTCCGACGGCTGGCGCGGCGCCGGCACCGAGGTGCTGGCGAGCGTGTGGGCCAGTGCGGCGACCAGCTCGGGGCGCGAGGCGTCCCAGCGGAGGTAGCCGCGGGCACCGCCGGCGATGGCGGCGGCGATGCTGCCGGCGTCGTCAGGGGCACCGAAAACGATGACGTTCGCCTGGGGGTTCGCGGAGACGAGCCGCCGAGTGGCTTCGACGCCCGTCGGGACCGCGCGCTGCGTCCCGACCAGCACGACGTCGACCGGCTGACGGGTGTACCGGGCCAACAGCTCGTCACCGTGCGCTACGCAGTCGATGCGACTGACCCCTGGGACCGCGGACATCACACGGGTGAGCCCTTCGCGGACACTGCGTCGGTCGTCGCAGATCAAGACCGTCGTCACGGGGTTTCCTTCCTGCAGCCGGGTGACATTCCACTTCCCCTATCGGACGCTTTAGCCCGAACCTTGACACGATCCGGTGGCTTTTTTTGAAGTTTCTTAGCCCGGATGCCGGAACGGCGTTTCCAGAGGGCTCAACCCGGCCTCTCCGGCACCCACGGTGAATCCTCTGCGATCCGCATCACGCAAGGATCTGCGTGCCGTAACACTGCGTGCAACACCTCAAGGCTTCTGAATCGATACTTCTCGGCGTGTCCGGGGTCCAGATCGGCCGCCACGCGTGTCGCCACCCAAATAAGTGAATAGAGTTCGTATTTCTCGGCGGCCATGGCGGCATTTGTGACGACGTCGAGTGCAGTAGCGCGTTGCTCCGGTTCCCCGGCCGTCGCGAGTGCGACTCCGAGCACGATGTCGGATTTGACGACGTGCCGAGACGAACCGCGCACCCGCGCCGTTTCCGCAGCTCGCCGCGCGGGCGCGATCGCTTCACGCGGGCGGCCGGCGGCCAGCTCGATCTCGGCGCCGACCCAGCCGCCGCGGACGGTCGCGCGCCAGCGGTCGTCGGCCTCCGCCGCGCGGGCCGCCAGACGCCGGGCTGCGGCGAGGCGGCCCAGGGCGAGGTTGTCGGCGGCCAGGCCGAGCAGGGCGTCGGCTCGCGCACCGGCCGCGTCGAGGCCGTCCGGGTCCACGCGGGTCGCGCCGGCACCGTCCAGAGCCACCAGGGCCTCCCCGTCCAGCGCCCGCGCGGCGACGTGCCCCCCGAGCTGACGGCGGTGCGACGCCAGCGTGGTCGCGGCCAGAGAGGCCACCACCGGGTCGGCACCCCGGCGCAGGTCGGCCAGCGCCGTGGTCGCGGCGGCGTAGCGACCCTGGGCGCCGAGCACGACGGCGGCCAGCAGCCGCTGCCGGGGCGCGGCGGAGCGCGGCGCGGGGACGGGCACCGGCGGCGGCACGAGATCGCCGAACGCGAGCTCGACGAGGGAGGTTCGGGGCACGGGACCTTTCTAGCGCCCCGCCCCGACAAGAACGTGCTCGACGCGGCCCGCGGCGGCGGGCAGGTCGGCGAGCAGCTCGACCTTGTCGGGCAGCGTGGCGACGTCCCAGCCGGGCCCGCACGCGAACAACCGGCTGCGCTGGCGGCCGCGGGACACCCGCGCGAACAGCCGCGGGTCCGCCGCGTCGCGCCGGTGCGCCCACAACACCACCGCGGCGGGCGCGCTGCGGCGCACGGCCACCGCCAGGACCTCCGCGGGCAGCGGCACGCCGAACAGCTGCGCGCCGATCCGCCGCCCGGCCAGCGCGGCCGCGAGCGCGTAGACCGGCATGGTGTCGCGTTCCTCCGGCACACACGCGAGCAGCACCGGACGCAGGTTGAGCGGCGCGTCGAGCACGGGCGTCGCGCGCACGAGCGCCGCGTACACGCACTCGGCCAGCAGGTACTCGACCTCGGCGCCGGCACTGACCCCGCGCCAGCGCGCGCCGAGCGCCGCGAGCACCGGCTCGACCACACCCGACCATGCGGCGAGCACGCCCAGCTCGTCGAGGGCCTCGGCCAGCATGCGCTGCACGGCGCCGACGTCCATGGCCAGCGCGGCCGTGCTCAGGCGGCGGGCCAGGCGCGACGGAACCTCACCGTCGGCGGGCGCGGAGTGTGCCGGGGTCGCGGGTTCGTCGGCGGGCGGGACGATCTCCGCGCGCGGCATCTGCTGCAGCGCGTAGCGAGCGGCTTCGGCTGTCGAGGCACCGCGGAGGAGGGCGCGCTGCATGAGCTCGAGGCGATCGATGTCGGAGCTGCCGTAGCGGCGGTGCCTGCCGTCGGTGTGGCGGCTGGGGCCAAGGCCGTAGCGGCGGTCCCAGGTACGGAGGGTCGACGGGGCGACCCCGAGCCGGCGAGCGACCGAGGCCACCGGCAGGGTGGGTTCTCCTTCACGCGCTCCGGATCCCACCCGGCCAATATCCAGGCCCGCGAGAGTCACGGCAACCGGAGCCAAAACCCCTGCTCACCATTCCGGGGGATGCCTAACGGCTGAATCATCCCGAAGCCCTTGAACAACTATTGGCGCGCTTCTAACGTTACCGCCGTTGCACCGAATGGAGTATCGGCACCACAGCAGAGCAGCAAATGGCATCGACCGGATGACGGAGGCGGTCAGGATGGCAGACACGCGCAGGCTCCCCGGTCCCAACGCAGATATGTGGGACTGGCAGCTGGAGGGGTCGTGTCGGGGGATGGACAGCGCGGCGTTCTTTCACCCGGACGGCGAGCGGGGTCCGGCTAGGGCACGCCGTGAGGCCAGGGCGAAGGCGGTCTGCCTGGCCTGCCCGGTGCTGGACATGTGCCGGCGGCACGCACTGGCCGTGCACGAGCCCTACGGGATCTGGGGCGGACTGTCGGAGTCCGAGCGGGAGAACCTGATCAAGCAGGACAAACGAGCGCTGAGCATGTCCGGCGGCTGAGCGCGATCACGAACTCGCGACAGGGGCGGTGTCCACTTCGGACGCCGCCCCTGTCGCGTATCCGGCGTCGGTGCCCGGCCACGAGCGCATCGCCAGGTCGATGGCGGCGGTGAGCCCCGCGAGGTCGACGCCGTCGCGGGCCTGCATCGACAGCCCGAACAGCACCGTGGCGTAGTAGGCGCCGAGCGCGTCGGGGTCCCCGGTCAGCTCGCCGGCGTCGATGCCCCGCCGCAGCCGCTCGCGGATCAGCTGGCGCACCTCCGCGCGCGATTCGGCGAGCAGGTCGAACACGCCCCGGTTCGCGGGCGAGCAGTTCGTGCCGGACAGCACGACCATGCAGCCCGTGGGGTGGCCCGGCTCCACGTACGTGCGGGCGTTGTCCCGAAGCATCGCTTCGATGGCTTCGCGCGCCGTCGGCTCTTCGGCCAGCGTGCGGGGCGTGTGGCTGCCGTACGTGGTGCCGTAGCGGTCGACGGCCTCGCGGAACAGCGCCTCCTTGCTGCCGAAAGCCGCGTACAGGCTGGGCGGGTTGATGCCCATCGCGCCGGTGAGGTCGGCGAGCGACGTGCCCTCGTAACCGCGCTCCCAGAACACGAACATCGCCTGCGTGAGCGCGTGTTCTCGGTCGAACGCGCGGGGCCGGCCACGCGGTGACATGGACCACCTTCTTTAGCAAGCGATACAAAATACTTGACGCCGCCATGCTACAACGTCTTTTATGTAGTCATCGATACAGAAAGGAACCTCGATGGGAACGCTGGACGGCAAGGTCGCCCTGGTGACAGGCGGCAGCCGAGGCATCGGCGCGGCGATCGCGAAGCGGCTCGCCGCTGACGGCGCCGACGTCGCCATCACTTACGAACGCTCCGCGGACAAGGCGGCCAAGGTCGTCACCGAGGTCGAGGAACAAGGCCGGCGCGGCCTCGCGCTGCAGGCCGACTCCGCGGACGCCGCGGCGGTGGCCTCGGCCGTCGACCGCGTCGCCGAGGAGCTCGGCGGGCTCGACATCCTGGTCAACAACGCGGGTATCTCCATCGCGGCGCCGCTCGACGAGCTCTCGCTCGACGACATCGACCGCACGCTCTCGGTGAACGTGCGCGCCGTGCTGGTCGCCACGCAGGCGGCGCTGAAGCACCTCCCCCGCGGCGGCCGCGTGGTCTCCATCGGCAGTGACCTCGCCGAGCGCGTGCCGTTCCCCGGCATGAGCCTGTACTCGGCGAGCAAGGCGGCGCTGATCGGCTTCACGCGCGGCCTGGCGCGCGACCTCGGGCCGCGGGGCATCACCGCCACCGTGGTCCACCCGGGCTCGACGAACACCGACATGAACCCGGTCGACGGTCCCAGCGCTGCGGCACAGGTGCCGCACATCGCGCTCGGCCACTACGCGGACGCGGCGGACGTCGCCGCGACCGTGGCCCATCTGGCGGGCCCGGACGGCCGCTACGTGACGGGCACGGCGATCACGGTCGACGGCGGGTTCACCGCCTGAGCCGCGGGGCGCCGGTTCCGGCCGGCGCTCACCGGGGCCGCGCCGCCAGTCCGGTCCAGAACCGGAGGGCGGCGCGATCCAGCTCGAGGGCCAGCTGCGTGGCGTGGTCGGACGCGGCGGCGGTGCCGTGCCGGGCGATGCGGCCGCGGTGCTGCTCGACCTGTTCGGCCGCGAGCCGCGAAAGGCTCTCGGGGTCGGCGAGGTCGCTGAACGCGAGCTTGAGCCAGGCCACGCCGCGGATCTCGGCCGGCTCGGCATCGGGGCGGCTCAGCCACTCCCGCAGCGCCCGGTGGCCGGCTTCGGTGACGCAGTAGGTCTTGCGACGGCGGCCGGACGTCTCCTGATCACCTTCGAGCAGCCCTTGCTCCTGTAGCTGGCCGGAAATCGCGTACAGCTGCGCGTGCGGGATGGGCCAGTACCGCCCGATCGAGCGGCGCAACGCCTGCTTCACCGCGTACGGCGTGGTCACGCCGAGCTGGGCGACCATGCAGAGCACCACGTACGCCGTGGCGGAAAGCTCTCGCGTTCCCGAAGTCATCGGCGCCTCCAGTAGTCACACTGAGACTACTCGACGGCACCGGGAAACCCGGCGGCCAAGATCTTCCGCACGCGATCGGTCAGGCCGCGGCGTTCGTGCGCCGGACGCACCGGTGGCGGAAAGACGGCGGCCGAACCAGTCGGTGCCCCGGGAGGGAAACCCAGGTGCACCAAGCGATCCGGGTAGAGCGCGACGCTCGTGTGGACCTCGTAGGTCACGCGGTCGCCGTCGAGGTCCCGCGAGCAGCGGCTCCCCCGGGACCAAAAGAACCGGGGCGGCACCCCCTTCGAAAGGGAGTACCGCCCCGGTTCGACGTGCTGGTGGAACTAGTGCGAGTGACCGTGGCCGTGGCCGGCGTCGGGTTCCTCGTCGACCGGCTTCTCGACCACGGCGCTTTCCGTGGTGAGCACGAGCCGGGCGATGGACGCGGCGTTGGCGACCGCGGAGCGGGTCACCTTGACCGGGTCGACGATGCCCGCCGCGATCAGGTCGGTGAGCTCGCCGGTGGCGGCGTTGAAGCCCTCGCCCCAGCTCTGCTCCTGGACCTTGTTCACGATGACCGCGCCCTCGTGGCCCGCGTTGGTCGCGATCCAGAACAGCGGGGCGGTGAGCGCGTCGCGGACGATGCGGACGCCCGTGGCCTCGTCACCGGTCAGGCCGAGGTCGCCCTCGAGCTCCTTGACCGCGTGGACCAGAGCCGAGCCACCGCCGGGGAGGATGCCCTCTTCGACAGCCGCCTTCGTGGACGCAACGGCGTCCTCGATGCGGTGCTTGCGCTCGTTGAGCTCGGTCTCGGTGGCCGCGCCGACCTTGATCACGGCCACGCCGCCGCCGAGCTTCGCGAGCCGCTCCTGGAGCTTCTCGCGGTCCCAGTCGGAGTCGGTGGTCTCGATCTCGTTGCGGATCTGCGCGATCCGGCCGGCGATGGCGTCCTTGGAGCCCGCGCCGTCGACGATCGTGGTGTCGTCCTTGGTGACGACGATCCGGCGCGCGCGACCCAGCGAGCTGAGGTCGATCTCGGACAGCTTCACGCCGATCTCGGCGGACACGACCTCGCCGCCGGTGATGAACGCGAGGTCGTCCAGGAACGCCTTGCGGCGGTCGCCGAAGAACGGCGCCTTGACCGCGACGGCGATGATCGTCTTGCGCAGCGAGTTCACCACGAGGGTGGACAGCGCCTCACCGTCGACGTCCTCGGCGATGATCAGCAGCGGCTTCTTGGCCTCGACGACCTTCTCCAGCACCGGGAGCAGGTCGGCCAGCGCCGAGATCTTCTCGCGGGACAGCAGGATGTAGGCGTCCTCGAGGATCGCCTTCTGGTCCTCGGGGTTGGTCGCGAAGTGCGCCGACAGGAAGCCCTTGTCGAACTGCACGCCCTCGGTGATCACGAGCTCGGTCGCCAGGGTCGACGACTCCTCGATGGTGATCACGCCGTCCTCGCCCACGCGCTCGACGGCCTCGCCGAGCAGCTGGCCGATCGTGGCGTCGCGGGAGGTGACGGTGCCGACCTGCGCGATGTTCTCGCGGCCCTTGACCGGGGTGGCCTTGGACTTGAGGACCTCGATGACCTTCTCGGCCGCGGCCTCGATGCCCTTGCCGACCGCGGTCGGGTTGGCGCCGGCGGCAACGTTGCGAAGGCCGTGCTTGACCAGCGACTGGGCGAGCACCGTGGCGGTGGTCGTGCCGTCACCGGCGACGTCGTTGGTCTTCGTGGCCACGTTCTTGGCCAGCTGCGCGCCGAGGTTCTCGAACGGGTCGTCGAGCTCGATCTCACGGGCGACGGTCACGCCGTCGAGGGTGATGGTCGGGCCGCCGAACTTCTTGTCCAGAACGACGTGGCGACCACGCGGGCCGAGGGTCACCTTGACGGCGTCGGCGAGCTTGTTCACCCCGCGCTCGAGCGCGCGACGAGCGTCCTCGTCGAAACTGATCTGCTTGGGCATAGCGTGTTCCGCTTACCTTTCAGGGGTTTTTGAACGCAAGAACGCCCCGTCCCCCGGCTTGTGCGGGGCCCGGGGCGTCATGCGCTTCGAGCGGACGTCAGTTGATGACGGCCAGCACGTCGCGGGCGGAGAGGATCAGGTAGTCCTCGCCGTTGTACTTGACCTCGGTGCCGCCGTACTTGGAGTAGATCACGACGTCGCCCACGGCCACGTCGAGCGGCACGCGGTTGCCCTTGTCGTCGATCCGGCCCGGGCCCACGGCCAGAACCTTGCCCTCCTGGGGCTTTTCCTTGGCGGTGTCGGGGATGACGAGGCCGGAAGCGGTCGTCTCCTCGGCCTCGCTCGTCTGGACAACGATCTTGTCCTCGAGCGGCTTGATGTTCACGCTCACCGGGTTGACCTCCACGGTCGTCGAAAGCGTCGGCAGGATGACTTACGGCTCCTACCACCCCCGCCGTCGCGGGTGCCGGGCGTGTTCGGGCCGTTCGATTAGCACTCTAGCCACGGGAGTGCCAGCATTGCAAGGAGGGTCCATCTGACGTGGGGGAATCCTCGGCGAAGCGGGCTGACCGGGGGTTTTGTTCCGCGATCGTTTCGAACCCCGTCGTCAGGCGCCGTCGATCAGGATGAGCAGGCCGATGCCGATCAGCACGGCGGGCAGGACGACGTGGCCCCAGCGCGCGAGCACCCGTGCGACGGCGGGGCGCGTGGCGAGGTGGCGGCCGGCGGCGAGCCAGGCGGCGACCAGCACGAGGAACACGACCGCGTAGACGCTCGTGCCGCCCGGTCCGGCGGTGGCGAAGACGGGGACGTAGACGCCGATGTTGTCGCCGCCGTTGGCGAACGTGACGGCGGCTACTTCGAGGGTCCGCGGCCGGCCGGGCCGGGTGGTTTCCCCGTCGTCGCCGCGGTGGCGCCAGGCCTGGACGGCGGCGCGGATCCCCAGCGCGATCGGCAGCAGGCCGAGGTACGGGACGAAGCCGGCCGGCAGGAACGTCACCCCGAACGCGGCCGCCACGGCGACGGCGAGGATCGCCAGGAACCCGAGGTACTGGCCGATCGCGACGGCTCGGGTCGCGCCGGGAAGGCCCGCGCCGCGGGCGAAGAACAGGGCCAGCACGAGGAGGTCGTCGACGTTGGTCACGGCGAACAGGCCCACGGCCTGGCCGACGACGGTCAGGTTCACCCTCGCGAGAGTGCCAGGACCGCTCGGTCAGGCGGGTTTGGTGGCGCGGACGATCGCGGAGTGCATGCCGTCGGCGACGGGGTGGGTCGGGGTGAGCTGGATGTCAGCGAAGCCCGCGGCCTGCAGGCCGGCGCGGTACTCCGCGAAGCACAGCGCGCCCGCGATGCAGCCGACGTAGTCGCCGCGTTCGGCGCGCTGGGCCGGGCTGAGGGTGTCGTCGGCGACGACGTCGGTGAGGGCGAGGCGGCCGCCGGGCGTGAGGACGCGGAAGGTTTCCGCGAAGACGGCGGGCTTGTCGGTGGACAGATTGATCACGCAGTTGGAGATGACGACGTCGATGGTGTTCGCGGGCAGCGGGATGGACTCGATCGCGCCGCGCAGGAACTCGACGTTCGTGGCGCCGGCTTTGGCGGCGTTGGCGGTGGCGAGGGTGAGCATCTCGTCGGTCAGGTCCAGGCCGTAGGCCTTGCCGGTGGGGCCGACGCGGCGGGCGGACAGCAGGACGTCGATGCCGCCGCCGGAGCCGAGGTCGAGGACGTGGTCGCCGGGTCGGAGCTCGGCCACGGCGGTCGGGTTGCCGCAGCCCAGGGAGGCGGCGACGGCTTCGGCGGGCAGCTCGGCGCGTTCGTCGGCGGCGTAGAGGGTGGAGCCGAAGTCCACCTCGACCGGTGCCGGGCCGCAACAGGCGGCCCCGCCCGAGGTGACTTCGAGAGCGGCCGCGGCGTAGCGCCGGCGCACGGTTTCACGCAGGTCGGTCATCGTGCTTCTCCTCGCTGGATCAGCTTGTATCGACGTTTGTGGAAACAACCTTGCGCCTTGGATCGGCGAACGTCAATATAGAAGCATGTCGATGCAAAAGCTGCCGGTGCTCGATCAGGGCGAGGTGTGCTGCGCGGGACTGACCTCCGCGCCGCTGGCCGAGGCCGAAGCCGCCGAACTCGCCCGCGTGTTCAAGGCACTGGGCGACCCGGTGCGACTGCGGCTGCTGTCGATGATCGCCTCCCGCGAGGGCGGCGAGATGTGCGTGTGCGAGCTGACGCCCGCGTTCGACCTGGCGCAGCCGACGATCTCGCACCACCTGAAACTGTTGCGCCAGGCCGGTTTGATCGACTGCGAGCGACGGGGGACGTGGGTCTACTACTGGGCTCTTCCATCCACAATGGAGAGTCTTGCGGCTGTTCTTCGTGCGCCCCAACGGTGACCATGTCGCTCTGGCGGCGGGCCGTCGCCGAGGCCGCGGGAACGGCGTCGCCGGCGGCCGTAGTCGTCGGCTCCGGCGCCCAGGCCGGCGTGTGCGGGCGCTCGTCCGAGAACTTTCGCTGCTGGACGAGTACCGCCTGACCACGGCCGAAGATCGCTAGGCTCGCTCCCGTGAGCAGCAGACTGGCCGACGGCAGCGCAGGCGACGCGGACTACGGCGAGATCGGCAAGGTCTACACCGGGTTCCGCAACCCCGACCCCCGCATCGCCGCCACGGTCTTGGCGTCGCTCGGGGACGCGAAGACCGTGCTGAACGTCGGAGCCGGCGCGGGGTCGTACGAGCCGGCCGACCGCCGAGTGACGGCCGTGGAGCCGTCCGCGTCGATGCGGGCGCTGCGGCGCGCGGACAGGCCCGCGGTGGATGCGACGGCGGAGGATCTTCCGTTCGGGGACAACAGCTTCGACGCGGCAATGGCGACGTTCACCGTGCACCAGTGGCCGGATCTCGCGAAGGGGCTGGGCGAGGTCCGGCGCGTCACGAAGGGTCCCGTCGCGATCCTGACGTGCGATCCCGACCGAGTTCGGGACTTCTGGTTGTACGAGTACGCCCCCGAAGTGCTCGACACAGAGGCGCGCCGGTACCCGGCGATCAGCGAGATCGCGAAGTACCTGGGCGACACCGAGGTCGTGCCCGTGCCGGTGCCGCGCGACTGCGTCGACGGGTTCAACGAGGCGTACTACGCGCGGCCGGAGATGCTGCTGAAGCCGGCGGCGCGGCAGGCGTGTTCGGCGTGGAGCTTTGTCGACGCCGCGGCCGAGGAGCGCTTCACCCGCAAGCTGACCAGCGATCTCGCCAGCGGGACCTGGGCCGCGAAGTATGACGCGCTAAAGGACCAACCCGCGTTCGACGGCTCCCTCCTGCTCGTGATCGGCCGCTGACGACCGCTGGGCGAAACCGCCGTCGCGGAGGCTTACCAGGCGCCGACGTTTCTGGTTAAGTTTCGCCGGAAAAGCACCGACACCTGGGGGTCCCACCGATGTTCCACTCCGTTACGCGGCGGCTGGCCGTCGCGGGCGGGGCGGGGTTGCTGGCGGTCGCGTTGGCGACGTCGGCTCCCGCCCAAGCCCAACCAGCGAACCAACAGCGACAGCAGGACTTCGCAAACGCGGCAAGCGAGTTCGGCGTCCCGCTGGACGTGCTGCTCGGCGTCTCCTACCTGGAGTCCCGCTGGGATTACAACGCCGGTACGCCCAGCACCGCCGCCGGCTACGGGCCGATGCACCTCACGGACCTGCGCACGGCCGGCGTCGTGACCAGTGAGTTCGACCAGAACGGCGAAGACCCGCGCGGCGACGACGCCCGGCCGGCGCTGCACCTCAAGCCCACGCAGCAGCCCGCGGCCGTCCCGCCCGGTCTGCAGACCGTGGACCAGGCCGCGGCCCTGCTGCACACGGACGCGGCGACGCTGCGCACCGACCCGAAGCAGAACATCCGCGGCGGCGCGGCCCTGCTGGCCGAGTACCAGCGCAAGCTCGGCGTACGCAGCGAAAACGCGAAGGACTGGTACGGCGCCGTCGCCGCGTACAGCGGCTCCGAGGACGTGACGGCGGCCCAGACCTTCGCCGACGAGGTCTACGGCACCATCGCCACCGGCGAGACGCGCACGACGGACGACGGCCAGGCCGTCACGCTCGCCGCGACCCCCGGCGTCACACCCGACAAGGCGCAGGCCGAGCGGCTGGGCCTCAGGACAGACGCCCCGCCCGCCACCGAGTGCCCGAAGTCCGTGGCCTGCGAGTCCGTGCCGGCGCCGTACCAGGAGCTGCCCGGCGGCGACTACGGCAACCACGACATCGCGAACCGGCCGCAGAGCCAGAAGATCGACACGATCGTCATCCACGACACCGAGGGCTACTGGGACGACGCCCTCACGCTGGCGCAGGACCCGACCTACCTCGCGTGGCACTACACCGTGCGCTCGCAGGACGGCCTGATCGCGCAGCACGTGCCGACCAAGGACGTCGGCTGGCACGCGGGCAACTGGTACGTCAACGCGAAGTCCATCGGTGTCGAGCACGAGGGCTTCGCCGCGCAGGGCACCTGGTACACCGAAGCGATGTACCGGTCGTCGGCGAAGCTCGTCGGCTACCTGGCGAAGCGCTACGGCGTGCCGCTCGACCGCGCGCACATCATCGGCCACGACAACGTGCCGGGCACCACGCCCGCCACGATCGCCGGCATGCACTGGGACCCGGGCCCCTACTGGGACTGGTCGCACTACTTCGACCTGCTGGGCGCGCCGATCAAGGCCACCGGCCGGGCCGGCTCGTCGATGGTGACGATCGCGCCGAAGTTCGCCGCCAACCAGCCCGTGTTCACCGGCTGCGACAAGATCGGCTCCGGCACCCCGTGCGCCGCGCGCGGCTCGGAGGCAGTTGCGCTGCACACCGCGCCGGACGCCGCGTCTCCCCTGCTGTCCGACACCGGGCTGCACGGAACCGGACCGTCCACTATGGATGTTTCCGACGTCGGCAGCCGTGTGGCCACCGGCCAGCAGTACGCCGTGGCCGGACGCCAGGGCGGCTGGACCGCGATCTGGTACCTGGGCCAGAAGGGCTGGCTGCCCAGCAATACCGTGGTCCCGGCGAGCGGTCTCGTCGCCACGCCGAAGCCCGGCAAGGCGACGATCCCCGTCTACGGACGGGCGTTCCCGGAGGCGTCGGCCTACCCGGCGAACGTCGCCGTGCAGGCGCTGGCGCCCATGCCTTACACGTTCGCGGCGGGCCAGAGGTACTCCGTCGGCGGCGTCGTTCCGTCGGAGTACTACTCGGCGACGACGTTCGACGTGTCGGACCACGTGGTGGTGCGCGGCAAGATGAAGTACGTGGAAGTCCAATTCGGACACCGCGTCGAGTACGTGAACCTCGACGACGTGGTGCTGAAGCCAGCTTTCTGAGTCTTCACAACGAAGAAGGGCCCCTCCGCGGAGGGGCCCTTCTCGTGTCTCAGCTGTCCAGCGCCACCTTCACGCCGCTGGTGATCTCGGTGTTGCGCCGCGTCTTGGACCAGCCGTTGCGGCCGCGCACGAGGCGGATCACGGCGCGCCAGGACGTGATGTAGAAGGTGTAGATGTAGGCCGCGTACAGCAGGCCCATGCCGAGGCCGCGGAAGATGTTCTTGCTGCCCAAGCATTTCATTTGGTAGATCGGGCCCCACACCACGAACGGCAGCAGGCCGAACGAGCCGTAGATGGCGAAGAGGATCCAGGCGCCGCCGGTGAACCAGGTCCAGACCTGCGACGGGTCGCCGGCCGTGGTGGCTAGCAGGAGGATGAACGGCACCGGGTAGAGCAGCGAGCCGAGCAGCTGCATCCACGGCTGCGCCAGGTAGTACATCATCTCCGCGGCGCCCAAAGTGGACACGTGCGGCGAGTCCCAGATGCGGCGCAGGTACCGCGAGCACTGCATCGTGCCCTGGCCCCAGCGCGTTCGCTGCACGAGGAAACGCCGCAGGCTGTACAGGCCTTCCTGCGCCACATGGGAATCTGGGGTGAAGCCCGTGCGCCAGCCTGCCGTGAGCAGGTGGACGCCGAGCTCGAAGTCCTCCAGCAGAGAGCCGCGCCAGGGCTGGTGCTCGTCGCCGCCGATGGAGTCGAGGGCGGCGAGGCGGGTGAACTGGCCGTTGCCGCCCATGGAGATCGTGCCGGTGAAGCCGCGCGACGTTTGGATCGCGGCGATCGCCGTGCGGAACTCCAGGTCCTGCAACTGCGCCAGCTTGAGCCCGAACGCGCGCGCGAACCAGGTGCGCCCCGGCGGGCGGGTGCGGACGTTGCTCATGCGCACGTCGAGCTGCACGGCGCCGATCTTCTCGTCGCCGAAGAGGTGCTCGGCCGCGCAGACTTCGAGGCAGTTGGCGGCGGGGCGGCCGTCGGCGTCGACGACCACCACGACCACACGGTCGCGGTCGGTGTCGGGCTCGAGCCATTCGTTGAGGGCCTGGTAAGCGGCGTTGAGGGCGTCGCCCTTGCCGGTGCGGGCCTCGGGACGCTTGCGCGCCACCAGGTGCAGATTGGGGTCGTAGCCGCCGTTGCGCCGCCAGACCGAGCGGACGACGCGGGCGGTGCGGTCGTCGGAGTCGTCGTCGACCACCCACACGTGCGCACGGCGGAAGGTGGTGCGCAGGTAGCGCACGGTCTCGCGGATCACGGCTTCCTCGTCGCGGCACGGCACGAAGAAGTGCCAGGCGAACGCGCCGGGGTCGCCCACCGGGGCGGGTTTGCGGCGCAGGTAGGGCACCACGATCATCGCGACGTAGACGATGAACGCGACGCTCATCGTCAGCGCGAACGCCTGAGTGATCGAGAGCAGGACCTTGAAGCCGGTGTCGTTCACGCGGCCGTGCCCTGGTTCTTCTCCGCCTTCGTCTTGCGGGTCGCGAGCCAGACGAACAGCACGAGCGACACCGCGCCGCCGAGGACGCTGACCATCGAGCCGAGCAGCGTGTGGCCCCAGTAGTAGCCCTCGTCGGTGCCCAGTGCGTGGACCAGACCGACGATGGTGAGAATGCGCAACTGATTCACGAGAATGACGGCGATCGCGGCAATTACCAGCGAGAGAAACAGTCGGCGCGCATTCTGCGGACGGAAGTAGAGGAGCACCGCGGTCACGAGCAGAAGTGGCAGCAAGAGGAATACAGAAGAGCATTCCGGGGTCATTCTCAACCCGAACGGAGTAGCGCCGGTCAACCCGAAGTACACAGATTCGCGGCTACCGGCCACATAAACACCCGATGAGGTGATGACCCTCAGTATCGCCCCCGCGAGCTGCACTTCCAACTCGCGGTACGACCGCTCCACGAGCACCAGGACCACGCCGACCGCGACCACCCCGAGAACCGCCATACGCAGCGGAAACCGGGAGACGGGGGACACAGGTGTGTTCGCTACTGCCACGACGACCCTCTCAGCCGGAAACGTTCGGAAGAACGGCGGACCCCGGCGCCAGCGTAGGACACAGGTGCCGGAACTTTCGACAGGTATCCCCCTTCTCAGGGATCTCCCAGCGCCTTTCGGCACGAATGGCGAGAACCTTGCTAGGCCGTTCAGGTGATGCCCGCACCGACGTGGGGAACGGTCCGGTGAAACCACCCGATACGGTGGTCTCCCCGGAATTGTGTGCCATTTCCGGCAACGCCACCGATATTCGGTCAGCGTGCCGACTCTTGTTCAGCGGGATTCGTCCGTGCACCGGCTCGCCCTGACAAAAATCGGAGGACCAGTGAAGAAACACCTCTTGCGACGAGGCGGGATGCTCGCCGCTGTGGTGGCGAGCATCGCCCTCGCCGGAGCAGTTCCGGCCTCGGCGGCGCCCGGTGACGGCTCCGCCTACGGCGTGAACGTCGACGTGAAGCTGCTCGGCGCGTCCGCGGTCAAGCTCGGCCCGCTGGCGGCGGCGAACACCGACGGACCGACGAGCAACAGCACGGTCAGTGCCAACGCCGCCGGGATCCTCACCGCCGGGGTCATCAACACCTCGGCCGTCCGCGACGACAACTCGGGCGCGGTCACGGCGAAGGCGAGCACCGCCGACGTCGGGCTGCCGCTGCTGAAGGCGGCACTGGGCAACGTCGGGATCAAGGCCGTGGAGGCCGTCTGCACCGCGACCCAGGAAGGCGTCAAGGGCAGCTCCACGCTGGTCGGAGCCGATCTGGGCAGCGTCGGCGACATCGACTCGAACCCGGCGCCGAACACGCAGATCAAGGTCGGCCTCGGTCCGGTCAACGTGGCGACACTGATCCTCAACGAGCAGATCAAGAACAAGGACGGCAGCCTCACCGTCAACGCGCTGCACCTGAAGCTGCTGGGCGGCGTCGTCGGCGCCCTCGGCAGCGGCGACGTCATCGTGTCGTCGGCGACCTGCGGCCCGGCCGCTCCGCCGATGCCGCTCGCGTCGGGCGCCGGCCTGTGGGCGGGCCTCGGCGTGCTCGCGGCCATCGCCGTGCCGGTCGGCCTGCGGTTCACCCGTCGCCGCTCGGTCGCCTGACCGGTCCGGGGTGATCGACTGATGTACAAGATGCCAGGTGCGGGCGTCGGCGTCGCCGGTGGCGGCGTGGGCACCCTCGCCGCCACCGGCGCCGACGTCGGCTGGTGGATCACGGTCGGCGCGCTCCTCGTGGTCCTCGGGACCGTCGCGGTGATCGCCGCCTACCGCCGCAACCGGCGGCTCGCCCGCGGTTAGCAGCACCGTGGGCCACCGGATCCAGCCGGTGGCCCACGGTTGCGCGACACGTGCGCCGGGCTGCTCGCCTCCCGCGGGCAGCCCGGCGCCACTCCACAGACCGAACAACAAGGAGAGGGCGACCGGCCACAAGCGACAGCAACCGCGGCGCCACCGCCGGCTGCGTGCAGAACCGGCGCCGCGCGCGGAGCACCGGCGCAGGCGACCGGCACGCGCCGGTCGCCAGGCAACGGCACGAACCGCGGAGCCTCCGGGCGCGCGGAAGCAGGACACACAACCGAACAGCACAAGACCCCGTCAGCCGGCACCTCGCACGTGTCGCGCGGTGAAAGACCCGGCGGTTCGCTCGAACGTCGGTGGGCCGGGGTTTCCGGGACACTCGAAAGTGTGGAACACGTGGACGTGATGTTGCTGGCCGGCACGCGGCCGGAGGCGGTGAAGCTGGCGCCGCTGGTTGTGGCGCTCGAGGGGCGCGACGGGGTGCGGCCCGTGTTGGTGCACAGCGGCCAGCACCAGGGGATGGTGGAGCAGGCGCTGGTGCCGTTCGGGCTGGGCGTGGACGCGTGGCTGGACGTGCCGGTGCGGGTGAGCGGGACGCAGGCGGAGCTGGTGAGCGGGCTGCTGCCGGCGTTGGACGCGCAGTTGCGGAGCCTCATGCCGGCGGCGGTGGTCGTCCAGGGGGACACGACGACGGGGCTGGCGGGGGCGCTCGCGGCGTTCTGGCTGGGGATCCCGGTGGTGCACCTGGAGGCCGGGCTGCGGACGAACGATCTCGCCGCGCCGTTCCCCGAAGAAGGCACGCGGCAGATGGTGGCGCGCATCGCGGCGTTGCACCTGGCGCCGACCGAGGCCGCGGCGAAGGCGTTGCGCGTGGAGGGCGTCGCCGAGGAGAAGATCGTGCTGACCGGGAACACGGTCGTCGACGCGGTGCTGGCGATCACGGCGCGCGACCTGCCCGCGCACGATCCGGCGCTGGCGTTGCTGGAGATGGAGATCGCGGAGGCCGGGGAACGGCTGGTGCTGGTGACGTCGCATCGCCGGGAGTCCTGGGGTGAGCCGCTGAACCAGACGCTGAGCGCCGTGCGGCGGATCGTCGAAACCCATCCGGACGTGCAGGTGCTGTTCCCCGTCCACCCCAATCCGGCGGTGCGGGCGCAGGTCACCGCGACGCTCGGCGGCGTCGAGCGCGTGACGATCACCGAGCCGCTCGAGTACCCCGACCTCGTGCGCGCGCTGCGGCTGGCGTCGCTCGTGCTCACGGATTCAGGTGGCATCCAGGAGGAGGCGCCGACGTTCGGGACGCCCGTGCTGGTGCTGCGCGAGGTCACCGAACGCGCCGAGGCCGTCGACGCCGGGTGCGCGTGGCTGGTGGGCACGGATCCCGAGAAGATCACCGGCACCGCGACCCGGCTGCTGGCCGGGAGCCTGTGCCCCGCGCAGACACCGAACCCCTACGGTGACGGCCACGCCGCCGAAAAAGCCACCATCGCGATCGAGCGCCTGCTGGGCGTCAAGACCGCGCTGGAGAAGGCCCGCTCCTAGAGTGACACGATCTCCACCGAAAGCCCGGGGTTGGCCGAGAACTCCCACGGCGCCGTCGGGCGCCCGGCTGCGACGACGTGGGCGCCCAGCGCCGCGATCATCGCGCCGTTGTCCGTGCACAACCGGGGCCGCGGCACGCGCAGCTCGATGCCCGCCGCGGCGCAGCGTTCGGCCGCCAGCTCCGACAGCCGCGAGTTCGCCGCGACGCCGCCGGAGATCACGATGGTCCCGATCCCCTGTTCCCTCGCCGCCTTCACGGCCTTCGCGGTCAACACGTCCGCCACGGCCTCCTGGAACGAAGCCGCAACGTCGTTCACCGGTACCTCGCCACCGTCGCGTTCGACGTTCTCCACCCACCGCGCCACCGCGGTTTTCAAGCCGGAGAACGAGAAGTCGAACTTCGCGTCGCGCGGACCGGTCATCCCGCGCGGGAACGCGATGGCGGAGCCGTTGCCGAGCCGAGCCGCCTTGTCGATCGGCGGCCCACCCGGATAAGGCAGGTCCAGCACGCGGGCGACCTTGTCGTAGGCCTCGCCGGCGGCGTCGTCCACAGTGGACCCGATCTCGGTGATCTTCGACGCGATGTCGTCCACGCGCAGCAGCTGCGTGTGCCCGCCGGACACCAGCAGCGCGAGCACCGGCGTGGGCAACGGACCGTGCTGCAGCGTGTCCACGGCGATGTGCCCGGCCAGGTGGTTCACGCCGTAGAGCGGCACGTCGAGCGCCGACGCGTAGGCCTTCGCCGCCGACACCCCGACCAGCAACGCACCGGCGAGCCCGGGTCCGGCCGTCACGGCGATGGCGTCCACATCGGACAGCTTCAGCCCGGCCGTCGCGAACGCCCGCTCGGCCGTGGGCACCATCGCTTCGAGGTGCGCCCGGCTGGCGACCTCGGGCACCACGCCGCCGAAGCGCGCGTGCTGCTCGACGCTGGAAGCGACCTCGTCGGCGAGCAGTTCCACCGCGCCGTCGTCGTGCAGGCGGACGAGGCCGACGCCGGTCTCGTCGCAGGAGCTCTCGATACCCATGATGACGCGCGACATCAGCCGGCCACCTCATCTCGTGCCGGGGTCCGCGCCGGGCGGGCCATGGTGAACGCGTCGGCGCCGGAGGGCTGGTAGTAGCGCTTCCGGACGCCGAGCTTCTCGAAACCGTGCCGTTCGTAGAGGCCGACGGCCGTGTCGTTGTCGGTGCGCACCTCGAGGAACACGGGCGCCGACACCTCGTCGGCGCGGTCCAGCAGGGCGCGCAGCAGGGCCTTGCCGATGCCCTGGCCCTGCGCCTCGGGCACCACACCGATGGTGTGGATCTCCGCCTCGTACTCGCCGCGGCGGCCGACCACGGCGAGGCCGCCGTAGCCGAGTAGCTCGGTGCCGTCGTCGGTGCGCGCGGCCAGGTAGAAGTGGCCCTGGTCGAGCTCGGAGTGGAACGCGCGAGCGCTCCACGGGTCGTCGCCGGGGAAGAGCACCTGCTCGATCTCCGCGCAGCGCTTCAGGTCGCTGCGGCGCAGGCCGTCGAGCTTCACGGCGAGGTCACCCGCTTGCGGGCCGTCGGCTCGACAGCGTCGGGGCGGCGCAGGTACAGCGGCGTCAGCGGCTCGGGCGTCACGCCGGCGAGCAGGGCTTCGCGGGCGACGCGGACCAGCCCGGACGGCGACGGGAACCGCGGCTCGATGGGCACGACGCCGATCGCGTCGGCGTACTGCAGCGCACCGTCGCCCGCGGCGACGCGCGAAGTGGTCTCGACCTCGGCGGGCCGCTGCACGTGGGGACCGCTCACGCGCGTGCCGGCCGCGTCGTACTCGGCCCAGTACACCTCGCGCCGGCGGGCGTCGGTGAGCACGAGGAACGGCTTGTCCGTGCGCACCACCTCGGCGGCGATCGCGTCGAGGCTGCCGACCGGGTAGACGGGGATGCCGAGCGCGTGGCCGTACGCCGCGGCCGTGGCCATGCCGGCGCGCAGGCCCGTGAACGGGCCGGGGCCGACGCCGCACACGATCGCGTCGAGGTCGCGCAGGGTCACCCCCGCTGCCTCGGCCGCCGCGAGGGCGTGGGGCGTGATGAGCTCGCCGTGGGCTCGCGGGTCGACCGTGACGCGGTCGGCCCGGGTGGTCAGTTCCGACTCGTCCACGGCGACGATGCCCGCGGTCACGGCCGGGGTCGAGGTGTCGATCGCCAGTACCAGCACGGTTTCCCAGCTTACGTCCAGTCTCGAAGTGACAGGCTGGCGGGCCGAAGGGGCAACCCCGCAACCGTGTGAATCGCGTCGCAGGTGGCCGAGGTCACGGCGCGGTACGGTGCCGGTGAGACGCCCGCCGACGCCGCGCCGCAGGAGGTCCTCACCGTGCCCGATCCGCTGTTCCCCGCGATCACCGACGGCTCTGGCAAGGAGGCGGTGCGCTTCGGTGACCAGGCGCTCACCTACGCCGAGCTGGGCGCGGTCGCCGGTTCCCTGGCGAACGAGCTGCCCACCGGCCGGGTCGCGGTGTGGGCGACGCCGACGCTGCACACCAGCGTCGGCGTGGTCGCCGCGCTGCTCGCGGGGGTGCCCGTGGTGCCGCTGAACCCGAAAATCGGTGAACGCGAGCTGACCCACATCTTGTCCGACAGCACGCCGGCGCTCGTGCTGGCCGAGGCCGGCGTCGAGCTGCCCGAGGGGCTGGCCGGGCTCGAGCGGCGCGACATCCGGCTCACAGGGTCGGGGACCGTGCCCGCAGACGAGCCGGATGCCGAGGCGCCCGCGTTCATCGTCTACACCTCCGGCACCACCGGCCCGCCCAAGGGCGTGGTGCTCCCCCGCCGCGCGATCTCGGCCACACTGGACGCGCTGGAGGACGCGTGGGAATGGACCAGCGACGACGTGCTGGTGCACGGGCTGCCGCTGTTCCACGTGCACGGGTTGATCCTCGGCATCCTCGGCCCGCTGCGCCGGGGCGGCTCGGTGCGCCACCTCGGGCGGTTCTCGACCGAGGGCGTCGCCCGTGAGCTGACCAGCGGCGCGACGATGATGTTCGGCGTCCCGACGATGTACCACCGGATCGCGGAGACGGTGGCGAACGACGCCGAGCTGGCCTCGGCCCTGCGCGGCGCGCGGCTGCTGGTGTCGGGGTCGGCGGCGCTGCCCGTGCACGACCACCAGCGCATCACGGCGGCGACCGGGCAGCAGGTCGTGGAGCGCTACGGGATGACCGAGACGCTGATGAACACCAGCGTCCGCGCCGACGGCGAGCGCAAGCCGGGCACGGTCGGCGTGCCGCTGGCGGGCGTGGAGCTGCGGCTGGTCGACGAGGCGGGCAGGGAAATAGGCACAGCGATCACCGGTCTTGATCCGGCAGAGACCGTCGGCGAGATCCAGGTGCGCGGCTCGAACCTGTTCACCCAGTATCTCAACCGGCCGGACGCGACGGCTGCCGCTTTTGCGGACGGCTGGTTCCGCACCGGCGACATGGCGACGCGCGACGCCGACGGGTACGTGAAGATCGTCGGGCGCAAGGCCACCGACCTGATCAAGAGCGGCGGGTACAAGATCGGCGCCGGCGAGATCGAGAACGCGCTGCTGGAGCACCCGGGCGTCGCCGAGGCGGCCGTGACAGGTGAGCCGGACGACGATCTCGGTGAGCGCATCGTGGCGTGGGTGGTGCCCGCGGGTGAGCGGCCGTCGGCTTCGGAGCTGGCTGATCACGTGGCGAAACTGCTGGCGCCGCACAAGCGGCCACGGGTCGTGCGCTACCTGGACGCGTTGCCGCGCAACGACATGGGCAAGATCCTTAAGCGAGCTCTGGGGTGAGGCCCTCGGCCCGTGAGGTCATCGCGCAGGTGTCGACGGGGTTCACCGAGCTGTCCGATGTGGACAGTAGTGTGGACGACCCTCTCGGCTGGCCCGGCTACCGCGAGGCCTACGCGGCGGCCGCGGCGCGGACGGGCGAGACGGAGTCCGTGGTCGTCGGCGAGGCGCTGGTGGGTGCGACGCCCGCGGTGCTGGTGGTGTGGGAGTTCGGGTTCCTCGGCGGGTCGATCGGGCGACGGACCGGTGACCGCGTGGAGGCCGCGTTTTCCTGCGCGCGGTCGCGTCGTCTGCCAGTGGTGGCGTTGATCGCGACCGGTGGCTCGCGAATGCAGCACGGCATGCGCGCGTTGTCCCAGCTGCAGCGGATCGCGCGCGCTTCGGCGGCGGCGCGGGCGGACGGCGTCGCCCAGATCTCCGTGCTGCGCGACCCGACGACCGGCGGCGGCTGGGCGACGCTGGGTGCGAGCGCCGACGTGGTCTTGGGGCTGCTGCTGGCGCAGGTGGGGTTCGCGGGCTCGCGCGTGCGGCCGGCGACGTCGCCTTCGGAGGCTTACACGGTCGAGGCGAAGTACGAGTGGGGGCAGGTCGACCAGCTGGTGTCGCCGTCTTCGCTGGCGTCGGTGCTGGAGCGGTGGCTGGTGTTGCTGACTTCCCGTTCTTCCACGGCGGCTCCTCCCCCGGGCGCGTTGCGTTCGGTGCCGCTGCCCTCGACGGGGTGGGACGCTGTCCGCGCCGCCCGATCCTCGCGCCGCCCCCGTGCGGCTTCGTACGTGGACGCGTACTTCGACTGGCACGAAACCCTCCGCGGCGACCGCACCGGCGCGGTCGACGACGGCGTCCTCTGCGGCTTCGGCCTGCGCGAGGGCCGTGCGGTGGCCTTCGCCGCGCAATGCGGCACCGCCACTCGTCCGGCGGGCTTCCGCACGGCCGCCCGCCTCGTCCGGCTGGCTTCGCGGCTCGGCATTCCCGTGCTGACGCTCGTCGACACCCCGGGCGCCGCCAACGACGCCGACGCCGAAGAGGGCGGCGCCGGCCCCGCCATCGCGTCGCTGTTCGAGGCGATCGCCACCGCGGCCGTCCCGATCACCACCCTGGTCATCGGCGAGGGCGGCTCCGGCGGCGCGCTGGCCTTCGCGGCGCCGGACAACACGTGGATCGCGCCGGACGCCTACTTCTCTGTCACCTCGCCCGAGGCTGCCGCCGCGATCCTCAAACGCCCGATGACCGAGATTCCGGCCACGGCCGACCAGCTGCGGTTACGGCCTCAGGACCTCGTCGAACTCGGCTTGGCGCGGGGGATCGTGGAAGCCTGAAACGGTGTTGCGCCCGCGGCGAGAATGGGGGCGTGAAGATCATCGTGGTGGGGGCGAGCGGGACCGTCGGCAGCGCGGTCGCCGCGGCGCTGGAGGCGGCCGGGCACGTGGTCGTGCGAGCGTCGCGGCGGGGGCCGGTGCGGGTGGATCTGGAGGACACCTCGTCGATCGAGGGCCTGTTCCGCGCCGTGCCGGAAGTAGACGCCGTGGTGTGTTGTGCGGCGAGTGGGCCGCTGCTGGACTTGGCTTCTGCCAGTGACGAGGAGTTCGAGCAGGGGTTGCGTGGCAAGCTGCTGGGACAGGTGGCACTGGCCCGGCACGCGCTGCACCACTTGCGGGACAACGGGTCGATCACGCTCACCGGGGGAACGTTTGCCGCGCCGTTGGCCGGTGGTTCTCTCGGTGCGCTGGTCAACGCCGGTCTGGAGGGCTTCGCGCGCAACGCCGCCGCCGAGTTGCCGAGGGGGTTGCGGATCAACGTCGTCAGCCCGGGTTGGGTGGCGGAAACCCTGGCTGCGTTGGGTATCACCGACGCCGTCGGTACGTCCGCTGCCGAGGTCGCCCGCTGGTACGTGGGGTGCGTTTCCGGGACCGAGTCCGGGCAGACGATCACCGGGTGACGCGCGACGGGCGCGAGCTGGTTGCCAGCTCGCGCCGGCTTGCGATGGGCGCGGCGGGATGCCATCCGCTAGCGAGGCTTGCCGATCACCGCTGGGGCTTGCCATTCGCGGCGAGGCCTTGCCGCACGGTTCGCGGCGTTGCCACGGAGCTGGGCATCTTGCCAACGGCGAAGGCACCCACCGCTGACCTGTCACCTTGCCGGGCGTGCGGCGGCGGGGCCGGGGCCGGGGCTGGGGCCGGGCCAGGTCTAAGCCGACGGCAACGCCGACATCCGTGCCACCCAAGATCCGTGTGGCTCAAGCGAAACCTCGCGCACGTCGTCGTCCCGACGGGACATCCGCACCACCAGGTAGTCGGACGACAGCCGTTCCGCCGAGCCCTCGCCCCACTCCACCACGACGGCGGAGCGTTCCAGGTCCGTGTCGAGGTCCAGGTCGTCGAGCTGGGCGAGGTCGCCGCCGAGGCGGTAGGCGTCGACGTGGATCAAGGGCACGCCGAGGGAACCCGCGGCGTGGACGCGGGCCAGGACGAACGTCGGGGAGCTCACGCGGCCGCCGACGCCGAGGCCGTCGGCGATGCCGCGCGTGAGCGTGGTCTTGCCGGCGCCCAGGGGGCCGGCGAGCAGCACAAGGTCGCCCGCGCGCAGGGACGCGCCCAGGGACCTGCCGAACGCCATCGTGTCGTCGGGGGTCGCGAGAAGGAACGTCACCGTGTCCACCACCAGTTCCGCCGGTCGGGTGCGGCGCTTCCGGAACAGCGCTGCAGAAGATCGATGAGCCGGCCCGTGACGAGGTCGGGCTGTTCGAGCTGCACCATGTGGCCCGCGCCGCGCACGCGCACGAGCTCCGCCTCGGGCAGCTCGGCCGCGATGCGCTCGGCATGCGAGAACGGCGTGAACCGGTCGGAGTCACCACCGATCACGACGACCTGGGTGTGCTTGAGGCCCGCCAGGGCGGCGTAACGGTTGTGGCTGCCGAGCGTGTCGACGAAGTTCACCAGGCCCCGCACGGGCGTCACGGCCAGCATCTCGATCATGAAGTCCACCAGCCGCGGCGAGACGTCGCGGCTGCCGAACGCGAGGCGCCGCACGGCTTGCCGTTCCAGCTGCCCACCGGCCGCCCGCACGAACTCCACCAGGCCGGGCTGCCAGCCCGCGAGGTTGCCGACGCCGCGCGTCAACGGGTTGTACTTCGACAGCAGCGAACGCGGCAGCCCGCGCGCGCCCACCTCGCCCGCGGCCGTCGCGATGAACGCGACGCCACACACGCGATCCTCGAACAGCGAAGGGTTCTCCGCGGCCAGCTCCATGATCACCATGCCGCCCATGGAATGTCCCACGAGGACGATCGGCCCTTCGGGCACCATCGCGCGCAGCACGCTGTCGAGGTCGTGCGCCAGCTGCTCGATGGTGCTGGTCTCGGCCGTCGCCGCGCCGGACAGGCCGTGGCTGCGGTGGTCGTAATACACCTGCCGCACGCGCGGCAGCCGCAGCGAAGCGATCGCGCGGCGCTGGAAGTGCCAAGACTTGCGTGACAACGCGAACCCGTGCACGCCGACCAGCGTCAGCTCGGGCTCGCCGCCGTCCTCGGGGTCGATCTCCTCCACCGAAAGCGGCGTGCCGTCCTCGGCCGCGACCGTGGACGTGCGGTCGGGCTTCAGCTCGCCCAGCTGCTCGTCCACGTACTGGTCCTCACTCTGCCTGCGCTGTTGCGCCGCGACGAGGGCCGCGGCGGCCGTACCCATGGCCACCGCGCCGAGACCGCCGACGATCGCCCACAACCGAGCCGAAGGGCTCACGGCCTCTCCCCCAGGTACCGCCGCTGCACGCGCGGGCGGTACATCGACGTGACGATCTCGTAGTCGATCGTGCCCAGCTTGTCGGCCCATTCGCGCGCGGTCGGCTCACCTGAGCGACCGTCGGCGAACAGCACCACTTCTTCGCCGACAGCCGGGGTGTCGTCACCGCAGTCGACCACGAGCTGGTCCATGCACACGCGCCCGACGACCGCCCGGCGCCGCCCGCCCAGCCACACGTCCATGCGGCCCGACAGCGACCGCGGCACACCGTCCGCGTACCCGGCGGGCACCAGCGCCACGGTGGTGTCGCGCTCGGCCGTCCACGTGTGTCCATAGGAGACGGACTCGCCGGCGGGCAGGCGTTTCGTGAGCGCCACGGCCGCGCGGAACGTCATCGCCGGCCGCAGGTCTTCGTGCTGCGGCACGGGGTTCAGCCCGTACATCGCGATACCGGGCCGCACGAGGTCGAAGTGCAGGTCGGGCCGCGTGAGCACGGCCGCGGAGTTCGCCAGGTGCCGCAGCGGGTCCAGACCGGCCGCGCGCGCGGCGTCGTACGCGTCGGCGAAGCGCTTCGCCTGGATGTCGATCGACGGGTGGCCCGGGTCATCGGCGCACGCGAGGTGCGACCAGACGGCGACCACGTCCACGTCGGATGAAGCCGCGGCGGCCGCGACCAGCTCGGGCCAGTCGGCGGGCTGGCAACCGTTGCGCGACAAGCCCGTGTCGATCTTGAGGTGCACCCGAGCGCGGCGACCCACCTGCCGCGCCGCCAAAGCAATGCGCTGAAGTTCGTCGACCGAGCTCACACCCAGGTCGATGTCGGCGAGAATGCCGGGCCCGAAGTCGACCTCCGGCACGTCGAGCCAGCTGAACAGCCGCACCGACAGCCCGGCCCGGCGCAGGTCCAGCGCCTCACCGAGCGAGCAGGTGCCCAGCCAGGTGGCGCCGGCCTCCACCGCGGCCTGCGCGACGGGGACCGCGCCGTGGCCGTACGCGTCGGCCTTGACCACGGCCATCACGGCCGAACCGGCGGCGCGGCCGGTCAGCAGAGCGACGTTGTGGCGCACGGCGTCGAGGTCGATCACGACCTCCGCCCGCGGGAAACTGGCAGTCATACTGTGCTGATAGTTACCAATCCGACTTCAGTCACGGCGGGAACGGTTACCGAAGACGATAACGTCCAGTTGCGTACCCGCCTACTTCTGGTCGGATCGGTAACGCCCGCCAGTTTCCCACGCGGGTCCGAGAGTGCTGTGCGTCAGGGCAGGCGGAGCCCGCTGGTACCCGAGAACACGTGCAGCTCGTCGGGCCGGATCCGCAGGTGCAGCGTGTCGCCCATCGACGGGGTCGCGCGCGGGTCGACGCGGACCACGACGTTCTTCGACGCGCCCTCGGCGGTGATCTCGGGGTGCGCGCCGGAGAGCTTTCCGTAGACGTACGCGTCGGAGCCCAGCTCCTCCACCAGGTCGACCTTGATGGGCAGCGCGCCCGCGGCGTCGGTGGTGACCTCGAGCGACTCGGGGCGGAAGCCCAGCGTCACGGTGTCACCGTCGGCAGCCGAACGAACGGCGGGCGTGAGGGGGACGCTCGCGCCACCGATCTCGGCGCCGTCGGCCGTGAGCTTCGCCGAGACGAGGTTCATGGCGGGCGAGCCGATGAAGCCGGCGACGAACACGTTGGCCGGGTGGTCGTAGAGCGCGCGCGGGGTGTCGCACTGCTGCAGCAGACCGTCGGACAGCACGGCCACGCGGTCGCCCATCGTCATGGCCTCGACCTGGTCGTGGGTCACGTACACGGTGGTGACGCCCAGGCGGCGCTGCAGCGCGGCGATCTGCGTACGCGTGGACACACGCAGCTTGGCGTCCAGGTTGGACAGCGGCTCGTCCATGAGGAACACCTGCGGCTCACGCACGATCGCGCGGCCCATGGCGACACGCTGGCGCTGGCCACCGGAGAGGGCCTTCGGCTTGCGGTCGAGGTAATCCTCGATGTCGAGCAGCTTCGCGGCCTCGAGCACCTTCTGCTTGATCTCCGACGCCGGACGGCCCGCGATCTTCAGCGCGAAGCCCATGTTCTGCGCGACGGTCATGTGCGGGTACAGCGCGTAGTTCTGGAACACCATCGCGATGTCGCGCGAACGCGGCGGCAGCTGCGTCACGTCGCGGTCGCCGATCCAGATCGAGCCCTCGTCGACGTCCTCCAGGCCCGCGAGCATGCGCAGCGCGGTCGACTTGCCCGAACCCGACGGGCCGACCAGCACGAGGAACTCGCCGTCGGCGATCTCCAGCTCGAGTGCGTCGACGGCAGGCCGCTCGGTGCCGGCGTAGCGCCGGGAAGCCTTGTCGTAGGTGATGGTGGCCATCGGTCAGTCCTCTCCGAATTTCGCGGGAACCCCGTGCGCGGCTTCGCGCGCTTCGAGGTGGCGTCGCTGGATCTCCTTGCCCGCGGCGCGTTGCGCCTCGGCCGGCTCGTCCAGCACGAGCCGGTTTCCAGGTCCTTCGGCCACCCACGCGGGTGGTTCGGCGGTGCCGGCCAGCGCCCAGGCGGCCTGGCGCGCGGCACCGAGGGCGACGTACTCGCCCGTCTCGGGGATCACCACGGGCACGCCGAGCACGATCGGCGCCACCGCCCGCACGGCCGCCGACTGCGCGCCGCCGCCGATGAGCAGCACGCGGCGGACGTCCATGCCCTGCGCGCGCACGGCGTCGAGGCCCGCGGCCAGCCCGCACAGCATGCCCTCGACGGTGGCGCGGGCCAGGTTCTCCGGCGTCATGTTCGCCCTGGTCAGGCCGTGGAGCGAGCCCGTGGCATCCGGCAGGTTCGGGGTGCGCTCGCCGTCGAGGTACGGCAGGAGCGTGAGCCCGCCGGCGCCCGCTTCGGCGGCGAGCGCGAGGCGGTCGAACTCGGCGAGGTCGACGCCGAGCATGGTCGCGCCCGCGGTGAGCACGCGGGCGGCGTTGAGGGCGGCGGTGAGCGGCAGGAAGCGGCCGGTGGCGTCGGCGAACCCGGCGACCAGGCCGCTCGCGTCGGCCGAACCCGTCTCGGTCACCCCGAAGACGGTGCCGCTGGTGCCCAGGGAGATCACAGCGTCGCCCGGCGTGAGCTCCAGCGCCAGCGCGGCGGCCATGTTGTCGCCGGTGCCGGCGGAGACGAGCAGGCCGTTTTCGGTGTGACCGGCGGTATCGGAAGGGCCGAGCACGGTCGGCAGCTCGGGCGTGCGGCCACCGAACGCGTGGGCCAGGACGTCCACGCGGTAGGCGTTCTCCGTCGGCGAGAAGTAGCCGGTGCCGGACGCGTCGCCGCGGTCGGTCACGGCCTGCTCGGGCTTGCCGAGCAGGCGCCAGGTGAGCCAGTCGTGCGGCAGCAGCACGCGCGCGACGCGGTCGGCGTTGCCGGGCTCGTGCTCGGCGAGCCAGCGCAGCTTGGTGACGGTGAAGCTCGCGACCGGCACGGAGCCCACGGACTTGGCCCAGACACCGGCGCCGCCCAGTTCCTCGATGAGGTCCTGGGCGGCCTGCGCGGAGCGCGTGTCGTTCCAGAGCAAAGCGGGGCGAACCACCTCGCCGACGTCGTCGACGGTGACCATGCCGTGCTGCTGCCCGCCGATGCCGAGGGCTTTCACGCCGTCGAGCACACCGTCGGTGGCCTCGCCGAAGGCCTGCCACCAGGCTGCCGGGTCGACCTCGGTGCCGTCGGGGTGCGGCGCGCGACCGGTGCGCACGACGGCGCCCGTGCGCGCGTCGCAGACCACGACCTTCGTCGACTGGGTCGACGAATCGATCCCGGCCACCAGCTCAGCTGTCATAGGGCTGCCCCTCCTCGACGTGCTCGACGGTCTCCACGGCCGTGCCGGCGTTGAGCGCGGCCTCGATCTCCTCGGTCGGGGTGATCTCACTGGTGATCAGGAGGTCGTAGTCGCCGACGTCGCCGTGAGCGAAGGTCGCGGTGCGGCCGAACTTCGAGTGGTCGAGCACGAGCACGTTGCGGTTCGCGGCGCGCAGCACGGCCTTCTTGAGCTCGGCGTAGTCCTGCACGGGGTGGAAAAGCCGGCCGACGGCGACGGCGCTCACGGACACGAACGCGATGTCGGCGCGGGTGCGCTCCAGCAGCGCCAGCACGTCAGGGCCGGAGCAGGAGTCGTATTCCGGGTGGTAGCGGCCTCCGGCGACGACGACGTTCACGCCGTCGCCCAGCAGCTTGGCGGCGCGCAGGGAGTTGGTGATCACGGTGAGGCCGTCGATGTCGGCGAGGCGCTCGACCAGGGGAAACAGCGTGGTGGAGTCGTCGACGAACACGGTCTGGCCGGGTTCGACGTGTTTGACGGCCGCCTCGGCGAGTGCTTCCTTCTCGGCGGAGTGCAGCGTGAACCGGCTGGCGGTCTCCATCGTGAGCGCCGGGTAGGCCTCGACCTTGCCGCGCAGCTTGCGCAGGAGGCGGCGGTCGGCCAGGTCGTCGAGGTCGCGGTGCATCGTCATGAGGCTCACGCCGAAGCGGGTGGTGAGGTCGTCGATGCGTGCCTCGCCGTGCTCGATGACGTGGTCGAGGATGTCCTGCCGGCGCTGCTCGACGGCCGCGTCGGACGGTCGGGTCCTAGGCACGGCGCACCTCACCGTCGACCCGGTTGAGGGTCACCTGAACGGGGGCGCCAGTGCTCACACCTCGTTCTTACCAGATTTTATCGCCTTAGTTAACGGGTAACTCGATAACTTCTACGTCGCTAGTACCTCGAACGAGCTTGACAGCTCCCGGGATGGCGTCGACCAGACCGGACGCGGAGGTCGGCACGCCGTCCGCGGCGAGGGCGCCGGCGAGCGAGTGCACCTGCGCGCCCGCGGCGGCGGCCAGCCACGGGTCGAGGCCGGCGGCGAGCAGCGACCCGATGAGGCCGGTGAGGACGTCGCCGGAGCCGGCCGTCGCGAGCCAGGAGCCGCGCGGGGTGTTGACGGCGACGCGGCCGTCCGGCGCGGCGATCACGGTGCAGTGGCCCTTGAGGAGGACGACGGCGTTGTACTTCCTGGCGGCGTCGCGAGCGGCCTTGACCCGGTCGGCGCCGGGGCGGGTGCCCATGAGGCGTTCGTACTCGCCGGCGTGGGGCGTGAGCACGAGCGGGGTGTCGGGGTCGCGGGCGTCGAGGACGTCGGGGTGCTGGGCGATGATCGTGGTGGCGTCGGCGTCGGCGCAGACGGGCACGCCCTGGCCGAGGATGTGGCGCAGCACGTCGTGGCCTTCGGAGCCGGTGCCGATGCCCGGGCCGACGACCCAGGCCTGCACGCGGCCGGCGTCGGTGACGGAGCCCGTCGCGACGATCTCGGGCCAGCGGCTCCGGACTACGTCGGCCGCGGGGCCGGCGTAGCGGACCATGCCGGCGGTGGCGCGCACGGCGGAACCCGACGCGAGCACGGCCGCGCCTGGGTACGTCGCGGAGCCGGCGGCGATGCCGACGACGCCCTGGGTGTACTTGTCGTCGCCCGCGCCGGGGATGGGCCAGAGGTCGGCGAGGTCGGTGAGCTCGAGGCGCTGCAGGTCGGGGTCGCCGAGCTCGGGGCCCAGGCCGATGTCGACGAGCACGACGTCGCCGCACTGCTGGGGCGCGAGCGCGTGGACGGGTTTGGGGGCGCCGAAGGTGACGGTGAGGGTGGCGGTGACGTGGGGGCCGTCGACGGCGCCGGTGTCCGGGTCGACGCCGCTGGGGAGGTCGACGGCGACGATGGGCGCTTGGATTTTGTCGACGAGTTCGGCCGCGTCGGGGCGCAGCGGGCCTTTACCGGAGATGCCGACGATGCCGTCGACGACCACGTCGGCCTTGTCGATCCACTGTGGACTGTCCTCGACGGACACCACGCGGCCGCCGGCTTTGCGTAGCGCGGCCAATCCCTTGGCGTGCGCCTTCTCCGGCTTCAGCAGCACCGCCGTGACGGCCACGCTGCGGCGACGCAGGAACGCGCCGGCCCACAGGGCGTCACCGCCGTTGTCGCCGGAGCCGACGAGCAGCACGACCCGTCGTCCGGCGACGCCGCCGGTGCGTTCGGCCAGGAACCCCGCGAGGTGCGTGGCCAGGCCGAACGACGCCCGGCGCATCAGCTCGCCTTCGGGCGTGACGGCGAACAGCTTGCCCTCCGCCTCGCGAATCCGTTCCGTGGTCCAGATTCCCTGCACGGCGGGCCCTCCGCATTACTCGACGGTCACGGACTTCGCCAGGTTACGCGGCTTGTCGACGTCGTACCCGCGGGCGCGGGCGATCTCCGCGGCCAGCACCTGCAGCGGCACGGTGGACACCAGCGGCTGCAGCAGCGTCGGCACGGCGGGGATCTCGATCAGCTCGTCGGCGAACGGCCGCACCGCCTCGTCGCCCTCCTCGGCGATCACGATGGTGCGGGCGCCGCGGGCCTGGATCTCGCTGATGTTGGACACCAGCTTCGAGTGCAGCACCGCGCGGCCCTTGGGCGAGGGCATGACCACGACGATCGGCAGGCCTTCCTCGACCAGCGCGATCGGGCCGTGCTTGAGCTCGCCGGCGGCGAAGCCCTCGGCGTGCATGTAGGCCAGTTCCTTGAGCTTCAGCGCGCCTTCGAGGGCGACCGGGAACCCGACGTGGCGGCCGAGGAACAGCACCGCCTTGGAGTCGGAGATCCGGCGACCGAGGTCCCGGACCTGGTCCACAGTGGACAGCACCTTCTGCACGGCGGCCGGCATGGCCTCCAGCTCGGCGAACTCGCGGGCGACCTCGTCGGGGTACTTCGTGCCGCGCGCCTGCGCGAGCGCCAGGCCCACGAGGTAGTTGGCGGCGATCTGCGCGAGGAACGCCTTCGTCGACGCGACCCCGATCTCGGGGCCGGCGTGCGTGTACAGCACGGCGTCGGACTCGCGGGGGATCTGGGCGCCGTTGGTGTTGCAGACGGCGAGCACGCGGGCCTTCTGCTCGCGGGCGTGGCGGACGGCTTCCAGCGTGTCGGCCGTCTCCCCGGACTGCGAGACCGCGACGACGAGCGTGTCGCGGTCGAGCACCGGGTCGCGGTAGCGGAACTCGCTGGCGAGCTCGACCTCGACCGGCAGGCGCGTCCAGTGCTCGATGGCGTACTTGGCGACCAGGCCCGAGTGGTAGGCGGAACCACAGGCGACGACGAAGACCTTGTCGACGTCACGCAGGTCCTGGTCGGAGATGCGCTGCTCGTCGAGGATGATCCGGCCGGCCTCGAAGTGGCCGCGCAGCGTGTTGGCGAGGGCTTCGGGCTGCTCTTCGATCTCCTTGAGCATGAAGTACTCGTGGCCGCCCTTCTCGGCGGCGCTGAGGTCCCAGTCGACGGTGAACGGCTTGGCCTGCGCGGCGTCGCCGTGGAAGTCGGTGACCTCGTAGCCGTCGCGGGTGATGACGACCAGCTGGTCCTGCCCCAGCTCCACGGCTTCGCGCGTGTGCTCGATGAACGCGGCGACGTCGGACGCGACGAAGTGCTCGCCCTCCCCGACCCCGACCACCAGCGGCGAGGATCGGCGCGCGGCCACGATGGTGTCCGGCTGGTCGGCGTGCGTCACGACCAGCGTGAACGCGCCCTCCAGCCGCCGGCACACGGCCGCGACGCTGGCGGCGAAGTTTTGTTTTGTTTCGCCGCTGTTGTACGCCCGGGCCACCAGGTGCGCGGCGGTTTCGGTGTCGGTGTCACTCGCCATCTCGACGCCCTCGGCCTCGAGCTCCGCACGCAGGGCGGCGAAGTTCTCGATGATGCCGTTGTGCACCACGGCGACCTTTTTCGAGGCGTCCTGGTGCGGGTGCGAGTTCCGATCCACGGGCGCGCCGTGCGTCGCCCAGCGGGTGTGGCCCATGCCGGCGGTGCCGGTGAAGCCGTCCCTGCCCACGGTGTCGAGCTGCGCCTCCAGGTTGGCGAGCCGCCCTGCCTTGCGCTCGACCCTCAGCGCGCCGGCGCCGTCGAGCACCGCCACCCCGGCCGAGTCGTAGCCGCGGTACTCCATCCGCCGCAGGCCACCGAGGACCACATCCAGCGCCGGCCGGTGTCCGACATATCCCACGATTCCACACACGCGAACAAGCCTAACGAGGGATGTCCAGTCCCCTACTCCGGTACCTTCCCGAGGCTTTTCAACCCACCTGACCAGGGGAGATCGAGTGGTGACGGTGAAGAGTGGGGTGGGTTGGTTTGGACCCCTGATCGGTGGGGTTCTGGGGCTTTTCGGGGCTGGGGTGGGGGTGAGTTGTGGGGCTTCAGGTGGGGGCTACAGGCGGGGGTGAAGGGTGGGCTGGCGGGTGAGTTGCGGGGCCTTCGAGCGGCTCGGACTGAGGTGCTCCGGCGGCGGTCGTCGTGGCGGCTTTCGCGATCAGCTGTCTTGGCGCGGGGATTGCTCAGACGTCGCGCCGGGGCCTCGGCGAGGGTCTCGGTGTGCTACTGGCCACCACCGACGAAACCGGCGCGCGAGCCGAGTTGTCCACAGGCGGGGCGAGTTGTGGACAACTCCGCGCCCGGCGGATGTCGAATCAGCCGATTCCCGCTCGTGTAGAGGGCAAACGAGAGGAGAAAACATGCGTTCCCTCAGCGTCACCATGAACGTCACCCTCGACGGGGTCGTGCAGGGCCTCGGGCGGCCCGACGAGGACACGCGCGGCGGGTTCCCGCACGGGGGCTGGGGCACGAAGTTCCAGGACGAGGTCCTCGGCCGCGAGATGGCCAGGGGTATGAGCCAACCCGGCGACATGCTGTTCGGGCGCCGGACGTGGGAGGACTTCATCGGCGCCTGGGCGGGGCGCGACGACGGCAACCCGTTCACCGCGCACCTCGACGCCGCCACCAAGTACGTGGCCTCGACCACCCTCGGCAGCGCCGGCGCGTGGCAGAACTCGATCCTCCTGCCCGGCGACGCGACGAAGACCGTCGCCGAACTGAAGGCCGCGCCGGGGAACGATCTGGCGATCGTCGGCAGCGCGGCGCTCGTGCGGAGCCTGCACGCGGCCGGGCTGGTCGACCGCTACACGCTGGTCATCCACCCGCTCACCCTCGGCGTCGGCGCGCGGCTGTTCGAGGGCCCGGCGCCGCTGACCGAGTTCACGCTCACTCGCAGCGTCGCGACCACGAAGGGCGTGCTCATCGCGTACTACGAGCGCGCGTGACCTGGCCCGGAGCGGCGGGCGGGCCGGGGCCGGGCGCGGGCAGTAAGGTCACGCGCATGGCCAGCAAGCCCAAGCAACTGCTCGCGGAGCTGTCACACCCGGGGCCCCACGAGGTCCTGCGCGGCAACCTGGCCCTGGTCGGGCTGCCGGGGGTCGTGTTCACGCCCCGCCAAGGGCTGGGGCTGCCGGCCATCGCGTTCGGGCACGGGTGGCTGCAGCCCGCGTCGCGGTACCGGCACCTGCTGCACCACCTCGCGAGCTGGGGCGTGGTCGCCGCTGCGCCCGCGACGCAGGGCGGGCCGCTGCCGTCGTACCGCCTGCTGGCCAGCGACCTGCTGACGACGCTCGACGTGGTGACCACCGTCCGCCTCGGCCCCGACGGAATCAGCGTCGACCCTGCCAAACTCGGCCTCGCCGGCCACTCCACCGGCGGCGGGTCCGCCGTCCTCGCCGCCGCCCAAGCCGCCGCGGCCGACGACTCGGTGCGCCCGCGCATCCGCGCCGTCGCGACGATCACCGCCGCCCAGACCCTCCCCTCCGCCTCGGCCGCCGCCCAGCTCATCACCGCCCCCGGCCTGCACCTCGCGGCGGAGGATGACCTGGTCGCGCCGGCCGTGGGCCATGCGGAAGCGATTGCCACAGCGTGGGCTGGGCCTGTTCAGCTGCGCACGTTGGGGAAGTCCTCGCACCTCGGCGTGACCGAAGGGCGGCACTGGAGCCAGCTCCTGCTCCACGGCAAGCCGCACCGGCGTACGCAGCAGCTGACTCGGGCGTTGTTCACGGCGTTTTTCCTGACACACCTGACGGGTACGGAGCGGTACCTGCCGCTGCTGGACGCGGACGTGAAGCGGGCGCCGATCGAGCTGACGGAAGAGCCGGCTGCCTGACGGTCGGTGACCGGGGTTGGGGTGAAGGGGACCTTCACCGCTTCTGCCGGGCTGCCCCTGGGCTGGGTCGCCGATGTTGGCCGCGCGCGAAGGGACCGCTCGGCGCCCCGCCGCTGGGCGAAGGGACCCGCCGCGCACTTGCCGCGGTATTGAGTGGACCGGCGCCGGGTCGAGGGTTGGCTGTCGTTGAGCGGGCCGGTGCGGGCCAAGCTGGATCGCGCTGCCTCTCTCCCGTCGCGAAGGGGCCGGTCGCGAACCTGTGGCCGCGTGAAGGGGACATTCATCACGCCAACCAGGAGCTCCGGGGTCTCGCGGAGGCGGCGGGCTACGGCGCGTTGCTCTGAGAAGGTCTGAAGGGACCCGTCACGCCTTCACGCGGCGACCGAATGGGGTCAGTCGACCATCCAGGTGTTGTTCGAGAAGTCGTGGTCGTCGAAGCGGCCGGGGCGGGTGGCGTGGCCCGGGGTTGGCGGGGCGGGCTCGTCGGGCTGCGGGTCGGCAGGTGGGGTGAGGTCGATGGTGTGCGTGCGGTCGGTCATGGTCTTTTCGGTGAGCCAGCCGCCGGCTTCGCGGTGGCGGCGCTGGAGGTCCTGGGCGCGGGTGAGGTAGCGGCCGTGGGTGGCGGCGTCGCGGTGGAGGGACTCGGTGGCGGCGGACGTGGCCGAGGTGACGTGGCGGTCGCGGAGGGCGCGTTGTTCCTGGTGTTCGCGGGTGGCGGCGTCCTGGGCCGCGCGGGCGGCAGTGAGTCGGTCGGCGGCGGTCAAGCTGCGTGGGGCGGGCGGGTCAGCGGCGGTCAACGCCAGGCCCCTCGTCGAGGGAGCCGCTGATGCGGCCGGCCGAGGCGCGGGTGTCGAAGACGTCCGTGCCGAGGCGGGCGGCCGTGCGTGTTTGGTCGCCGGGGGCGGTGCCGAGGCCGCTCGGGCCAGGGAGGGGCAGGGCGCCGAAGCCGTTCATGCCGTCGGGGAGGGAGTCGGGGCTGGGGCCGAGGGGGTCGAAGGTGACGTCGCCGCCGGGGGCCGTGCCGAGTTCCGCGGAGGGGTGCTGGTCCTGGGGCGGGTCGACGATGTGGGCGCCGAGGTCGGACAGGGAGGCCGAGGCTGTGGTGCTGTCGTCCGGGACGTTCAGGTCACCCGAGGTCGAGCCTGACGATGGGTCAACGTCAGCCGTGACCACGGGGAGGCCAAGGGCGGGGGTTGGCGAGTCCACGGAATGGCCAAGTTCGGGAGTCAGTGAGCCCACGGGGAGGCCATGGGCCGGCGTTGGCGAGTCCACTGGAATGCCATGGGCGGGGGTTGACGAGTCCGCGGAAGGGCCGAGGACAGGAGTCGGTGAGCCCGCGGGGAGACCGAGGGCGGGAGTCGGTGAGTCAGCGGGGAGACCCAGGGGCGGAGTGGGGGAATCCACCCAAGAGTCCACTGTGGACGTCTCAACCGGAACAGCCAGGAATCCCGCCAGGATGCGGAAATGGCCGTCGATGGTGGAGGTGGCCGTCGCGCACAGACCCTGGAACGCGGCGTAGCGGCTGCTGAACTCGGTCGCGAAAGGACCGTTGAGCCATTGGCGGGCGGCGCGGGTGGCGTAGTCGTTGTCGGCGGGGTCGCAGTCACGTAGGCGGTTGTGGAGGTCGTTGCCGGGGCTGGCGGAGTCGAGCCACTGGGCGAGGTCGAGCAGCTCGTCCTTCGAGACGGCGCCGCCTCGGGCCACCGCGGCAACCCGTTGCGCCACCGGCAAAGGAGCGCCCGCGATCGAGTCGGTGCGGAGTTTCAGCGCTTCGTCCACTTTGGTCTTCAGGGCGGTGAAGACGTGGGTCATCGTCTCGGGGATGAGCTGGGCGGCTCCGGCGAGGTGGTCGAGCAAAGCGTCGGGGTGGAGGCGACGATAGGCACTCTGAGCGGCCGTCGCGGCGGGGCTTTGCCAGTCGCGGAAGAGGGTGGTGGCGGCGGTGGTCGCGTCGGTGTGGGTGGAGTCGAGGGTCTCGCGCGTGTGGGCCAGCGCGTCGGCGTCAGCGAGGAACTTGCGGAAGTCGAGGCCGGCGCTGTCCTGGAACTTGTCCCGGATGTCCTTGTCCACGTCGATCTTCGTGGCCGCGAACGCGTTCCAGACCGAGGCCCACTGCCCGAAGAAATCCAGCGCCGGCGTGGCGAGCGCGAGCACCTCGTCGGAGGTCGCCACCCCGACGCCGCCGGGCTCGGGGCCACGCAGCGCGCCGGTCATCGCTTCGCCGTGTTCCGCGCGGTGTCGACGTGCTCGCCCTCGATGGACGCGTACCGCCCCGCCGCCACGTCGACGCTGCTGCCGAACGACGCGAGCTCACCGGCGTAAGCCCGGACGGCATCGCCCAGCGCGGCGAACCCGTTGCGGTACGCGGCAAACGCCCCGCCGTGCCCGCGCCCGAAATCCGCCTCGACGACCTGCGACGCCACCCCGGACACCCGCCCGGCCGCGGCCTCGAGCGCGCCCTTCGCGGCGCGCATCGCCTCCGCGTCTGCCCGGTGGCTGCCCTCCGGCATGGCCACCCCCTCACTCCGCCGACCCGCACCCACTCCGACGCATGCCGCCGGCGCCCGGTGCCACTTTGCGTGCACCGGAAATCTAGCGAGTCAGAAGGCCCGAGTCGACAAAGAGCTCAGTTCGCGAGCCAGTTGGTCTCGGCGAAGTCGGTGTCGTCGTCGACGGCGTGCGCGGCCCGCCGATGCCGCCCGGACGGCTCGGCCGGCTGTTCCGCGGGCGCCGGAGCCGCGGGCCGCCTGCCGTAGCGGACCTCGGGGTCGTCGGCGGTGCGGAACCCGGCGCGGCGCTCGTTCTCGGTCTCGTCTTCCTCGAACCCGTAGTCGTTCTCGTCGTCGGCCCGGTTCCCGACGGTCTTCTCCGTCGCCCAGCCGCCGGCCGCCTTCGCGCGACGGTTGCGCTCCTGCAGCCGGACGAACACCTCGCCCTGGATCTTGCCCTGCTTCTCGAGCTTCTCCTTGCTCTCCGCCACCGCCTCGGCGCGGTTGCGGTCGAGCAAGGCCGACCGGGCGCTGTTCTCGGCCTCCAGCGTCGCGAGCTTGGCACGCATCGCGGCCAGCGCGTCCTGCGAACTCATCGGACTCCCCTTCCCGACTCCGGCTAGCGGCCCATCACGGGGTCATCGTCGAGCGAACCGCTGATGCGGTTGCCCGACTTCGTCGATTCGAACAGCCCGCGGTCGACGCGGTACGCGCTCGAGGACCGCTCCTGGTCCTGGCCGCCTCCGCCCCCCGCACCGCCCATCATGCCGCCGCCCATCATCCCCATCGAGGAGGACTGCTGACCCTGGTGGTCGCCCATGGTCGGCGCGGCGCCGAGCGGCGACGTCGACGGGTCGGTCGCGCCACCGCCCAGGGGCGCGCTCGCGTCCGGGCTCGTCCCGAGCGAGTCGTCCGCGTGCGCCTCGAAACCGCTGTGGCTGTCCAGCGGGTTGGTCAGCGACTGGGCGGTGGTCGAGTCGTCGACCACCCCCGGTGCGTCCTGCCCGGCGTGGCTCGCCGCGTCGGCGGTGAAGCCGGCCGGCTGCGGAACGTCCGCGGCGTGCTGCGGCCCGGCGTCCGCCGAGTGGAGCGGGACGGCTTCCTGCCCGTTCGAGTGCGCCGGAGAGTCCTGGCCTCCGAACCCACCGCCGGTGCCGGCCGAGTGGCCCGGCCCGTCCGGCGGGCCGCCCAGGTCGCCCGAGTGAGCGGCGCCCGGCACGTCCGGCAGCCCGTGCTGCGCCGTGGTGCCCGGCAGAGCGGTACCCGTCGGGTCGGTGCCTGTGAGCGCGTCCGGCTTGTCATCGTCGCCGAGGGTGTACTTGACGGGCTCGCCGATGCCGTCGTCGACGGTCACCACAGTCGGCCCGTCCGGCCCCGACGGCTGTTCCGCGGTGATCTTGAGACCGCCGTCCTCGATGTGGATCTTGCCGTCCAGGCCGGGCTCGTAGGTCTTGCCGGACGGGTCGGTGAGCTGAGCGCCATCGTGGCCCTGGGGGCCGAAGCCGGGAGTGGTTTGGCCGGGCAGAGTGGGCTGTCCGGGAAGACCCGGCTGGACCGGCTGACCCGAGTGCACCGGCTGACCCTGCAGGCCCGGCTGCCCGGGAACCGCGGCAGCACCGTCCTTCGGATCGTCGAAGTCCAGGTTGTACTGCTTGGGGTGCCCGGTGCCGTCGTCGACGGTGATGCCCATGCGGCCGTCGGAGTCCGGCTCGATCATCGCGATCTTGTGGTCGCCCTGCTCGACGGTCATCGTCTCGGGCTCGGCCGTCTTGATCGCCTCGCCGGTGCGCGGGTCGATCGGGTACGGCTTGCCCGTGGCGGGGTCGGTCTCGAGCGGCTGGTGCGTGACCGGGTTGAGGGCCGGGTCGGTCGCGTCCGGAGTCTTCGGCAGGTCGACCTTCGGGATCGCCGGCGTCCCACCGCCGCCACCGGCCGAGGGCATCCCGCCGCCACCGTTGCCTCCACCACCGCCGCCACTGCTGCTGGCCGGCTTGGTGGTGCCCGGGTCCGGCGGCGCGGCCTGGTCGACGTTCGAGAACGGGTCCTGCGGCAGCTGTGCGAAGAAGTCGGTGAGCGCGCGCCAAGCACCGTCGACCGCGGTGTGCGTGTTGGTGCACATCGTCTTGAAATCGCGGATGTACCCGTCGAAGAACTTCCCGAAGTTGTCCTTCAGGTAGATGTTGCACTGGTCGACGATGTGGTTGATCGTGTCGTCGTTGAGGTTGCACGAGTCGTCGTCGATCATCTGCTGCGATTCCTGGTCCAGGAACTTCGCGCAGTGTTTGAAGTCGTCCTGGCTGGCGTTGCTGCGCAGTTCGGCGATCCGGATGATCCGGTCCAGGTCCGGGGCGGTCACCTGGCCGAGCGAATCGACCCGGTACTTGATCACCCAGTTCGCCTTGTCCCGGCAGGCCTTGCCGACGAAACCGCACGCGGACTTCATCGCGTCGGCCGCGTGCGTGGCGGAATCGGACACGACCTTGGCGTCGGCCGTGTAGTTCTTCCGGAAGTTGTTCGCCGAGTCGGCCGCGCTGCCTTGCCAGTCGGCGAGGTTGGTCGAAAGCTGGCCTTCGACATCGGTCGACGCGTTGACCACGGCCCCGCTCAACGCCGTGAACTCGTCGGCGCCCGTCATGAACTTGGTGAACGGGATCTTCCGCTGCTCGTCGTAAAGTTTGTAGAGATCGTTCCTGTTGGCCGGCTGATAGGTCCCGACCAAGGCGACGGCGCGGTTGAACAACGGCACCCAGATGTCGAACGTCTTCATCCCCGGCAAGCCCAGGTCGAGGATCTCGTCGGACGTGTTCACCCCGGCGTTCGTCGCCGAGGCTTTGCCTGCCTGCGCGTCGAGCTTGCCCTTGGCGTCGTCCGCGGCCTTCTTATCGGCCGCGCGGGCGTCCTCCTGGTTCTTCTGGTGGATGCCGTTCGCCTGCGAATAGGCCGCGTAGACGTCGTCGTTGTCGTGGTTGTCGTCAGCGTCCTCGGGCGGATCGGCGCTGAGCGCCATGTCGTTCTTGACCCGATCGCGCCACTGCTCGAACTCGTGCTCGTCCTTGAACCCGTACTTCGTCGGGTCGTTGTCTTCGACGTACTTGATGTACTTCCACGCCAGGTCGGTCCCCGCCTGGGTCTTGCCGAGGCCGTTGTCGTAGAGGATCTCCTCGACTTCCTGGCGGGACGGAACGTCGTCGCCCTTGTCGGCGCTCACTTCCCCGCCGCCTTCACCGCGGAGCCGGAAGCGTCCTCATTGACCTGGTAGTGGCCGCCCGCCGAGTTGAGCTTCTGGGCGAAGGCGTCGGAGGCCTTCAGGTAGGCGTCGGCGATTCCAGCCAGGCGGAGGACACCCGAGTGGTACGGATCGAAGTTGTTGCCGTGCGCTTCGCCGAAGTCGGCGGCGACGATCTGCACGTCCTTCACCGCCGCGAGGGGTTGCTGCAGCGTGTTCCGCGGCATTTCGCTCACGGCTTTCGCGGCCCTCGTCAGCGCCTCAGTATCGACCTTGTGGCCGCCCGCCATCGCTCGCCCTCCCTAGAGCACCTGTGTTCCAGCACTCTAGGACGCACGGAACCCGCCCCCGGTGCCATCGCACTCGCACACGGAATGTACCCGGGCTGTGACGACGGGCGCAGCGATTCGGCAATCCGGGACGAATCAGGAGACCGCGGACACCACGCCGGCCAGCCGGTCCGCCGCAGCCTGGGCCGTGGAGTGGGCCGGGGCCTCGACCATGACGCGGACGAGCTGTTCGGTGCCCGAGGGGCGCAGGAGGACGCGGCCCTCTTCGCCGAGTTCGGCTTCGACCTCGCCGACGGCGTCGCGGACTTCGGAGGAACCCGCGACGGCCGCCTTGTCCGCGACGGGGACGTTGACGAGGACCTGGGGCAGGCGGTTCATCACGGACGCCAGCTCGGCGAGCTTCTTGCCGGTGGAGGCCATGCGGGACATGAGGCGCAGGGCGGTCAGCAGGCCGTCGCCGGTGGTGGCGTGGGCGGGGAGGACCACGTGGCCCGACTGTTCGCCGCCGAGGGCGAGGCCGGAGGCGCGCAGCTCTTCGAGCACGTAGCGGTCGCCGACGGAAGTGGTGACGACCGTGATGCCGTGGGCCTTCATCGCGAGGTGCAGCCCCAGGTTGCTCATCACGGTGGCGACGAGCGTGTCCTTCACCAGTTCGCCGTCCTCGGCCAGCGCGAGGGCCAGCACGGCCATGATCTGGTCGCCGTCCACGAGCTCGCCCGAGGCGTCGACGGCGACGCAGCGGTCGGCGTCGCCGTCGTGGGCGATGCCCAGGTCGGCGCCGTGCTCGACGACGGCGGCGCGGAGCAGGTCGGGGTGGTTCGAACCGCAGTGCTCGTTGATGTTGATGCCGTCGGGCTCCGCGTGGAGGGCGACGACCTCGGCGCCGGCGCGGCGGTAGGCCTCGGGGGCGGCGACGGCGGACGCGCCGTTGGCGCAGTCCACCACGACCTTCAGGCCGTCGAGGCGGTGCGGCGTGGCCGAGACCAGGTGGGCAAGGTACAGGTCGAGCGCGTCGGAGGCGTCGGACACGCGGCCGACGCCCGAGCCCGTCGGGCGGACGACGTCGGCGCCGCCGAGGCAGGCTTCGATCTCGTCCTCGATGCTGTCGGGGAGCTTGTGCCCGCCCGCGGCGAAGAGCTTGATGCCGTTGTCCGGCATGGGGTTGTGCGAAGCCGAGATCATCACGCCCAGATCGGCCTCCAGCGCACCCACGAGGTACGCGACGGCGGGCGTCGGCAGCACGCCCAGGCGCAGCACGTCGGCGCCGGCGGACGCGAGGCCCGCCACCACGGCGGCCTCCAGCATCTCGCCACTGGCGCGCGGGTCGCGGCCGACCACGGCCACCGGGCGGTGCGAACGGTCGTGCGCGGCGAGCACACGCGCGGCGCTGGCCGCGAGCGAAAGCGCCAGCTCGGGGGTCAGCTCGGCGTTGGCCAGGCCTCGTACCCCGTCGGTGCCGAACAGTCGGGCCATCTCCACGACCTCCTAGGTCCAATAGACCACGACAACCTAGCGGCGGCTGCGACCCGGCCGGGCCCCTGCCCCCACCCCAGGAATGTCGCGGACCGCGCGCGAAATGCATCACTGTGGGGCGGATGGGACGCATGAGGTCCCTGAGAACACGTTCAGACAGCACTCGGAAAGCACGAGAGCGCCCATCCGATGGACGGATGGGCGCTCCCGAGGTTGCCTCTCACGAGGCCAAGCACTTCAACCCCCGCACGACCGCGAGGTAAGCCCGCGAAGCACCAGGGCCCACCCCACGAATGACGTACGTCGCCCGTTCCAGCCCACGACTGCGTGAGCCGCGGGGGTCCAGGGGCTCGCCCCTGGCGGGGGCTTGGGGGTTCGACCCCCAAATGGTCCGCGAAGTGAGCCCAGCGAAGCGCCATCAGGCGCGAGCAGGACCACCCACGAACGCAGTGATCGTGGAGGGAGTCCGGCGAAGCGCCTCAAGGCGCTGAGCAGGACTCGCCCCACGACCGCAACATCAGCGCTTGCTGTACTGCGGAGCCTTACGGGCCTTCTTGAGGCCGTACTTCTTCCGCTCCGTGGCGCGCGCGTCACGGGTCAGGAAGCCGGCCTTCTTGAGGGCCGGGCGGTCGTCGGCGTCGACCTCGACCAGGGCGCGGGCGATGGCGAGGCGCAGAGCGCCGGCCTGGCCCGAGATGCCGCCGCCGTGGAGGTTGGCGAAGATGTCGAACGAGTCCGGCTTGTCGACCGTGACCAGGGGCTCACGGATGAGCTGCTGGTGCACCTTGTTCGGGAAGTACTCCGCGAGGGTGCGGCCGTTGAGCTTGAACTCACCGGTACCGGGGACGACGCGGACGCGGACCACGGCTTCCTTGCGACGGCCGACGGTCTGGGCGTTGCCACCCGCGGCGCGCGACGGACGCGGGGCGGCCGGCGACTCGCTCGTGGCGACAGCGCCGTCGACCGCGGGGGTCTCGGGAGCGGGGGTCTCGACCGCGGGGGTCTCCGACGTGGCGACAACGGCCTCGTCGGCCACAGGAGCCTCGGTCTCGGTGCTGGTCACAGACTGTTCCTCACTCACTGCGCGACCTGCGCGATCTTGGTGATCTCGCGCGCCTGCGGCTGCTGCGCGGCGTGCGGGTGCTGCGGGCCGGCGTACACCTTCAGCTTCTTGGCCATGGCGCGGCCGAGCTTGTTCTTCGGCAGCATGCCCTTCACGACCTTTTCGACAAGGTGCTCGGGCTTGGTGTCGAGCAGCTCGCCGAAGGAACGCTTGCGCAGACCGCCGGGGTAGCCACTGTGGCGGTACGCGAACTTCTGGTCGCGCTTGTTACCGGTGAGCGCGACCTTCTCGGCGTTGACGATGACGACGAAGTCGCCGGTGTCCACGTGCGGGGCATAAGTCGGCTTGTGCTTGCCGCGCAGCAGCGTGGCGACCTCGGTCGCGAGCCGGCCGAGCACGACATCCTCGGCGTCGATCACGTGCCAGGCACGAGTGACGTCGCCGGGCTTGGGGCTGTACGTGGGCAAGGGTCTACCTCGTCGTCAACATTGCGTGTGGGTTCTGTGCGGGCCTAGCGCTGACGCGCCGCAACGCACAACGACATATAAAGATACGCCTCTGCTTACGTGACCCGTGCAGCGGGGGGTGCCCGCCGGTCGAGACCCCCGAAACCGGGCACCTCGGACCGCATCGATGATTGTACCGGCCGACGTCACCGAACCACCCACGCGGGTCCGCGCGACCCGTCAAGATGAGACGATCCGCGCGGACAGCCGAACACCCGGGGGAAAGCGATGACGAAACGGGCAAGCCGGGCGGCGCTCGCCCTGGGCGCCGTGCTGGTGCTCGCGACCGCGTGCGGGCAGGCCCGCGCCGGCACCGCGCTGCCCAACGGCGACCAGGCCTCGGCCTACGTCGGCGCCAAGTTCGAGAAGGCGATGTCGAAGCTGGAGAACTCCATCCTCGACGCGCGCGACGTCACCAACTCCGCCGACGCGTACTTCAAGTTCGACGACAAGTGGATCCACAGCGTGATCACCTCGGCCCGCACAGGCAGCCCCGAGAGCCGCGTGGTCCACAACCGGTCGCAGAAGAACCCCGACGAGATCATCGACACGTTCACCCCCGCCGACGGGACGCTCGAGTACGTCTACCTCGGCCCCACGTACAAGTCGCTCGAGCCGACGGCATGGGTGTCGATGCCGAAGCCCGAGGCCGGGCTGATCCAGCCGTGCGCGTGGGGCGGTGTGCTCACGGCCTGCAAGATGGCCAACGCCGTGGACGATTCGTACAACGCCGACAAGAAGGCCGTACGCGGCGCGAAGAGCTCGGCCGACGGCTCGGCGGAGCTGACCGTGAACGTCCCCTTCTCGCAGTTCCTCGACAAGCGCGTGGAACTGCTGCCCGACTCGCTGCTCAACGAGGTGGGGCCGCAGCTGAACAAGTCCGTGATCCCCACCACGATCAAGCTCAAGCCGGACGGTTCGCTCGCCGAGTTCGTGATGGCCGCCAAGTTCTCCGGCGACGGCCACGACATCGAGCTCAACTACGACTTCCGCTTCACCGGCAAGGCGACCGCGCAGGACCTGCCGAAGCTGCCGGACGCGAGCCAGATCACCGCACTGCCCGACGACGCCGCGAAGCAGGACTTCTACAACCGGCTCGCCCAGCTGCAGGGCAACTGATGAGCACCCGAGGTGACCTCCGATGACCCAGCCGCCCGAGCATCACCGGCAACCACAGCGGTGGTGGCAGCCGCCCACGGCGCCCGCGTCCGGCGGTCTTGGTGGGCAGGAAGCCCAGTACCCCGGCCAGTGGCAGCAGGGCCCGATGCAGCAGGGTGCAGCGCAGCAGGGTGCGTGGCAGCAGCCGCAAAACCCGCAGCAGCAAAACCCGTGGTCGCAGGGAACACCGGCGCAGTACCCGAACACCGGCGGACAGCCGTACGCCAACCCCCAGCAGTACGCGAACCCCGGAGCGCAGCCGCAGCCCGGCGTCGCCCCGCAGCAGTATCCGGCGAGTGGTCCGCAGCAGTACGCGAACCCGGCGAGCGCGCCGCAACAGCAGCCCTACGCCACCGGACAGCAGGCGCAGCAGGTGCCGGGCGTGCCGCCGCAACAGCAGGGCGCGGCGTTCGGCGGCGGGTTCCAGCCGACGACGTACGGCGGGCTCGGCGCGTTCTCCGCCGAAGCCGTGAAGAAGGCCCCGCGTTCGAAGCGGCCGTGGGTGATCACCGGCGCGGCCGTGGCCGTGGTGATCATCGGCGGCGGCGCGGCGTGGCTGCTCGGCGCGTTCCAAGGGGACACGCTCGACCAGAAGTCGTTGCAGGACGGCGTTTCCCGCGTGCTCGCCGAGAACTACGGCGAGCCCGACGTGAAGAACGTGACCTGCCCTTCGGGTGAGTCCACGCAGAACGGCACCACCTTCGACTGCACGCTGCAGCTCGGCGGGCAGCCGCGAAAGGTCACGGTGCGGGTGCTCAACGACAAGCCCGAGTACGAGGTCGGCGCGCCGCACTGAGCGGCAGGGACGCGCCAGTCCACAACGGACGCGGCGAAGCCCCTTGCCCCGCACACGACTGCGTCACAACGAAAACGGCGGGCCCGCACCGAAGTGCGGAGCCCGCCGTGGTTTCGTCAGAACCCGAGAATCAGAAGAGGTTCTCGACGTCCTTGTCGGTCTTGGTGTAACCGTCGGCGATCTCCGGCAGCGCGATGGCGATCTGCGCCAGCAGCTGGGTGAGGTCGTTGAAGCTGTTGTCCCAGTCGGCCTGGGCCTTCAGGTAGTTGTCCTTGGCCGCACCGGTCCAGGTGTTCGTGAGCTTGCTCAGGTCTTCCTTGAGCCGGTCGAACGAGGACTTCAGGTCCTTGGTGGTCGCGTTGCAGTCGTCAGCCGCCCGGTGGATCGTGGCCGGGTCAACGAGGATGCGTGCCATGTCGTACTCCTGTCAAAGTCGGGGTGTGGAATGGATGAACTGAACGTTGCCGCTCGGCTCAGCCGAGGACGCCGAAGCCCTTGTTGAAGCTGCTCACGATTTCGTTCTGCTCGGCTTCAGTGCGCTGGTACTTGGAGCCGGCTTCCTGCAGCAGGTCCGCAATGCGCTGGAGGGACTGGTTCAGCTTCTTGCCCGACTCGTCGAAGCGCTGCATGACGTTGTTGAACGCCTGAGCCGCTTCGCCGTCCCAGCCCGCGCGAGTGGCTTCGATCTCGCCCTGCAGCGTGGAGAGCCGCTGGTCCATCGCGACGCGAACGTCGGTGACCTGGTTCTCAGCGTTGGTGAACTCTTCCGGAGTTCCTTCAAAGCCGCCAGCCGCCATGGGAACTACCCCCTTCATCTGATTGTCGTGCGTACCGGCGTCCTGTTTCCGCCGTACACCCCTACGACGAAGACAGTGCCAGGTTCGGTTCACCCTTGGTGCGAGATTTCCCAAGTAGTTGCTTGCGTGAACGCCACCCGAGGGAACCGGCGCCGCCGAGCCGAGCGCGACGCCGCCGGGAGAAGTCACAAAACCCTTGGCCTACTGGGCAATTAGCACACGCACAGCCGGAATGAACCAGTTTCACGGTTCCCGGCTCATGATTCGCAACTGCGAAAAGTCCTCTTCGTCATCACTCGTTCGTGCGGCCGGCGAGGGAACTTCGGGCTCGGACCGGACCAATTCGGCCTCCGTCGGCAGGTGCGGCATCGGCAGCCCGCACGCCGCGCGGAACCGGGCGGCGGCACCGCGCAGCACCCGCGGAGTCGGTTCGACCGCGCCGCCGCCCGCGAGCCGGTGGCGGGCGTAGGCCTTCATCAGTTCCCGGTTGTCCTCGCGGTGGCGGACGTTGCGGGCGAGCGCGGTGCCGGCGACCCGGCGCGCGTGCGTGACCGCGTCCTGCCCCGCTCGCGTGAAAGCCGCCGCGGCGGACTCGGGTTCCGACGGCACGGGCACTCCTTCAGCTGGTGATCTTCAGCGTCCGCACGATCTGCTCGCAGGCCGTGTCGACGCGTTGCCGCAACGCGGGGGCTTCGTACTGGCACCCCACGTGCACCCGGATCTTCCCTTGCACCACCACGTACCAGTTCACGGTGAGCTGGTCGCTCTTGCGCTGGTGGTACCCGATCACGGTGCGGCCACCGTACGTCAGGTCCGGATCGAAGGCGTTGTAGTTCGGGTCCCTGGCCGCCTGCGCTTGCAAAGATTTCACGAGTTGCGCGCGGTCGACGGTCGCGTCGTAGTCCATCACGAACTCCTGGGCGACCACGAGGTCGTTGCCGGCCGACGCGTCCTGCGGGTGCAGGATCACCTGGCGCTCGGCGACCTGGTCGGAGGTCTGGACCCAGTCCTGGGGCGCGCTGACGCTGAAGTCGTACTGGACGAACGTCTTACCCGGCAGCCCCGCCGGGTCGTCGCCGCCCCGGTTGACCACGAACAGCACCACCGCGGCGACGACCACGACCACCGCCACGACCGCGCCGATCCCCCACAGCCGCTTCCGGCCGGCGCTCTTGCCGGTGGCGCTGGTCTCCGGCGGCCACGGCTGTCCCGGCGGGCGGCCTGGACCACCCGGCTGAGGGGGACGCGCCGAGCTCGGAGCAGGTCCCGCGAAGCCTCGGCCCGGCGTCGGCCGCACCGCTGGAATCGGCCCTGACAATGGCTGGGGCGCCGCCTGGGGCGCTGATTGCGGCCTCGGCTGAACCCGTGGTGCAGCGGGCCGCGACAACAGCTCGGTACGGCCGTCGCCCTCGGGCAGCTCGCCGGGCCGCACGACGTCGGTGCGCTGCTCGACCGGCGGAACGCCACCGAGAGCACCGGCCCGGCGCCCCACCGAGGCGCCGGGCAGCGCGCCCGTGCGGTCGGGGTCCACGAGCACCGCCCGCAGCGCACCGCGCGCCACCACCGTCTCCGGCTGGTCGAGGCTCGTGGGCACCACGCCGGTGCGCTCGTGGACCAGGCGGGAGATCATCGGGATCCGGCTCGAGCCGCCGACGAGGAAGATCGCGGTGAGCTGCTTGGGCCGCAGCCCGGCGTCGGCGATCGCCGCGCTGGTCAGCTCCACCGTGCGCCCGAGCGGCGCCGCGATGAGCTTCTCGAGGTCCTCGCGCGTCACGTGCGCGTCGGCGAACGGCGGCGGCATCGGCACGTCGGTGTACGTGTGGCGCGACAGCGTCTCCTTCGCGCCGCGCACGTCCTGGCGCAGCACGCGGCGGCGGCGCCGGTCGGCGAGCTCGCGGCCCGTGACCAGCTGCTGCCACGCGTCCGGATCGGCCCCTGACACCAGCGAGCCGATGTGCTCCAGCAGGGCCTGGTCGATGTCCGCCCCGCCGAAGCTCGGATCGCCGCGGGTGGCGAGCACCTGGAAGCCACCACGAGCGCCCGGCCCACGCCCGGCCTCGGGCAGCCGCCGCACGACGCTGACGTCGACCGTGCCGCCCCCGAGATCGAGCACCGCGAGCGCGTCTCCGGGCCGGCCGCTGAACTCCACGGTCCGCCCGTCCGGCTGCGCGACGGGTGTGAAGGTGGCCGCGTGGTACACGGCCGCGGCCACCGGTTCGGGCACCAGCGCGACCTCGCGCGCCAGCCGGCCCGCGGCCTGCCGCAGCAGACGGGTGCGGATCGCACCCCAGTCGGCGGGGTGCGTGAGCACGAGCAGGTCGACCTCGGCGTCGCCCGCGATGCGGCGCGCCTCGGCCACCGCCCGGCCCAGCACGGCGTGGACGACGTCGGTGACCCGCAGCACGGAGTCGCCGAGCAGCAGGTCACCCTCGTCGATGCGCCGCTTCGGGTTCGGTTCGTAGCGCGATGGGTCGACGGCCGCCTGCCGCTCGGCCTCCTGGCCGACGAACAGCGTGCCGTCGGCGGCCGCGAAGACCGCCGACGACATCAACGGCTGGCCGTCGATCACCACGACCTGCGGCTCGCGGCCGTTGACGGAGGCGACGACGCAGGTGCTGGTGGTCCCGAAGTCCACCGCGACCCGCACCGTCACCCGTCACTCCTGCCGTCGCCCGGGCATCGGCCGCGCACGCCGCGGCCGGCCACCGAAATCAGTCGGGCTGGATCCATGACACCTGCACGAGCTGCCTGCCGTTCTTGCGGCTGAGCATCACGCCCCGGCCCGGTGGCATCGCGGCGGGCCGGATGTTGCCGATCAGCACGCCCTCGTCCTTCGAGCCGTTCATGACCATGCCCGGCGCCGCGATCTCCTTGAGCTTGCCGATGACCGGGTCGTAGGAGGCCCTCGACGCACCACCGGTGCGGCGCACGATGATCAGGTGCAGGCCGACGTCCTTCGCCTGGGCGAGGAAGTCCGCCAGCGGCTTGAGCGGGTTGGACGTCTGCGTGGCCACCAGGTCGTAGTCGTCGACCAGGATGAACAGCTCCGGCCCGGTCCACCACGACCGGTTCCTCAGCTGGTCCTGCGTGACGTCCGGGCCCGGCAGCCGCCGGGTCATCGACCCGTGCACGTCCTTGACCATGCTGTCGAGCTGGTTCGACGACACGGCGTACCCGAGCAGCGAGTCGCCCTCGAGGAAACCGAGCATCGTGCGCCGGTAGTCGACCAGGAGGACCACGCCCTCCTGCGGCGAGTACCGCTCGGCGATCCCGCGGCCGATCTGGCGCAGCAGGTTCGTCTTGCCCGACTCGCCGTCGGCGAACGCGAAGAAGTGCGGCTCGGCGTCGAAGTCGAGGTAGACCGGCGAGAGGTCGTCCTCGTTGACGCCGAAGGGCACCAGCTTCGTGTTGCGCTTGGAGTCGATCTTGAGGACTTCGTCGTAGGTGATCATCTCCGGCAGCAGGCGGACCTGCGGTGCGGTGCGACCACGCCAGGCGCCGCGGATCTTCGCGACGGCGTCGGCCACACCCGCGGCCAGCGACTCGGCGTCGCTGGAGCCGTCGATGCGCGGCAGGCCCGTGAGCATCTGCAGCTTTTCGCGGGTCAGACCGCGGCCGGGGCGGCCCGCGGGCACGTTCACCGCCACGCGGCGATCGATGTCCGACTCGGTCGGGTCACCGAGGCGCAGCTCGAACCGGGTGCCCAGCATGTCCTTGATCGCCGGGCGCAGGTCGGCCCACCGGTTGGCCGAGATGACCACGTGGATGCCATACGACAGACCCTGCGTGGCCAGCCGCGTGATCGACGCCTCGAGCTCGTCGAAGTCGTCGCGGATGGCGCGCCAGTTGTCCACGATCAGGAACGCGTCGCCGAACGGGTCCTGCTCGGCGGGGATCTCGCCGCGGCGCTTGCGGTTGCGGAACTCGGTCATCGAGTCGATGCCCAGCGCGCCGAACCGGCCTTCGCGCTCGGTCATGAGCGTCGTCAGCTCGGCCACGATCCGGCGGGCCTTGTCCGGCTCGCGCCGGGCCACGGCCACGCCACCCACGTGCGGCAGGTCGGCGAGACCCGCGAGCGTGCCACCACCGAGGTCGAGGCAGTAGAACTGGACTTCGTCGGGCGTGTGCGTGAGCGACATCGACATGATCAACGTGCGGAGCATGGTCGACTTGCCGGCCTGCGGGCCACCGGCGATGACCGCGTGACCGGCGGCACCGGAGAAGTCGGCCCACAACAGGTCGCGCCGCTGCTCGAACGGCCGGTCGACGATGCCCAGCGGCACCTGCAGCCGGCCGTTGCCGAAGAACCCGACCGGGGACAGGCCGCGGTCGTCGGTGGGGTTGAGGTTCGGCAGCATCGTGTCGAGCGAGTTGGACTCGTCCAACGGCGGCAGCCACACCTCGTGCGCGGGCGGGCCCTGGCCGATGAACCGGTCGACCATCACCTCGAGCTCGCTCGGTTCGGTGGCCTCCTCCGACTCCTTCGGCTTCGCCACCTCTTCGACCGGCTCGAACTCCGGCTCCGGCTCGGGCGGCAGCTCGACGAAGTCGGGCACGAACAGCTGCGGGCGCTTGTCCGCACGCACGACCGTGGCCACCGGCCCGGCGGCCTTGATGCCGGCGGGCCGGTACGGGCCCGACACGTACGACGCCTTGAACCGCACCATCGTGGAGGTGTCGTACTTGAGGTAGCCCGAACCCGGGATCGACGGCAGCTCGAACGCGTCCGGCACGCCGATCGCGGCGCGCGACTCCGCGGCCGAGAAGGTCTTCAGACCGATCCGGTAGGACAGGTAGGTGTCCAGACCGCGCAGCTTGCCCTCCTCCAGCCGCTGCGACGCGAGCAGCATGTGCATCTGCAGCGACCGGCCGACGCGGCCGATCTGGAGGAAGATGTCGATGAAGTCCGGCTTCGCCGTGAGCATCTCGGAGAACTCGTCGATGCAGATGAACAGCGCGGGCAGCGGGTCGAGGTCGGCGCCGTTCTCACGCGCCTTCTCGTAGTCCCACACGTTCTTGTAGTTGCCCTTCGCCAGCACTTCCTGGCGCCGGGACACCTCGCCCGCGATGGCGTCCTTCATGCGGTCGACCAGGGTCAGGTCGCCCGCGAGGTTGGTGATCGTGGCGGCGACATGCGGGGCCTTGTCCAAGCCGAGGAACGTCGCACCACCCTTGAAGTCGACCAGGATCATGTTCAGCGACGTGCTCGAGTGCGTGGCCAGCAGGCCCAGCACCAGCGTGCGCAGGAACTCCGACTTACCCGAACCGGTCGCCCCGATGCACAGGCCGTGCGGGCCCATGCCCTCCATCGCCGCTTCCTTGATGTCCAACTCGACCGCCTGGCCGTACTCGCCGACCCCGAACGGCACGCGGTAGCGGTCGCGCACCGGCCGCGGACGCCAGGCGCCCTGCACGTCAAAAGTCATCGGGTCACCCGGGATGCCGAGCAGCTCCAGCAGCGTGGGGTTGGACAGCAACGGCTCGTCGTCCGACGCCTCCGTGCCGCCACCGCCCCCGACCCGGTACGGCGCGATCAGCCGGGCGAGCGCCTCGGCCTCGACCACCGAGAGCGTGTCCGGCCGGCCGAACCACTCGACACCGCCCGCGCTGCGCGCGCCGAGGCGGTCGGGCTCGGCCACGAGCCGCAGGCCGCGTCGGGCGGAGAGGTTCCCGAGCGTGTCGGACAGGTCGATCAGCGTGACGCCGACCAGGCCCTCTTCGAGGATGATCTGCTCTTCGCGCGTGACCTCGGCGTCGTCGATGATGATCACGACGTGCGGCTGGTCGGGCGCCGGCGTGGCGTTGCGGGAGAACCGCTGCCGGTCACGCAGCTCCTCGTCGAGCCACTGCTCGATCTGCGACAGCGAGCCGGCCATCAAACGCAGCTGGCCGATGCCGTCGGACATCGTGGGGTGCTGCACGTGCGGGAGCCACTTCGCCCACTCCCACTCCTCCTTCGCGCGGCCCGCGGTGGCGATCGCGATCATCACGTCGTCGGGGCTGTGGAAGGCGACCAGCTGCGCGAGCATCGCGCGGGTCAGACCACGCGTGAGCGAGCGCTCGCCCTGCATGCTCACCGCGGCGAACCCGCGCAGGGTGATCTGCGTGGGCAGGTCGGGCACGATCGAGTGCGCGCGCACGAACCGGCGCAGCGCGAGGGTGGCGATCGGCTCCAGCTCGTCGACCGGGCCGGTCTGCGGCGGCACGAGCCGCGTGGCGAGGCGGTGGGAGCTGCGGCCGACGCGCAAGTGCAGGAAGTCCTGGTCGTTCTGCCGGCGTTCCCACATGCGGCGGCTGGCCGCGAGCGACCACAGCGACTGCGGGTCGGGGTGCACCCACTCGAGCGCGGCGCGCTGGTCGACCATCGCCTCGCGGGCGCGGTCGCGCATCTGGCCCAGGTACCGCAGGTAGTCCTTGCGGTCCTCGTCCATCTCGGCCTTCTTGGCCCCGCCGCCCTTACCGCCACCGCCGGCGAGCATGCCGACGGTGCCCATGAGCATCATGCCGCTCATCATGATCGTGGTCGGGTTCTTGCCACCCGCCGTGAACATGAAGACCATCATCCCGAGCGAGGCGAAGATCATCACGCCCGGAATCGCCTTCGCGACGATGTTGCCCGGGATCGTGCGGGGTACTTCGGGTGGGGGTTCGAGGTGCACCTCGCCGCCCGGCGGGCGCGGCGCCGCCAACCTCGGCGACTTCTTGAACTGAAGCGTGCTCATCGAAGGACCCCTCTATTCCAACTCGACGATTGCCGGCCGGCTCCTGCGCTCGGGCGCGCGTGACAACCTATCGAACGTCGCCGGGGATTTCCGGCCAACGCCCGGAAGTGCACCGAGCTTGCCCCCTCGTCGGATACTTACGGACACCGGCACGTCCGGCACCTCGCCCGCGAACCCGTTTCCTCTGATCCCCGGAGTGTACGGCCCACCACCGACAGCGAGGACCCGAATCGGCCGATCCCACCTGGTCGCGCCGCCCGTCCGTCGTCCGGCGGGTGTACTTTCGCCAAGGATTTTCGGACAGTCGATGATCCCGGCTCCAGGGTTCGGTATAAGTTGCCCCGGGAGTTGACTCTTCAGAGCGGGGGCATCTAGTGGCAACGGGCACGACGGTATTCAGCAGGGTGACGGTGGTCGCACCGAACACCCGGATCGACGTCGCGCTACCGGCCGACGTCGCGGTGGCCGACCTGCTGCCGATGCTGCTGGAGATGGCCAAGGAGACCTCGCCCGACGGTGGCGCGCGCCACGGCGGCTGGGCACTGGCCAAGCTCGGCGACGCCCCGCTCGACCCGAGCCGCACGCTGGCGTCGCTCGGCGTCGTGGACGGCGAGCTGCTGCAGCTGCGCAAGCGCAACGAGAACCCGCCGCCGCCGCTGTACGACGACGTGGTCGACGCCATCGCCGAGTCGACTCCCGACAGCTTCCGCCCGTGGACCAAGGAGACGGCCCGCCGCTTCGGGCACGTGGCGGGCGGCCTCGCGCTGTTCATCTCGGCGCTGGCGCTGTTCATGAGCGGCTCGCTCTACGGCGGCAGCGCGCTCGCCGCGGCCATCGCCGGCGGCCTCGGCGCGATCGCCTGCGTGGCAATCGGCGCGACGCTCGCGAAGGGCTACCAGGCCGAAGGCACCGGCGTGCTGATCGCCGCCGCGGGCGGCCTGCCGCTGGCCTTCGTGAGCGGCTTCTACATCGTGCCCGGCCTTTCGGTCCGGGCGAACCTGCTGCTGGGCGCGGTGCTCGTGCTCATCGTCTCGGCGGTGTGCATCCTCATCATCGGCGCCGGCATCCGCATCTTCATCGCCGCGGCCACGGCCGGCACGTTCGGCGCGATCGCGTTCCTGGTCGCGACGCTCGTGCCCGGCGCGACCCCCGCGGGCGTGGGCGCCGGTGCGGTCGCCGTGTCACTCGCCTGCATCTCGATCCTGCCGCGCGCCACGATTTGGCTCGCGAAGCTCCCGCTGCCGCACGTGCCCAGCACTGCGGAGGAGCTGAAGGAAGACTCCGGTTTCCCGGACTACGAGGCCATCGAGCAGCGCACCGCGATCGCCCACGACTACATGACCGGCCTGATGATCGGCTGCGGCGCCACCACGGCGATCTCCGCCGTGTTCGCCGCGACCGCGCCGGGCTACTTCGGGGTCATCCTCGGGGTGATCGCCACGCTCGTGCTGCTGCTGCGCGCCCGCGCGTACGCCAACGGCGCGCAGGCCATCGCGCTGCTCACCACCGGCATGGTGTCCGCCGCCGGCATCCTCGTCGGCTGGCTCTTCGCCACCACGGCGGAGTTCCGGCTGCTGTACGTGTTCGGCGCCCTGATCGTGGTCGCCGCGGGCTCGCTCGTGGTCGGCGTGATCTTCCCGAACCAGCGCTTCTCGCCGCCGCTGCGGCGCACCGTGGAGATCCTCGAGGCGATCTGCATCGCGGTCGTGCTGCCGCTCGCGCTCGGCGTGATGGACCTCTACACGACGCTGCGCCACCTGAACCTCAAGTGAGGCAGCAGATGCGCGCGCGACGTCCGCTCGTCCGGCGGCTCGGGATCGGTGGCCGCACGGGTGTCGTCCTGCTCGCGGCCGGGCTGGGGGTGCTGTCGCCGTTCGCGCTCGTCTCGCCCGCGTCGGCGCAGCAGGACACCGGTGCCGCTGGCACGTGGGCCATTCCGCCGCAGGTGGACCTGACGGCGCTGCCGGCGGACACGGGGAAGCCGGACAAGAACTACCAGAAGAAAACCCAGTGCGTGCAGCGCAGCCTCGGCGACAACGTCCAGATCAACACGATCCCGTGGGGTCAGAGCTACCTGCAGCTGGACAAGGCGCAGCAGATCGTGCGCGCGGCCAAGGGCAATGTCGGCAAGGGCATCAAGGTCGCGGTGGTCGACACGGGCGTCACGCCGCACCCGTGGTTTGAGGGCCGGGTCGAACCCGGCGGTGAGTACGTCGCGACGCCGGACAACAACCAGCCCGGCGGTCTGCAGGACTGCGACGGCCACGGCACCGAGGTCGCCGGCATCATCGCGGGCAACCCGGACGACCCGAAGGTCGGCTTCATCGGCGTCGCCCCCGACGCCACGATCGTGTCCTACCGGCAGCTGAGCTCGAACTACGCCGAGGACACGAACAACACCGGCGGCGACACCGGCCAGCCCGGTGGTGGAACCGGCACCCCGCCCGGCGGGCAGAACGGCAGTCAGAACGGTGGCCAGAACGGCAACCAGCTGCCCGGCAACGGCGGCGGTGGCGGCCAGGTCAGCGGCAGCGGCGCCGGTACGAGCCCCCAGCAGAAGAGCGACGGTGACACCCGTCAGCTGCAGAAGGAAGGCACCGCGGGCACGCTGGACACGCTGGCCCAGATCCTCCGAGGCATCGCCGACCGGGGTGACATCAAGGTCGTCAACATGTCGGTGGACCACTGCCGTGCGGCCACTGGCCCCGACAGCATCCAGAAGGGCGAGCAGGAGGTACAGGCCGCGGTGAAGTACGCGGCCGACCACGACGTCGTGGTCGTGGCCGCCGCGGGCAACGTCTCCGACGACTGCCCGCAGAACGACCAGGCCGACCCGAACAAGCCGCGCTCGATCGTCACGCCGCCGTGGTTCGCCGACGACGTGCTGTCGGTCGGCGCGATCGACGAAACCGGCGGCGTCGCGTCGTTCAGCGTGCACGGGCCGTGGGTCGGCGTGGCCGCGCCGGGCACCGACATCGTGTCGCTCGACCCGGCCGAGGGCTCGACGGGTCTGGCCAACCTGACCATCGATGGCACCCAGCAGTCGCCGATCCAGGGCACGAGCTTCGCCTCGCCGTACGTGGCCGGGGTGGCCGCGCTCGTGCGCCAGATGTACCCGCAGCTCAAAGCGCGCCAGGTGATCCAGCGCATCGAGGCCACCGCGCAGCACCCGGCCGCACCGGGCGGGCGAGACGACTTCGTGGGCTACGGCGTGATCGACCCCGTGGCCGCGCTCACCGCGAACCTGCCGAACGACGTCGGCGAGCTCGCGAAGCCGAAACCCGTGGTGCAGACGGCGGTGCTGCCGCCGGCCGACTCGATGAGCTCGACGCCGATGATCGTGGCGCTGGCCGGCACCGGCGGTGGCATCGTGGCGCTGCTGATCACGCTGTTCGTGATGCACACGATCCGGCGCAACCGCCCGACCGGCCCGCCGAGCTGAGCAGTACCCGACCGAAGACGCTGAAGGGGCCGTACACCGCGAAAATGCGGTGGACGGCCCCTTCGGTCAGTTCTGGGGTTTCTTGGCCGTGGCGGGCTTCTGAGGGTCCTCGCCGATCACGGGTGGCGTGACCGGCGCGGGATCACCGAGGAGCTCGGAAGGCTTGGCGGGCGTGCGGTTCTTGGCCTGGCGCGTGCCGCCACCGCCACCGCCCATTCCGCCGCCGCCCATGCCGCCCATCGGCATCATGGGCATCATCGACATGCCGCCGGACTCGTTCTGGGCGACCGGCGCGGGCGCCGGGGCGAGCCCTTCGGGCCCGATCGGCGGCACGCCCGCCTGGCCCTGGGTGAGGCGAGGGTCGGCGCCGGTTTCCTTGCCCTGGTGGAGTTCCTCGGCCGCGGACGCCGAAACGGAGTCGTCGGCCGACGGTGTCGTGGCGTCGGTATGGGTCGCTGCGGTCGCGGCTTCCGCGTGGACCGTGCCGGGGTGAGTTGCGGCCTGCTGAGCCGCGCCGTCGTGCGTCGGCTGCTCCGATGTGGACGGCCCCGCGGTGACCGCTGAGGGCTGCTGCGCCGGCGCGGAATCGCCTTCGTGCAGCCGGAACTGCTCCTGCGGGTAGTGCTGCCGCACGGCGATGCTCGACTGCTCCCCCGCCGGTGCGTCCACGCCGTTGCACAGCTGCGCGAAGTGCTGCAGCACGTCCTCCGCCGCGTCGTAGAGCGACTTCACCGACTGCCCGGTCTCACGCAGCTGCGTGCGCGAGCGGCTGACGCCACCGACCGGCAGCATCGCCGACTCCGACAGCAGGTCGGCCGAGTCCACGAGCACGTCGGCGGCGTCGCCGACGATCTTGCGCAGCGATCCGGCCAGTTCCTCCAGCGCGCCCGCCAGCTCGTCCAGCGCGTCTTCGACGCCTTCGCTCGCGGACCGGATTTCACCCAGGTAGGTGACAAACGCGTCGGCGTCCTCCCCGGACCACGACGCGTCGAGCCGGCCCAGCTCGTCGGCCAGGTCGGCGGAAACGCCGCCCGCCGTCTTCGCCGCGGTGCGCAGGCGCTGCGCTTCTTCGTCGAGCTCGGCCCAGCGGCCGACCAGCGGCCGGTAGTACGTCTCGACGGGGTCGGTCACGCCGAGCTCACCCGCGAGCTCCGACACGAACGTCAGCGACGGCTCGGTCACGACAGCCCCCCGGCGCGCTTGATCTGCTCGGCCGCGTCGGCGTCACGCTGCGCGTGGCCGGCGGTGAGCTGGTCCAGCGCTTCCGCGGCCGAACGCAGCGCGGCCGCGCCTGCCTGCAGCTGCTGCCGCAACGCCCCGGACGCCCGCGCGTACGACTGGTCCAGACCGAGCCGGCCACCGAGCTCGCCGTATGCCTCGACCGTGATCGCTCCCGCACCGACGCCGGCCGCGGCCGTGTCCAGCTCGTCGGCGGCCACCGCGACCTTGGCCGCGTAGCCGCCGACGATTTCGCCGTCGATGTTCAGCGCGTTGTTCCCCGCTGCCACGACATCCCTCCGCTCACCCGACTGTCTTCGAGTGTGACGGACGCGAACCCGCTTCAGTTCCCGGCCGGCTGACCGGCTTGCTGGTTGGCCGGCGTCTGGAACGAACCCGCGTTCGGGTCGATCGGCACCGAGTCGAACTGCTTCATCACGTCCTGCGTGTTCAGCGACGAACCCGTGGGCAGCAGACCGATGATCGACTCCGGCGCGGGCTGCGCTTCGGTCAGGCCGAGCGCGGCGGCCGTCGCCTGGTCCGGCACGCCGTACCGGAGGCCGCGGTCGCTGATCAGCTGGATCGGGCCCTTGAAGAACGTCGCGGGCGACTCGGTGGCCGACTGCACCACGGCGCCGAAGCCCGGCGGCATGTAGAAGCCGGTGATCGGCAGGCCGTTCGGCCCGGTGTTGCTGATGCTCTGGACCTTGCTCGAGCCGTCGGCGTTCGTCGTCTCGGCCGGCAGGCCCTTGCTCACGTACACCGAGGTGTGGGCCGTCTTCTTGTTGGCGTCGAGCGACCAGCCGAGGCACGCCACCGGCGAGCCCTGCGTGGCGTCGAGCACGGTCGGGGTCTGCTCGGGGTAGTTGTCGACCTTCACGAACCCGCCGTCGGTGGGCTGCAGCCGTGGGACGTTGTTGATCTTCTCCAGGCCGAGGTCGGTGATCTTGGTCCCGCCGCCGTTCTTCGCCGTGCGGACGATGTCGGCGACCGCGGACGACACCTTCTGGATGCCGTTGCGGGTGATCAGCCAGAAGTCCGGCTGCGCGCCCGACGGGGTCGTGGAGAACACATCGCCGACGGTGAGGCCGTCGAAGTCCTGCTGCGGCGCTTCACCGGCGCCATCGACGACCGGCGGCACCAGCTTGCCGACGTCGGGGATCGCGTTGAGGAACGCCTGGGAAGCCTTGCGCGCCTTGGCCGGCAGCTGTAGCGCCGCGCGCACCGGGTCGTTGTCGCCGAGGTCGACCTCGGCACGCACGGTGTTGGCGTCGGGCCGCGCCTGCGTGGCCTGCAGGCGGTAGATCAGGTAGGTCTTGCCGTCGTCCGCGCGGGCGAGCAGCGCCTGGCCCTTCGCGAGTTCGGTGCCGACGTTCGCGACACCGCCGATCACGGTGGTGTCGGTGCGGTTCACGCTGTCGGGTTGCGGCAGCCGCGTGTCGAGCGCCACTTGGTCACAGACCGCCCAGTTGGGGGAAATGCGCTGGGTCTCACCGGGCAGAAGTTGTGGCCCATCGGGAATGCCGGTCAGCTTCTCGCGCGGAATATTCTTGAGCTGTTCATCGGAGACGACGGTCGGATTCACCGCCGCGGCCGGCGCGGCATTCGACGCGGGCTGCGCTCCGCCTTGTGCGCCTTGCGTCTGCTGCTGCGACTGCGCGAGCAAGATCAGGCGCGCGGAAGCGAGGTTGAACGTCGGAATCAGCTTTTGCGGATTGCCCGTGACCACGTAGACGGTGCCGGACTGCTCACCGATCACGATGCCGCCCGACGCCGGCACGGCGGGAGCCGGGCTGAGCAGGGCGATCAACACGAAAACGACCGCGCCGAGCACACCGAGGATCACCCCGACGACGGTCGCCCGCGAGTGCGTGCGCATCGGGTCGTGGAGCATCACCGCGTCGCGGCGGACGAGCGCCGACTGCATCCGGCGCATGACGAACTTGTAGGCCTGAACCTGACTCTTAGTCGTGGGTGTTGATGGCATTCTCGACCTACAGTCCTCCCCGTCGCGGTACGGTTCCGCAGGATAGCCGTACGGGGACCGTCTGGTGTGGGGTTTCTACCAACTCAAGCTAGGGTCGGACACCTCGGGACCGGCTTTCCGGGAACGTAGCACTCACGAGGGGAAGAGAACGCGCGGATGTCCGTCACCACGCCTCCACGTCCGCCAGGGCCCCCCGGGCCACCGCCACCCGGAGGACGTCCTCCGGGCCCGCCGCAGCGGCCGGGCAGAGCAGGCGGACCGGGCGGACCCGGTGGCGTGCCGGGCGGTCCTGGCGGCCCCGGCGGAGTCCCGCGTGGACCCGGTGGCCCGGGCGGTCCCGGTGGTCCCGGTGGTCCCGGAGGACCCGGCGGGCCCGGCCCCCGCGGCGGCGGCCCGGGTGGTCCAGGAGGACCTGGCGGACCCGGTGGCCCTGGAGGTCCGGGGGGACCTGGCGGGCCTGGCGGCGGTTCCGGCGGACCCGGTCCTGACGGCCCCGGTTCCGGTGGCTCGCCGCAGGGTGGTGGCACTGCGACCGCGACCCGCATGGCCCCGCCTTCGCGTCAGCGGTCCGGCGGCATCAACCTAGGCCCGCTGCCTGTGGCGAACCTCGTGCTCCTCGAGGTGGGTGTCGCGATCGGACTCGTGCTGCTCGCGATCAACATGGAGCAGCTGAAGTTCATCGCCATCGGCGTCGCCGCCGTTTTCCTCATCTTCGCGTTCCTGCGCTGGGGCGGGCGCTGGTTCACCCAGTGGCTCGGTCTCACGCTGCGCTACCGCTTCCGTTCGCACGACCGCGTCGCGACCCCGCCGCCGCCCAGCAGCCTCGAAGAGCTGGCCGCGGAGAACACCACGGTGACGGGCCCGGACGACGCGCGCGTGAACCTGCTGCGCCTGGCCGTGCCGGACCTCGTGGTGGCGCACGGCGTCGACCACGAGCGCCAGCAGGTCGGCCTCGCCTGGAACGACGGCACGTGGACGGCGGTGCTCCTCGTGGAGCCGACGCCCGCGCTGATCACCCAGGCCGGCGGTGCGCCGAGCCTGCCGCTGTCGGCGCTGGCGCCGTGCCTCGAGGACCGCGGTGTGGTGCTCGACTCGATCCAGATGATCTGGCACAGCTACCCGGGTTCCGCGGCGCTGCCGTCGGACTCGCCGGCGCTCAGTTCGTACATGGAGGTGCTCGGCCCGCTGCCCGCGGCGGCCCGGCGCACCACGTGGATCGCGATCCGCCTCGACCCGCGCCGCTGCGCGGAGGCGATCCGGGAACGCGGTGGCGGCGTTGTCGGCGCCCACCGCGCGCTGATCGGTGCGCTGTCGCGCGTGCGCAACGCGCTGGAGTCGCAGGGCGTGCCGACGCGGCCCCTGGACCCGGACGAGCTGCTGCGTGCCAGCATCTCCGCCGCGGAGCTCACGGCCGTGGCGGGTTCGTCGACGAAGGTCACGCTGCAGGAGAGCTGGACGGGCGTCACGGCGGCCGGCATCGGGCACTCCAGCTACGCGATCACGAGCTGGCCGAAGGGCAAGATCACCGGCAGCCTCGACGCGCTCACGAGTGTGCGCGCGCTGTCGGCCACGGTCGCCATGTCGATTTCCCCTGCCGCGGACGAGGGCCGTATCGGCCTGCGCGGCGTGGTGCGCGTGAGCGCCCGCAACCCGCGTGAGCTCGAGGCCGCCGACCAGCGGCTCAAGTCCATTTCGGAGCGGCTCGACGTCGACCTGACGCCGTTGCGGGGCCTGCAGATCTCCGCGTTCGCCGCGACCCTGCCGATCGGAGGTACGGCATGAGCACCCGCCTTCGCGACGCCGGGCAGAACCCTGGCGTGGCCCCGGAGTTCACCGTCGACCCCGCGATGCTCGACGCGATCAGCCCCTCGGGCGACCGCGGCGGCATCGTCCTAGGCTCGGGCCTGAAGGGCGAACCGCTCACCATCTCCGCCCTGCGCTCCACGCCGACGCGCATCGTGCTCGTGGGCGGGCTGTACCTGGCCCGTCAGGTGGCGCTGCGCGCGATGGCGGTCGGTGCGTGGGTGGTTGTGGCCACCGGGCGTCCCGCGGCCTGGCAGGTGCTCTCCCAGGCCGCCGGCAACCGCGACGGCCGGCCCTCGCCCCTGGTGCAGATCCGGCGCCTGTCGCCGGTCGAGCTGCCGCGCCCGTCGGAGGACGCGCCGCTGCTCGTGGTCACCGACGGCGGCCCGACCCCGCAGGACCTCTTCCCGCCGCGTTCGCCGTGGCAGACGACCGTCTACGTCCTGCCGTACCTGCACCCGCAGGCCGGCGCGACGGCCAATGCCGCGGACCTCGTGCTGATGCAGCGCCTGCCCGCCGGCCAGGCCGAGCTGGCGGCCCGCATCTGGCGCCTGCCGCCGCAGATGATGCGCCAGCTGACCACGCTGAAGGACGACCAGGTCGTGGCGCTGGGCCGCAACCTGTGGCGTCCGCTGCGCCTGGTGACGACGCAGAAGGAACAGCAGCTGCTCGGCCCGGTGCGCCGGGGCGACTGAGCCGGTTTCGCTTGTGGTGAAGGCCTCCTCGACACGTTCGAGGAGGCCTTCGCTGTGTTCAGATCAGCAGTTCGGCGACGACACCCGGGGCCTCCCGCATCGCGTTGTGGGCGGTCGGGAGGTCACGGACGCGCCAGCCCGGATCGGCTTGGAGCCGGGCGCGGAGTCCGGCGAAGGGGGTGCCGTCTTCCCAGCCGGAGCAGTAGACGAAGTCGCGCCGGGGCACGCGATCGACGACGCCGGTGAGCCGGATCGTTTGCACGAGGGAGGCCAGCGGGTGGGGCCGGCGGCGGGGATCGCCGCCGTGCGGGGCGCGGAAGGGCGGGCGGACGGTGTGGCCCGTGTCGGCCGCACCGGCCACGAAGGACTGCCGGTAGGCCTCGGTGGTCAACGACCAGCACGACTCGCCGTCACGCGGAACGTAGGCGTCGAGGTGAACCAGACGCGAGACCCGGCCACCCGCGCGGTCGGCAGCGGCGGAGATCACCATCCCGCCGTAGCTGTGCCCGACCAGGGTCGCGTCGGTGATCCGGGCGCGATCCAGGAGGCTCACGACGTCGTCGGCGTGGGTGTCGAGGTTGGCGCTCGCAACCGTCGTGTCGTCATCGTCGGGCCGCAGTCCCGTCAGGGTCAGCGCGTGGACGGTGTGACCGGCCTGTTCCAGTAGCGGGATGACCGACTCGAACGTCCAGGAACCGTGCCACGCACCGGGCACGAGGACGAACGTCGCCATGGCAAATCTCCTTCTTGGCTCGCGAGGGAGGACCACCCCAGGTCATCACCCCCAGGGCGTGGCGCACCACCGATAGGCCGCCCCTTGATGCCCGTACGCCGCCACGGGTCCGCTAGCGGCGGGCCAGCAGGTGCGCGTCGAGGAAACCCCGCTCGGACCGCGGGTCGTGGACGAGGCGGGCGGACTCGTCGAGGCCGGCGTCTGCGAGCAGCTCGGCGAAGCGGTCGACCGGCCAGCTGTAGGCGGGTGCGACCTTGTGGTCGAAGGGGACCGGCTCCGGGGCGTCGGTCGCGAAGAACGAGACCAGCGACAGACCGCCCGGGGCCAGGACGCGCGTCAGCTCGGCGAGCAGCGCGGGCACTTCCGCCGGCGGGGTGTGGATCAGCGAGTAGTGGGCCACCACGCCGCCGAGGGAGCCGTCCTCGAGCGGCAGGGCTTCCGTCCGGGCCTCGTCGAAGCGCAGCACCGGGAACGACTTCCGGGCGTGCTCGACCATGCCAGGAGACAGGTCGAGGCCCCGGGCGGCCAGCCCCTGGTCGGCCAGAAACGCGGTGATGTGCCCCGGACCGCAGCCGATGTCGGCCACGCGCGAGTTGCCCGTCGCGGCGACCAGCTCGGCGAAGGTGCGGACCATGGTCCGCGTGAACGGCATCGTCTCCAGCTGCCGGTCGGCGAAGAGCGACGCGTACAGCTCGACGACGCCGTCGTAGGCCGCCCTGGTCTCGTCCTGGTGCTCCCCCATGCGGAGAGAAGCTACAGGTCGTCGGCGGAGCGGACGTTGCGCGTCTGCTCGGCGCGCGCGGCGAGTTCTGCGTCCGGCGGGTAGTCCACGGCGGTGAGCGTGAGGCCGTGGGCCGGCGCGACGGCGCTGTCCCGCTTGCCGCTGGAGAGGACCTCGGCGGGCCAGGAGCGGGCGCGGCGGCCGTCGCCGACCATCAGCAGCACACCGACGAGGCTGCGGACCATCGAGTGACAGAAGGCGTCGGCGGAGACGCGGACTTCCAGCAGGTGCTCGTCGAGCCGGGTCCACTCCAGCTGCTGCAGCTCACGGATCGTGGTGCCGCCCTCGCGCTGCTTGCAGTAGGCGGCGAAGTCCTGCAGGCCGAGCAGGTCCGCGGCGGCCTCGTTCATCGCGTCCGTCGACAGTGGACGGCCCCATGCGAGGGTGTCGTTGCGACGCAGCGGATCGACGCCCCACGGCGCGTCTGAGACGCGATAGTGGTAGTGGCGGCGGATGGCCGAGAAGCGGGCGTCGAAGCCCGCAGGGGCGACGCGGGCGCGGAGCACGCGCACGTCTGCGGGCATCAGCTTGTTCCAGCGGCCCGTCATGCGCGTGAGGTCCGGGATGCCGTGCGCGTCAACCGGCACGCGGCCGGGAGCACCGGGCTCCAGCGGGACGACGTCCACGTGCACGACCTGACCCGTCGCGTGCACCCCGGCGTCCGTGCGGCCCGCGACGACCACGGACTTGGGCACGGACGCGCCCGGAGGCTGGCGCTGCAGGGCCGCTTCCAACTCGGCCTGCACGGTGCGCCGGCCGGGCTGGCGGGCCCAGCCGGAAAAGTCCGTGCCGTCGTAGGACACGTCCAAGCGCAGACGAACGAGCCCGCCCTCCCCGGAGGGAGTGGCGGGCTCGTCCGGTGTCGACTGTGCCGTCAGGACTTCAGTCCTTCTTGGCGTCCGCGTCGTCAGCGGCCTCGTCCGAGTCCGACTCGGCCGAAGCCTCCTCCGAAGCCGCGGCCTCGGTGGTCTCCTCGGCCGGAGCCTCGGCGACGGCTTCTTCCGACGTGGTCTCTTCGACCACGGCAGCCTCGGCCGGCTTCTCGTCCTTCGCGAACTTCGTGTTGCGAGCCCGCTCGGCTTCCGACGTCACGGTCTTCTCCGCGACCAGTTCGATGACGGCCATGGCGGCGTTGTCGCCCTTGCGCGGCATCGTCTTGGTGATGCGGGTGTAACCGCCGGCGCGCTCCGCGAAGTGCGGACCGATCTCGGCGAAGAGCTTGTGCACGACGTCCTTGTCACGCACGACCTTCTGCACCTGGCGACGGTTGTGCAGGTCGCCCCGCTTCGCCTTGGTGATCAGCTTCTCGGCCAGCGGGCGCACCCGGCGGGCCTTCGCCTCGGTCGTGGTGATCTTGCCGTGCTCGAACAGCTGCGAGGCCAGGTTGGCCAGGATCAGCCGCTCGTGCGCGGACGAGCCGCCGAGCCGGGCTCCCTTGGTAGGGGTGGGCATTGGTTCTCCTAGTTCAGCTGCACAGCTCCAGGCCTACGCGGCCTTACAGCTGCTCCGTCTCTGCGTAGTCCTGGCCATCGTCGTGGCCCTCGTCCGAAATCCCGCCGCCGATGCCGGCGACGCTTCCCGACCAGCCCTCACCGTCGTAGCTGGCGGCAGCCGCGGTCGGGTCGAACCCGGGCGGGCTGTCCTTGAGCGCCAGGCCGAGACCGACCAGCTTCAGCTTGACCTCGTCGATCGACTTCGCACCGAAGTTGCGGATGTCGAGCAGGTCCGCCTCGCTGCGCGAGACGAGCTCGCCCACCGTGTGGATGCCTTCGCGCTTGAGGCAGTTGTACGACCGGACGGTGAGGTCCAGGTCCTCGATCGGCATCGCGTAGGCGGCGATGGTGTCCGCTTCCTGCGGCGACGGGCCGATCTCGATGCCTTCGGCGTCGACGTTCAGCTCGCGAGCGAGACCGAACAGCTCCACCAGCGTCTTGCCCGCCGACGCGACCGCGTCGCGCGGCGTGATCGACGGCTTGGTCTCGACGTCCAGGATCAGCTTGTCGAAGTCGGTGCGCTGCTCGACACGAGTGGCCTCGACCTTGTACGTCACCTTCAGCACCGGCGAGTAGATCGAGTCGACCGGGATACGGCCGATCTCGGCGCCGGCCTGCTTGTTCTGCAGGGCCGGAACGTAACCGCGGCCGCGCTCGACGACGAGCTCGATCTCGAGCTTGCCCTTGCCGTTCAGCGCCGCGATGTGAAGGTCCGGGTTGTGCACGGTGACGCCGGCCGGGGGCACGATGTCGGCAGCCGTGACCTCACCGGGGCCCTGCTTGCGCAGGTACATGGTGACCGGCTCGTCCTCTTCCGAGGACACCACGAGCTCCTTGAGGTTCAGGATGATGTCGGTGACGTCTTCCTTCACCCCGGGAACGGTGGTGAATTCGTGCAGCACGCCGTCGATGCGGATGCTCGTCACGGCCGCGCCCGGAATGGACGACAGCAGCGTGCGCCGCAGCGAGTTGCCGAGCGTGTAGCCGAAGCCGGGCTCCAGCGGTTCGATGGTGAACCGGGAGCGGGTCTCGTTGACCGTCTCTTCGCCGAGAGCCGGCCGCTGGGAAATCAGCATTTTTCCTAATTCCTTTCCAGACGACGCCCGCCATATGACGTCGAAGGGATGGCGCGGCGGCGGCGCACTTCGGGCGCCGCCGCCCGTAACTCGGCCCGGAAGCCGGGTTACTTGGAGTAGAGCTCGACGATCAGCTGTTCCTGAACCGGAACGTCGATCTGCGCACGCTCCGGCAGCTGGTGAACCAGCACGCGGAGGTTGGACTGGACGACCTGCAGCCACGCCGGAATGGGGCGCTCGCCGAAGGACTCCTTCGCCACCACGAGGGGCAGCATCGTGAACGACTTCGGCCGCACGTCGATGATGTCCCACTTGGAGACCTGGAAGGACGGGACGTTGACCTTCACGCCGTTGACCAGGAAGTGGCCGTGGCTCACCAGCTGACGCGCCTGGCGGCGCGTGCGGGCGATGCCGGCGCGGTAGATCACGTTGTCCAGCCGGGACTCGAGGATCTGCAGCAGGTTCTCACCGGTCTTACCGGGACGCCGGACGGCTTCCTTGTAGTACCGGACGAACTGGCGCTCGAGAACGCCGTAGGTGTAGCGAGCCTTCTGCTTCTCCTGCGACTGCAGGAGGTACTCGGACTCCTTGATGCGCCCGCGGCCGTGCTGGCCCGGCGGGTAGGGGCGACGCTCGAAAGCCTGGTCGCCGCCGATGAGGTCAACCTTGAGGCGACGCGAAATACGCGTCGCGGGGCCGGTGTAACGAGCCATTTCTTCTTACTCCTCCCCGTTCCTCAGACCCGGCGCCGCTTGGGCGGGCGGCAGCCGTTGTGAGGCTGCGGGGTCACGTCCTGGATGGTGCCGACCTCGAGACCGGCGGCCTGCAACGAGCGGATCGCCGTCTCGCGGCCCGAACCCGGGCCCTTCACGAAGACGTCGACCTTCTTCATGCCGTGCTCGGCAGCCTTGCGGGCGGCGTTCTCGGCGGCCATCTGCGCGGCGAACGGGGTGGACTTGCGCGAGCCCTTGAAGCCCACGTGACCACTCGACGCCCACGCGATCACAGCGCCCGTGGGGTCCGTGATCGAGACGATGGTGTTGTTGAACGTGCTCTTGATGTGCGCGTGACCGTGCGCAACGTTCTTCTTTTCCTTGCGGCGGACCTTCTTGGCCCCCGCCGCAGTACGAGACTTCGGTGGCATGTTCTGAGGGTTCTCCTGTTAGCGCGCGTTCTCTTGGTGAGCGGCGGCCGCTTCGGCCTGTCCGCGCCGGATGATCGACCCGGCGTCGGTGTACAGGTTGCGCAGCGCCATCGGGCGGGCGTAGAGCGCCTTGGGCGAGACACAAGCCGTGCCGCGACGGTTCCCGCCGCCCATCTGCACGACCTTCTTGCCCTTGACGCTCACTTCTTGCCAGCCTTCTTCTTGCCGGCGACCGTCTTCTTCGGACCCTTGCGGGTGCGGGCGTTGGTCTTGGTCCGCTGACCGCGGACGGGCAGACCACGACGCCAGCGCAGGCCCTGGTAGGTGCCGATCTCGATCTTGCGACGGATGTCGGCGTTCACCTCACGGCGAAGGTCACCCTCGACCTTGAAGTTCTCGTCGATGTACTCGCGCAGCTTGATGAGGTCGTCGTCGCTGAGGTCCTTCACGCGGGTGTCCGCGTTCAGCTCGGCGGCGGCGATCATCTGCTTCGAGCGTGTACGGCCGATGCCGTAGATGTAGGTCAGCGCGATCTCCAACCGCTTTTCGCGGGGGAGGTCTACGCCAGCGAGTCGTGCCATGGGCGCTATAGCTCCTTCTTCGATTTCGTCTTCAGGTCTTCTCCCCGTCCGGTTCCGGAACCGACTCGCCTGTCGTGCCCGCCGCTTGCGCTGCGGGTGTCCCGGCCCCGGCCTGAAGTCCGGGGGTGAACCGGACCGCTCACGCGGCCCGGCAGGTGCGGGGAGGGTGTGTAGCCGTCAATCCGCTCTGCTGAAGTGCAGTGCTCAGCCCTGACGCTGCTTGTGACGCAGGTTCTCGCAGATCACCATGATCCGTCCGTGGCGGCGGATCACCTTGCACTTGTCGCAGATCTTCTTGACGCTCGGCTGGACCTTCACGTCTCCGACTCTCCTGCTTCTTCTCAGCTCTTCGTGATCACTTGTAGCGGTAGACGATGCGACCACGAGACAAGTCGTAGGGCGAAAGCTCCACGACGACCCTGTCCTCGGGCAGGATGCGGATGTAGTGCTGCCGCATCTTGCCGCTGATGTGGGCAAGAACTTTGTGGCCGTTCTCCAACTCGACGCGGAACATCGCGTTGGGGAGCGGCTCGACCACGCGGCCTTCGACCTCGATGGCCCCGTCTTTCTTAGCCATGTCCTCCGCAATCCCTGAATGCACGCTTGATGCACACAGCGTGATCGGTTTGAGCTCGAGTCCCTTGCTTACTGGGGTGCTGCTCCGGCACACTCCACCCCGACTCCGAGTGTTCGCGAGAGTTCACGAGCGCGCAGGAACCGGCGCGATGAGTACGCCGACTTGACAGAGTACGCGACTCGTGTCGCGACCCCCAAACGGGGGGTAACTGTGCTACAAGCCGGCGGTCGGGCGCCAGGGTTCCAGTATGCCTGAAAACGAGCCGACCTGCGAGAATCGCCTGGTCAGGTGAACTTTTCCAGCCGGGTGAGCGGCAGTGCCAGCCCTCGTCAGTCCTCTTCGGGCGCGGTGAGCACCCAGGGACCGTCCTCCGTGATGGCGACGGTGTGCTCCCAGTGCGACGCGCGGGAGCCGTCGGCCGTGACCACGGTCCAGCCGTCCTCGAGCTCCACGGTCTCGCCGCCGCCCCCGGTGAGCATGGGCTCGATCGCGAGCGCCATGCCGACCTTGAGCCGCGGGCCCTTGCCGGGCTTGCCGACGTTGGGCAGGAACGGGTCCATGTGCATCTGGCGGCCAATGCCGTGGCCGCCGTACTCGAGGATCATCCCGTACTCGACGCCGTTGTCGCGGCCGGCCTTCTCGGCCGCGGTCTGCACGGCGAACGAGATGTCGGTGAGCCGCCCGCCCGCGCGCACGGCCTCGATGCCGGCCCACATGGACTTCTCCGTGGCGGCGGACAGCGCGAGGTCCTTCTCGCTGACGGCGCCGATCGCGAGCGTCACGGCGGAGTCGCCGTGCCAGCCGTCGAGGATGGCGCCGCAGTCGACCGAGATCAGGTCACCGTCGCCCAGCACCTGCCGGCTCGACGGGATGCCGTGGACGATCTGCTCGTTCACCGACGCGCAGATCGACGCGGGGAAACCGTGGTAACCCTTGAAGGACGGCACGGCCCCCGCGTCGCGGATCGTCTGCTCGGCCAGCTCGTCGAGCTCGGCAGTGCTGACACCGACCTGCGCACGCTCGCGCACGGCGGACAGCGTCCTCGCGACGACCAGCCCGGCCGCCCGCATCGCCTGCAGCTCGCCCGGCGTCTTGACCTCGATCATGCGCCCACGGCGGAGCACTTGCAGAACACGCAACCCTCCGAGATTCACGTGCGGTCGCGCAGCGCTTTCAGCACGCGGTCCGAGATCTCCTGCACGTCGCCCACGCCGTCGACAGCCACCAGGATGTCGGCGTAGTACTCCAGCAGCGGAGCGGTCTCTGACCAGTAGATCTGCTGACGGCGGCGGATGACCTCTTCGGTGTCGTCGGCGCGGCCGCGGGCCATCAGCCGGGACACGACGACGTCTTCAGGCACCTGCAGCTGGATCACGGACTCGAGCGCGCAGTCGGATTCCTTCAGCATCTCGCCGAGGACCTCGGCCTGCTTCGTGTTGCGGGGGAAACCGTCGAGCAGGAAGCCGGCCTTCGCGTCGGGCTCGGCGAGCCGCTCGCGGACCATCTCGTTGGTCACCGAGTCGGGGACGAGCTCACCCGAGTCGAGGTAGCGCTTGGCCTCCTGGCCGAGCGGCGTCTCCTGACCGACGTGTGCGCGGAACAGGTCACCCGTCGAGATGTGCGGAACCCGCAGCTGCTCCGACAGGGCCACCGCCTGCGTACCTTTACCCGCGCCGGGCGGGCCGACGAGAACCACACGCGTCACTTCAAGAACCCTTCGTAGTTGCGCTGCATCAGCTGGCTTTCGATCTGCTTCACGGTGTCGAGACCGACACCCACCATGATCAGCACAGCCGTGCCACCGAACGGGAAGTTCTGGTTGTTCCCGCTGCCGGTGAGGGACAGGAAGAAGTTCGGGAGGATCGCGATGATGCCCAGGTACAGCGAGCCCGGCAGCGTGATGCGGCCGAGGACGTAGCTCAGGTATTCGGCAGTGGGGCGGCCCGGGCGGATACCCGGGATGAACCCACCGAACTTCTTCATCTCGTCCGCACGCTCGTCGACGTTGAACGTGATCGTGATGTAGAAGTACGTGAAGAAGATGATCAACGCGAAGTACGCGAGGATGTGCACCCAGCTGCTCTGGTTGACCAGGTAGTTCTGGATGAAGGACTGCCAGCCGGAGTTGCTGTTCGGGTCGCCGATGAGCTGGCTGAGCAGCTGCGGCAGGTACAGCAGCGACGACGCGAAGATGACCGGGATGACACCGGCCTGGTTCACCTTGATCGGCAGGTAGGTCGACGTGCCGCCGTACATCCGGCGGCCGATCATGCGCTTGGCGTACTGCACCGGGATCCGGCGCTGCCCCTGCTCCACGAAGATGACGCTCGCGATGATCACCAAACCGAACACGCAGATCATGACCAGGGCGACCGCGCCGCCGTTGCTCATGATGTTGGCGCCCTCGGTGGGGATGCGGGCCGCGATGTTCAGGAAGATCAGGACCGACATGCCGTTGCCGACGCCGCGCTCGGTGATGAGCTCGCCCAGCCACATCATGACGGCGGTGCCCGCGGTCATGGTGCAGACGATCAGCGCCAGCGAGTAGACGCTGTTGTCCGGGATGATCTGCTGCTGGCAGCCCTGGAAGAGGGTGCCGCGGTCGGCCAGCGCGACAACGCCGGTGGCCTGCAGGATCGCCAGGGCGATCGTGAGGTACCGGGTGTACTGCGTGAGCTTGTTCTGGCCGGCCTGGCCTTCCTTCTTCAGCTCCTCGAACCGCGGGATCACCACGGTCAGCAGCTGGATGATGATGCTCGCCGTGATGTACGGCATGATGCCGGTCGAGAACAGCGACAGCTGGAGCAGCGCACCACCGCTGAACAGGTTCAGCAGCTGGTAGACGCCCTGCTGGTCGGCCTGAGAGCTACAGGCCTGCACTGCGGAGAACGAGATCCCCGGGGCCGGGATGGCGGCACCGATCCGGTAGACCGCGACGATGGCTAGCGTGAACAGGATCTTCTTGCGTAGATCCGGCGTCGCGAGAGCCGAGCGGAAGGCGCTGAGCACGCGGGGGACCTCCTCGGCGTCGTCGGCTGTCCTACCGACGATCGGCTTGGCCGGCACGAGGCCGGCGGGAACACAGCTCACTGGCAGGCAAGCCAGGAACGCCTCAGGGCACAGTGGTCCCGAAGCGTGTCGCCGACTCTAACAGCTTCACAGGGCGCGTCCGCAGCGCGTGTGCGTTTTCCGTCTCAGCCGATCCCGAGACGCCTGGGGCGATGTCGCAGGTTGGACCGTTCGCACCCGAAATGATCACCTGTTCGGCCCCGGTCTTCGGTAGGTGTCCCGGTGGCCGCTACACCCTGGACGCACGGGTGCGGCCAGGGTTGCTTCGTTGCGGGGCAACGGGATCGGGCCGCGGGCGCGAGTCCCGCGCGGCCGGCCGCAACGTCCTCAGTGGCCCTCAGCGGACGCGTCCGGCCCACTCCGCGCGACGGCGCCTACCGCGGCCGCGAACGCGCGTACAGCGCTTGTGGACGAGCCCACACAACGAATCGGGCCCACCCAGCTGTGCGCTGGATGGGCCCGAGTCGTGTGTCAGGTGCTTCAGTTGCCTCAGTTGGCGGTGGCGGAACCACCGGCAGCTTCGAGCTTCTCCTTGGCAGAGCCGGAGAAACCGTCCGCGGTGACGTCCAGCTTCACGCCGTCGACGTCGCCGTTGCCGAGGACCTTCACGAGGCTGCCCTTGCGGACGAGACCGCCCGCGACGAGCTCCTCGACGCCGATCTTGCCGCCGTCCGGGAAGACGCGGGCGATGTCGCCCACGTTCACCGGCTGGTATTCGGTGCGGAAGCGGTTCTTGAAGCCACGCAGCTTCGGCAGCCGCATGTGGATGGGCATCTGCCCACCCTCGAAGCCGGCGGGCACGTTCTTACGGGCCTTGGTGCCCTTCGTGCCGCGACCGGCCGTCTTGCCCTTCGAGCCTTCACCACGGCCGACGCGCATCTTCTCGCGCTTCGAGCCCGGAGCCGGACGCAGGTGGTGGATCTTGATGGCCGTCATGCCTGGACCTCCTCGACCTCCACCAGGTGGCGGACGGTGTGGATCAGGCCGCGCACCTGGGGGGTGTCTTCACGCACGACGCTCTGGCGGATCTTGCGCAGCCCGAGGGTGCGCAGCGACTCGCGGTGAGCGTGCTTCGTGCCGATCTTGCTCTTGACCTGGGTGACCTTGAGCTGAGTCATGTCACGCCCCCTGGCCCGCGCGCTGGCGCAGCATCCGGGCCGGAGCGACGTCCTCGAGCGGGAGACCGCGGCGGGCCGCGACCTCTTCGGGACGCTGCAGACCCTTCAGGGCCGCCACGGTCGCGTGCACGATGTTGATCGCGTTGTCGGAGCCGAGCGACTTCGACAGCACGTCGTGAACACCCGCGCACTCCAGCACCGCGCGCACCGGGCCACCGGCGATGACACCGGTACCGGCCGAAGCCGGACGCAGCAGCACGACACCGGCGGCTTCCTCACCCTGGATCGGGTGGGGAATGGTGCCGCCGACGCGAGGCACGCGGAAGAAGTTCTTCTTCGCTTCCTCGACGCCCTTGGCGATGGCCGCGGGAACTTCCTTGGCCTTGCCGTAGCCGACGCCGACCTGACCGTCACCGTCACCGACGACGACGAGGGCGGTGAAGCTGAAGCGACGACCACCCTTGACGACCTTGGCGACGCGGTTGATCGTCACGACCTTCTCGAGGTGCGGGGTCTTGTCCTGGCCGGCCCCGCCACGGCCGCTGTCGCGCCGGTCCCGGCCGCCACCGCGGCGGTCATTGCGGTCGTTGCCGCCCTGACCGCCCGGTCCGCCCTGGCCGCCGCCGAATTGCCGCGTACGTCCCGGCATCAGGCTTTCCTTCCATTGACGAGCATCTGCATCAGAACTCCAACCCCGCCTCACGGGCGGCGTCGGCGAGCGCGGCGATGCGGCCGTGGTAGGCGTTGCCACCACGGTCGAACACCACCGCCGAGATCCCGGCCGCCTTGGCGCGCGCGGCGACGAGCTCGCCGACCTTCGCGGCCTTGGCCTTCTTGTCGCCGTCGGTCGCCCGGACGTCCGCCTCGAGGGTGGACGCCGACGCCAGGGTGTGGCCGGCGAGGTCGTCGATCAGCTGCACGGCGATGTGCCGCGAGGACCGCTTGACGACCAGGCGCGGACGAACCGGCGTGCCGTTGACCTTCTTGCGCAGGCGGAAGTGCCGACGGGTCTTCGCGACGCGGCGGCGGGTCGAGACATCCTTGCCGACCGGCTTGCGCTTCGTGGTAGTCGTGTCGCTCATGATCACTTACCCGTCTTTCCGACCTTGCGGCGGATCTTCTCACCCTCGTAGCGCAGGCCCTTGCCCTTGTACGGGTCGGGACGGCGCAACTTGCGGATGACCGCGGCGATCTGGCCGACCTTCTGCTTGTCGATGCCGGACACCGAGAACCGGGTGGGCGTCTCCACCTTGAAGGTGATGCCCTCCGGCGCCTCGATCTTCACCGGGTGGCTGTAGCCGAGGGCGAACTCGAGGTCCGAGCCCTTGGCCTGCACGCGGTAACCAACACCGTGGATTTCCATCTTCTTCTCGTAGCCGGCGGTGACGCCGACGACGAGGTTGTTCACCAGCGTACGCGTGAGACCGTGCAGCGCCTTGGAGGTGCGCTCGTCGTCCGGGCGCTTCACCTGCAGGGTGCCGTCTTCACCGCGCTCAACGGTAATGGGCTCCGCGAGGGTGTGCTCGAGGGTGCCCTTGGGCCCCTTGACCTGAATGTGCTGACCGTTGATGGTCACGTCGACCCCGGAGGGGACGGCGACCGGCAGCTTTCCGATGCGTGACATGTCTGTGCCCCCTTCCTTACCAGACGTAGGCGAGGACTTCGCCGCCCACGTTGTTGCGCTTGGCCTGACGGTCGGTCTGCAGGCCACCGGACGTCGAGATGATCGCGACGCCGAGGCCACCCAGCACGGACGGCAGTTCGGTCGATTTTGCGTACACCCGCAGACCCGGCTTGGACACGCGCCGGAGGCCGGCGATGCTGCGCTCGCGGTTGGGGCCGTACTTCAGCTCCACGATGAGGTTCTTGTGCTTCTCGCCCGGCTCGTCGCGGTAGCCCGCGATGTAGCCCTCGCGCTTGAGGATCTCGGCGATGTTCGCCTTGATCTTCGAGTGGGGAAGCACGACCTCGTCGTGGTACGCCGAGTTCGCGTTACGCAGACGAGTCAAGAAGTCTGCGATGGGGTCGGTCATCGTCATGGTGACCTGTCAACCTTTCTCGCCTGGTTCCCCGCCCTCTCGGGCGGGGCCTGTGGCGAACTGGGAAATAGTTTCGAGCCTCTTACCAGCTGGACTTGCGGACGCCGGGCAGCTCGCCCGCGTGCGCCATCTCCCGGAGACAGATCCGGCAGAGCCCGAACTTGCGGTACACCGAGTGCGGCCGACCACAACGGTTGCAACGGGTGTAACCCCGCACGGCGAACTTCGGCTTCTTGGCGGCCTTGTGGACCAGAGCTTTCTTGGCCATCGGCTCAGTTCTCCTTGAACGGGAAGCCGAGCTTGCGCAGCAGCGCCCGGCCCTCGTCGTCGGTGGTGGCGGTGGTGACGACCGTGACATCCATGCCGCGCGGACGGTCGATGGCGTCGGGGTCGATCTCGTGGAACATCGACTGCTCGTTGAGACCGAACGTGTAGTTGCCGTTGCCGTCGAACTGCTTGCCGGACAGACCGCGGAAGTCGCGGATACGGGGCAGCGCGATGGTGAGCAGCCGGTCGAGGAACTCCCACATCCGGTCGCCGCGCAGCGTCACGCGCGCACCGATCGGCTGGCCCTCACGCAGCTTGAACTGCGCGATGGACTTGCGAGCCTTCCGGACTTCCGGCTTCTGGCCGGTGATCAGCGACAGGTCGCGGACAGCACCCTCGATGAGCTTGCTGTCGCGGGCCGCGTCACCCACACCCATGTTCACGACGACCTTCACGACGCCGGGAATCTGGTGCACGTTGGGGATGGAGAACTCCTTCTGGAGTTCGCCCTTGATCTCTTCGCGGTACCGGGTCTTCAGACGCGGCACCATCTTCTCTGCGGTGGTCATGTCAGATGTCCTTGCCGTTCCGGCGCGAGACCCGGACCTTCTTGCCGTCCTCGCCGATGCGGTAGCCCACGCGGGTCGGCTTACCGTCCGAGTCCACGACCATCACGTTCGACACGTGGATGGGCGCTTCCTGGGTCACGATGCCGCCGGACTGCGCACCACGCTGGGTCTGAGTGATCCGGGTGTGCTTCTTGATCCGGTTCACGCCCTCGACCAGCACGCGGTCGCGCTCCGGGTAGGCCTGGATGACCTTGCCCTTGGCGCCCTTGTCCTTGCCGGCGATGACGACGACCGTGTCGCCCTTCTTCACCTTCATGGCTTACAACACCTCCGGCGCGAGCGAAATGATCTTCATGAACTTTCGGTCGCGCAGCTCGCGGCCCACCGGGCCGAAGATGCGGGTGCCACGAGGCTCGTTGTCGTTCTTGATGAGCACGGCGGCGTTCTCGTCGAAGCGGATGTAGGAACCGTCCGGACGACGACGCTCCTTCACCGTGCGGACGATGACCGCCTTGACGACGTCGCCCTTCTTCACCCCGGCAGCCGGGATGGCGTCCTTCACGGTGGCGACGATGATGTCACCGATGCCCGCGTAGCGCCGCCCGGAGCCACCGAGAACACGGATGCAAAGGATTTCCTTAGCACCGGTGTTGTCGGCAACCCGAAGCCGCGACTCCTGCTGGATCACGTCAACTCCTGTATGTCGCGCTGGTTCTCGCTCGCGCGAGCCTTGCGGAACCAAGGACTCCGAAGAGCCCTGCTTACTTGGCCTTCTCCACGACCTGCACGAGGCGCCAGCGCTTCGTCGCCGACAGCGGCCGGGTCTCCATCAGGGTGACCCGGTCGCCCACGCCCGCCTCGTTGTTCTCGTCGTGCACCTTGACCTTGGTGGTGCTGCGCAGAACCTTCGAGTAGCGCGGGTGCTTCTTGCGGTCCTCGAGCTCGACCACGATCGTCTTGTCCATCTTGTCCGAGACGACGTAGCCCTCGCGCACCTTGCGGTAGTTACGCGCGAGCTTCTCGGTGGTGGGCTCGCTCATGCGGCACCTTCACTCTCGCTGTCGGGGGCCACGGACAGGCCGAGCTCACGCTCACGCATGACCGTGTAGATCCGCGCGATGTCCGTACGGACGGTGCGCAGCCGACGGTTGTTGTCCAGCTGCCCGGTCGCCATCTGGAAGCGGAGGTTGAAGAGCTCCTCCTTGTATTCCTTCAGACGCAGCACGAGCTCTTCCGCGGTGAGCTCACGAAGCTCCGAAGCCTGGGCGGCGCCGTTGGCCATCAGAACTCACCACCTTCACGGGTCACGATGCGGCACTTCATGGGCAGCTTGTGGATCGCGCGACGGAGCGCCTCACGGGCGGTCTCCTCGTTCGGGAACGAGATCTCGAACATCACGCGACCCGGCTTCACGTTGGCGATCCACCACTCGGGCGAACCCTTACCGGAACCCATGCGGGTTTCCGCCGGCTTCTTGGTCAGCGGGCGGTCCGGGTAGATGGTCGTCCACACCTTGCCGCCACGCTTGATGTGACGGGTCATGGCGATACGAGCGGACTCGATCTGCCGGTTCGTCACGTAGCTGTGCTCAAGCGCCTGGATGCCGTACTCGCCGAAGCTGACCTTCGTACCGCCCTTGGCGGCGCCGTGGCGCTTCGGGGAGTGCTGCTTCCGGTGCTTGACCCTGCGCGGGATGAGCACGTCTCAGCCCTCCGTCTTTTCTGCGGTCTCGGCAGCCGGGGCCGCCTCGGTCGCCACGGGTGCCGCGTCTTCGTTCTTCGCGGCGGCAGCAGCGCGACCGGCTTCGGTCGAGGTCGCCGTCGTGCCCGAGGCGCCGGAGCGGCGCGGGCGAGACGGACGGTCACCGCGGTCGCGGCGCGGGGCCCGCTCGGCAGCCGCGGCGGCGTCGCGCGCCTCGCGGGCCTTGAGGCCACCCACCAGCTCGCCCTTGTAGATCCACACCTTCACGCCGATGCGACCGAACGTCGTCTTGGCCTCGAAGAAGCCGTAGTCGATGTCGGCACGCAGCGTGTGCAGCGGAACCCGGCCGTCGCGGTAGTGCTCGGAGCGGGACATCTCGGCACCGCCGAGACGACCGCCGCACTGCACGCGAATGCCCTTGACCTGCGGCGAACGCATGGAGGTCTGGATCGCCTTGCGCATCGCGCGGCGGAACGCCACGCGGTTGCTCAGCTGCTCCGCGACACCCTGCGCAACGAGCTGGGCGTCGGACTCGGGGTTCTTGACCTCGAGGATGTTCAGCTGGACCTGCTTGGCGGTCAGCTTCTCCAGCGCGCCACGGATCCGGTCGGCCTCCGCACCACGACGGCCGATGACGATGCCCGGCCGGGCGGTGTGGATGTCGACGCGAACGCGGTCACGGGTGCGCTCGATCTCGACCTTGGAGATGCCGGCGCGCTCCATGCCCGTGGACAGCAGCTTGCGGATCTTCACGTCCTCGGCCACGTACTCCGAGTACTGCTTGTCGGCGTACCAGCGCGACTTCCAGTCCGTGGTGATACCCAGGCGGAAGCCGTGCGGGTTGATCTTCTGGCCCACTACCGGCCACCTGCCTTCTTCTTGCTCTGCGCCTTCTTCACGTCGGCCTTCGGACGCGACTCCACCTCGACGGTGATGTGGCTGGTCCGCTTGCGGATCCGGTACGCGCGGCCCTGGGCCCGCGGGCGGATGCGCTTGAGGGTCGGGCCCTCGTCGGCGTACGCGTTCTTGACCCAGAGCGTCTCCGGGTCGAGCTGAAGGTTGTTCTCGGCGTTGGCCACGGCACTGGCGAGCACCTTCGCGACCGGCTCGCTGGCCGCCTGGGGGGCGAACCGGAGCACGGCCAAGGCGTCGGCGGCGCTACGTCCCTTGATGAGCTCGATCACCCGGCGCACCTTGGTCGGCGAGTCCCGGACGAAGCGAGCCCGCGCGTAAGCCGTAGGCAGAGCCTCGACCGTCGCGTCGTTCTGGGCGTTCATCGCTACTTCCCTTGTCTTGTTTCGTGCCCGCTCAGCGGCGGCGCGACTTGCGGTCGTCCTTGATGTGACCCTTGAAGGTCCGCGTCGGGGCGAACTCGCCCAGCTTGTGACCCACCATGGCCTCGGTGACGAACACCGGGACGTGCTTGCGGCCGTCGTGCACGGCGATCGTGTGACCCAAGAAATCCGGGATGATCGTCGAGCGACGCGACCAGGTCTTGATCACGGTCTTCTTGTTGGCCTCGTTGAGCGCGTCCACCTTCTTGAGCAGGTGGTCGTCCACGAAGGGCCCCTTCTTAAGGCTGCGTGGCATGTTCTTCTACCTCCCTGCTCAGCGCTTGTTCTTGCCGGTACGGCGGCGGCGGACGATCATCGCGTCACTTGCCTTGCGGCGACGCGTGCGGCCCTCGGGCTTACCGTTCGGGTTCACCGGGTGGCGACCACCGGAGGTCTTACCCTCACCACCACCGTGCGGGTGGTCGACCGGGTTCATGACGACACCACGGACGGTGGGGCGCTTGCCGCGCCAGCGGTTACGACCCGCCTTGCCCCAGTTGATGTTGCCGTGCTCGGAGTTGCCCACCTCGCCGACGGTCGCGCGGTTGCGCACGTCGACGTTGCGGATCTCGCCCGAGGGCAGCCGGAGCTGGGCGTAAGGCCCGTCCTTGGCCACCAGCTGCACCTTGGCGCCGGCGGAGCGCGCCATCTTCGCGCCGCCACCGGGGCGGAGCTCGATCGCGTGGACCACGGTGCCGACCGGGATGTTGCGCAGCGGCAGGTTGTTACCCGGCTTGATGTCGGCGCGAGGGCCGTTCTCGACGGTGTCGCCCTGCTTCAGCTTGTCCGGCGCGATGATGTAGCGCTTCTCGCCGTCGGCGTAGTGCAGGAGCGCGATGCGCGCGGTGCGGTTGGGGTCGTACTCGATGTGCGCGACCTTGGCCGGCACGCCGTCCTTGTCGTTACGACGGAAGTCGATGACGCGGTAGGCGCGCTTGTGGCCGCCACCCTTGTGACGGGTGGTGATCTTGCCCGACGAGTTACGACCGCCCGAACCGCTCAGCGGACGCAGCAGCGACTTCTCCGGCGTGGAGCGGGTGATCTCGGCGAAGTCCGAGACGCTCGAACCGCGACGACCCGGGGTCGTCGGCTTGTACTTGCGGATGCCCATTGTCAGCTCAGTCCTTTACGCGGTGGGTCCGCCGAAGATCTCGATCGCCTTGCTTTCAGGCGAAAGAGTCACGATGGCGCGCTTGGTGTCCTTGCGCTTGCCGAAGCCTGCGCGAGTCCGCTTCCGCTTGCCCTGACGGTTGGCCGTGTTGACGCTGACCACCTTGACACCGAACACCTTCTCGACCGCGATCTTGATCTGGGTCTTGTTGGCGTCCGGGCGGACGATGAACGTGTACTTGTGGTCCTCGAGCAGCCCGTAGGACTTCTCGGAGATGACCGGCGCGAGCAGGATGTCGCGGTGGTCCGGAATGGCGACCGAGCTCACTTCTCGTCACTCCCTTCCGAAACTTCGCCCGACCGAGCGGAGGCCTTGACGGCCTTGCCACTGGCGGGGCCTGCGACGAACGCGTCGTACGCGGCCTTGGTGAACACGACGTCGTCGTTGACCAGCACGTCGTAGGTGTTGAGCTGGTCCGCCCAGAGAATGTGGATCTCGGGGAGGTTCCGCAGGGAGACCCAGCTGAGCTCGTCGGCCCGGTGCAGCACCACGAGCACGCGCTTCGCCTGCGTCACGGCGGCGATCGCGGTCTTGGCAGCCTTGGTCGACGGCTTTTCGCCGGTGACCAGTTCGGTCACGACGTGCAGCTGGCCGGCGCGAGCCCGGTCGGAGAGGGCGCCACGCAGAGCGGCGGCCTTCATCTTCTTCGGGGTGCGCTGCGTGTAGTCACGCGGCGTGGGGCCGTGGACGACGCCACCGCCGGCGAACTGCGGCGCGCGGGTCGAACCCTGGCGGGCACGACCGGTGCCCTTCTGCCGGTACGGCTTCTTGCCGCCACCGGAGACCTCACCACGGGTCTTCGTGTCGTGCGTGCCCTGGCGCGCGGCGGCCAGCTGGCCGATCACGACCTGGTGCATCAGCGCGATGTTGGCCTGCACGTCGAAGATCTCCGCGGGGAGGTCGACCGTGCCGTCGGCTTTACCGGCCGGGGTCTTCAGCTCGACGCTTGTCATTCGGAGTTACCACCCTTCGCGGCGCTGCGCACGAACAGCAGGCCGCCCTTGGGACCGGGCACCGCGCCCTTGATCAGCAGCAGGCCGTCTTCGGCACGCACCGCGTGCACGGTCAGACCCTGCGTGGTGACCCGGTCGGAGCCCATCCGGCCCGCCATGCGCAGGCCCTTGAAGACGCGGCCGGGGGTGGCGCAGCCACCGATGGAACCCGGCTTGCGGTGCACGGCCTGAGCACCGTGGCTCGCGCCCTGGCCCTTGAAGCCGTGGCGCTTCATGACACCGGCGTAGCCCTTGCCCTTGCTGGTACCCGTGACGTCGACCTCGACGCCGGCGGCGAACACCTCAGCGGTGATCTCCTGACCGACCTCGTAGGTGTCCGCGTCGGTGGTACGCAGCTCGGCGAGGAAGCGCCGCGGGGTCACGCCCGCCTTGTCGAAGTGGCCGGTGCGCGGCTTGTTCACCCGGCGCGGGTCGACCGCACCGAAAGCCAGCTGCACGGCCGCATAGCCGTCCTTGTCCTGGGTCCGAACCTGGGTGACCACGTTCGGACCGGCCTTCACGACGGTGACCGGGACAACCCGGTTCTGCTCGTCGAAGACCTGGGTCATGCCGAGCTTGGTGCCCAGGATGCCCTTCATCTGCCTGTCAGACATGAGTCTCTTACTCTCCGCCGCTCGCCAGCCGCTACTGGATGTTGACGTCGACGCTCGCCGGCAGGTCGATGCGCATGAGCGCGTCGACCGTCTTCGGCGTCGGGTCGAGGATGTCGATCAGACGCTTGTGCGTGCGCATCTCGAAGTGCTCGCGCGAGTCCTTGTACTTGTGCGGCGAGCGGATGACGCAGTAAACGTTCTTCTCGGTGGGCAGCGGCACCGGCCCGACAACACGGGCACCGGTGCGCGTGACCGTCTCCACGATCTTGCGCGCCGAGGTGTCGATCGCCTCGTGGTCGTAGGCCTTGAGCCGGATGCGGATCTTCTGTCCCGCCATGGTGGCTGCTCGTTCCTTCGTCGTCTCGTGCCGCTTTGTCTCGTCAACCCGGGCCTGAGGCCCCGGTTTCAGCAGTTCAACGGCCCTGTCCCCGGTCCACGCGGTCGGGCGTGTCGCGCCCGACGCACAGACGGATCCCGTGGGATCGTCCTGCCTGGTCTTCCTCAACGTGAGGAGGCCGCGAGCCCGCCGCGCCGCATCAACTGCAAGCACCGCCGGCCACTTGGCCTTTGCCCGCTAGCCTCACCCCGAAGGAAGAGCTGGACGGACCGTGGCCACTCGTACAGGGGCGGCCGGAACCCCGTGAGTCAATCGAACAACTCGAGGATTCGGCCGCCCCGGGACGAGCAACCTGAATAGTGTCGCACACGTGAGTTGACGCCCTTGACCGGGGGGTGTAGTAGCCCGGTCAAGGGCGTCGAAATCACTTGATGATCTTGGTGACCTGACCCGCACCCACGGTGCGGCCGCCCTCGCGAATCGCGAAGCGCAGGTTCACGTCCATGGCGATGGGCTGGATCAGCGCCACCGAAATGTCGGTGTTGTCGCCCGGCATGACCATCTCGGTGCCCTCGGGGAGGGTCACGACGCCGGTCACGTCAGTGGTGCGGAAGTAGAACTGCGGGCGGTAGTTGTTGAAGAACGGGGTGTGACGACCACCCTCGTCCTTCGACAGGATGTAGACCCGGCCCTCGAAGTCGGTGTGCGGGGTGGTGGTACCCGGCTTCACGACGACCTGGCCGCGCTCGACGTCCTCGCGCTTGATACCGCGGACGAGGAGGCCGACGTTGTCGCCCGCCTGGCCCTGGTCCAGCAGCTTGCGGAACATCTCGACACCGGTGACAGTCGTCTTGGTCGACTTCTCCTTGATGCCGACGATCTCGACCTCTTCGTTCACGTTGACCACGCCACGCTCGACGCGGCCGGTGACGACGGTGCCGCGACCGGTGATGGTGAAGACGTCCTCGATCGGCATGAGGAACGGCTTGTCGAGCTCACGCACCGGGTCCGGCACGTTGTCGTCGACGGCGGTCATGAGCTCGAGGACAGCCTCGGCCCACTTGGCGTCGCCCTCGAGAGCCTTCAGGCCCGAGACGCGCACGACCGGCGCGTCGTCGCCCGGGAACTCCTGCGAGGACAGCAGCTCGCGGACCTCCAGCTCGACGAGCTCGAGGATCTCCTCGTCGTCGACCATGTCGGCCTTGTTCAGCGCGACCACGATGTAGGGCACGCCGACCTGGCGGGCGAGCAGCACGTGCTCGCGGGTCTGCGGCATCGGGCCGTCCGTGGCGGCCACGACCAGGATCGCACCGTCCATCTGGGCGGCACCGGTGATCATGTTCTTGATGTAGTCCGCGTGACCGGGGGCGTCGACGTGCGCGTAGTGACGCTTCTCGGTCTGGTACTCGACGTGCGAGATGTTGATCGTGATACCGCGCTGGCGCTCTTCGGGCGCGTTGTCGATCTGGTCGAACGCACGCGACTCGTTGAGCTCCGGGTACTTGTCGTGCAGAACCTTGGTGATCGCCGCGGTCAGCGTGGTCTTGCCGTGGTCGACGTGACCGATGGTCCCGATGTTGACGTGCGGCTTGCTCCGCTCGAACTTCGCCTTCGCCACTGGAATGTCCTCCTGGACTGATTTCGCTTTGTGCTCACCGGCCGGCGTGGCTGCCAACCGCTGATTGTTTCTCGTCTTTGCTGCGGACGTTCAGGAGTGTTCCTTATGCCCGCGAGCGAAGGGGAACTACTCCCCCGTCGCCTTCGCGATGATTTCCTTCGCGACGTTCGCGGGAACCTCGGCGTAGGAGTCGAACACCATGGAGTAGTTCGCGCGACCCTGGGTGCGAGACCGCAGGTCGCCGACGTAACCGAACATCTCCGACAGCGGTACCACTGCCTTGACGACACGGGTACCGGCGCGCTCCTCCATGGCCTGGATCTGGCCACGGCGGGAGTTGAGGTCACCGATCACGTCACCCATGTAGTCCTCGGGAGTCGTGACCTCGACGGCCATCATCGGCTCGAGGATGACCGGGCCGGCCTTCTTCGCGGCTTCCTTCATCGCCATGGAACCGGCGATCTTGAACGCCATCTCCGAAGAGTCGACCTCGTGGTACGCGCCGTCCAACAAGGTGAACTTCAACCCGACGAGCGGGTAGCCGGCCAGCACGCCGTACTGCATGGCGTCCTGCCCGCCCGCGTCGACCGACGGGATGTACTCCCGCGGCACGCGGCCGCCGGAGACCTTGTTGTCGAACTCGTAGAGTGCACCGTCGGTCGTCTCGAGCGGCTCCAGCTTCACGATGACCTTCGCGAACTGGCCGGAACCACCGGTCTGCTTCTTGTGCACGTAGTCGAGCTTGTCGACCGTCTTCTTGATCGTCTCGCGGTAGGCGACCTGCGGCTTACCGATGTTCGCCTCGACCTTGTAGTCGGACTTCATGCGGTTCACCAGCACCTCGAGGTGCAGCTCGCCCATGCCCGCGATGATCGTCTGGCCCGTGTCCTCGTCGAGCTGGACCTGGAAAGTGGGGTCTTCCTCGGCCAGCTTCTGGATCGCGAGCGACAGCTTCTCCTGGTCGGCCTTCGTCTTCGGCTCGATGGCCACGCGGATAACGGGATCCGGGAAGGTCATCGACTCGAGGACGACCGGGTTCTGCGGGTCGGCCAGCGTGTCACCGGTCGTGGTGTCCTTCAGGCCGATGACCGCGTAGATGTGGCCGGCCTGGGCCTCGTCGACCGGGTTCTCCTTGTTGGAGTGCATCTGGAAGAGCTTGCCGATGCGCTCCTTGCGCTCCTTGGTCGCGTTGACGACCTGAGTGCCCGCGGAGATCTTGCCCGAGTAGACCCGGATGTAGGTCAGCTTGCCGAAGAACGGGTGCGCGGCGATCTTGAAGGCGAGCGCGGCGAACGGCTCGTCGACCGACGGCCTGCGCAGGACCGGGGTCTCCCCGTCCGGCAGCGTGCCCTCGACTGCCGGCACGTCCAGCGGGGACGGCAGGTAGTCGATGACCGCGTCCAGCATCGGCTGCACGCCCTTGTTCTTGAACGCGGAGCCGGTGAGCACCGGGTACGCCTCGCGCGCGACGGTGAGCTTGCGGATGCCGGACTTGATCTCGGCTTCCGTGAGCTGCTCGCCCTCGAGGAACTTCTCCATCATGGCATCGTCGGTCTCGGCGACGGCCTCGACGAGCTTCTCGCGGTACTCGGCGGCGCGGTCGGCCAGCTCGGCCGGGATCTCCTCGACGGAGTAGTCCTCGCCCTTGCTCACCTCGCCACGCCAGGTCAGCGCCTTCATGCGGACCAGGTCGACGACACCCTCGAAGTCGTTCTCGGCGCCGATCGGCAGCTGGATGACCAGCGGCCGGGCACCGAGGCGCTCCTCGATGGTGCGCACGGTGAAGTAGAAGTCGGCACCCAGCTTGTCCATCTTGTTGACGAAGCAGATGCGCGGAACTTCGTACTTGTCCGCCTGCCGCCAGACCTGCTCGGACTGCGGCTCGACACCTTCCTTGCCGTCGAAGACGGCCACGGCGCCGTCGAGCACGCGGAGCGAGCGCTCCACCTCGACGGTGAAGTCGACGTGCCCGGGGGTGTCGATGATGTTGATCTGGTGATCGGCCCAGAACGTGGTGGTGGCAGCCGAGGTGATGGTGATACCCCGCTTCTGCTCCTCCTCCATCCAGTCCATGGTGGCGGCGCCGTCGTGGACTTCGCCGATCTTGTAGTTGATCCCGGTGTAGAACAGGATCCGCTCGGTGGTGGTGGTCTTACCGGCGTCGATGTGCGCCATGATCCCGATGTTGCGGACCTTGTTCAGGTCGGTCAGCACTTCACGTGCCACGAGAGTGTTCCCCTGTCTCGAACGTGGGGCCCGGCATGGCTTGGATCGGCAGCCGGGCGGTCATCACCAGCGGTAGTGCGCGAAGGCCTTGTTGGACTCGGCCATCTTGTGCGTGTCTTCACGGCGCTTGACGCTGGCGCCAAGACCGTTGCTCGCGTCGAGCAGCTCGTTCTGCAGCCGCTCGATCATGGTCTTCTCGCGGCGAGCCTGCGAGAAGGAGACCAGCCAGCGCAGCGCCAACGTGGTGGAGCGGTTGGGCTTGACTTCGATCGGCACCTGGTAGGTGGCGCCACCGACGCGGCGGCTCTTCACCTCGATGGTGGGCTTCACGTTGTCGAGCGCGCGCTTCAGCGTGACGACCGGGTCGGTGCCGGTCTTCTCGCGAGCGCCTTCCAGCGCGCCGTACACGATGCGCTCGGCCAGCGACCGCTTCCCGTCCTTCAGCACCTTGTTCACCAGCTGGGTGACCAGCGGGGAGGCGTAGACCGGGTCGGAGATCAGAGGCCGCTTGGGGGCCGGACCCTTGCGGGGCATTAGCTCTTCTCCTTCTTCGCGCCATAGCGGCTGCGCGCCTGCTTGCGGTTCTTCACACCCTGGGTGTCGAGCGAACCGCGGATGATCTTGTAGCGAACGCCCGGCAGGTCCTTCACCCGGCCACCGCGCACGAGCACCATCGAGTGCTCCTGCAGGTTGTGGCCCTCACCGGGGATGTACGCCGTGACCTCGATGCCGCTCGTCAGCTTCACACGCGCAACCTTGCGCAGCGCCGAGTTCGGCTTCTTCGGGGTCGTGGTGTACACGCGGGTGCACACGCCACGACGCTGCGGGCTCCCCTTGAGGGCCGCGGTCTTCTGCTTGGCAGCCTTGTCCTGGCGGCCCTTGCGGACCAGCTGCTGGATCGTGGGCAATGGACCAGCTTTCTGTCGCGTTCTTGCTGCTTCTTCGTGTCTTCACCGGCCCCCGCGGTCGGGCGTGTCGGCCCGCGTCACGGTCTCTCGACCGGTACTTTCCCGAAGGGGTTTTCCGTCGGAACCCCACGTGGACGAGGCCGGTGAACCGGGTGCGCGAGCACCCCGCTCATGCCGTACGGCACGCGGAGCGGCCCGACGCCTGCCGGGCACGGTCTCCAAAGATACCCGGCCACTTGACGGGCGGTCCGGGCGGGGGGTCCGAACTGACGGTGACCGCCCATCGTAACCCCAGATGAGGGCCCTGCGCCTAGAGCCGCGCGGAGAACCCATCATCCAGAACGTGACGGACGTCCCCCCTATTCCTCGGCTATTCCTCGTCCGGCTTCGCGTGGTCGGGCCGCCCCGGGTGGGGGTCGCGCGACAGGTCGATCAGCGGGTGGACGCCGGCCCCCTCAGGCGCGGCGTGACTCCCTTTGGTGTCCTTCTGCCCCTCTTCAGGCCGGTCGGCGGTGCCGTTGCCGTCCATCACGCACTCCTCAAGTCGGTTTCCCTGCGGCTCGCACGCTACCTATTTCCACTATCGGGTGACACACGGGGATGGAACGTCGCTTTCCCCAGGTGATCGACTTCCCCGTTAACCAGTGGACGAACCGGACACGATGATCTCGTGACCGTGAACTGGACTATCACGCCAATCCCCGTCGATCACCCTGACGCGCGCGCGATCGTGCGCGATTACCTCACGGACGTCGCGAGCCGTTACTGGGGCCGACCGGCCACGGAAGCGGAGGTCGACCAGGTTCTGGCCGACGAGCCCGGCGACGATCTCGTCGCCCCGACCGGCGCGTTCCTCATCGCCCGCCTGCCCGACAGCACCGTGACCGGCTGCGCCGGCACGCGCGTGGTGCGGCCCGGGCTGAACGAGCTCACGAAGGTGTACGTGCGCCCGGCCCACCGCGGCCAGGGCGGCGGCGCACGCCTCGTGGCGGCGGCCGAGGAGGCGGCGCGGTCGCTGGGAGCCGAGACGCTGCGGCTCGACACCCGGCACGACCTCATCGAGGCCCGGGCGCTGTACGCGCGGACCGGGTACACGGAAGTCGAACCGTTCAACGACGACCAGTACGCGGAGCACTGGTTCTCGAAACCGCTCGGGTGAAACGGTTCCGGACTGTCCACACCGGATATCCGCCGTCTACAAAGGACTGCCGAGGGCAGCCGGGCGCCAGGGCGGCGCCGTCGCCTCTTCCGGGAAAAGATTCACGACTTCGCAGCGCGAACGCGACAGAAGCGGCATAATCCGCACGTCCGCACACCCGTCGTGCACGTGAGGGGGCCGCCGTGTCGGCTGAGATGGATCGTCTCGTCGCCGAGTTCGAGAAGTTCCAGAGCAAGATCAAACAGGCCGAGGCGAACTTCGCGAAGGTCGGTGACCTGCAGGACGAGGTGGTCGCGCTCGAGGCGACGGCGATGTCGCCCGACCGCGCCGTGACCGTCGTCGCGGGCCCGGGCGGCTCCGTGAAGGACATCCGCCTCACGGCCGAGGCCCTGCGCCAGCAGCCGCAGCAGCTGGCCACCACCATCCTCTCCACCCTGCACCGCGCAGTCGCCGACGCGGCCGTGCAGCAGGCCGGCATCGTCGACGCGCACGTGGGCGCCGCCTTCGGCCTCGACGTGTCCGGCCAGGTCCTCGAAGCCCAGGCCGAAGCGATGGGAACCACGGCCGAAGAGCTGAAGTCCAAGGCCTCGGAGGCGCAGCCGGCCCCACGCCGGCTGTCGGACGAAGACCTCGAACACGGCGACATCCTGCGCCGCCACGAGCCACCGGCCGCTCCCCCGCCGCCTCCCCCGGCTCGCCCCGCCGACGAGGGCGTCCGGCGCCTGTGGGACCACGAGGAGGACCGATGAGCCACGACGTAGACCCCCAGATCCTGAAGACCTACGCCTCCGGCACGTTGCCGCACTACAAGGACGAGGCCACGAAGTTCGGCAACCTCGTCAGCCAGGCCGACGTGACGGACAAGTCGTGGGGCCTGATCGGGCTGGCGGTGAAGCAGACGTACACGAGCAAGCTCGACGACCTCCGCCAGATGCTCGAACTGATGAAGACCGGCGTCGACACGCTGGGCGGGAAAGTGAACCAGGCCGCGGAGATCTACGACGGCCATGAGAAGGACACCGTCGTGACCTTCGGCAAGTTCAAGGCGAACATCGACGGACCGCTCTGAGCAGGGGGAGACCGAAATGGCCGACAGCATCGCCGACGGCGTCAAACTGGAGCACGAGGACGAGGGTTTCCTCCACGACGCCAACGAAGCCGCCAAGAAGGCGCCGATCATCGGCAAGGGGGTCGAGGGCGTCGAACGAGGCATCAAGGGCTTCAGCGAAGCCGACGATGCCGGCGAATTCGCGGCGGCCACCGGGCAGATGCTCCAGGACGGCGCGGGCTTCGTCGCCGGCGCCGCGGTGGACGTGGCGAGCTTCGCACTCGACCCCGTCGGCTGGCTGGTCAGCAACGGCCTGAACATGCTCCTGGAGCTGATCTCGCCGCTGCAGGACGCGCTGCACTTCGTGACGGGCGACGGCCCGGCGCTCAAGGAGGCGGCCGGCAACTTCAGCGAGATCGGCGTCGGTTTCGTCAAGCTCGGCGACGACTTCGCCAAGAAGGGCAAGGAAGAGCTGCGGACCTGGCAGGGCGACGGCGGCAACGCGGCCCGCAGTTCGCTGGACCAGTTCTCCGAGGGCATCAAGGGCATCGGCTCGACCACCGGCGGGGTCGGCGAGACCCTCCAGATGTGGTCGATGGTCATGACCGTCATCGAAGAGGTCGTGAAGGCGATCATCAGCGAGCTGGTCAGCTGGCTGATCTACATCTGGCTGCCGGCGCTGGCCGCCTCGATCGTGAGCCTCGGCTCGTCGGTCGCCGCCGCGATGACCGCCTCGATCGCCAAGGCGGCCGGTGCGTTCACCAGGATCACCTCGAAGCTGGGGAAGCTGGGCGAGCTGCTCCAGAAGTTCATGACCTTTCTCTCGAAGTGGACCGACGACCTGATCAAGCAGGGCCGCAAGCTCACCCCGTCGGGTGCCGCGGGAATGACGCCCGGCATGGAGAAGGCCGCCACCGGCGCGATCGCCTCGGCGACGAACTCCCGCGGCATGGCGACGGTCGAGGCGCTGAAGGAGTCGGTCAAGGCCGGCGGCGAAGAGGCGCTCAAGGGGGTGACCGGCGTGAAGATCGGCGATCTCGACAAGGGCTCGGCCTACAGCGGCAAGGCCGGCTTCGACTTCGTCAACAAGGCGGTCGACAACACCCGCGACATCCTGAAGTCCCGCGGCGGGAGCGACGCGGCCGGTTACCACTCCGAAGAGGACACCCGCGAGAACCTGGACATGGACCAGTAGATGGACCTGTTCGAACCGTGGTTCATCGTCGGTGGTTTCGCGCTGGGGTTCGTCCTGCTGTGGCTGGGCAACTGGCTCGAGCGGCGCAGTGGCGTCGCGGCGGCAGTCTGCTTCGCGCTGTGCGGCGTCGCGTTCTCCGAAACGTCGCTGTACTGGCTGTCTGCCGGCACCGGCAGCAACGTGCCGCAGTTCCTGTGGATCGCGTTCCCCGTGGCGTTCGCGGCGTTCGTCGTGTGGCGAGGCTGGCGGCAGCGGACGTGGATCGCGCGGATCCCGGGCTCGGCCGACCGGCAGACGTTCGGCGTACTCCCCCACCTCGGCCGCGGGGTACCGCTCAACCACCCGGACCCCGGCCCGGTGCGGACCACGGTCGAGTTCGACCAGCAGGGCCACCGGGTGCTGGGCATCGAGTACTCGATCACGCCGCGTCGCGAAGACGAGCAGTTCGCCGAGGTCGCCAAGGTCGCCGAGCAGATCGACTCGATCTACTCGGCGGTCGAACTGCGGATCCCCGCCGTGCCGGCGCTGACGATCTCGCCTAAGACGGGGGCGTTCGAACCCGAGCACTTCACCCCGCTGGAAGACGCCCGGATCACCCGCAACGCCTTCGGCTGGCTGCGGCCCGACACGGCGCTGGAGACCTTCGAGGTCGACGCCGAGTTCGACCGCCGGTTCTCGGTGACCACGTCGGACCCCAAGTTCGCCGCTGCCGCGCTCACCGACGAGGTCCGCGCGCTGATCCTCGGTGACCTGTGGTTCCGCGTGCACGAGGTCGCCTTCCACGGCGACGCGACGTGGACCACGGAGTCGGGTGGGCTCACCGAGGACCGCATGTTCGGCAGCTCACGTCGGCTCGCGATGCTGGTCGCGGCCGTGCCCGCCCCCGTGTGGGAGGTCTGGGGCGGTGACCGCGGGTTCGCCTCGGTGACCACCGGCTCGGACACGAGCTACGTCGCCTGGAACGGCGGCCGCGGCGGCGCGGTCCGAACGCCGGTGAACCGGTTCCGCGAGGCGGCGGACCGGCAGCCGGTCACCTCGGTGTCGCTGACCACGCGCACGATCATCGCACTGGCCCTGACGCTGCTCGGGCTTCTGCCGATCCTGAACTCCCTGTCGGCACTCGTCGGAGTGGCGCCCGAGACCCAGCTCTCCGTCCTCGAAGCGCACGAAGGCTTTGCCGGCAACTGCTCCTCAAGGAGCGCCAGCTGCACCGGCAGCAACGACTGGGTCCGCGGCACCTACGTGCTCGACGGCGAGACCCACGACGTGTCGACCGAGTGGATCGACACGCTGCCTGCCAAGGGCGCCGTGGTCGACGTGGAGATCGGCCCGCTGTGGTGGCATCCGGTCCTCGAGAGCAGTCTCGCCGCGGTGGTCACCCTGCTCATCGGCCTGCTGCCGCTTCTGGCGGGCGCGATGCTCGCAAAGGCCACTTACCGGCCGAGGCCGCCCCGGCGCGTCAGGAAGCTGCGCAGGGCCCAGGAAGCCACCGTCACGTAATCACAGGCGGGTGCCGCAGTCGCCGCAGAAGATGGCGCCGGCGGTGGAGGGCTTGCCGCATCCGGTGCAGTGGACGGTGGGGGCCAGGGACGAGCCGCAGGAGGCGCAGAACTTGCCGCCCTCGGCCTTCACGCCGCAGCTGGGGCAGGTGAGGTGGGCGCGGGTGTCCAGGTCGAGGTCGCGGGTCCAGTCGCGGTCGCGGGCGCGGTCCCAGATCTGGTCGCGCTGCGCGGAAGCCTGGGCGCGCGAGATCTCCTCCGCGACGCTCGGCGAGCACCGCAGGCACTGCCCGATCTCGGTGTTCCAGCACTGGTCCGCGCACATCCAGTCGCTGCAACCCCGGCACTGGCGGAAGCTCGGCGAGATCTCCTTGACCGCGGCCGCGAGCGCGCGGTCCTTCGCGGAGGAGTTCGTCGCGCGGTCGTAGCGCCACTGGTCGGCGGAGTAGCTCAGGTCCTGCAGCTTGCCGCCGAAGAACGAGCCCACCGCGCGCAGGACGCCGCGGCCCGTTTCGACCGCGTCGCGCTGGAAGGCCGACCGGTAGCCGTTCCCGCAGCGTTCACAGCGGAACTCGAACTGGTAGCCCTGGGTGTTGGAGATATCGGAGAAGTTGTCCGTGAACGGCACGACGTCAGCCACGGCTGCCAAGGTAGGCGCGCTCCCTCGGCGCCGGGACCGTAGAAGTGCCGACAACAACGTGACTACCGGCTGCATCCATCTCAGCTAAAGTCAGACGGACGACAGCCGACACACGAGAAAGGCCCCCGCCCGGAAACCCGGGACGGGGGCCTTCTCAGCTACGGAACGGTCAGCGGAAGTCGCGGCCGAAGTCGTAGTCGTCGAGCGGAACAGCGGCACCGGTGCCCGAACCGAACACGTCCGGGGTGTAGTAGCCGTCGTCGTAGGACGGGATCGCGTAAGCCGCGACCCGGGCCTCCTCGGTCGGCTGGACCTGGATGTTCCGGTACTTGTTGATGCCGGTACCGGCCGGGATCAGCTTACCGATGATCACGTTCTCCTTGAGGCCCACGAGCCGGTCCGAACGGCCGTTGATGGCCGCGTCGGTCAGGACACGCGTGGTCTCCTGGAACGAGGCCGCCGACAGCCACGAGTCCGTGGTCAGCGAGGCCTTCGTGATGCCCATCAGCACCGGACGACCCGAAGCCGGCTCGCCGCCTTCGGAGACCGTCGACCGGTTGCGCGCCTCGAACTTGGTCCGCTCGGGCAGCTCGCCCGGCAGGAAGTCCGTGCCACCCGAGTCGATGACCGTCACGCGGCGCAGCATCTGCCGCACGATGACCTCGATGTGCTTGTCGTGGATCGACACACCCTGCGCGCGGTACACCTTCTGGACCTCGTCGGTGAGGTGCATCTGCGCCTCACGCGGGCCCATCACGCGGAGCACCTCGTGCGGGTCGGGCGTGCCCTCGAGCAGCTGCTGCCCGACGTTGACGTGGTCACCGTCGCCCAGCGGGCCGTTCGGGGTGTTGGCGAGCCGCTGCCGCTTGGACAGCTTGTCGAAGACGATCTCCTCCGACCCGTCGTCCGGGATCAGGGTGATCTTCCAGAACCGCTCGCTCTCCTCGATCCGCACGCGGCCGTCGACGTCCGCGATCGGCGCCTTGCCCTTCGGCACGCGAGCCTCGAAGAGCTCGGTGACACGGGGCAGACCGGTCGTGATGTCGTCACCGGCGACACCACCCTGGTGGAACGTACGCATCGTCAGCTGCGTACCCGGCTCACCGATCGACTGGGCGGCGACGATGCCCACGGCCTCGCCGACGTCGACGAGCTCGCCCGTCGCCATCGAGCGGCCGTAGCAGGTCGCACACACACCGACTGCCGACTCGCAGGTGAGGACCGAGCGGACCTTGACCTTCGTGATGCCGCTGGAGAGCAGCTTCGCGATGGCCGGGTCGCCCACGTCGTCACCGGCGTTGAGCACGACGTTGCCCTTGGCGTCCACCGCGTCCGTCGCGAGGTTCCGCGCGTACACGCTGGTCTCCACGTGCTGGTCCGGCACGACCTTGCCGTCACCGACGTCCTCGCCGACGACCATCATGATGCCGCGCGTGGTGCCGCAGTCGACCTCGCGGACGATGACGTCCTGCGAGACGTCCACCAGACGACGGGTCAGGTAACCCGAGTCGGCGGTACGGAGAGCCGTGTCCGCCAGACCCTTCCGGGCACCGTGCGTCGCGATGAAGTACTCCGCCACCGACAGGCCTTCACGGAAGTTGGCCTTGATCGGACGCGGGATGTACTCACCCTTCGGGTTCGACACCAGGCCGCGCATGCCGGCCAGCGACCGGACCTGCGTCATGTTGCCCGCCGCGCCCGACTTCACGATCATGGCGATCGGGTTGTCGTCCGGCAGCGCCGTCTCCATGATCTTGTGGACCTCTTCGGTGGCCTGCGTCCACACCTTGACGAGCTCGTTGTTGCGCTCGGTGTGGGACAGCTGACCACGCTGGTACCGCTTCTCGACCTGGTCGGCCTTGCCCTCGTACTCGTCGAGAATGGCCTTCTTGCCCTCGGGCACGAGCACGTCGGAGATGGCCACCGTGACGCCCGAGCGGGTCGCCCAGTAGAAGCCGGCGTCCTTGAGCTTGTCCAGCGTCTGCGCCACCTGCGTCATCGAGTACCGCTCGGCGAGGTCGTTCACGATCGCGGCCTGACGCTTCTTCGGCATCGGCTCGTTCACGAACGGGTAGTCCGCCGGCAGCAGGTCGTTGAACAGCACGCGACCCAGCGTCGTCTCGGCCAGCCACATCTTGCCCGGCTCCCAGCCCTTCTCCGCGAGCCGCGCTTCGTCGGCCTTGGCCGGCTGGCGGTCCGTGACGCGGATCTTGATGGGAGCGTGCAGGCTCAGCGCCTTGCGGTCGTACGCCATGATCGCCTCGGCCGGCGACGAGTACGCGTTGCCCGCGCCCTCGGCCTTCTCGTTGAGGCGGGTCAGGTGGAACAGGCCCGTGACCATGTCCAGACGCGGCATGGCGAGCGGGCGGCCCGACGCCGGCGACAGGATGTTGTTCGCCGACAGCATCAGGATCCGGGCCTCGGCCTGCGCCTCGGCCGACAGCGGCAGGTGCACCGCCATCTGGTCACCGTCGAAGTCCGCGTTGAACGCCTCGCAGACCAGCGGGTGCAGCTGGATGGCCTTGCCTTCCACCAGCTGCGGCTCGAAGGCCTGGATGCCGAGGCGGTGCAGGGTCGGTGCGCGGTTCAGCATCACCGGGTGACCGGTGATGACCTCTTCGAGCACGTCCCACACCTGCGGGCGCGAACGCTCCACCATCCGCTTGGCGGACTTGATGTTCTGAGCGTGGTTCAGGTCGACCAGCCGCTTCATGACGAACGGCTTGAACAGCTCGAGCGCCATGTCCTTCGGCAGACCGCACTGGTGCAGCTTCAGCTGCGGGCCGACGATGATGACCGAACGGCCCGAGTAGTCCACGCGCTTGCCGAGCAGGTTCTGGCGGAACCGGCCCTGCTTGCCCTTGAGCAGGTCGGACAGCGACTTCAGCGGCCGGTTGCCCGGGCCGGTGACGGGACGACCGCGGCGGCCGTTGTCGAACAGCGCGTCGACGGCCTCCTGCAGCATCCGCTTCTCGTTGTTCACGATGATCTCGGGCGCGCCGAGGTCGATCAGTCGCTTGAGGCGGTTGTTGCGGTTGATCACGCGGCGGTACAGGTCGTTCAGGTCCGACGTCGCGAACCGGCCACCGTCGAGCTGCACCATCGGGCGCAGGTCCGGCGGGATGACCGGCACGGCGTCGAGCACCATGCCGCGCGGGTCGTTGCCGGTCGCCTGGAAGGCGGCCACGACCTTGAGGCGCTTGAGCGCGCGCAGCTTCTTCTGGCCCTTGCCGTTGCGGATGGTGTCGCGCAGGTTGTCGGCTTCGGCAGCGACGTCGAACTCGGCGGCCAGCTTCTGGATGGCCTCCGCGCCCATGCCGCCGGTGAAGTACTCGCCGTAGCGGTCGACCAGCTCGCGGTAGAGCAGCTCGTCGGCGATCAGCTGACGCGCGTCGAGCTTCGTGAAGGTCGTCCAGACCTCCTCGAGGCGGTCGAGCTCGCGGCCGGCGCGGTCGCGCAGCTGACGCATCTCGCGCTCGCCGCCTTCCTTGACCTTGCGGCGCACGTCGGACTTGGCGCCCTCCGCCTCCAGCTCGGCCAGGTCGGCTTCCAGCTTCTGCGCGCGAGCCTCGATGTCCGCGTCACGCTTCGTCTCGAGGTTCTTGCGCTCGACGCCGATCTCGTTCTCGAGGGTCGGCAGGTCGTTGTGGCGCAGCTCCGCGTTCACGCCCGTGATGACGTAGGCCGCGAAGTAGATGATCTTCTCGAGGTCCTTCGGCGCCAGGTCCAGCAGGTAGCCCAGGCGGGAGGGAACACCCTTGAAGTACCAGATGTGGGTGACGGGCGCGGCCAGCTCGATGTGGCCCATCCGCTCGCGGCGCACCTTGGCGCGGGTCACCTCGACGCCGCAGCGCTCACAGATGATGCCCTTGAAGCGGACGCGCTTGTACTTGCCGCAGTAGCACTCCCAGTCCCGGGTGGGACCGAAGATCTTCTCGCAGAAGAGACCGTCCTTCTCAGGCTTGAGAGTCCGGTAGTTGATGGTCTCCGGCTTCTTGACCTCGCCGTACGACCACTGACGGATGTCATCTGCGGTGGCAAGACCGATGCGGAGCTCATCGAAGAAATTGACGTCCAGCACGTCTTTGCATCCCCTTGGGGTTGTATCGACTAGAGGAATTGGCGGGCGAGCCGGGACCCACGGGAGGCAGGTCCCGGCTCAGCACGCGATCAGTGCACGACGTCGTCCACCGAGGGCGACTCGTTGCGGGACAGGTTGATGCCGAGGTTGGCCGCAGCGCGCTCGAGGTCCTCGTCGTCGGAGTCGCGCATCTCGATGGCCGCACCGTCGCTGGAGAGCACCTCGACGTTCAGGCACAGCGACTGGAGCTCCTTCAGGAGCACCTTGAACGACTCCGGGATACCCGGCTCGGGGATGTTCTCCCCCTTGACGATGGCCTCGTACACCTTCACGCGGCCGACCACGTCGTCCGACTTGATCGTGAGCAGCTCCTGCAGCGTGTAGGCAGCGCCGTACGCCTGCATCGCCCAGCACTCCATCTCACCGAAGCGCTGGCCACCGAACTGCGCCTTACCACCCAGCGGCTGCTGCGTGATCATCGAGTACGGACCGGTGGAGCGGGCGTGGATCTTGTCGTCGACCAGGTGGTGCAGCTTCAGGATGTACATGTAGCCGACCGCGACCGGGTACGGGTACGGCTCGCCGGAGCGGCCGTCCAGCAAGGTCGCCTTGCCGTTCTCCTTGACCATGCGCTCGCCGTCGCGGTTCGGCTTGGTCGCCCCGAGCAGCCCGGTGAGCTCTTCCTCCTTCGCACCGTCGAACACCGGCGTGGCGGTGTTCGTGTTCGGCGCGACGTCGTAGAGCTCCTCGGAGAGGTTCTTCGCCCACTCCGGGTTGCCCTCGATCGTCCAGCCCTGTGAGGCCAGCCAGCCCAGGTGCAGCTCGAGGATCTGGCCGATGTTCATCCGTCGCGGAACACCGTGGGTGTTCAGGATGATGTCGACCGGCGTGCCGTCCTCCATGAAGGGCATGTCCTCGGCGGGCAGGATCTTGCCGATGACGCCCTTGTTGCCGTGGCGGCCGGCGAGCTTGTCGCCCGGCTGGATCTTGCGCTTCTGGGCCACGTAGACGCGGACCAGCTCGTTGACGCCCGGGGGCAGCTCGTCGTCGTCCTCGCGCGAGAACACGCGGATGCCGATGACCTTGCCGGTCTCGCCGTGCGGCACCTTCAGCGAGGTGTCGCGGACTTCGCGGGCCTTCTCACCGAAGATCGCGCGCAGCAGGCGCTCTTCCGGCGTCAGCTCCGTCTCGCCCTTCGGCGTGACCTTGCCGACCAGGATGTCGCCGTCGCGGACCTCGGCGCCGATGCGGATGATGCCGCGCTCGTCGAGGTCGGCGAGCACCTCCTCGGAGACGTTCGGGATGTCCCGGGTGATCTCCTCGGCGCCCAGCTTGGTGTCGCGGGCGTCGATCTCGTGCTCCTCGATGTGGATCGACGTGAGCACGTCGTCCTGCACCAGGCGCTCGGAGAGGATGATCGCGTCCTCGTAGTTGTGGCCCTCCCACGGCATGACCGCAACGAGCAGGTTCTTGCCCAGCGCCATCTCACCGTTCTCGGTGGACGGGCCGTCGGCGATGACCTGGCCCTTTTCGACGCGGTCACCCTCGTCGACGATCGGGCGGTGGTTGAAGCACGTGCCGTGGTTGGAGCGGCGGAACTTGTACAGTCCGTAGCTCTTCCGCGTGCCGTCGTCGTGCATGATCGTGATGATGTCCGCGGACAGCTCCTCGACCACGCCGGCCTGCTCGGCCACGAGGACGTCACCGGCGTCGACCGCGGCGCGCAGCTCCACACCCGTGCCCACGTACGGGGCCTGGTTGCGCAGCAGCGGCACGGCCTGGCGCTGCATGTTCGCGCCCATCAGCGCGCGGTTCGCGTCGTCGTGCTCGAGGAACGGAATCATCGCGGTGGCGACCGAGACCATCTGCCGCGGCGACACGTCCATGTAGTCGATCTCGAGCGGGTCGATCAGCTCGACCTCGCCGCCCTTGCGGCGACCCAGGACCTTGTTCTCGACGAAGTGGCTGTCTTCGGTCAGCGGCGCGTTGGCCTGCGCCTTGACGAAGCGGTCTTCCTCGTCGGCCGTGAGGTAGTCGACCTGGTCGGTGACCTGGCCCTCGACGACCTTGCGGTACGGGGTCTCGATGAAACCGAACGGGTTGACCCGCGCGTACGAGCAGAGCGAACCGATCAGGCCGATGTTCGGGCCTTCCGGCGTCTCGATCGGGCACATGCGGCCGTAGTGCGACGGGTGGACGTCGCGGACCTCCATGCCGGCGCGCTCACGGGACAGACCACCGGGGCCCAGCGCCGAGAGGCGGCGCTTGTGGGTCAGGCCCGACAGCGGGTTGTTCTGGTCCATGAACTGCGACAGCTGCGAGGTGCCGAAGAACTCCTTGATCGCCGCGCCGATGGGGCGGATGTTGATCAGGGTCTGCGGCGTGATCGCCTCGACGTCCTGCGTGGTCATGCGCTCGCGCACGACGCGCTCGGTGCGGGAGAGGCCGACCCGGATCTGGTTCTGGATCAGCTCACCCACCGTGCGCAGGCGGCGGTTGCCGAAGTGGTCGATGTCGTCGGTCTCGACCGGCACCTCGACGTTCGACACGCTGGTCATCTTGTCGTCGCCGGCGTGGAGCCGGACCAGGTACTCGATGGCCGAGACGATGTCCTCTTCGGTCAGCGTGCCCGTGTCGTACGGGGTGTCGAGACCGAGCTTCTTGTTGACCTTGTAACGACCGACCTTGGCCAGGTCATAGCGCTTCGGCTTGAAGAACAGGTTCTCCAGCAGCGTCTGCGCGCTCTCCTTCGTGGGCGGCTCGCCCGGACGGAGCTTGCGGTAGATGTCGAGCAGCGCCTCGTCGGTGCCGGCGGTGTGGTCCTTCTCGAGGGTCGCCAGCAGCGTCTCCGAGAAGGAGAAGCGCTCGCGGATCGCCTCGGTGGTCCAGCCCAGCGCCTTCAGCAGCACGGTGACCGGCTGGCGGCGCTTGCGGTCGATGCGCACGCCGACGGTGTCGCGCTTGTCGACGTCGAACTCGAGCCACGCGCCGCGGCTCGGGATCACGCGAACGCTGAAGACGTCCTTGTCGGTCGTCTTGTCGACACTGCTGTCGAAGTACACGCCCGGAGAACGCACGAGCTGGGACACGACGACCCGCTCGGTGCCGTTGATGATGAAGGTGCCCTTGTCCGTCATCACCGGGAAGTCGCCGAGGAAGACCGTCTGGCTCTTGATCTCACCGGTGTTGTTGTTGACGAACTCCGCCGTGACGAACAGCGGGGCCGCGTAGGTCATGTCCTTGTCCTTGCACTCCTCGATCGAGGCCTTGACCTCGTCGAAGCGCGGAGCGGAGAAGGACAGCGACATGGAACCCGAGAAGTCCTCGATCGGGGAGATCTCGTTGAGGACCTCTTCCAGGCCGCCGACCGGGTTCTCGTCACCTTCGTTGACGCGGCGCTCGAACCACGCCTCGGCTCCGGTGAACCACTGGAACGACTGGAGCTGCACGTCCAGCAGGTTGGGGGTGTTAAGGGGTTCGCGAATCTTTGCGAAAGAGACCCGCACGGGCGCGCCGGGGATACCCGTGGACTCCGAGCGGGATACAGCCGAGGTGGTCGCAGCAGTGGCCTGGTTCGCGGGAGAGACTGCCAAGATGCGTCCTTCCGGGGACAATGAGCGGTGAGCAGCCGCAATGGCAACAGGTGCCGTCGCGGACTGTCAGGGGTGCCGTGTGCCCACTATCCTAACTACCGGCTCCGGGCAGCCTGAAAGAGGGCAGCGCAAAGAGGCAGTCTAGCCCGAACGACGCGGTCTGTCCAGGGGGCGCTCCTGATGGGGCCCAGCCTGCCTCGCGGCGTTGTAGCAATGCCTCCGGCCTGCCCGGGTTCTGCGTCCCTCCCGCAAGGTTCGCGCTCCCGGCCGTGACCGTTGGCAGTAAGCCTGAACCCACGACGCCTTCGAGTCAAGATGCCACTCGGGGGTCGGACCGGTTGGCGCAGCGTCGACCGGGGCATGCGGAGGGTGACAAGCGGGATGATCATCCCGGTTACCCGCCGGTACCTGCGGAATCGTGGTCTGGGAGTGGATCGGGGAGGGTTTTAAACGGTGTTCTGCGTCACGAACAGGGGTCGTGGAGTGAGTGGTCCAGTCGGCGCCGGGGTGTGGCGTGGAGCGCGGCTGAGGAGTCGGCAGAGGCCTGTTCGGGGTGGTCCGAGGGGCTGAATCCGTGGTGGTCCGGAGGAGAGCTGCTCTTGGCGGGCTACTCGTGGCGGGGTGCTCGGGGTGGTCCGGGGGCTGATCCGGGTGGTCCGGAGGAGAACTGCTCTTGGCGGGCTACTCGTGGCGGTCTGTTCGGGGTGGTCCGGGAGGCTGGTCCGGTGTCCCGCGGGGCCGGGTGCGGTGCCCGGCTGGGGGGGCGCGCGGGTGCCTTGCGTCACGGGCAGCTTGGCCCGGCACGGGCAGTGCGGCGCTTGTCCACAGGCAGTTCGGCGCACCACAGGCAGCTCGGCTTGTCCACAGGCACCCGGCTGACTCCGGAGTTGTCCACAGATTTCGTTCCGGGCATTTTTCGAGGTCAGGGGCCGATAGACTGGGATGGGGACGCCCCCCATAGGGAGGGCGGGGGTTGTCCGGCAAGAGCGCGGGGCTTTGCGCGACGGGAGCCGTTCGAGAGTTGTCGATGGCTCCGGGCATCGGGATCGAGCCGTGCCAGTGCGGGTTCGGCGAGCGTCCGGGCGTCCGGGCGTGGCCGACGTTTGGTGGTGGCGCGTGCGGGCTGGAGTGCGGCGGCAGGGAGACGGCGCGGGTCGGGAGCAGGCCCGCGTGCCCGACCCGCGGTCTCGGAGCGGCCGCCGGCACGGCACTGCGGGCGTTCGTTCGCGATGAGCTGGACTGCCGGTTCACCCGCCGAACGCGCCGTGATCATCCCGAGCAGCCAGGGTGGCAGCGCTGTCGCAACCACCGCCGGAAGCCGGCGTGACCCGTGGGGCCGGGCCCCGCGGTACGTCCGGGCAGACAAATCCGGCATCGGCACGATTGCGTGTCCATCCGGCGAGATTGTCCGGGTTTCGTGAATTCCCCACCGCTAAAATCGGATCCGATCCTGGTCGCCGGCCCACGACGGAGAGCTCATGTTCGGGAACGAGACTGCTCGTCGCTCCACCGTGATCCTCGCCGTCGCGCTGGCCGCACTCACCGTCGGAGGCACTCAGGCCATGGCCGCATCCGAAAAGACCGCCACAGACACCGCGGGCCGCGCGTTCGGCCGGCTCGGGCCGCTCGCCGACCTCGTGGTCGAGCGCCTGCGGGTGGGTGACCGAGTGGCCGCGTCGAAGTTCGGCACGGACAAGCCCATCGACGACCCGGCGCGCGAGGAGCAGGAGCTCGCTGCGGTGCGCACGCGCGCGTTCGCGCTGGGCTTGGACCCCGAGCGCACGGCCGCGTTCTTCTCCGACCAGATCACCGCGAGCAAGGTCGTGCAGCGCGGGCTGTTCGACCGCTGGACCGCGCACCCCGAGCAGGCGCCCACCACCCGCCGGGACCTCACCGAGATCCGCGCCGAGCTGGACGAGCTGACCACGTCACTGCTGACCGAGCTGGTGGCCACGAACGACGTCCGCGACCACGGCGCGCCGTGCCGCGTGGACGTGCTCGAGGCGCAGACCTCGGCCGACGTCGTCGACCACCTCGACGAGCTGCACCGCACCGCGCTGCGCACGGCCCTGCAGTCGCTCTGCTGAGGCCCTGAACGAAAGCAGAAGGCCCGGTGCCCGATCGAGCGGGCACCGGGCCTTCTGCTTCGACTTACTTCGACGGCGGCGGCGAGGCCGGGGCCGAGGAGGCGGGTGCCTTGGCCGCGGGCGGCGCCGGGGCCTTGTACGTGTCGAGGTCGGTGATCTTCCACGTGTCGCCCTGCAGCTGCGCGTCGACGTGCAGCTGGGCCGAGCCGGCGGTGGTCTGCTTGGTGTCGGCACGCGTGGAGGTCTGGTCCACGAACACCATCACGCGCGCGAGGTCGCCGTTGAGCATGATCACGGCGCTGCGCGTGACCTTGCAGGTCACCACCATCTTCTGCTGCGGCGCGAGGCGCTTCACCTCGCCCATGAGCGAGTTGTACTTGGCCTTGACGCTGTCGTTGGCGAGCAGGCCGTTGGCGGCGTCCTCGGTCTTCTTGATGTTGTTGAAGTCGTAAGAGAACAGGGCCTCCGTGGCCTTGGAGACCTGGTCCTTGACCTGCGCGGTCTTCGCGACGTCCAGCAGCGCGGTGTTGCTGGTGGAGTCGGAGGCGTCGTCGAAGCCGAGCTTGAAGAACACCGCGCCCGCGGCGAACACCAGGCCCACCACGAGCAGCACGACGGTCAGCACGACCGTGCGGTCCTGGCGCGGCTGCTGCCTCGCCCACGGCGGCGGCACGGCGGGCGCGCCGGCGGCCTCCTGCTCGGCCTCGTCGACGTCCACGGGCTTCGCGCGGCCCGAGTCCCGGCGCTTGCGGCGGGGAGCCGCGCGGACTGTCTCGTCAGTTTCCTCGGGAGTGTCGACGGCCTCCCCGGTGAGGGCGTCGACCTCGGCTTCGTCCTCGACCGGGGCCGCGGTGTCCACGCCGGCAGCGTCCTCGGGGTCCTCCGTGGCCAACCCCCGCGACCGCGAGATCCCCGCGCTCTTCGGGAACCGGATCTCCTGGGTGACCTCGGACGGATCCGCGCTGGTCAGCGGGCCTGTTCGCGGCACCGGACGCGGGCGCGGCTTGGCCGCGGCGGGAGCCGGAGCAGGGGTCGGCAGCTCGTCGGTGGACGCAGGTGCGCCGTCCGCGCTCGACGGCTTGCGCAGCCCGGCGACCCTCGGCCGGCGGGCCGGCGGGGTGCTGCTGCGGGGCGGCTGGCGGCGGGAGGGGGGCACTAGGAGAACTCCGTTCTGCGGTGAAGCTACTGGCCGGAGGCGACGAGGGGGACGTTGTCGATGCCGGACAGCTTCCAGTCGTTCCCGACGCGGGTCATCGAGACCTCCAGGCGCAGCGCCTTCGCGGAGCTCTGCGCGCCCTGGGTGACGTCGGTGGTGATGGCGGCCAGGAAGCTGGCCTTGCCCTCGTGGTCGTCGAGCTCCTCGACCGCGATGTCCTGCACGGTCGTGGTGACCTTCGTCTTCGCGTCGGTCAGCGCCTTGCCGTAGGTGGGCTTCAGCTGGTCGATCTGCTTGGCCATGTCGTCGTCGGACACGGACTTCTGGCGGGCGAAGACGGCGTCGAGGTTCTGGTAGTCCACCTCGGTGTAGGCCTTCACGGCGTTGGCGCCCGCCTTCACGACGTCGTCACGGGACTGCGCCAGTGCCGCGTTCTCCCCCGTGCCCGCGACCCACCACATGATCCCGAAGACCACCGCGACCACGAAGGCGGCGAGCGCGAACGCCCCGGCGCCAAAGAGCCACACGCGCGGCGAGCCCGGCAGAGACCGCTTGGCCGGCGAAGCGGCACCGGTCGAAGCAGTGTCCGAAGCGGAAGCCGGGGCTTCCGGCGGCGACGAGGTCACCCCTTCCTCGGCGGCGGCCTGTTCGGAACTCATATCACTCCAGGGTAGGTAACGGTCATCGAATCCACGCCCACGCGGCTCAGCCTGAGAGACCGAGCAGCGCTCCCAGGCTGTTCAACGAGACACCCGGGCTTCCGGCTACGCCCGGAACGGCGGCGTCGCGCATGTCCTGCAGTTCCTGGGCCGGACGGCCCGCGTTGGCATCCACATCGGACTGCGACGGCGCGACCGGGGCCCCGCCGTACGGCGCGTTCTGCGAGCCGCGGACGTTGATGGGGCTGCCCTTGGGCTCGGCACAGTACACATTGTCATCGGCCGGCCGCGGTGACGTGTCGGCGCCCGTGCGGTACTGGCTGTACGGCAGGTAGCCCTTCGTGCAGGCCGGCGGGTTGAACAGGTTCAGCACGAGCCCGAGGTGGGCGGTGCCGTCGCCCGGCGCCACGCTGGCGGCCGCGCCGGCCAGCGCCGGGTAGGTCACCAGGCCCTGCTCGATGCCGTCGAGACGGGTCACGGTGACGTTGGCCGTGGTCAGCAGGTTCGCCGTCAGCGCGCCCAGGCCCGGCCCGGTCTCGTTGACGACCTGGTCGATCTGCGCCGCGACCTGCGGCGTGATGCCGATCAGCTTGCGCAGGTCGCCGTCGGAGTTCTTCAGCGTGCCGGTGAGCTCGTTGAGGTTCTTGGAGAAGTCCGCGAAGTTCGACGCCTCGTGGTTCTGCGTGTCCAGCGCCTGGCCGCCGGCGTCGAGCAGCTGCACGGTCTGCGGCAGGTACTGCTGGGCCGTGGCCGTGAAGCTCTGCGCGGTGTCGAGCAGCTGCTGCAGGTCTGCGCCGGTGCCGCGGAACGCGTCGTAGGACTCGTCCACGACCGTCCGCAGCGAGTCGGTGGGCACGGAGGCCGCGAGCGAGTCGAGGTCCGAAAGCAGCCGGTCGGTGCTGACCGGCACGGTGGTCTTCGACGCCGGGATCACCGAACCGCCCGCGAGGTACGGGCCCTTGTCGTTCTTCGGCCGCAGGTCCACGTACTGCTCACCCACGGCCGAGCGGTTGGCGACCACGGCGTCGAGGTCCGCGGGCACCTGCGGCGCCGACGGGTCGATGTCGAGGTCGGCCTCCAAGCCGGTCTGCGTGAGCCGCAGCTGGCCGACGCGCCCGATGTTGAAGCCGCGGTAGGTCACCTCGGCGTTGGTGAAGATGCCGCCCGAATCGTTGAGCTGCAGCTTCACCGTGTAGCCGCTGTCGCCGAACACCGAGCCGAGGCCGGCGAAGCGGACCAGGGCGTAGACGAGGGCCACGATCGAGATGATCACGAAGGCGACGAGCTGGAACTTCGTCTTGCGCAGCAACATCAGCCCGCACCTCCCGAGAGGATCCCGAAGAGCCCGGACAGCCCGCCCTGCGACGGCTGCCCGCCGCCCTGGCCACCACTGGAATTCGGCTTCGCGTTCGACCCCGACTGGCCCCCGAGCGGTAGCAGCGGCGGCTGGTCGCCCTGCGTGCCACCGGTAAGGCCCGGCACCGGCAGCAGGTTCGACAGCGGGTTGTCCCGGCTGCGGCCCAGGTTGTCGATGACGTCCTTGAGGTTCAGGTCGACCTTCGCGAAGAGGTTGAAGTAATCACCCTTCACGTCGTTGTAGGCCTGGTCGGTGAACGGGAAGGTCAGCAGGATCTGCAGCGCCTGCGGCAGGTCGTTGCCCGCCTCGCCGAGCTTCTGCAGCGTCGGCGTGAGGGCCTTGAGGTCGGCCACGAGGTCCGCCTTGCTCTTGTTCACCGTGTCGGTGGCGACGCCGGAGAGGTTGTTCAGCGCGTTGAGCATGGTCACGAGCTGGCCGCGCTGCTGCTCCAGCACGCCGATGCCGGGGCCGAGGTTGTCGACGGCACCCACCAGCTTGTCCTTCTGGTCGTTCAGCGTCATCGACAGCCGGTCGAGCCCATCGAGCGCGCGGGTGATGTTGCGCGACTGCTCGTCGAGGTTCGTCACGAGCTCGTTGGCGTTGTCCAGCAACGCCTTGATGTCGGGCTCCTTGCCCGCCGTCGCGTTGTTGAGCTCCTTGGTGATGGTGTTGAGCTGCTCGACGCCACCACCGTTGAGCAGCAGCGACAGCGCGCCGAGCACCTCTTCGACCTCGACGTCGCGGCCGGTGCGCGCGAGCGGGATCGTGGCGTTGTTCGCGAGCGTGCCCTGCGCCTGCCCGTCGCCGGGCGAGGAGAGCTCCACGTACTTCTCGCCGAGCAGGCTCGACTGCTTCACGTTGGCCAGTGCGTTGGCCGGCAGCTTCACGTCGCCGTTGATCTCCACGGTGACCTCGGCGTGCCAGCCGTCGGGGGTGAGCCCCACGGACTCGACCTGGCCGACGGGCACCTCGTTGACCTTCACACCGGCCTGCGGCACGAGGTCGAGGACGTCGGAGAACTGCACCTTGACCTTGTACGGGTGACTGCCGAGGTCGGCGCCACCGGGCAGCGGCACGTCGTAGATCCCGGTGAACCCGCAGCCGGACAGCACCAGCGCGGACACCGTGGTGACCACGCCGGCGGCGGTGAACCTCCTGAGGCGCTTCATGCTCAGCTCCCCGTCCCGTAGACCTGGCCCGCGAGCGGGAGCGGCAGTGGCGGCAGCTTGCCGTTGGACATGGCCTGCACCACCTGCGCCGTCGAGGGCAGCGGCACCGCGCCGTCGACCACGCCGGCGATCGAGCCGCACGTGTCACCGAGCAGCTTGAGCGCGTCGGGCGTCTGCTTGAGCAGGTTGCAGACCATCACCAGCGGCGGCTGCGTGAGCTCGTTGAGGTTCGGCCGCGCGTCGAGCGTGCCCGCGGAGCCGTTGTAGACGTTGACGAGGTTCGACAGCGCCACCGGCGCCACGTCGAGGATCTCCGACAACGCGCTGCGCTGGTCCACGAGCACCTTGGTGACGCCGGCCAGCTTGTCCACATTGGACTTGAGCCGGCCGCGGTTCTGCTCGATGAAGGTCTGCACCGACTGCAGCGTGGTGCTCAGCTGCTGCACGGTGGCGGCGAGGTCGTCCTTCTCCCCCGCCAGGTACCCGCTCACGTCGGCGAGCTGGCTCTCGAACTGGCGCACCTGGCCGTCGCTGTTGACCAGCGTCTGCGAGAACTGGCCGAGGTTCTGCACGGTCTGGAACAGGTCGTCCTTGTTGCCGGCGAGCGTGCCGGACGCCTGGCCGAGCTTGGCGATCGTGTCGTGCAGGGCCTGGCCGTTGCCGTCCACGTTCTTCGCGACGGTGTTGAGCAGGTCCGACAGCGAGCCGTTCTTGTTGGCGCCGTTGGGGCCGAGCGTCTCGCTCACCTTCGCGAGGCTCGCGGCGAGCTGGTCGACCTCGAGCGGCACCTCGGTGCGGTTGAGCGGGATCACGGCGCCGTCGGAGATCTTCGGGCCGCCGGTGTACGCGGGCGCGAGCTGGATGTAGCGGTCGCTGACCAGCGACGGCGAGACGATCAGCGCCTTCGCGTCGGCAGGCACCGGCACCGAGCGGTCGTACTCGAAGTCCACGCGCACCTGGTTGCCCATGGGCTGGACCTTGGTGACCGTGCCGAGGTCGACGCCGAGCATCCGCACACTGTTGCCCTCGTAGAGGCCGACAGCGCCGGAGAAGTACGCGGTGAGGTGGTTGCGCCCCGCGTCCTTGAGCGTCCACCAGAGTCCGCCCGCGATGACGAGCGCGAGGACGACGGCGACGGACGCGCCGCGCAGGAGCGACTGGCCGAACCGGGTGTCACTCATTTCGTGTAGCACCCCTCTTGGTTGAGCGGGCCGATCGAGGGCGCCACCAGGCCGCAGATGTAGTTGTCGAACCAGTGCCCGGTGCCGATGGTGTTGGTGAACACGCGCACGAAGGGGGCGAACTTCGCGATGCCCTGCGCGAGCGAGTCCTGGTTGCGCTGCAGCATCGACGTCAGCTGGTCCAGCTGCGTGAGCACGGGGTCGAGCTGCTTGTCGTTGTCGTCGACGAGGCCCTGCAGCTGAGTGGCGAGCTCCTTGGAACCGTCGAGCAGCGCGGTGATGGCCTGCTCGCGCTTGGAGATCTCGTCGAGCAGCTGGTTGCCGTCGGTGATCAGCTTCTGCACCTCGGCGTCGCGGTCGACCAGCGTCTGCGACACCTCGCGGGTGTTGGCCAGCAGGTTCGACAGCTGCGAGTCGCGCGAGGCGATCGTGTCCGACAGCTTCGACAGGCCCGAGAGCGCGCCCTTCACGTCCTCGGGCGTGTTGGCGAAGGTCTGCGTGATGGTGTCGAAGCTCTGCGCGAGCTGGTCGGTGTTGATGTCGTCGACGGTCTGCGAGAGGCCGCGGAACGCATCGAGCACGTCGTAGGGCGACATCGTGCGGTCGCGCGGGATCGGCTGGCCCGGGTTGAGCGTGCCGACGCCCTGCGGGTCGAGCGACAGGTACTTCTGACCCAGCAGCGTCTTGATCTTGATCGCGGCCGAGGTCTTGTCGCCGAGCCAGGCGTCCTTGACCTTGAACGACACCTTCACGCTGGCGCCGTCGAGCTTGATCTCGGAGACCTTGCCGACCTTCACGCCGGCGATGCGCACGTCGTTGTCGGTCGTGAGCCCGGCGGCCTCGGAGAACTCGGCGCTGTAGGTCGTGCCGCCACCGATGACCGGCAGGTCGTCGGAGTTGAGCGCGGCGACGAAGCCGAGCACGAGCACCGCGAGCCCGACCAGTGCGATCGGGACGGGGTTGCGCTTCTGGAAGGATTTCATCCGCTGCACCTCTCCCGGTTGGACGGCAGCAGCGGCACGTCGATCGGTTCGTTGATCAGCGGCGGCAGGGCGACGTTGCCCTTGACCTCGCACGCGTAGAAGTTGAACCAGGAGCCGTAGTCGGCGGTGCGGGTCAGCGCGCTCACCTTCTGCGGCAGGAACTGGATGAAGTGCTCCAGCGTCGGCTCGTTCTTGTTGAGCTTGGTGGTCAGGTCGCCCAGCGCGCTGATGTCGTCCTTCAGCGGCTGGCGCGCGTCGCCGAGCAGGCCGGCGGTGGTCTGGGCCAGGTTGCCGAGGCTGTCGATCGCGTCGCCGATGGGCTTGCGGTCGGCGGCAAGGCCGGACACCAGCTGCTGCAGCTTCACGATCAGGTCGCTCAGCTGCGGCGTGTGCGCGTTGACCGTGTCGAGCACGGAGTTGAGGTTGTCGATGACCTCGCCGATCACCTTGTCCTTGTCGGCGATCGTGGTGGCCAGCGAAGCGGTGTGCGACAGCAGGCTCTCGACGGTGCCGCCCTCGCCCTGCAGGACCTGGATGACCTCGTACGAGAGCTTGTTGACGTCGTCGGGGTTCAGCGCGGTGAACAGCGGCTTGAACCCGTTGAACAGCTCGGTCAGGTCCAGCGCGGGTGTGGTGCGTTCGAGCGGGATCGAGCCGCCCGGGGGCAGCGTCTTGCCGGAGGTGTCGCTGCCCTCGCCGAGGGAGAGGTAGCGCTGGCCGACAAGGTTGCGGAACTTGATCTGCGCGGTGACACCCGCCGGCAGCTGCCGTCCGGCGTCGACCTCGAAGTCGACCTGCGCCTGGCGCTTGTCGACGATCTTCACGTCCTTCACCGTGCCCACGCGGACGCCGGCGATGCGGACGTCGTCACCGTTGAGCAGCAACGTCGCGTCGGTGAAGCGCGCGGAGTAGTCCTTGGTGCTGGTGGTGTTGATGTTCGCGATGCTGATGCCGAGCACGGCGGTGAACAGCACGGTGATCACCACGAAGATCGACAGTTTGATCAGCGGTGCGGCCAGTCCCCTCACTTCACCGTCACCTCCGCGCCCCGGTACAGCGGGCCGACGAGCAGCGAGCCCCAGCCGGGGAAGTCACCTTCCGGCATCCCGACCTGCGGGGACACGAGCTGGCCGAGGAATTCGTTCTCCGCGCTCGAGTACGCCGGGTCACCCCCGCTCGTGCCGCCGCCGAGGCCCGCGGCGTCGGCGAGGAAGTTGCCCGGGTTCACGCCGGTGCTGTGGGAATTGGGTGCCGTCGTGTGGGTCGTGCCGTCCTTGAACGCGCCGTCCGGCGGCGCCTGAGGAAACGGGTTCGGCAGGTTCTTGAGGTCGTAGCAGCGCGGGCCGCGCTTGTCCTCGAACCGCGGCTCGTCCTGACCCGCCTTGTAGGGACCGCGGTTCACGACCACCTCGATCGTCGCATGCAGGCCGGGCTGGTTCGTGCCCTTGCCCAGCGCCTTGTCGACGACCGGCACGAGCTTCGACATCTGCCCGATCACGCACGGGTACTCCGGCGCGTACTTGGCGAGCAGCTCGGCCGTGGGCCGCGCGGTGTCGGCGAGGCTGATGATGTTCTGGGAGTTGGCTTCCAGGAACGACTGCAGATCCTGCGAAGCCGCGGTCAGGTTGCTGTAGAGGCTCGCGAGGTTCTGCTGCTCGTCCACCACGGTGCGGGTGGTCGTGCTCAGGTTGTCGAGGCTCTGCACCAGGTCCGGCGCCGACGCGCTCAGGTTGTCGGAGAAGTCCGCCAGCGCCTTGAGGTTGTGCTGCAGCTGCGGCTCGTGCGGGTTCAGCTTGCCGATGTAGTCGCCCAGCTGCGAGAGCGTCTCGCCGAGCGGCTTGCCCCGGCCCTGCAGCGCGGTGGAGATCGCGGTGAGCGTGCTCGAAAGCTTCTGCGGCTGCACCGCCTGCAGCACCGGCATCAGGTGCTCCAGCGCCTGCTCCAGCTCGATCGCGCCCGAGGTGCGGTCCTGCGGGATCACGTCGCCGTCGGTGAGCGTCTTGGCCGACGGGTTCTTCGGAATCTCGAGCGAGACGTAGCGCTCGCCGAAGAGCGTCTTGGGCAGGAAGCGCGCCGAGACGTTCTCCGGGATCAGCTTCACGTAGTCCGGCTGGAGGTCCAGCGTGAGCTCGGCCCCGTCGGCGGTGGCCGCGATGGTCTTGACCGACCCCACGATCAGGCCGCGCACCTTCACGTCCGACTGCTCCAGCAGCTGATTGCCGATGCTGTCGGCCTCGAGCTTCACCGTGACGAACTTCGTGAACGCCTTGTTGTACAAGGCGATGCTCAGGGCCACACCTCCCACGAGCAGCGCCACGAGCAGCAGGCCCAAGAGCCTGCGCCGTAGTGTGATCATCCCGCAATCCTCACCGTGACGTCGGTTCCCCAGATGGCGAAACCGATGAAGAAGTTCACGATCGAAACCGTGACGATGGAAAGGCGAACCGCGCGGCCCACGGCCACGCCCACGCCGGCCGGCCCACCGGAGGCGCGGTAGCCGAAGTAGCAGTGCGAAAGAATGATCAAGATGCTGAAGATGAGCACCTTGATGAACGAGTACAGAACGTCTTGCGGTGGTAGGAAAAGGTCGAAGTAGTGGTCGTAGGTACCCGCTGACTGGCCGTAGATGTAGATGACCACCAGGCGTGAGGCGAGGTAAGAGCTCAGCAGGCCGATGATGTAGAGCGGGATCACGGCCACGAACCCGGCGATGATCCGCGTGGTCACCAGGTACGGCAGGCTCGGCACGCCCATGACTTCCAGCGCGTCGATCTCTTCGGAGATCCGCATGGCGCCGAGCTGCGCGGTGAAGCCGGCGCCGACCGTGGCGCTCAAGGCAAGGCCGGCGACCAGCGGTGCGATCTCGCGGGTGTTGAAGAACGCCGTGAGGAAGCCGGTGAACGCCGAGGTGCCGATGGAGTTCAGGGCCGAGTAACCCTGCAGGCCCACGAGGACACCGGTGAACAGCGTCAGGCCGACCATCACGCCGACCGTGCCGCCGATGACCGCGAGCGAGCCGGACCCGAAGCTCACCTCGGCGAGCAGGCGAAGGACTTCCTTCATGTAGCGGCGCAGCGTGCGTGGTGTCCACAGAAGCGCGCGGCCGTAGAAGGACATCTGGTCGCCCAGGGTGTCCAGGGTCTCCAGTGGACGGTGGGCGACGCGCTTGGCACCCGAGATGAACGTCATGTCAGTCCAGCTTTCCGGGCACGATCTGCAGGTAGATCAGCGTGATCACGAAGTTCACGACGAAGAGCAGCAGGAACGTGATGACCACCGACTGGTTCACCGCGTCGCCCACGCCCTTCGGGCCGCCGCTGGGGTGCAGGCCTCGATAGGCCGCCACGACCGCGGCGATGAAGCCGAAGATCAGGGCCTTGAGCTCACCGACCCAGAGGTCGGGCAGCTGCGCCAGCGCGGAGAAGCTCGCCAGGTAGGCGCCGGGCGTGCCGCCCTGGAGCACGACGTTGAAGAAGTAACCGCCGAGCACGCCGATGACGCTGACCATGCCGTTGAGCAAAAGCGCGACGAGCATCATCGCGAGCGTGCGCGGCACGATCAGGCGCTGGACCGCGGAGACGCCCAGCACCTCCATCGCGTCGATCTCCTCGCGGATGGTGCGAGCGCCGATATCGGCACAGACCGCGCTGCCGCCCGCGCCGGCCACCAGCAGCGCCGTGACGAGCGGGCTGGCCTGCTGCACCGTGGCAAGCACGGAACCGGCGCCGGTATAGGACTGCGCGCCGAGCTGACGCGCGAGCGCACCGAACTGCAGCGAGATGACCGCGCCGAACGGGATCGCGACGAGCGCCGTCGGCAGAATCGTGACGCTGGCGACGAACCAGGCCTGCTGGATGAACTCCCGCAGCTGGAACGGGCGCTGGAAGATGCCGCGGATGATGTCGAGACCGAGGGCGAACAGGTTCCCGGTCTCGCGGAGCATGCCGTGCCCGGGGATTTTCCTCGCCGGTGCTGCGTTCGAGCTCACGCGCCACCCGGCCCGTTGCCGCCGGGACCGGAGTAGCCGCCGCCTGGCCCTCGCGGGCCGGAGCCGCCGGGGATCCGGGCGACTTGGTCGGCGGGCAGCTGGCCCTGGTGCTGGTTCGCCACGGGGCCACGGTCGGAGATCCGGGGGATCTGCTGCGTGTCCTCGGGGCCCGGGTGACGGGCCGGCGCGTGGGCGGCGTGCACGTTCGCTTGGACGTTGTAGTGCCGCTGCTCCTCCGGGCTCAGGGATTCGATGATGCCCTCCTGCGCGGCCGGCGGGAGCGTGTGGAGGATCCGCATCACGCGGTCCATCCGGCGGCGGGCGCCCGCGCGCTCCGGCAGGCCGGGGCTGGGCTGCATCTGCGGGACGACGCCGCGGATGTCCTCGTCGGGCGAGCCGTCGGAGTGCCCCGCGGCGGCTTCGGCCTCCTCGCGCGCCATCGTGGCGGTGTCCTTCTCCTCGGACATGCCGATGGGACCGCGCTTGCGGCCGTTGAGGAACTGCTCGACCACGGGCTCGTCGCTCGTGAGCAGCACCTCGCGGGGGCCGAACATCACGAGCTCCTTGCGGAACAGCATGCCCAGGTTGTCGGGCACCGTGCGCGCGAGATTGATGTTGTGGGAGACGATGAGGATCGTCGCGTCGATCTGCGTGTTGAGGTCGATGAGCAGCTGCGAGATGTACGCGGTGCGCACGGGGTCCAGACCGGAGTCCGGCTCGTCGACCAGGATGATCTGCGGGTCGAGCACCAGCGCCCGCGCGAGGCCGGCGCGCTTGCGCATACCGCCGGAGATCTCGCCGGGCAGCTTCTTGTCCGCGCCGGCCAGACCCGTCATCTCCAGCTTTTCCTGGACGATGCGGCGGATCTCGGACTCGGACTTCTTGGTGTGCTCCCGCAGCGGGAAGGCGACGTTGTCGTAGAGGTTCATCGACCCGAACAGCGCGCCGTCCTGAAACAGGACGCCGAAGAGCTTCCGGATCTCGTAGAGCTTGTGCTCGGAGCACGTGACGATGTCCACGCCGTTGATCACGCAGCGGCCCTTGTCGGGCTTCAGCAGGCCGATCATGGACTTGAGGAACACCGACTTGCCGGTTCCCGACGGGCCGAGCATCGCGGACACCTCACCCGGGGGCAGCGTCAGCGTCACGTCCCGCCAGATGGTCTGCCTTCCGAAGGACTTCGTCAGACCTTCGATGACCACCTCGGCGCCCATCACACCTCCAGGAGCTGTTCCGCGTCGTCGCGCACCGCCGCCCCGCCGCGACTGGCAGCGGAGCCCGCGCCGATGCGCGCCGCGATCTCCGCGTCAACCAGGTGCAACGAGCTGAGTGCGAACAGGTTACTCACCAGTTTTCCGGCCTGGCGAGGCCGGTGAGCACCTCACCCGTTCGTGGCCTTGTCCGGTGACCGCTGGCAGCACGGTAGTGCACGTCACTCCCGGGCGCAGATCCAGATGGCCCAAACGCCCTCACTCCGTCGGGCTAACAGGAGTAAACGGAACAGACGGACGACGAACTCGACGTGATCGAGTGATTCGCTTCGGTCACTTGGACGCGATCACGATTCCGCAGATCACGGACGCGACGACGCCGAGCACGGCGATCGTGGTGAGCACGAGGACGTAGCGGCGGGTGGCGACCTGCTGGGCGAGCAGTTCGACGAGGAGGTGCTGCACGTAGGCCTGGTCCTGGCCCGCTTCGGCGGATTCCTTGAGTCGCTTCTGGACTTCTTCAGGGTGGAGGTCGCTGGTGGAGAAGTAGCGCGGCAAGGCGGCAGTGTCGTCGGTCATGGAGCGGCCCTTCTGATCGCGGTGGGTGGCGGTGTGCCGCACGGGAAGCCGCTCTGCCTGGCTTGACTGTTACGCGTCGTGATCAAAAGGAAAGGGGCGGGCATCCGAGTGGATGCCCGCCCCTTCACGAGGTGGTGCGGTAGGCGCTTGCGCGCCCGGGATCACTTGATGGTGATCTTGGCGCCGGCGGCCTCGAGCTTCTCCTTGGCGGCCGCAGCGGCCTCCTTGTCGACCTTCTCCAGGAGGGCCTTGGGAGCGGCCTCGACCAGCTCCTTGGCCTCCTTCAGGCCCAGACCGGAGACGACCTCGCGGACGACCTTGATGACCTGGATCTTCTTGTCACCGGCGGACTCGAGGACGACGTCGAACTCGTCCTGCTCCTCGGCTGCGGCCGGGGCGGCGCCGACCGGGCCGGCGGCGACGACGGCGGCCGGGGCGGCGGCGGTGACGTCGAAGGTGGTCTCGAACTCCTTCACGAAGTCCGACAGCTCAAGAAGGGTGAGCTCCTTGAAAGCGTCGATCAGCTCGGCGGTGCTCAGCTTCGCCATGATGGCTTCCTCTCAGAAAAAACGAACGAACTCGACGTTCGGGGTGGGGGTGGATCAGCTCTCGGCGGGTGCTTCGGCTGCTTCGGTACCGGTGGCGTTGCGCTGCTTCTCCTCCAGCGCGGCAGCCAGGCGGGCGACCTGGGACGCCGGCGCCTGGAACAGCGCGGCGGCCTGGGACAGCTTCGCCTTGAACGCGCCCGCTGCCTTGGAGAGCAGGACCTCACGGCTGTCGAGATCGGCGATCCTCGCGATCTCGTCCACGGACAGCGCTTTGCCGTCCATGTAGCCGCCCTTGATGACAAGCGCGTTGTTGTCCTTCGCGAAGTCGCGAAGCGCCTTCGCGGCGTCGACCGGCTCACCTTCGACGAAGGCGATCGCGGTGGCACCGACGAACAGGTCGTCCAGACCCTGGACACCGGCGTCCTCGGCGGCACGCTTCACGAGGGTGTTCTTCGCGACCCGGTACTTGGCACTGGTGCCGAGAGCGCGGCGCAGCTGAGACAGCTGGGACACGGAGAGGCCGGTGTACTGGGTAACGACTGTGGCCGAGCTGCTGCGGAAGCTCTCCGCGATCTCGGCGACGGCCGCCACCTTGTCGGGCTTCGCCATGGTCGCCTCCTCTCTTGGCTAGTGGATTCCACTGGTCCTTCGAGAGCCCTCTGAGACGAAAAAACGCCCACGCGCAGTCAGCACGGGGCGTTACACGGCGATTCCCCTGAGGGAGAGCCGAACCTCGTTCCTCCTGCGCGGGCCGCCCGCTCATCTCGCGGGACCTTCGTTCCGAGCGCCGTGGAGCACTCGGAAAACCAGCGGTCTTCGGTAGAACCGTCGACAACTATACGTGAAGGGTTTCCGGCCTTTCGCCCACCCCCCTGCCTGACCAGCGACAAGCCGCCCGGACTCGGGGATTCGCCGGCGAGCGGGCATCATTGGTGACGTGGCGGAGCAGCGTGATCACGGACAGCCGGACAACCCCACCGGCCCCGGCCCCCGACCTGCCGACGGCACGCAACCGGTTCCGGGCGGGTTGCCGCAGCCATCGGGGCAGTCTGGTTCTGGGCAGTCGGGTTCTGGGCAGTGGCCGGGTGCGGAGCAGCCTCCGGTGGCTGGGGTTCCGCAGTTGCCGTCGAGTTCACCGGCCGCCACGGAGTCCTCGCACCTTCCTGCGTTGCCCCAGCCGTCCCAGCCCGCTTCGGGCGAACCACCGCTGGATGCCGCGCAGCTGGAACAGTTCCGCCAGTTCCAGCAGTTCCAGGACTACCTCCGCTTCACCCAAGCCCAGCAAGGCAACCAACCGGCACCAACACCCGACGCCGGCCTGGTCCCCGCGGGCTCCCGCCAGCCGCAGACTCAGCCGGGCCGGCAGCCACCCGTACCTCCGGGGCCGCCGGGAGCGCTGGCGCCGTACGAGGAACCCCGCCGTCGCCGCCCGGTCCCCCGCTGGCTCAAGCGCCTCGGCGGGAAGATCCTGGGGTGGGTGATCGTGCTGGTGATCCTCGGTATCGCCGCCACGTGGGCCTACCGCCACTACTTCCCCAGCGACGACGGCAAGTCCTCCGCCCAGATCGCGGCCGAGGGCGGCGGGACCTACCACACGAACCACATCTTCTCGACGAACCCGTACGAGGCCGTCCGCTTCGTCTTCCACAACATCGCGCAGGGCCGGGTCGAAGACGCGTGCGGCCGGTTCGACGAGCCCGTCCAGACCAAGTTCGCCCAGGACGTCGGCCAGCCCGACTGCAAGGTGGCGGTCGAGAAGCTGCACGCGCAGGTCACCAACCAGAACGACTACGCCGAATCGCTGCCCTCGTACGTCTCCGGCGCCCCGCCCGCAGGCGTGGTGACCATCGACTCCTGCGACTACACCATCGCCGGCGGCCCGGCACTCGGCGTGTTCACCGTGTCCCAAGTGGACAAAGGTCAGTGGCTGATCACGGGCCACTCGCCGGGTCCGGAGAAGTGCGGGCCCCCGTCAGCCTCGAACTCCACTCCTCCAACGACCTGACCAGGTCAGGCAGCCGCGCAGCGACCACTTCGGACGGTGCGGCCAGCGCCGCGGCCGCCACCACGCGCCCCGACTCCGTGACGGGCACGGCCACCGCGGCCATCGTCTCCATGGCGTGCCCGGAGTCGACCACGGCGTAGCCCTGCGCACGGATCTCCGCCGCCTCCGCGAGGAGATCGACGCCCGCGCGGGTGTCGGGCTCCTGCGCCACCACCGCACGGCGGTCGGCCTCAGGTAGCGAAGCGAGCAACACGCGCCCAGCCGCCGTACGCGGGAGCGCGGAGCGAAGGGACCGGGAGAGCGCGTAGTCGAACGGCTCGTCCGTGCCGGCCCAGTCGACGTACACCGCGTTGTCGCCGACCTGCACCGCGAGCAGTGCCGCGCACCCGGCGGCCGCGCTCAGCTCGGACTGCAACGCCCAGGGCTTCCGCACCGACTCCGACCGCGCCGGACTCGCGGCCTACGACGAGATCGTGCAGGCGTCCTCCGGCATGGCCGACCTGATGCGCCGCGCGACCGGCAAGCCCACCTACGCGCCGACGATCCTCGCCGACAAGCTGTGCGCGCTCACCATCGTCTACTCCGTGCTCGCCGCCGTGGTGCACCAGCGCACGACCAGCCGCGGCCAGCGCGTGGAGGTGCCGATGGCCGACACGATGCTGGCGTTCAACCTCGTCGAGCACCTCGCCGGCCACACGTTCGAGCCTGCGATCGGCCCGATGGGCTTCAACCGGTCGATGACCGAGGGCCACCAGGCCGTGCGGACGGCCGACGGCTGGGCCTGCGTCCTGCCCTACACCGAGAAGAACATCGCCGACTTCTTCCGCGCCGCCGGCCGCGAAGACCTCGCCACCGACCCGCGGTTCGGCGACCCCGCCAGCCGCGCGAAGAACTACGGCGAGCTGTACGACGAGATCGGCAAGCTCTCCGTCGAAAAGACCACGGCGCAGTGGCAGAAGATCTGCGCCGAGCTGTCCATCCCGTTCGCACCGGTGCTGGAGCTGGAAGACGTGGAGACCGACCCGTACTACACGGGCAGCGGCCTCGTCTCGCTCGCCGAGCACCCGACGGAGGGCACGTACCGCCAGGTCGGGCCGCCGATGATCCTCTCCGACACGCCGCCGTCAGTGCGCCGCCACACGCCCGCGCGCGGTGAGCACACGAGCGAGCTGCTCGCTGAGCTCGGTTACGCCCGCGAGGAGATCGCGAACCTCGTCTCCCCCGTGTCCGCGTAGGCGAAGAAGTCGGCCAGTGCCAGGGCGAACGCGGGGTCCGCGACGGCCGTCATGTGGTCGCCCGGGACGCGCACGAGGCGGGCGCCCGCGATGCCGATGGCGAGGCGCTCAGGCTGGGCCGCGAGCTGGTCGCGTTCGCCGGCGAGGATCAGCGTGGGGACGGTGATCTCGGTCAGGGGGATGGACGTGCGGCGTGAGGCGCGCAGGACGGCGGCCAGGGCGTCGACGTCGCCGCCCGTGCGGCGGGCGAGGCGGCGGAAGGGGCGGACCTGGGCGGGGACGTCGGCGTGGTCGTCGGCGAGGAGGCCGTCGGCGAGCTGTTCCGGCTCGACCACGCGCGTGTCGACGCCGCCGAAGTCGATGATGCCCGCGCCGATGCCGCCGGTGGCCAGGCAGCGCACGCGTTTGTCCTTGGTGGCCACGATGAGGGCGACGATCGCGCCCATCGAGTAGCCGGCGAGGGAGACCTCGTCGAGGCCCAGCTCGTCGAGCAGGGCGGACACGTCGCGGGCCATCACGTCCTGGCCGTAGCAGGCCGGGTCGTGCGGTTTGTCCGACGCGCCGTGGCCGCGGGCGTCGAGGCCGATCACGGTGAACCCGGCTTCGACCAGGGTGCGCACGACACCGGTGCCGACCCAGTTCACCTGCGCGTCGGCCGCGAAGCCGTGCTGGAGCACGACGGGGCGACGGTGCCGGCCGTCGCCCTCCCACACCGTGTAGCTCAGGCGGAGCCCGTCGGGAGCGGTGAACGTCGTCGTCGGCATAGTGTCCATGAGACACGAAAAAAGGGCGGCCACGCACATTGCGTGACCGCCCTTTCGCGTGATGTGCGACTCAGACGGCCGCGTCCTCGCTGAGGAGGTTGCGCGTCCGCAGCGGGTCGACCGGGATGCCCGGGCCCATCGTGGTGGTGAAGGTGATCTTCTTGACGTAGCGGCCCTTCGCCGACGACGGCTTGGCCCGCAGGATCTCGTCCAGCGCGGCCGCGTAGTTCTCCACCAGCTTCTCGGTGTCGAACGACGCCTTGCCGATCACGAGGTGCAGGTTGGCCTGCTTGTCGACGCGGAAGTTGATCTTACCGCCCTTGATGTCCTGCACGGCCTTCGTGACCGCGGGGGTCACCGTGCCGGTCTTCGGATTCGGCATCAGGCCACGCGGGCCGAGGATGCGGGCGATGCGGCCCACCTTGGCCATCTGGTCCGGCGTCGCGATGGCGGCGTCGAAGTCGAGCCAGCCACCCTGGATGCGCTCGATCAGCTCGTCCGTGCCGACCGCGTCCGCACCGGCGGCCTCGGCCTCGGCGGCCTTGTCGCCGACGGCGAAGACGATGACGCGAGCGGTCTTACCGGTACCGTGCGGCAGGTTCACGGTGCCGCGGACCATCTGGTCGGCCTTGCGCGGGTCGACACCGAGACGCATCGCGACCTCGACGGTCGCGTCCATCTTGGTCTTGGAGGTCTCCTTCGCCAGCTTCGCGGCCTCGAGCGGAGCGTAGAGACGCTCCTTGTCGATCAGCTCGGCAGCCTGGCGGTAGGCCTTGCTGTGCTTGGTCATGCTTCTGTCCTTACTTAGTCAAAACGGATCAGTGTGGTGACGAGCCAGCACTGGCTCTCCCACGGTGTTGCTTGAGGAGCTTCAGCCCTCGACCGTGATGCCCATGGAGCGGGCGGTACCGGCGATGATCTTCGCCGCCTGGTCGATGTCGTGGGCGTTGAGGTCGGACTCCTTGGTCTTGGCGATCTCGCGGACCTGGTCCCAGGTGACCTTGGCGACCTTGGTCTTGTGCGGCTCGCCGGAGCCCTTCTCCACGCCCGCGGCCTTGAGCAGCAGCCTGGCGGCCGGCGGCGTCTTCAGCTTGAAGTCGAACGACCGGTCTTCGTACACGGAGATCTCGACCGGGACGACGTCCCCGCGCTGCGACTCGGTCGCGGCGTTGTAGGCCTTGCAGAACTCCATGATGTTGACGCCGTGCTGGCCCAGCGCCGGGCCGACCGGCGGCGCGGGGTTGGCCGCACCGGCCTTGATCTGCAGCTTGATGATCGCCGCAAGCTTCTTCTTCTTGGGTGGCATTACCTTGTGTCCTTCTTACTGACGTGAGTCCCCCGCACACCTGCCAGTACGCGGGGACTGCCGGTCGGTATTCCCGACCGTCAGATCTTGGAGACCTGGGTGAACGAGAGCTCGACCGGGGTCTCCCGGCCGAAGATCGACACCAGGACCTTCAGCTTCTGTCCGTCGACGTTGACCTCGGAGATCGTCGCGGGCAGCGTGGCGAACGGGCCGTCCATGACGGTGACCGACTCGCCGATCTCGAAGTCGACCTCGACAGCGCCGCCACCGGACGGCGTCGACGCCGCGGCGGCCTCGCCCTTGCCGGCCTTCGCCGGGGCTTCCTTCTCGACCTGCGGCGCGAGGAACTTCAGCACCTCGTCCACGGTGAGCGGCGACGGGCGCGAGGTCGCGCCGACGAACCCGGTGACACCCGGCGTGTTGCGCACCGCGCTCCACGAGGCGTCGTTCAGATCCATCCGGACCAGGATGTAGCCGGGCAGCACCTTGCGCTGCACCTGCTTGCGCTGGCCGTTCTTGATCTCGGTGACCTCTTCGGTCGGAACCTCGATCTGGAAGATGTAGTCCTCGACGTCCAGCGTCGTGGTACGGGTCTCGAGGTTCGTCTTGACCTTGTTCTCGTACCCGGCGTAGCTGTGCACGACGTACCACTCGCCCGGCGCGGCCATCAGCTCGGCGCGCAGCGTGGCGACGGGGTCGTCGGACTCGGCGGCCGGCTCGGACTCGGCGGCTTCGTCGGCCACGGCGTCGGCCACGCTGTCGTCAGCCTCGGTGTCGTCAGCCGTGTCGGCGTCGTCAGCCTCGGTGTCGGCTTCGTCGTCGGCGCTCTCGTCAGCGCTGTCTTCGACGGCTGCGTCGACCTCTTCGCCGGCGTCGGGCACCTCGACGGGCTCGAGGTGAGCGGACTCCTCGTCGCCGAGTGCCGCGTGCACCTGCTCGTCGGAAAGCTCGGTCAGGTCGCGACCGGCCTCTGTGCCGTTGTCGGAGGTCACGTTCCGTCCTCTCAGTTGATCACTTGCCGGGCTCGGGCAGGCCGGCCCGCGCGGCGCACGGTGGCGCGCGCCTCCGGCCTCAGCCGAAGACCAGCCCGATGACCTGCTTGAAGGCCAGGTCGAGGCCGCTCACGAGGGCCACCATGAACACCACGAACACCAGCACGACCGCGGTGTAGGTGACCATCTGCTTGCGGTTGGGCCAGATGACCTTGCGCAGCTCTGCCCAGACCTCGCGGACGAACCGCATGATCCGCGCGAAGGGCGACGCCTTCTTCGGCTTCTGGTCCCGCTTCGGGGTCGGCGCGCCCTTGGCGTCGGCGGGCTTCGCGACCTTGTCGCCCGCCTTGCCGGACGGCCTTGTGCCGCCCGAACGCGCCTCGGACTTGCCGGACGGGCGGGCGGAAGCGCGGCGCTCACGCCGAGCCGCGGCGGTCGCCGGGCGGGACTCGACCCCGGGCTTCTTGCCCGACTCGTCCTGCTCGTGCTCGCCGCTGGCGTCGCTGTCGCTCACGACCACTCCTCCGCTCCACCAGTACCCGTACGCAGGGGTGACAGGACTTGAACCTGCAACCTGCGGTTTTGGAGACCGCTGCTCTGCCAATTGAGCTACACCCCTGTGGAACCTGGTCACCCAGGCTCCGGAGGACGCATTCCATCGTCCCCACCATCCGGCGGGGATGACCGTAGTGCGTTCCGAGTTCCGAAGTCTACGGCAAGCCGGATCGAGGCCCGCAACCGCGCCCCCCTCGTTAGTCGGGTGCCCCCGCACCGACCCCCCGAGTCCCTGCTCCAGCGCGCCGGGAACGTGACCGGCGAGCGCCGCCGAGCCGTGCCAGGATGGCCGCATGCGCCCGTCCGCGATTAATCGGGAAACAACCCTCCGCACGGTGGTCAACGCGGATTCCGCGGTCGTTCATCCCGTACTCGCGAGGCACTTCGGAAGCCGCCGGAAAACCTTGCCGCACCGGGGAAATTCCGGCGCCCCGGCCGAGAATCCGGTGATCCCCAGCGAGGTCCCCGGTTCGACGCGCGATCTTCGTTGCCCCGCAAGAAAAGTCGTCCCCGAGGAGGCCCGGTGACCGCGTTGCGACTCGGACTCGCCCTGCCGCAGTACGGCAAGCTCGCCGACCCCACTGCCATCGCCGGATTCGCCGCTGCGGCCGAAGAGCTCGGCTACGCTTCGCTGTGGGTCGGTGACCGTGTGCTCACCCCGCTTGAGCCCTCGGACCTGTACCCAGGAGGCGGCACGCCGGAGCGGCCGTACCCGCCGGAGTTCATCCACTTCGTCGACCCGTTCGTCGCGCTGACGGCCGCCGCCGGCGCCACGAAGACCGCGCGGCTGGGCATGAGCACGCTCTCGGCGCCCGTCTACGCGCCCGTGCTGTTGGCCCGGACGCTCACGTCGCTCGACCTGCTCTCCGGCGGCCGCCTCGACGCCGGGTTCGGCCTCGGCTGGCTGCGCGACGAGTACACCGCCGCCGGCGTGCCGTGGGCCGGGCGTGGCGGGCGCCTCGACGAGCTGATCGAGGTCCTGCGCACGCTCTGGACCGCCGACCCCGCGGGCCACGACGGCGAGCGCTGGCAGATCCCGGAGTCGCACGTCGGGCTGCGGCCCACGCAGAACCCGCACCCGCCGATCCTGCTCGGCGGCATGTCCGAACGCGCCCTGCGCCGCGTCGGAACGAGCGCCGACGGCTGGCTCCCGACGCTGCTGCCCCCGCAGTACCTCCACCGGATGTGGGCGGTGATCGCCGACGCCGCCACCAAAGCCGGCCGCGACCCGGCAACGCTGCGGCGTCCGCTGCGCGTCAACCCGCGCGAGGGCACGCCCGTGGTGACGGTGACCGACCTCGCGTCGGCGCTGAAGGGTGCCGCAGACGAGGGGTTCACCGAGGCGTTCGTGGACCTGCACTACATCGCCGACGGGGTCGAGCACGCGCTGGAGCTGGCCGACCAGCTGCGCGCCGCCGTGGACCGGTAGGGGTCTCACCCGGATACCCGTCGTCACGCGGGGTCGCGGACCGGTAGAAACGATCAGGTGGCGGCGAAGAAGAGCGGCGGATGCGGGTTGCTGATCCTGGTGGTCGTGGTCGCGCTGCTCGGGGTGGGGTACTACAAGTCGAAGCATGGTTCGTCGACCGAGCCGCCGGCCGGCGCCGGCACCGGGGGTGGCACGGGCCGTTACGTGGCGCTCGGCGACTCGTACACCTCCGCGCCGCGCACGGGGAAGGCGGCGGGCACGCCCGCGGGCTGCGACCGTTCGGACGACAACTACCCGCACCTGGTGGCCGCGAAGATCAAGCCGGCGCAGTTCGTGGACGTCAGCTGCAGCGGCGCCACCACGGCGGACCTCACGGGCTCCCAGTCGACCCACAACGGCACGAACCCGCCGCAGCTGGACTCCGTGACGTCGGCGACCACGCTCGTGACCCTGGGCATCGGGGGCAACGACGTCGGGTTCATTTCGCTGGCGCCCAGCTGTGCCACCTCGCACCGCGACGGCGCGCCCTGCCACGACCGGCTCACCGCGGGCGGGCACGACCAGATCTCCGACCGCATCGACGCCGTGGCGGGCAAGCTCGGCGCGGTGCTCGACCAGATCCACACCAAGGCCCCGAAGGCCCGCGTGGTCGTGGTCGGCTACCCCACCGTGCTACCCGACGGCGACGGCTGCTGGCCCGCGATCCCCGTCGGCTCGGGCGATGTCGCGTACTTGCGTGACTCGCTGAAGCACCTCAACGACGTGCTCGAAGAGCAGGCCAGAACCCACAACGCGGGCTATGCCGACACGGCCGGGCCGAGCAAGGGCCACGACGTGTGCACGAGCTCGGGCACGCGCTGGGTGGAGGGCCTGGTGCCGACGTCGGCCGCGGCCCCGCTGCACCCCAACGCGCGGGGTGAAGCGGGGATGGCGACGGCCGTCGAGTCGGTGGTGAGCTGAGCGTCAGGCGCGGATGAGCGCCTGCGGCTTGCCCAGCACGGTCTTGCCGTCGAACTTCACGACCAGGTCCACGCGGGCGACGCCGTCTTCCGAGATCGCGCCGACCTTGCCCGTCATCTCCACGAGGGCGCCCTCGGCGTCGTCGGTTACCGCCACGGGGCGGGTGAAGCGGGCGCTGAAGTCCAGCAGGCGCGAGGGGTCGCCGAGCCAGTCGCTGACAACGCGCCCGGCCAGCGCCATGGTGAGCATGCCGTGGGCGATCACGTCGGGCAGGCCGACTTCCTTGGCGAAACGCTCGTTCCAGTGGATCGGGTTGAAGTCCAGCGCGGCGCCCGCGTAGCGGACCAGCTGCTCACGCGTGACGCGCACCTGCAGCGAGGGCAGTTCGTCGCCGACGTTCACGCGTCCTCCCCTCGCACCACGAGCTGCGCGCGGGTGGTGCAGACCAGCTTGCCGTCGGCGTCGGTGATCCGGGCGCTGACGTTGATGAAGTCGTTGCCGGCGCGGGCCATGATGTTCTCGATGGTCGCGCCGATCTCCAGCACGTCGCCCGCGTGCACGGGACGCTCGTAGGTGAAGCCCTGGTCGCCGTGGACCATGCGCGAGTAGTCGAGCCCGAGCTCCGGGTCGGCCACGATCCCGTTGACCTTGGGCAGGTTCAGGAGCGTGAGGAACGTCGGCGGCGCGACCACGTCCGGGAAACCGGCCGCGCGGGCCGCCTCCGGGTCGCGGTAGATCGGGTTGGGGTCTCCGATCGCCTCGGCGAACTCAAGGATCTTCTCGCGGCTCACCGCGTACTTTCCGGCGGGCGGGTAGCTCCGCCCGGCGAACGACTGGTCCAAAGGCACCCGCTGAGGCTAGCCGACCCGAGCCGGTGGTCCGAGAGGTCCCCGGACGGGCCCAGCGCCGGTCCTCAACTGGCCCTGAACAGCGAAAAGCCGCCCCGGCACTGGGCCGGGACGGCTGTTCGAAGCTGGACGAGAACCGCTAACGTCAGCGGGTCTCTTTGTGAGTCCGGTGCGTACCGCAGTTCGGGCAGAACTTCTTCATCTCCAAGCGGTCCGGGTCGTTGCGCCGGTTCTTCTTGGTGATGTAGTTGCGGTGCTTGCACTCCTCGCACGCCAGCGTGATCTTGGGTCGCACGTCGGTGGCAGCCACAGCGTTTCCTTCTCTCTCAGATCCGGGGGCCAGCCCCGTCGTTACCGCGTAGCGGTGGCCGGACTTGAACCGGCGACACAGCGATTATGAGCCGCTTGCTCTGCCAACTGAGCTACACCGCCATAACCAACGCCCACCCTGCCGACTCGACCCGTGGGGGTCCAGGGGGCGGAGCCCCTTGGCGGGGGTCTGGGGGTTCGACCCCCAGATGGACGCCGCGAAGCGAGCTAGGCTTGCGATTTCCACAAGCATAGCTCGCCATACTCGCGAGCCCCTTTACGGAATCGAACCGTAGACCTTCTCCTTACCATGGAGACGCTCTGCCGACTGAGCTAAAGGGGCCTGCCTCTTGCGAGGGCTTGAAAAGATTACCAAGGGGGTTCACCCGTGCGTGCACGAGGGGTCCCCTTACCGCGAAACCTCAGGTCAGCAGGGTCAAGACCGTCTCCGAGTGCCGGCCCGGCGACCGCGCCGTACGGGCCTGCAGCCAGGCCTCAAGACGGTCCTCGGGCAGCGGGCGCGAGATCAAGTATCCCTGGGCAACGTCACACCCCATTGCCTCCAGCTGGTCGCGCGCGACGTCCTCCTCGACGCCCTCCGCGACCACCGTCAGGCCCAGCGAGTGACCCAGCTCGACGATCGAACGCACCACGGCCAGGTCACCGAGGTCGGTGCCCATGCCGAGCACGAAGCTCTTGTCGATCTTCACCTGATCCACCGGCAGCTGCCGCAGGTACGCGAGCGACGAGTAGCCCGTGCCGAAGTCGTCCACGGCCAGCACGATGCCCAGCGAGTGCAGCTCCCGCAGGATCGGCAGGGCCTTCTGCGGGTCGGACATCACACCGGACTCGGTGAGCTCGAACGTGAGCAGCTCGGGCGGCACGTCGTAGCGCTCCAGCTCGCGCTGGACCTTCGCCGGGAAGTCCTCGTCCGCCAGGTTGCGCACGGACAGGTTCACGGCCGCGGAGATGCGCAGGCCCTCGTCGAGCCACTTGCGCACGCGCTTGAGTGAGGCTTCGAGCACGAACGACGTCAGCACGCCGATGAGGCCGGCCGCCTCGATGGCGGGCACGAACTCGTCGGGGCCGAGCCGGCCGAACTCCGGGTGCACCCAGCGCACCAGCGCCTCGACGCCCTGCACCTGACGGTTCGGCAGCGTGATCTTCGGCTGGTAGTGGACGGACACGTGCCCGTCCTCCAGCGACTGCCGGAACTGCGTCACCATCTGGAAGCGGCGCAGGAAGATCTGGCCCATGCTCGGCACGTAGCCGCGCACCTCTTCGCCGCCGCGAGTGGCCCGCACGGCGACGTCGGCGCGCTGCAGCAGGCCGTCGACGTCCACGGGCTCGCCGCCGTCCTCGGTGGAGGTGGTGGCGTAGCCGATCATCGCGTTGGCCTCGACCGAAAGCCGGTCGACGGGGTAGGGCGCCGAAAGCTGCACGCGCAGGCGTTCGGCCGCGGCGTGGGCGTTTTCCGACGTGCAGCCCACGAGCAGGGCGGCGAACGACGCGCCCTCCAGGCGGGCGAGCGGCACGTCCGGACCCAGCGCGTCGCGGATCCGGCGGCCGGCGGCGATCACCATGCGGTCGGCCCACGAGTAGCCCAGGGCGTCGCTGACGGTCGAGAAGACGTCGAGGTCGATGCGCAGCACCACGGCGTTGGCGAAGTCGCGCAGCGGCTCCTTGGCGACCTGCTGGAAGCCCGGCCGGTTGAGGTGGCCGGTGAGCGGGTCGTGGTAGGCGTCGTGGCGCAGGGTCGCGAGCAGGCGCCGGTTGTCGAGCGACGTCGCGAGGTGGCTGGCCATCGTGCCGAGCAGCTGCACGTCGTACTTGCCGAAGCCGCGCCAGCGGGAGAGCCGGTCGTGGGCCTCGACGACACCGAGCAGCTGGTTGGCACTGCGCAGCGGCACCACGAGCGCCTCCTGCGCGCCGCGGTTGAGCAGCGCCGCGCGGACGTCGGGGTTGGCCTCGGTGATGCGGAAGTGGCGCACGTGGGCGCCGGGCAGGCGCTGCAGCGGGTCGTCGGCGTTCGGGTCCACGGGCGGCAGCTCGTCGCCGGCCACGACCACGCGCATGGTGTCCTTGGCCTCCAGGCGCAGCCGCAGCACGACGCGGCCGGCGGCCAGCTGGTCCTTGATCCGCTCGGCGATCGTGGCCCACTCGCGCACGTCGACGCCGCCCACGAGCTCGTCGGCGCGCCCGGCCGGACGCGCGGCGGCCTGCTGGCCCGAGCGCGCGACCATGAGGCTCACGTCGGACAGCGCCTCCATGTCCCGCTGCTCGCGCAGCAGGTCGGAGTAGGCCCAGTACAGCGCGGTCAGCCCGAGGAACACGGCCAGCACCAACGGCCACGCCTGCGGGGTGTTCGCGATCACGAGGTAGCCGCTCAGGCCCACCGACGCGTTCACGAAGCCCACCACGAGGATGCGGCCGGTGAGGCGGATCGCGGTGCTCACGCGCATGCGGCGGCGCAGCACGCGCACGGCGGCCAGCGCCAGCAGCGTGCTCACCAGCGGCGCGGTGAGCGTGCCCGCCAAGGCGGCGACCCACGGCATGGCCTCGCCGCCGCCCACGGCCTGCTTGACGAGCCCGGCGACGGCGAACGCGCCGGTGATCTCGAGCAGGAACGCGCCCGCGTTGTAGAGGACGCGACCGGCGACCTTGCGGGCCAGCAGCGTGCCGATGCCCGCGACGAGGTGCGCGGCCAGCACGACCTCGAACGGAGCGACGAAGAAACCGATTACCAGCGGAATTTCTGTGAACGAGATCGTCCACGAAATGCCGCTTCGGACGTCGACGTTGATGCCCAGCTGTTCGGCGAGCAGGAACGCGAGCGCCAGCACTGGTCCGATCCACCAGAGCTTGGCCGAGCCGTGGAAAGGTAACCAAGAACCGACCGCGAACGCGGTGATCAGACCCAGGCCGAGAACGGCGAAGGTGAATATGCGGAACCGGCGTTCGTCCGTGCGGGCCTCGGTGAAGGTCCCGGAAACGGCGCCCCCCTTGGCCTGTTTCGCCGCTGGAGCGGCATCAGGCCTGCCGTTGCTGTCCGGCATCCGACCTTCCTTCCCGGCTGCCCACCGGTCGCGCTCGTCAGTGACGTCAGGTGTGGACAAGGGCCATACCGTACCCCGGAGGGCGTACCCGTGTCCCTTTCGAGACAGTAGGAGATCACCCCAGGGTTAACAATGGGCTTGTGGCGCTGACCAGCGTGGACCAAGGAGTGAAACTCCCCGTTCGTGCCTGATCTGACGCCGTGGGGTGTGTTCAGGGGTTCTGCCGAGTCCCGCGGGGCGACAATGAAGTACATGCACAACGACGTGACAGCCACCGGGCACGCGGCGCGGATCGCCACGGTGGACGCGCTGCTCCCCGCGCCCCTCCCCTTCGAAGTCCACGACGACGCCACCCTCCTGTCGGCGCAGGTCGGAGACACGAGGGCCGCCGGTCTGGCCACCAGCACCGAGCTCGGCCCCGACAGCTCCCAGTCCATCTGGCGGGCCCTGACCGAGCACCGGCTCGAGGTCCAGCTCGCCGGCCCGGACCCCGCCGCCGGCCTCGACGCGTTGCTCACTCGATGGGATGAACACCTGTCGACCATCGCCCGCCCGGGGGATCCCGAGTGCGCGGCCGTGGTCTCCCGGCCCAGCCGTGACACCGCCGGCGTGACCGAAATGCTGCGCCACGGCTTCGCCCCCGTCGGCGTGATCGCCGTCCGCCCGGCCCAGCGCATGGCCGCCTCGGGCCCCACCACGACCCCCGGCGTCTGCATCCGCCACGCCACGCCGGACGACCTCGACACAGCCATGTGCCTGATGCTGGAGCTGCAGCGGTACGACGCTCAGTTCGGCAAGGTGACCGTGCGCCCGGGCATCGAGGAACTCGTGGGCAAGGGGCTGCTGCGCCAGCTCGAACGGCCGGAATCCCAGGTGTGGATCGCGGAGCTGTACGGCAAGGCGCTCGGCATGGTCGTGCTCCAGATGCCCGACGAGACGGCGTGGATCCAGCACCGCGTGGCCGCTTCGCGGATCGGGTACCTGTCTTCGCTGGCAGTCGCGGAGGCCGCGCGGTCGGCTGGTGTGGGTACGGCGCTGGCGGCGCACGCGCACCAGGTGTTCGACGAGGCCGGGGCGGATGTCGTGCTGCTGCACACGGCGGTGCCGAACCCGCGGTCGACGCCGTTTTGGTACGCGCAGGGGTACCGGCCGTTGTGGACGGGGTGGCAGCGGAGGCCTGCGGTGCGCTAGTTCGTGGCGTGGTGGCGGACGAGTGGCAGGAAGAGCTCGTCCACCAGGATTTCGACGTCGGGCACCGTGCGCTTGGTGATCATCTCGTAGCGCACGAGGACCGCGGGCATCCGCAGGACCGTGTCGGGGATGTGGCCCGTCCCGATCTCCCCGCGTTCGGCCGCGCGCCGGACGATGCGCTCGAAGACGTCGGGCACGGTCGTCGCGAGGGCCTCCGGTAGCTCGGCCAGCTCGCTGAGCAACCCGGTCATCACGTCGATCCCGACCAGCACGATGCGGTCGGCGATGGCCTGCAGGGTGGCCAGGACGTCCTGGCGGAGCTCCCCCGTGTCCGGCACGACGTCGGCGATCGAGCCGACGTGCGCACGCACCGCGGCGTGCACGAGCGCCGCCCGGTTGGGCCACCGCCGGTACAACACGGCGCGGCTGGTGCCGGCGGCTTTGGCGACGGCGTCGATGGTGAAGCCGTCGTAGCCGGTGCGGTTGAGCTCGGTCCAGGCGGCTTCGACAAGGGCTTCTTCGAGGACCGCGCCCCTTCTCCGTTGTGCAGTGCTCACCCTCGCGAAGATACACGTGTATCTTAATCTCGATAAGATACACGTGTATCTAATGGGGGCGATCGTGGAGGAGAAGCTCGAACCGCTCGGGTGGCCGCTCGTGCGGCTGGCGCTGGTGATCGTGCTCGGCGGAGTCGCACCACTGGTGGACACGACAATCGTGAACGTCGCGCTGCCCACCGTCGCCGCCGATTTCGGAGTGGGCACGGCGGCGATCCAGTGGGTTTCGACCGGGTACCTGCTGGCGCTGGGGGTAGCGATCCCCGTGACTTCGTGGGCGACGAGCCGGTTCGGCGCGGCGCGGTTGTGGCTGGCCGGGCTGGCGGTGTTCCTCGCCGGCTCCGCGCTGTCGGGGCTGTCGTGGAACCTGGGCAGCCTGGTCGCGTTCCGCGTGCTGCAAGGTGTGGGCGCCGGCGTGCTGCTGCCGGTGCTGCAGACGATCCTGGTTCGGGCGGCGGGGCCGGCGAAGACGGCGCGATTGCTGACGATCGTGATGCTGGTGAGCGTGATCGCGCCCATCGCCGGGCCGCTCGTCGGCGGCGTGATCGTCGCCGGCGGGAGCTGGCGCTGGCTGTTCGCGATCAACGTTCCGCTGTGCCTGACGGCGATCGTGCTGGCGCGGCGGTTCGTTCCGATGGACTCCGCCGACCGCCGGAGCCGGCTGGATCTGCCGGGGCTGGGTTTGCTGGCGCCGGCGGTGGTCGCGTTGTTGTTCGCTCTCAACGATGCGGCGTCGGGGAGCGGGTTCGTGGTGCCGTTGAGTGTGGGGGTCGTGCTGCTCGGCGGGTTCGCGGGTTGGAGCCTGCGCCGGGGTGAGCGTGCGTTGATTCCGGTGCGGCTGTTCGCCAACCGGGCGTTCGCGCTTCGGCCGCGGTGTTGTTTCTGACCGGATTGTCGTTGTACGGCGCGCTTTTCCTGATCCCGCTGTACTTCGAGCAGGAGCGCGGGCTTGGTGCGTTCGCGGCCGGGATGATCCTCGCGTTACAAGGGGTGGGATCGCTGCTGACGCGGTGGGTGGGCGGTGTGATCGACCGCGTGGGGGCGCGCGTGATCGCCGTCGTCGGGATCGCTGGGTGTGCGGCGGCGACCGTGCCCTTCGTGGTGGCCGGGCCGTCGACGAGTTTCGTGGTGCTCGGCGTCGCGCTCGTGGTGCGGGGCGGGGCGTTGAGCGCGGCGAACATCGCGGTCACGTCGGCCGCGTTCACGCGGTTGCCCCGGGAGGACGTGCCGTCGGGGCGGCGGTGGTGCGGCTGGTGCAGCAGCTCGGCGGGTCGGCGGGCACGGCGGTGCTCGCGGCGATCGCGGCCGCGGGTGCGTTCCACGTGGCGTTCGTGGTGAGCGCCGCGCCGGCGATCGTCGCCGTCGGACCCGCTTTGCTGCGCGGCCGTCGGAAGATCGTTGTCGCTGCTCGCTAGGCTTGGCGTTCCGCGACGAGGGGAGTTCCGACGTGAGCGAGCAGCCGGCGGCCGCGCCGAAGGCGCCCGAGGGCGTGGACACCGAGAAGCCTTCGGCGGCGCGGATCTACGACTGGTACCTCGGCGGCACTCAGAACTGGGCCGTCGACCGCGAGTTCGGCCGGCGCGTGGAGCAGCAGTGGCCGCTGGTGCGGCCGGGCGCGAAGCAGAACCGCGAGTTCATGAACCGTGCGGTGCGCGCCGCGCTCAAGGCGGGGATCCGGCAGTTCATCGACCTCGGCTCGGGGGTGCCGACGGCCGGCAACGTCCACGAGGTCATCGAGGCCGAGCTGGACGACGACGACCGCGCGACCGTGTTGTACGTGGACTACGAGCCGGTGGCCGTGGCCCACGCGACGCTGATCCTCGAGGAAGAAGCGGCCACCGACTGGGCCGGCATCCTGCAGGCCGACATGCGCGACCCCAAGGCTGTGCTGCATTCACCGACCACGCGCGAGTTCATCGACTTCGGCAAGCCCGTGTGCCTGCTGATGATGGCGGTGCTGCACTTCGTCGGCCCGGACGACGACCCCGAGGGCCTCGTCAAGGCCTACCGCGACGCGCTCTCGCCGGGCAGCTGGCTGTCCATCTCGCAGATGAGTGAGGGCGACGGCGACGGCCCGGCGCTCGAAGGCCTGCGCTGGTTCGTGGAGCAGTACCGCAAGACCAGCAACCCCGTCTGGATGCGCGACCGCGACGACATCGTGCCGTTCTTCGGTGGCTGGCCGTTGCTGGAGCCCGGGATCGTGCACCTGCCGGACTGGCGGCCGGAGCGTGAGCTGAACGCGGTGGAGGCCGAGGCCAGACCGTTCGCGTGGTGCGGGGTCGCGGAGAAGCCGTGACCGCGCCGGACGCGCCGGCCGGGGTGGACGTCGAGAAGCCGTCGGCTGCGCGCGTCTACGACTGGTACCTCGGTGGTTCGCAGAACTGGGCCGTCGACCGCGAGTTCGGCCGGCGCGTGGAGAAGGTGTGGCCGCTGATCCGGCCCATCTCGCGGCAGAACCGGGCGTTCATGAACCGCGTGGTGCGGGCGGCGCTCGACGCCGGGATCCGGCAGTTCGTGGACCTCGGCTCGGGCGTGCCGACGGCGGGGAACGTCCACGAGATCGTGCGCGAGCGGCTAACGGAGGACGAGCGCGCGACCGTGGTGTACGTGGACTACGAGCCGGTGGCCGCCGCGCACTCGCGCGTGATCCTCGAACGCGAGCACGCGGGTGACTGGGCCGGCCTCGTGCAGCGCGACATCCGCGACCCGGACGCCCTCTTCGCCGACGAGACCACGCGGCGGCTCGTCGACTGGTCCGAACCGGTGTGCCTGCTGATGATCACCGTGCTGCACTTCATCGGCCCCGACGACGACCCCGGCGGGCTCATGGCGACCTACCGCGCGAAGCTCGCCCCCGGCTCGTGGCTGGCCGTGACGCACGGCACGTGCCGCGACGACGCGCCGCCGGAGCGCGCGGCCGAGGTGAAGACGTTCATCGACGCCTACCGCGACACGTCCAACCCCGCCTACCTCCGCTCGGACGCCGAGATTCTGCCCTGGTTCGGCGGCTGGCCCCTGCTGGAGCCGGGGCTGTCCCCGCTGCCGGACTGGCGGCCGGACCGGCCGGTGTCGACGCTGGAAGCGGAGACGCGGCCGTTCGCCTGGAGCGGGGTCGCGGAGAAGCCGTGACCGGGCCCACGTGGCTCTGACCAGCGCGGGGGCGTGATCGCTGCCAGCGAACACTCCTCGGGAAACAAACCCGCCCCACGGATAGTTGAGCAAGGCAGACTCAACTAATCGAGGAGTGCACATGTCAGATCCCCGCCTCCTGCCCGTTCTCCCGCTCGATGACGACGTCGTGCTGCCGGGCATGGTTGTCCCGCTCGACCTCACCGACGCCGAGACCCGGGGCGCAGTGGAGTCCGCTCAGGCCAAGACGCCCGCGACGGCGTCGTTCCCCGGCATCCGCTCCGGCGCGGCCACCAAGGCCGAAGTGCTGATCGTCCCCCGCATCCACGGCGAGTACGCCGAGATCGGCACGGTCGCCACCGTCGAGCGCATCGGCCGGGTTCCCGGCGGCAAGGCCGCCGTTCTGCTGCGCGGCACCGGCCGCGCCGTGGTGGGCCGCATCGCGGACGGTCCCGGCGCCGCGCGCTGGGTCCACGCAGACGAGGCCACCGACTTCACCGACGACCGCTCCACGCAGCTCGCGTCGGAGTACAAGGCCGTGGTCATCTCGCTGCTCCAGCAGCGTGGTGGCTGGCAGATGATCGACGCCGTCCAGCAGGTCGAGGAGCCCTCCGCGGTCGCCGACCTGTCCGGCAACGCGCCGTACCTGGCCACGGAGCAGAAGCTCGAACTGCTGACCACACTTGACGTGAGCAAGCGGCTCGAGAAGGCCATGGAGTGGAGCAAGGAGTACCTCGCCGAGCTCGAGGTGACCGACACCATCCGCAAGGACGTCCAAGAGGGTATGGACAAGCAGCAGAAGGAATTCCTGCTGCGCCGCCAGCTCGAGGCGATCCGCAAGGAGCTCGGTGAGCTCGACGGTTCCGACAAGGACGACGACTATCGCGCCCGCGTGGAGGCCGCCGACCTGCCCGACAACGTCAAGAAGGCCGCGCTGGCCGAGGTCGACAAGCTGGAGCGCACCTCCGAGCAGTCGCCCGAGGGCGGCTGGATCCGGACCTGGCTCGACACGGTGCTGGAGCTGCCGTGGAACGAGCGTACCGAAGACGTCTACGACATCGCCGCCGCGCGCGCCGTGCTCGACGCGGACCACGCGGGCCTCGACGACGTCAAGGAACGCATCATCGAGTACTTGGCCGTGCGCAAGCGTCGCGCGGAGTCGGGGCTCGGCCCGGTCGGCGGACGCCGTTCGGGTGCCGTGCTCGCCCTCGCGGGCCCTCCCGGTGTCGGCAAGACGTCGCTGGGCGAGTCCGTGGCGAAGGCCATGGGACGCAAGTTCGTGCGCGTCGCCCTCGGTGGCATCCGGGACGAGGCGGAGATCCGCGGGCACCGTCGTACCTACGTCGGCGCGCTGCCGGGCCGCATCGTGCGGGCCATCAAGGAGGCCGGTTCGATGAACCCGGTCGTGCTGCTCGACGAGATCGACAAGGTCGGCGCCGACTACCGCGGCGACCCGACGGCCGCCCTGCTGGAGGTGCTGGACCCGGAGCAGAACCACACGTTCCGCGACCACTACCTCGAGGTGGAGCTCGACCTGTCCGACGTCGTGTTCCTCGCGACGGCCAACGCGCTGGAGACCATCCCCGGCCCGCTGCTCGACCGCATGGAGCTCGTCACCCTCGACGGCTACACCGAGCACGAGAAGGTGACGATCGCCCGTGACCACCTGCTCCCGCGCGAGCTGGAGCGCGCCGGCCTCACGACCGGCGACGTGGTGATCACCGACGCGGCGTTCAGCCGGATCGCCGCCGAGTACACCCGCGAGGCGGGCGTGCGCGACGCGAACCGGACGATCGCCAAGCTGCTGCGCAAGATCGCGACGAAGGTGGCTCTGGACTCCGTTTCGCTGCCGGTGTCCTTGGACGCCGCGGACCTGGAAACCTACCTGGGCCGCCCGCGCCACGTGCCGGAGTCGTCCCTGCCCACCTCGACCCAGCGCACGTCCATCCCGGGCGTCGCGACGGGCCTGGCCGTGACCGGCGCGGGCGGTGACGTGCTCTACATCGAGGCGTCGCTGGCCGACCCGGAGAGCGGCTCGACGGGCCTTCAGCTCACCGGCCAGCTCGGTGACGTGATGAAGGAGTCGGTGCAGATCGCCCTGTCGTACCTGCGCTCGCACGGCGCGGAGCTCGAACTGCCCGTCAGCGACCTGAAGGACCGCGGCATCCACGTCCACGTCCCCGCGGGCGCGGTGCCGAAGGACGGCCCCTCGGCCGGCGTCACCATGACGACGGCTCTGGCTTCGCTCCTGTCCGGGCGTGTGGTTCGCGCGGATGTGGCGATGACCGGTGAGGTCTCGCTGACCGGCCGTGTGCTGCCGATCGGTGGGGTGAAGCAGAAGCTGCTCGCCGCGCACCGGGCCGGGATGAAGACGGTGATCATCCCGCAGCGCAACGAGCCGGACCTGGACGACGTGCCCGCCGAGGTGTTGTCGCAGCTGGATGTCCACGCTGTGGCGAATGTCGGCGAGGTGCTGGAGCTGGCTTTGACGCCTGCTTCGTCGGAGATTCCGCAGGCTGCGTGAGTCGCTTGTAGACAGACGGAAGGCCCTCGTTCCCTCGGGAACGGGGGCCTTTCACTTTTCGAAGGCCTCCACCACGACCCGCGCACTCTCGTCTCCGAAGGCACCGGCGCGCCTCTCGATATCGGCGAGCTGGGCAGCGGCGCGCGAGCAGGGGAACCCGAACCGCGCGAGCACCCGCTCCGACGCGAGCGTCAGCGCCGCCCGCGAGCGCTCGACGAACTCGGCGACCGGGTACTCCTCCCCCGCGGCGAAATGCTCTTCGACCACAGTGGACGGTGAATAGCACCGCTGCACCGAGGAATCCGGCCAGCGCACTCGGAACACCATCTCGGGCATGGGGGCCTCCTCGCGGTTGCCGCGAGTGGACACCACTGACGTTTCGCCTATGTTGCGCGAAGGCGCGGGTGTGATCAGGGCAACAGCCCTCGGCGAACCCACTGCTCGGTGAACCGGTGCCGGCCGATGCCGACGGCGGCGAACTCGTCGCGGTGGGATCCGGCGTCGACGCCAAGGTGGCGGAGGGCTTGGGAAGCCGGAGAACCCTCGGGCGGGTTGACGAGCTCGTCTTCGGAGACGTGGATCGGGCCGAAGACGACGGCCCCCGATTCCCACACCTGGGCGGCTTCCAGCACGTAGGTCATCAGAAGTCGAGCTTTCGCCACTCGAAGTGGGCGCGCCAGGTGGTGTCGTGGGTGGCGAAGGCGAGGAAGGCCGTGGCGACGTCTTCGAGGGAGGGGACGTCGGTGCGGTAGTGGCGGTCCGGGGAGCCGTCGCGGTGTTCGAGGGCGTACAGGTTGCCGACAGCGCCGGCGGACTTGCCCTGGCCGACCTGGACGTAGGAGTCGCCGCGTTCGAGGATGGCGTACCAGTTGGCGGCGGAGAGGCGCTGCAGGGCGGCGCGGATGGCGGCGGGGTCGGGGTTTTCGAGGTGGGAGCCGTCGCACGCGGTCAGGGAGAGGGCGGCCGGGTTGTGGACGTCGCCGGTCTGCGGGTTGTACACGACCAGGCCGTGGTGACGGGCCAAGTCCAGCACGACCCGCAGCACGACGCCGGCGAAGGACCAAGAGATGGGCATGACGACGGCGTCTTCATAGCGACTGAGGGCCGCCGACCAAGGCGCCTTTTCGAGATCGCCGGTCTCGAGGGCGTCGACGAGTTCGGGGTACCGCGCCGTCAACTCACGGTAGAACGCCGCCACCTGCGGGTGCCGTATCTCGCCGGGCTCGATCTCGAAGAGCTGCTCGTACTTGCGCTTCGCGTCGGCTGCGCTCATGGCCGCGGGCGCGAACCACACCGCGAGATCGAAACTCATCGGCACTTCCCCCCAGTTTGGGGACGAGCTTACGTCGCCTCCACGCGGCCGAGCATCGAAGCGAGCTTGGTGAGGGCGTAGTAGATGTCGATGTCGATCACGACCTGGCGATGGCGCTCCAGCGTCTCCGGCAGGCGGGCGAGCAGGGCGGGCGCGGTGGCGGGGTCGAGGAGGAGCTCGTCGAGCCGCGCCTGGCCGCCGAGGGCGTCGATGAGGGCTTCGACGTCCCAGTCGTCCCAGGCCTCGTACGTCGGGTCCTCGACGTCCACGTCGGACGGCACCGCCGCGCGGCACACGTAGATCATGAGGTGATCGAACTCGTCGAGGGCGCCGACGTGAGCCTCGTGCCAGCCCGGCGGCGGTGCGGGGAAGCTGCTGCGGAACGGCTGGAACCCGATGACCTCGCCCATGCCCGGAAGTCTGCCATCACACCCGGGTGTGAATCCCCTGGTCGGGCCTTTGATCACCCGAAATTGTCGGACCTCGCCGTTAGCCTGGCGGTGTACCGACTGGGGAGGACCACTGTGGAACTCACGACGCACCTGCCACCCGCCGACCGCGAACGGGTCGAGTCGCGGCTGGAGCACAACCTGATGGCGTGGCTCACCACCGTGCGGCCGGACGGGCAGCCGGTCACTGTGCCCGTGTGGTTCCTCACGCGCGGAGACGGAACGGTCCTGCTCTACAGCCGCCCTCACACGCGAAAGCTGCGCAACATCGCCGCCAACCCGAAGGTCAGCCTGGTACTGGACGTCACCGACGTCGGCCGCAACGTCGTGCGGATCGAAGGCCTGGCCACGCCCGCGACAGCCCCGCCGGCCGACCGGAACCCCGCGTACCTGGCCAAGTACACCGAACGCATCGCGGCACTGTTCGACACGCCTGAGCGGTTCGCCGAGTTGTTCTCCGTCGCGGTGGTGGTGACGCCGACGAAGGTGAGCACCTCGTAAGACAGCACGTTTGTCGAATCGAGACTCTGCCGTGGGGTGTATGTGAGGCGGCAGGACAGAGACGCTCCCATCGCTCCGGCTGGTCGCCCACCCACCGGTCGACTTCGCGCTCCTACTCCAACATGGATTAGTCCTCGTCGGCCGGCGGCCGGTGCTGGAGGTTGGTTACGTCGTTCATGCCACCTTCAGCCAGTGGGACAATGTGATCGTATTGCGCTCGATTAATGGGACTGCATGATCCCCCGAGATCTCTTTCACAATCGCAGCATCTACCCCTATCGCGAAAGAACGCCGCCCTCTTTGCCGACTCCGGAATCTTTGCTGAATTGCAGGCAACAGCGATCCAGACCCCGACGGAGGGCTGACCTGCACGTTCACGACCGTCCGCACCAGCAACAGGCGCCGCGGCCCACGAATGACCCACGCTCACATGCGCCGCGGCTAGAAACGCCACTCCCACCCGTTCGAGGTGTCTGGAGCTGGAGTCTTCGGCGGGGCCAGAGCGGGGTCGGTCGGAGCGAAGACCTTCGGCCCGTCCGGAAGAAGGATCAAGGTCCCCGACGCGGCCAGCGAAATCAACGGGATCTGGCCCGTGTACTTGCTGTTGGCGGTGTAGTGCTGCGGCAGCGGCTCGGACTTCGGGCATTCTCCCTTTTGGCTGACCTGGGTGGCTCCGTCCGCGCCCTTGATCTCGAACGCCCACGGGTTCAGGAGGGCGTAGACGGTCTCAAGATCGACGGGTGCGGCGGGCGTGTACGTCTTGACGGTGACATCGAGGAGCAGCATGTGTACGCCCTCCACGCGATCCTGGTAACACTCGGGGTCGACCTGGATCTTCGTGATCCAGAAGTCGAAAACCGGGTTGGGCGAGTCCGGGGTCCTCACCTCCGCGCGGTCGCCGACCTTCCTGATGATGTAGCCGTCCGAGGACAGCGTGGGGGCTGCTGTCGCGCTTGAGGACGGCGTGGTTGCCGGTGGCGCGAACGTGGCCGGCGCGGGGTGGTTCCCCGCTGGAGCCGTTGGTCCCGAGCATGCGCCGATCGCCAACGTGAGTGCGGCGAGCGAGAAGCCCAGGGTGCGTCTTCGGTACATGTCGGTGTCCCCTCACTCAGCCGAGCAGGTGTTCCGCGTAGTCGCGTCGAGGGCGCTCACCGGCAGGTGAGGCTCGAAAATCTGTGGAGCGTATGTGGGGCGGGCAACCGGAAACGGCCGCACACGCCTGCACACAGCCGCGCAACACAAGATCACCCCCGTGACCTGTTGACGCTGGTCACGGGGGTGATTTGGCTGGTGTGGCAGGTGAGGGATTCGAACCCCCGAAGGCTGAGCCGTCTGATTTACAGGGAAAGCGCTACGACGCCGTGACCAGCATGTTCGAGGTTTTCCCGGCCCGTGCGGCCACCATGCGGCCACGGCCTGCGTCGTCCTCGGCTAAAACCAGCCCTTTTCGGGCTTCAGCTCGGACGTGGCCACCTCTTCGATGTAGCCGTTCTCGAACTCAACGGTGGCGAAGTCGCCGCCGAACAGACCCGAGCGGGTCGAGGTGATCCGCCCCTCGGTGCCCTTCGGGACATGGCTGAAGAACGCCCCGCCGACGGCGGATCGGCTGGAGACCCGGTCGCCGCTCTCGAAGCTCGTCGGCTGGTCCTCGGTCCACCAACGGCCCCGCGGCTCGTTCTTCGCGTCTCCCGCCGAACGCCGCGCGCCTGGCATCGCGGTCGAGTCGCCCCGGTCACCGAGAGCCGGTCGGTATAGGCCTTCGCCGCTGAAGTCCGCGGCGTAGCTGGCCGGCGCCTCACTTCGCGTGCTGGGGTCGCCCGGACGCCATGGCGTGAAGTCCTGCCAGGCTGTCCCGTCGTAGTCGTCTCCACCCTGATCGCTGTATCCGCCCGCGCTTCCCTCGGGACGTCCTGGCATGTTCGTCACCCTCCCCAGCGTTTACGAATTGAGCTACCGTGTTGCCCGGGTTGTAGTCATGCAAGAGGGGAAAATAGGAATGTTTCGCCGACCACCCGAGTACATCGTAGTTCAGCAAATTCGCCGCCGACGCCGATGGATCCTTCCACTCGCCTGCGCCATTGCGGCCCTCATTTCCGGCCTTGCGCTCTCCCTGGGCGTATTCCTAAGCGTCTTGCTTGCCGCCGGGATTGCCATGCTCGTGACGGTTCTGCGACGCCGCTGAGCAGCGAAGCCGGAGGGCGAAGAGGTTCCGCCCTCCGGCTTACTTCCCCAGCAAGGTCTCCAACGTTTCAGCGGGAGTCACGCACCGAAACCCCGTGTCGTCATCACACATACTCTTTGCCGCGTCATTGAAGAGCGATGGCGTAACCCGATTGAAAGGGCTCGTCCACGCACCACCCTTTAGCTCGTGGCGACCCGGACGACTTTCCGTGGCACACCATTCCCAAACATTCCCGCACATGTCGTAAACACCGTAGGGGCTCACGCCACTCTGGTACGTATTTACAGACGTCGTAGCCCCGACGCCATTCTCGCGAACGTTGCACTTTGCGGGCGTCGGCTGGTCCCCCCAGGGGTAGACCGAACCACGCGTTCCCCGACTAGCCTTTTCCCACTCCTGTGCCGAAGGCAGCGCCTTGCCTGCCCACTCGGCATATGCAGTGGAGTCTTCCCATGTCACGAAAACGACTGGATGGCCAGAAATAGCGTCCGGAAAATTCCCGTCTTTCCAGTGCGTCGGCGGATTGTGTCCAGTCGCAGCAACAAACCGGCCATATTCAGCGTTGCTGACGGGGTAAACGTCGATATAGAACGCCGGGACCCAAATCGGAGAGTTACTCGGGCCCGACAAAAAGACGTTTCCCTCCACCTTGACCATGAGAGCACCGTCTCGCGGATGCCGAATCGCCGATTCGCCAATCGGAACGTCATGCACGCCCAATTGCGGGGCGGGGACCAGCGAATCGGCAGTAAGGTGAGAGAACCTGGCTTTAGTGTCCGGGTCAGACCGCACTAGGCAGGTGTCGAGTGCAGCCTGGTTGATCGGGCGAGGCTTAATGTTCTCCCCGCCCGCCTCCCATTTCGAAATCATGCGTTCACTGACGCCGAGGTGGGCGGCAAACTCGCGAATGCTCATTCGTTTAGATTCGCGTAGCGCGCGCACCTCGACGCCAGTCCACCGCTGAACCGTGGTAGTCACTGTCGCCTCCCCTGCGTGGTGCTCTACAACCACGCAGCCTAGCGTGACTCGACCGTCACTACAGTCGTTCTGCCGGAATGTCCGTGTACAGGTCCCGCAGCTCGTTCAGCAGCTTGTGCTCAGTCGGCCATGCGGTTCCGTCAACCGATGCGACCGCGCGCACACCCGTCGCCGCATTGGTGGCGAACGCGCCGTCCATCCCCGCCAGGTCGGACAGGGTGAGCGGCTCGGTCGTGACCGTCTCGTCCACCGCCTGGTGCAGCAAGGTCATCGTGATCCCCGAGAGGTACTCGGACCGAGGCCATACAACCCCTCCGTCGCGGATGAAGCCGATGTTCGACGTCGCGATCTCCGAGATGGTGCCATCGGGGTTCAGGAACAGCACGTCGTCGAAGCCCTCCCGCTGTGCCGACCTGCGCGCCTCAAGCGCTCCGAACAGGCCGATGTGCTTCACACTGGGCTTTTCGCGCCGGTATGACGCCGCCTGCAGTCGAAGCGGGGGTGCAGCGCTTGCCGACGCCGCACGCGTGGTCACGAGCACAGCCGGCTCGGCATCCGAGCCGATGGTGCCGAGGTCGAGAGCCGGGTCGTAGATCGTGACTCGGGCGACGACTCGCGCCGCGCCGGCCTCGTCCAGCGCGTGCAGGATGTACTCACGCACGCGGTCAGTGTCGAGCGCGACGCCGAAGAGCAGCTGGCAGTCGCGCACGAGCCGCTCCATGTGGAGCGACAAGCCTCGAACGCGAAGATCCTCGACCAGCATCGAGGTGAAGTGCCCGTAGTTGGTGAGCGCCAGCGCCTTGACCTGGTCGAGCGACGCCTTGCTGCCGTTGATTTCCATACTCGAAGCCTGCCTTCTGTCGAGCCGGCGCGAAACCTGGAACGACGCGTAGTTCAGGGAAAGTTCAGGGGTCCCGGTGCAGTAGAAGTTCAGCGTCCGGGGTGGTTACGACAGTTCCTCGATCTTCGCTGGTCCAGCAAGCTTGATCACATCGAGGCGGACACCACAGCCCGCCCCCAGCGACCAGGAGGACACCATGGCGAAGAACTCGTTCCCCGGACTCAAGACCGGCTCCAGCCCGCTCGCGAAGCTCATCAGCACGGTCGTGGTGCTGGCACTGCTCGTCCTGGTCGTGAAGTACCCGAGCGACGCGGCCTCCGCGGTCCACGGGGCCGCCTCGGTCGGAAGTGACGCGATCGACGGCGTCGTCAGCTTCTTTCGCGGCCTGCAGGGTCACTGACCCGCTTCAAGGCGTTCCACGCGCTCACGGAGTGCCTCAACCTCCTGGGCCAGCTGCGCAAGCGTGACCTGTTCTTCTGGCTCCTGAGGCGGCTCATTGACGAATACGCCAACAGTGGGGCGCGAGTAGAGCCACCCCCCGCTTTCCAGCTCCTTCAAGGCTCGTCGGAGTGTTCCGACAGCAACACCTAGTTCGCTGGCCAATTCGGTATGTGGCGGGAGCTTGTCACCCGGCTTGAGTTGCCCGGTACGGATCCGCCGAACGATCGTGTCGGCTGCAATCTCGAACTGCGCCACCCGCGGCACGCCATCGCTCATGCGCCGATTCTAGCGCCGATGAGTCAACTCAACATGGTTCACCCGATCGGCCGCTGTCGCGATGAGTCAACTTAAACTAACTTGATATGTATCAACAACGAGAGGAAAGCCCCGATGAGGTTCGCTCACATCACCCGCCGCGACGCTGAGGCCCAGCTGGACGGCTTCGACTACGACGACGTCTCAGTTGTTCAGGAGGCTTCGGCGTTCGCGTTCGACCGCTCGGAGCTGGTCTGGGACGAGGCTTTCGACCACGCGGCGCAGGACGTGGAGCTGGAGCTGACGCTGGCCGAGCAGGCCGAGGCGGCGGCGTTCCTGGCGAGCGAGTCGAACCAGAACCGGGCGGCCCGTGGCCGTCGGCGCGCCGGTCGGACGGCGTTGCGTCGGAACTTCCCGCTGGCAAGCGTGCAGGGCTCGGGCGAGACGGCCGCGGTGCGTGCGACGTTGCTCGGTGAGGTGGCGTGATGGCTGACCGCCTGTTCCTCCCGGCCGAGTTCTCCCAGTTGGCAGCCACGATGCCGCCCGCGTCGGCGGCGCCGACAGCCCGGTGGGCGTGGCTGGATCAGACGCACAGCGACTTGCGCCAGCTCTTCAGTGGCCGGCACGGGCTGGTGGCGATGCGGCTGGCGAAGGTGATCGACCAGGCCCGCGGCGCTGCGCTCGACGAGATCAAGAAGACCTCCACCGCTTCGGCCGCCTGACGGTCTGCACCGAAGGAGACGACGTCGTGTTCACGCAGGACATCCACAACAACATCGGGCGCCGGGCCGCGATCCGGGGCGAGCGGTCCGGCCGTGTCTGGCAGGTGATGCGCGCCGTCGCCGGTCGTCGCTACTTGGTTCGCAACATCGCGACCGGTCAGTGCCGGACCGTCGACCACAACGCGCTCTCGAACCTCTACTGACCCATCAGATTCGAGCTCCAGACGTAGCTACGCACGTCTTCCGCGCACTTTTCCGCAATTTCCGAATTCCCGCCCGGGGACCGCCATGCCTTCTCCCGGTTCGGCCCGCTCGAAAGGACCGCTCATGACCAGCACTACGACCGCCGCGATCGTGGGCCGCTTCGGCGCCCTGGTGAAGACCCTGACCCGCAACGCCGAGGTCCTGACCAAGGCTGGGCTGCCCGAGAGTGTTGTGGCGGTCCGGGCGACCGTGTATCTCGACGTTGCGGCGCAGCTGGAGCTGCTCGTGAAGACCGAGGCCGAGATCGCTGCGGGCAACCCGCTCGTCGTGGTGCTGTCCGAGGCTGACGCCGCCGTGGTCGTGGCCCGCCGCCTTGAGCAGCTGGCCGGCCAGCTGACCCGCAACGCCCGGCTGCTCACCACCCGTACCACCGACCCGGTGATGCACCGCCGCGCCGCGGTCTACCGCGACGTGGCCGCCACGGCCCGCCTGTGGGCCGACGACGCGGCTGCGCAGGCCGCCAGCCGTGTGCGGCGCACCATCCGACCGCCGCTGTCGACTGTGCTGGCGACGCCGAACCCGGTCGTCGAGCAGGCCGCCGCCCGGGCGCCGCGGGTTCGGCCGGCGTTTCTGGACGCCTTGGTCGACGCGATCGCCAAGCGCCGCCGCCAGGGCTGGTCGGTAGCCCGGTTGACGCTGTGGCTGCGCAGCACCCTGCGGGACCCGCAGACCGACGCGATCCACCCGTGCGCGGAGCGCTCGTTCGTCTCCTACGTCACCGAACTGCTGGCCCACCCCCAGGTCAGCCACATCCCGGCCGCCGCCTGACCGCCAGACCGACCGAAGTCACCCTCCTGAAAGGACACACGTCATGTCGTTCAAGTCGCTGATCGGCTCGCTCGCCGCGAAGATCGCCGCGAAGCTCGATGACCGGGACCCGGTTTTCTACGCCGCGGACATGGTCGCCTTCACCCTGCGCGACGGGGTGTGGCACGTGCTGGTGATCCAGCGCGGCTGGAATCCGCACAAGGGCAAGCTCGCTCTGCCCGGCGGGCACGTCGACCGCAACGAGACGTCCCGCGACGCCGCGGTGCGGGAGCTGGCCGAGGAAACCGGCATCCAGGTGCCGCGCGGCACGTTCGTCGACCAGGTCGGGGTCTGGGACGACCCGTTCCGCGACGCTCGCGGCCGGTACGTGTCGGTGGCCTACAGCGTCGTGATCTACGACGCGCCGGACCCGGTCGCTGCCGACGACGCCGCCGCGGCCGAGTGGATGCCGGTCCACATCGCCACCCGCGTCGCCGACAAGGGCGGGTTCGCCTTCGACCACCACCAGATGCTCGGCCAGGCGATGCACCACCTCCACGTGCCGGTGCCGTCCTGGCCGCACACCGACGAGGACGCGTAACCACCGGCCACCTCGCACCTCAACCGAATCGGAAACCGTACAGAAAGGACAGTCCATGACCGGACCCGAGCACTACCACGAGGCCGAACGGCTTGTCGCCTCGACGAGCCTGCGCAATCCCCTCCCCGAAGACGCGAACAAGCTGGCTGCCGCGCAGGTGCACGCCACGTTGGCGCTGGCGGCGGCAACGATCGACACGGCCGACCTGTGTCCCAGCGTGGCGTGGGTCGAGGTCACGAGGGGTGCCGCGTGACCTCGACCCTCATTGCGCAGGCCGCCCGCAAGCTCGACTGCCGTCAGTCGATCGCCGCCGGCTTCGTCAACGCCGTGCTCAGCAAAGACCGCCAGGGCTGGAAAGCCCCGGCCATCGCCGAGTGGCTCGTCTCCTGGCTCGACCCCAACGACCCCGCCGCGAGCACCGAGTTCGTGACCTGGGTGCTCAAGAACAAGCACCTGGCCGCCTGAGACCCGCACCACCCAACACAGAGAAGGGAAACCGAATGTCCACGAAGGACCACAAGGTCGTCATCTCGAAGGCCAACGGCACGAAGAAGACCGTCTGGGCCACCGAAAACGAAGCGCGCCGGCTGGAGGATCTGCCGTTCAAGGACCCGACGGTTCTCGTCGTCACGGTCACCCCGCCGCGCTGAACCCGCCCCGGCCCGGCGGCCCATTCCGCCAAGAACACCCCGCCGGGCCGGGCGGAATCCCCTGTCACCACGAGACCGCAGAACAGGAGAACCGAGATGGTACGCAAGTTCGTGAAAGCCAAGATCGAGCAGGTCAAAGACGAATGGGCCGCGTCCGGAGCCGAGGTCGACGCACTGCTGAGCGACCAGGCGAACTACACCGGCGCCACCGCATGGGGCTGGAGTGACAACGCCCGGCCGTGCAAGGTCAAGGGCTGCGTCCGCGCCCCGAAGAACGGCGCCTTCTGCCGCAAGCACGCCCGGGGTGCCCGATGACCACCACGTCCACGGCCACCGACACCATCCTCGCCGGTTTCAACAACGACGACATCTTCGGCGAATACGGCTCCGTGTACTTCGACGGCGCGCTCGCCTACCTCACCCGCTGGCTCGACAGCGTCTCCGATCAGGAGGACGCCTTGATCGAGATGCACGCTGCGATCGTCCGGCGTGCGCAGGCAGGGTGGCGCGACCAGCTCGACCACGTCAGCGAGGTCGCCGCGGTCGTGTTCGGCCTGACCCGCGCGGTGCAGCACAGCCGCACACCGATGCCGGCCGACGTACTGCTCAACCTGCTCACCCACGCGCTGTGCTCGCTGTGGCTCGACTGGATGTGCTCGGACCGCAAGGACCACCTGCAGATGGCCCGCAACTGGATGGCGCAGGCGTACCTGGTCGCCGGGGTCCAGGAATCGACGGGAGCGACACGGTGACGCTGAACGTGTTCATGGCCGCCCGCCTGCTCGACCCCGTCAACCGGTGTGCGGTCGGGCACGAGCTGCGGGTCTGCTTCCGTTACGACCCGGCCGACCCGTACGCGGTGCAGCTGAACGTCACCGACTCCGGCGGCCGGCGGATCAGGTGGCTGTTCAGCCGCGACCTGCTCGCCGACGGCCTCGCCGACCGCGCCGGTCACGGCGACGTGCGCATCACCTCCTTCGCCGACACCGTCGAGATCGTCCTGTCCTCCCCGGACGGCATGGCGCGACTCGAGTTCTCCCGCGCCGACCTCGAACGCGGCCTCGACGAGACCGAAGCCCTCGTGCCCGTCGGCGCCGAAGCCGCCGCGTTCGACTGGGACCGCGAGATCGCCCTGCTCGGCCGCGACGCCGCCTGACCCGCCACCACCCCGTACCAGCCCAGAGGCCGCCGGCCTCTGGTTCCGCACGCCCGAAAACCGGGTGGCGGCAAGGAGAAAACGAGGAAATGAGGTACCGACCATGGCCAACACCCAGCGGGTCCTGAGCGAGGCGCGCGCCACGCTGCGCAACGCAATGTGGAGCGCCGAGGACCGCCTCACCGCCCGCGAGCGTGCCCGCCTGGACGAGCGCAAGACCGCCGCGACGCGAGCGCTCGACGGGTTCGACGACCTGCTCGCCAAGCACGGCGAGAGCAAAGCCCTGCACCTGGTCACCACGGCCGTCGACAAGTACGCCGTCGGCGTCATCCTCGAGATCAACACCGCCCGCCGCCGCTGACCCGCGGCTCCCGTTCTGCCGGGGCGATCCCGCCGACCTCGACGTCCGGGGTCGTCCCGGTGCACCAACACCGCTGGAAATCCCTTTAACCACAACGAAAGGACGTAGCCCGATGAGTTTCGCGGACTGGCAGACGCGACAGCTTCAAACCTGGATCAAAGACGGGGACGATCTCGCCGCGAAGGCCCGCAAGCTCGGCTCGCCCGGCAAAAAGCTGGCGACCCTGCGCAAGAGCGCCGTGGCCGCCTTCGACCGGGAAGTCCTCAAGGGCAAGGACGGCGACTTCCCCGCCGTCAAGGATCTCATCGTCACCTACCACAGCGCCGCCATCGACGAATGGAACGCCCTGCGCTGACGATCGCGCAGCTTGAGCCGCCCACCCGCACATTCCCCCGGGGCCACTCGTCAGCCCTGATTCCGCGCACCCGAAAAACCCAGCAACAGAAGGGAAACCCACATCATGCGACGCTCACGCGAGGCCGACAACCGCAAGCGCATCGACCCCGACCTGAACGGGGTCACGACCCTGGGACGGTGCCTCGGATGCCGACGCCGCACCCACAAAAACACCAACCTGTGCGGGCGCCCGGCCTGCGCCCGCGCGGTCGCGAAGGTAATGGAATGACCGCCTGCCGGCACACCGCGTTCATCGCGAAGCTCAAGGGCGGATGGGTCTACAAGACCTGCCGCAACTGCCCGCACTCCTGGTCCGAATCGATGCCACGGCGCGAATCGCGCACGCCGCAAACCGCGACCAAGCGCTAGGGACCCCGGCCCGGTGGCCCACGCCTCACGAGCACAACCCACCGGGCCGGGGTCTGACCCCGCTCTCCCAGCACTCACGTACCCGGAAAGGGGAAACCCCATGGTACCGGCCCCACCCACGCCCAGCCCGGCGGCGACCGGCCGCCCGGACCGCCAGCCGATCGAGCCCGTCGGCACCTATCACCTCGCCGCCACCACACCGGCGCGCCAGCCCGGCGCCTGCCGCTGCATCACCCACTGCCGCAAGCCCGCCGCCACCAACTGCCACCTGCGCGTGAGCCGCGAGGAGGCCGCCTCGGCCGACCCGACCAGCCAGGAGCGCTGACCCGCGATGGACAAGAAACTCGCCGAGGCATACCGGCACAACGCCGCTGACGAGGAATCGACCGCGACCGCCCTGCGGGACAAGGCCGAGCAGCTCGAACGCGACGGGGACTTCCGGATGGCCTCCACCTACTACACGGCGGCGGCCAAAGCCGAGCAGCGCGCCAAGGTCTGGCGCGGCCTGCTCACGTAGCCGACCAGCAAGGAGTTCTGACCCATGTCCCAGACCACTGACCGACCCACCGAAAACCCGGACACCGCACCCGAGGTCGTGTTGTGCATCGACGCGGACTGCCCGTCCTGCGGCTGGCCCGAGCGCACGCTCACGGTGCCCCAGAAGGTGTTCGGCTGCCCGCAGTGCACCCACACGAGCACCGAGCGAGGTGCGTGATGAACGTGTTCGAGGTGCTGGAGCGCAAGGGAACGCTCGTGCTGCTCGGCTTCCTGGCCGCCCTGCTCGGGTTCGTGGTGCTGCACCTGATCCGGATCCCGCTGGTGCTGCTCGCGGCGATCCTGGCCGGGGTGATGGCCCGGCTGAACACCGGCCTGCAGCGGCTCGCGACCGAGCCGGCGCGCGGCCCGGTCAACCAGTTCTTCCCCCCGAACTTCCCCGTGACCCGAAAGGAGCCCGCCCATGTCTGAGCTCACCATGCCCGGCCCGGCCACCCGCGAGGACGCCGTTGACGCGCTGCAGCTGGCCCGCGACGACGCCCGCCGCGAGGCGGTCAGGTTGGTGACGGGCCAGCTGTTCATGATCGCCGTCATCGTCGTGGTCTGCGCGCTGGCCACCCGCTCGTGGATGCCGCCGTGGTGGGGCTGGGGCCTGATCGGCCTCTACGCCGCCGGTGTTCTGCACGACGGCAGCGACCTGGCCGGAATCGTGACCGGGCGGATGACGTTCGACACCACCCTCGACGACGGCACCACGGTGCATCTCTGCGGTCGCCGCTACTGCCCGCACTACCCGGAGGTGACGCCATGACCGAGCAGCACCCGTGCCGCACCCGGACCGAGAAGGCTCTGGTGTGGACGGTCGGACGCTTCGGCGAGCTCGCCGCGGTGGGCGCGCCGGTCGTGATCGGCGCGTTCACCACCAGCTGGCTCGACCTGCTCTCCGCCGCGATCGCCGCGGTCTGGGCCGCGCACGAAATCCGCCTGCACCACGCCACCCGCAGCACCCGCGCCGCGGTCGCCGGCACCCCGCCCCGACCCCGACTCACCACCACCTCGCCCGACCCGGCCCCGGCCGGGGAGGCCGAGTCCACCGGCCGGAAGGAGGCCAACGCATGACCACCACGACCGAACACCTCGACGACGGCGAGCCCGGCGGCGAGTTCTCCCACGGCCTGGCCGCCCTCGAACGCCACCTCGCCGACGTCGCCGACGCCGACGCCGACACCATCGGGCCGGACGAGGACGGCGAGGCCGACGCGGACCCGCGCGAAAGCGCCAGCGCGGGCCGGGCCGGGGTGACGCGGCGGGTCAAGCGCCGCGTGGCCGAGCACCAGGAGGCCCACCGGCTGCTCGCGCTGGAGGCCGACACCGCACCGTTCGAGGTCACCACCGACAAGGTCCGCACCCGCCGCAAGGCCGTCAACGAAGCCGCCGCGCTGTGGCAGCTCTCCCGCGACCCCCGCGTGCTGGCCTACCGCGACGCCCGGATGCTGCGCCTGATCATCGGCGTTGCGCTGGTGTCGCTGATCCTGGCGCTGGCCTGGTCCACCGCCGGGGTCCAGGCCTTCGCCGCCGAGGGCAACCCGCCCTGGAGCCCACAGTGGTGCTTCGCCTGGCTGGCCGAACCGTTCTGCTCGCTCGCCCTGCTCATGGTCGTGGCCGGCCGCGCCTACCTCACCACCCGCGGCCAGCCACTGCGCTCGGGCAGCGTCGAGCGCACCGAGTGGGTGTTCCTCGGGCTCACCCTCGGCATGAACGCCTGGCCACACCTGCCCGGTGTCGCCCCCGACTTCACCGTGTCCAGCCTCGTGCTGCACCTGCTCGGCCCGGTCGTCGCCGTCGCGGTCGTGCGCTGCCTGCCCCACCTGCTCGCCGCGTTCTCCACCCTCGACGTCACCCCCGACACCCCCACCGAGCCGACCCCGGCACCCACCGCCCCGGCGAGCGTCACCGCGGTCGCCGACCCGACCCCGGCGGCGGACCCACCGGCCGCCCCAGCCCCGCGACGCATCGCTCCGGCCCGCCGGCCGGGTGGACGCAAGACGGTCCGCTCGACCATCCCCGAGCCGAAACGGCGCGGACTCGACGAGCTGCGCGAGGAGTTCACGGCGCTGCTCAAGAACCCGCCCGCCGGGTTCCGCCCGGACGTCGTGGAGGACATCCGCAAGGCACTGCAGTGCGGCAAGAAGTACGCCATGACGCTGCGCGACGAGTACAAGAACCGCCCCACCGACTAACCCCACCCGGGTCCGGGCAGGGTCGGTCACCCTGCCCACCGGGCACGCGGTGCCGACCCTGCCCGTGACCTGCACGAGTACACCGCAGGAGGACCCCATGGCACCCATCGACCACGACGACGAAACCACCCCCGACACCACCCCCACCGAGACCGTCGAGTCCACCGGTGAGCTGGCCACGGTCCACCCCCTGCGCACGGTCGAGTCCACCGGCCCGGCCATCCAGGGCGAGCTCGTCTCCGACGAGGAATGGGCCCTGCTCACCTCCCCGCGGGCGCAGGCCGCGTGGCGCTACCGCCAATACCGCGACAACGCGGTCACCGTCGCCCGGGTCACCCGCACCGCGGTCACCCACGACGCGACGAAGACGTCGCTGCGGTTCGTCGGCCGGCACGTTTCCTACACGATCGGCGGCGGCCTGATCGTGGCGAAGCGGGTGTGGGAGGCGAAGACGAACTCTCGCTACGAGCGGCTGATGCGCTCGGCCGAGTCCAGCGGCAACACCGAGGAGCTGCACTACTGGGAAGAGCGCGCGGAGCTGGCGAAGGAGAAGCGCCATCAGCGGGCGATGGACTGGCTGGAGGCACCGAAGCGGGTCGCGAAGGGCGCCGGGATCGTGCTGCTCGTGGCGATCGTGATCCTGTTCGGGATCGGCTGCATGCTGGGGATCGCGTTCAAGGACTGGGCCATGGTCGTGGCGCCGTTTACCGCGGTCACCGACGTGGTCCGCTGGGTCGCGATCGCGATTTCCGTGGCGTGGGGCCCGTTCCTGCTCGGTGCCCCGTGGCTCGCCGCGGTGGTGCTGCACCACCTCGGCCGCAAGGCCGAGGCTCACCCGTCGTGGCTGGCCCCGTCCGGCGCGACCGGGTCGGACGCAAACGTGCTGGTCACGGCCGATGGGATCGTGACCGCGCTGCGGCACCTGAACATCCCCGCGCTCAAGGCCGCGCTCAAGGATGGCTGGGCCCCACGGTTCGAGCTGACCCCGACCCGCGAGGGTTCGGGGGCGTTCAAGGGCTACCGGGCGATCGTGGACCTGCCGATGGGCGTGACCCCGACGATGGTCGCCGACAAGCGCGATGTGCTGGCCAAGAACCTCAGCCGCAACGCGGTCGAGGTGTGGGCCTCGGACTACGGCCAGGAGAAGGGCGGCAAGGCCGGCTACCTGAACCTCTACGTCGCCGACTCCGGGGTCATGGACAAGCCGACGCCGCCGTATCCGCTGCTCAGCGAGGGTATGGCCGACGTGTTCGAGGGTGTGCCGATCGGCATCACCCAGCGCGGCGACATCGTGTTCCTGCCGATCAACGGGTCGAACGCGGTGTTCGGTGGCCGGCCGGGGCAGGGAAAGTCCAACGCTCTGCGGGTGATGGTGCTTGGGGTCGCGCTGGACCCGCTGGCCGAGATCCGGGTGCACGTGTTCGCGCTCAACGGCGACTTCGACGCCTATGCACCGCGGCTGTCGATGTATGAGAAGGGAGCCAACCCCGAGCACGCCGCGCTGGCGGTCGAGCACCTGGAGCAGCTGTATGCCGAGGTAGAACGGCGTGAGGGGCGCCTGGCCGAGCTGGGCGCGAAGAAGCTCACCCGCCAGATCTCCGAGCAGCACGAGGACATGCGCCCGCTGCTCGTGGCCTTCTCCGAGTGCCACGAGCTCTTCGGCAACGCAGAGCACGGCAAAACCGCCGCTGACCTGGCAGTTCAGGTTGTGAAGCGGGGTCGTAAGACGGGCGTGAGCACCGTGTTCGACACCCAGTCGTCGCGGGCGGACGCGATCCCGTCGCAGCTGGTGGAGAACGTCGGCGCGAACGGCTGCTTCTCGGTGAAGACCTGGCGTTCCAACGACGGTTTCCTCGGTGACGGCAGCTTCGCCGCCGGGATCCGGGCCACGGAGCTGCGGTTCAACGTCGACCGCGGCACCATGGTCGCCACCGGCATGACCGAGGAGCTGTTCGAGATCGTGCGGACGTTCTTCGTCGAGGTCGACGACGACCGCGGCTGGGACCAGGCCACCGAGGTCATCGAACGGGCAATGGCCCAGCTCAAGCCCGGTACCGCCGTGGCCGGCGCCCGCCCGGCCGCCCAGATCGAAGCGCCGCGCGACCTGCTCGACGACGTGCTCGACGTGCTGGGCGACGAGGACAAGGTGGCCGCCACCGACGTGGCCGCCCGCCTGCGGGAACTCGCCCCCGGCCACCGGCCCTACCAGGGCCTCACCGCCGAGAAACTCGCCGACGCACTCAAGGGTGAGGGCGTGAAGGTCACCAAGGTCAGCGTCCTCACGGTGTTCACGGAGCGTGTTCGCGCCGCGATCGCCACGCGGGACGCCGACGCGTAGGGAGGGAACCCACCCGCTGTCCCCGAACCCCGCCCACAGCGGGCCGGGGACAGCGGCGCTCCCTCTCCTCCCTCGTTCCCTTCCCGATCATCGTCGCTGATCAGCCGTAGGGAGCCACCCAAGGCGGTCGGGAAGGGGATTTTCCCTTCCCGGCCCCGGATTCCCTCGCCCGCTCCCTGCCGATTCCCTACCTCGCCCACGCCTCATCATGCCCAAAATTGATTACACACAGTGATATTCGGAGGTTTGCATGTCCGCTAGTTCGTGACCCACCGCCGACCTCGGCGGCTTCGGACCAAGTCCCACTCGTGAAAGGAAAGTCATGTCCAGCACGCCCCGTGAATCCCAGATCAAGACCATCCTGCGAGCCCTCGCCGAGGCCGACGCCGCCATCACCACAGCCGAGAAACGAGGGGGCAACAAGGAGATGGCCGCGGCACACCGCGCCGCCGCGGTGGCCCAACGCGCCATGAAGAACGCGACCGGTGAAGAACTCGCCGCCGTGCGCGCCCGCCGGGGCCGCTGATGGCCCGCTACAGCCCCGGCGATGCCTCGACGCTCGCGCTGGCCGCGCACGAGGTCGCCCACGCCGTCGCCTGCCGTGCGGCAGCCACCCGCCGCGGGGGCAGGCTGGCCGTGCGGCGCGTGGTCCTCACCGCCGAACGCGGGTTCATCGAGCACGCCGACGCCGACCCCGCCAACCCCGACCAGATCGACACCGCTCTGATCATGACCCTCGCCGGCCGCGAAGGCGCCGCCCGCTGGGTCCAGCGCAACGCCGGCTACTGGCGCGGTGCCGCGCTGCGCTGGGCCGCCCAAGGCTGCGACTCGGACCTGGCCTACTTCCACCGGATCAAACACCACTCCACCCGCTCGACTGGCTGGCTCGAAAACCGGGCCCGCGCCGTGGTCGCCAGCAACTGGGGCCGCATCGACCGCCTCGCCCACCAGCTCGTCACCGACGGCCGCCTCTCCGGCCGCCATTTCAACTGACACCCATACACACCAACGCAGGCAAGGAGCCCGACCTGAACCTGACGATCGCGATCACGCTCGTGCACGACTTCGTCCGCGCCGAAGTGCCCGAGCACGCCCGCACCGCGGCCGACTCCGTCGCCTACACCCGGAAAACCCTCACCCGGGCCGAAGTGAACGAGCCCAGTCCGCCCGACACGAACCCACACGACGAACGCGTCTGGCAGGCGCACGTCGCCGTAGTCAAGGCGCGCGGCACCGAGATCACCCGCGCGCTCAAGAACGTCCGACGCTGAAACCCGACCAGGAAGGACCCACCATGACCAGCGACACCGCCGTCGATGGCGGCGACGAGCTCACCTCGATGTTCAACCAGCACGGCTTCGGCCCGGTCACCCGCACCTGGCTGGCCCGGCCCAACCACGACAACATCCCGATCTACACCATCGCACCCGACTCGCCCACCAAAGCCCACGCCCTGCTGCGGTGGCTGGACATCGTCGACGTGGTCGACGCGACCGCGGGCAAACGCGACGCCAAGGACCCGCTCGTGCGGCTCAACATCCGCGGCCGCTTCCCACACGGAGAGCGGGTCGTCGTGACGGCGATCTTCGACGAACGCACTGAGACCGCCCAGACCGACCACATCTACGCCGTCATCGAAGCCCAGCAGATCCGGCAGCTGGTGGCCAACCTCGCGGACATGGAACAGGACTGACCCCGAGCACGACCGCCCGCGACAGCTGACTAAACGACACGCCACTCACCCCGGCCGGCGCCCCGCTGGCCGGGGTGAGCCGTGTCCACAGTGGAGAAAGGGAGGCCCCGATGGCTGAGCGTCTGGTGGTGTCGCTGCGGCGGTGGGCGCTGGAGTTCGCTGGCAGGGGGTGGCCGGTCTACCCGCTGCGGCCCGGCGCCAAACGCCCGGACTGGCACCGCAAAGACCGCTGCCCGCAGACCGGGCGCTGCGCAGGCGGGCACGTCACCCCCGAGCAAATGTCCTCGACCGACCCCGAGCTGATCGAACGGGCGTGGGAGGCGACGCCGTGGAACATCGCCCTCTTTCCCGGCCCGGCCGGGATGCTCGGGATCGACTGCGACCAGCCCAAGCCCGGGCAAACCGGCGCCGGTGACCCCGACGGCTGGACCCAGCTGCAGCGGCTGGCGAACGAGCGGGGCGGGCCGCTGCCCGACACCTTCACTGTCACGACCCCCTCCGGTGGCCGGCACCTGCTCTACACCGTCCCGCCCGGGTGCCTGCTGCGCTCCACGGTCAAGCACATCGCCAGCAACGTCGACACCCGCGGCTGGGGCGGCTACCTCGTCGGCGCCGGATCACTCCGCCCGGACGGCGCCTACGAACTACTCGACGACACCAACCCGGCACCGCTGCCGGGGTGGTTGGTCCAAGCCAACGTCGAACACGCCTCCACGGCCATCTCAGCGCCACGCGAGCAGGCCGTAGCCGCGCCGAGTGCCTACGTGGCGAAGGCATTGCAGGGCGAGACCGACCGTGTCCGCAGGGAGCCACCAGGGCGGCGGAACAAGGTGCTCTCGACCGCCGCCTACGCGCTCGGGCAGCTCGTCGGCGCCGGGCTGCTCGACGAGCACCAGGCCCGCACTGACTTGCAGGCCGCCGTCGCCGCCTGGGGCGACACCGCCTCGCTGGGCAAAGACCACGGCGTCATCGAAACCAGCCTGCGCGCCGGCGCCGCCAACCCCCGGCGCATCACACCCCGCGGCCACCGGGCCGCATGACCGTGATGGAGGTGACACACGATGGCTCGTCAACACCCGTGGGTGCTCGCAGCGGTGTGCTGGTCGCCGGACCGGGAGTTCACCCGCGGCACCTGGCACGGCAAACCCCTGCTCTCGCACGGCATCGCGCCACGCGACAAGCTCGCGACCCGCCGCCAGTTGCGCGCGCTCGGCCTGCGCCCCGGCGGGCAGGACCCGGTCGCGTTCCTGTACTTCCGCTGCCGCAAGGCCGCGAAGATCGTGCACGCCGACCTCTACCTGATCGAGCACGCCAAACCGGTCCGGCCGATGACCCCCGGCCGTCGGGCCGCGCTCGACAAGGCCATGGCCGCACGCCGAACCTGCCGTAGTTGCGGCGAAACCGGCTGGGCCGAGCTGCCCCGCGCGCACCGCACCTGCGACCCCTGCCTCGCCGAGGACGGCCTCCCGCCCGACAGCCACCTGCACGACTTCCTCGCCGGCGAACCCACCCTCACCGCCGACGAGCACGCCGCACTCGACCACGCCCGCCCCGGGCAGAACGAGAACCCCGGATGGACACAGGAGATCGCCGCATGAGCACACGACTGAACGAGCACGCCCGCGAGCAGCTGCGCGCCGCCGGAGTCAGCCCGACCGAATGGGCCCGCCGCAACTACTTCATGGACGGCCAGTGGCACGGCGACGCCTGTGGCTGCCCCGACGATCGCTGCATCGGCTACCACCACGACGCCGAAGACGACTGCGGTTGCCTGCCCGCGTTGCTGGACTAGAGAGGAGTTGAGCATGGGATGGTTCAGCCCCCGCCGTGACCCCACCGACCCGCACCAGCTGCGCATCGCGATCCACGAACTTGGCCACGCCGCCGTCTGGTCCGACGCCGGACTCCAGATCCGGGAGGTCGTGCACACCGGGGATTCCGGGCACTGCGCCGTCGTGTGGGACCCGAACAACCTCACCGGCTACGCCGTCGGCTGTTGGGGCGGATTCGAGGCCGAAGACCGCTGGCTGCGTGCCCACCGCGCCGGACACGCCAGCCGGGGCAACGCCTCCCACGACATCGGCAACTTCCGCCACGTGAACCGGGGCCTCGACAAGCGCCTGTCCGAGGGCAGGGCCCGGGCCCTGGCTCGGGCCGCGGTCGGCCGCCACTGGCGCCGGATCGAAACCCTTGCGCCGCAACTCATCCATGCAGGGCGACTGACCGGCATTCGCCTCTGAACCCCGACTGCCGCCGAATGGCTCGTGCGTGCGGCCGTTGCGTCGCTCGAAGCCACCGGCCGCCGCGCCGCCTGACACCGCGCCCGTTGCGGTCTCCGACGTCGCGCTCGCTTGATGGGAGAACTTCCATGTCCAGCCAGCCAAATCCAAGCCGCCCGCTGTGGGCAGTGAACACCGAAGGGAGCCCGCGCGTGCGGATTGGAGAAGACCCCGAGGCGATCCGTGTGATCACCGACGCGGTGAACCGCCGCATCATCCCCGAAACCTACGTCTCGGACGGGGCGCCGGTGGTGGTCGAGGAGATCTCCGGGGCCGCCGACCCCGCCACCGCCGAAGATGACGTCGCGCTGCCGATCGTGGCCTCGGTGCTTAAGCCGGCACTGCTGGCCGGGTTGCTGGCCGAGCATGCCGAGGTCTACCGGCCCAAGCTCGTGCGCGACGCGTGGGTCGACACCGAAGTCAGCCCGCCCGGGCCGGTGCTCGCCGCGGTGCTGGCGCGCCAGTCCTGGCCCGGGTTGCCGGTCCTGCGGCGGATCATCTCCACCCCGGTGCTGCGCCCGGACGGGACCCTGCTGCAGGAACCCGGCTACGACCGGGCAACCGGCTTCTACCTCGCCGGCAACCACCACCTGCAGCGCGTGCCCGACCACCCCACACCGCAGGAAGTCGCCCAGGCCCGCGAGTTCCTGCTCGAACGGTTCCTGCGGGACTTCCCATGGCGCTCACCGGCCGACCGGGCGAACTACCTCGCCCTGCTCGTCACGCCCTTGATCCGGCCCTTCACCCGCGCTCTGTCCCCGTTCGGCATGATCGAGGCCTCGATGCCCGGCTCAGGCAAGACGATCCTCGCCGGCTGCGTCGGGCTCCTGGTCGGGCAGCGCGTGCTGACCTGGACCGAATCCGAAGACGAGCTGCGCAAGAGCATCACCACCGTGCTGTCGGACGCGGTCGGGGTGATCGTGTTCGACAACCTCGCCGAAGGCGCCGTCGTCGACTCCGCCGTGCTCGCCCGCCTGGTCACCGAGCGGACCTGGTCCGACCGCAAGCTCGGCACCAACGCCGCCGCCACGTTCCCGAACGACCGGCTGTGGCTGGCCACCGGCAACAACCTGCGCACTGGCGGCGACATGGCTTCCCGCTCGGTGTGGGTGCGGCTCGACCCGAACTGCCCCCGCCCGGAAACCCGCACCGGGTTCACCATCCCCAACCTCGACACCTGGATCCTCGACCCCGCCAACCGCGCCACCGTGCTGCGCCACATCCTGATCCTGATCCTCGACTGGACCGCCAACGGCGCACCCTCGGCCACCGCCGTCCCGCAGATGCGCCAGTTCACCCCCTGGGCCCGGCACCTCGGGGGCTTCCTCGAACACCACGGCATCCGCGGATTCCTCGCCAACGCCGACGCCACCCGCGACCTCGACGACGAAGACGCCGAATGGCGCTCGTTCTTCCTCACTTGGGAGGAGCTCCACGGCGAGCGACACCTGACCGCACAGGAACTGCGGGTCAGCGGCGAACCCACCGTCGGCACCGATCCGTGGGCCGGGACCTTTCCCGTCACCGCCTCCGGGAAGCCGCTCACCACCAAGAGCCTCGGCAGGAAGCTGGCAGGGCAGGTGGACCGCTGGCACACCGACGTCGTGTTACGCAGCGAAGTCGACAGCCACCGCAACTGCAAAACCTACTGGGTAGTACGCAACGACTCCTAGAACGAACGCCAAAAGAAACCCGCAAACCCGCAAACCCGCAAAAGATCTTGTTTCAACTCTCTCACCAGGGAAAACAAGGTCTCTCGGGGTTGCGGGTTTGTTTGATCATGAACCCCTCCAAACCCGCAAACCCGCGGGTTTGCGGGTTTCTCCCACCACCCCGCCACGAGAAACCCGCAAGCAAAGCCCCAGGTCAAAGGGCACTTTGCGGGTTTGCGGGTTTGCGGGTTTCTCTCCAGCCCCACGCCGCCAGACCCGCCAAACCCGCATCCCCCACCTGCCAGCACTCACTTCGCATCAACTACGGAACGTGACCAATTCGGCCAAGGAGGGCCGACCAGTGACACGACCCACTGCCCATCCGAGCCATCGCACCGAAGGGTCATCACCGCCATGGTCGCAAACCACAGCTCCGACAAAGACGAACTGCTCACGCTCGCCGAGGTCTGCCAAGAGCTGAAGATCGCCCGGTCGACCTTTTATGACTGGAAAGCACATGGTGAGGCGCCAGCCGTACACCGACTGCCCAACAACAAGCTGCGGATCAAGCGCACGACGCTGAACGCGTGGCTTCAATCGCGAATGGAGGAAGCTGCCTAATGGCCGACGTGTCGTACCAGGTAAAGGTGTGGACTCTGCAGAAGAGGAAGCACCGCAGCGGCAACGTGACTTACCGAGTTCGGTGGACGCTCGACGGAATCATGCCGCCGTATGGCAAGACATTCGGCACGTTCGCCCTGGCTGATGGCTACCGCTCGAACCTCATCGCCGCGGCGAGGAAGGGCGAGCCCTTTTACCTCGACGGCGGCCTGCCGCGCTCGCTGGCGGTGAAAGTCACCTCGTCGTTGTCGATGCTCGATCTAGCCGTTGGCCACGCAGATCAGAAGTGGGCGGGAGCCGCGCCCAAGTCCCGACGGAGTCTTGCGAGTTCGTTGGTGACGATCACCCTCGCGATGGTGCGAGAGGGCGCAGAAATCGACGTCACGAGTCGACAGGTGCGCATGGCGCTAACGCAGGCGTTCAATAAGAAGGTGAGCGACGACGGGCTTTCTGACGACGTCATCGCGCAGATGTCCGAAATTCGACGAGCGGTCCGACCGGCTGCTGATTTCGCGAAACCCAGCGTACTGCGGATGGTGCTCGACGGGTTCGCGCGGAACGTCAACGGATCGGTCTCGGCAGAAGACACCGTACGACTTCGCCGAGTCGCACTGCGCGACCTCCTTGACTTTGGAGTCGAGGAAAAGGTATTCGACACTAACCCCATGGACGAAGTGAAGGTCAAGAAGCGCAATTACGAAGTGGCGGCGGTAGAGCCTGGCGTCGTTGCCAACCCAATCCAAGGGCGCATGTTGATCGCCGCCGCGCGCGAGCGCCGCCCTGAGCTGGCGGCGTTCTTCGGCCTCATGTTCTACGCCGGTTTGCGTCCGGAGGAGGCGCTGGACTTGAAGGCCGCGGATCTGGAGATTCCGGCCGAAGGGCGCGGATGGCTTCGCTTAGGCTCGGCTCGCCCGCAGATCGGGGGCGAGTGGACCGACTCTGGCGAGCATTCCGAGGCGCGCCAACTCAAGCATCGTGCGCGTGGGTCGACTCGGTCGGTGCCGGTGGCTTCCGAGCTGACCGAGCTCTTGCACGCCCACATCGCGATCTTCGGCACTGCACCAGACGGCCGGCTCTTCCGGGGGATACGCGGCGGCAGCCTGAACACCTCGGTGTATCAACGGGTCTGGAGCGCCACGCGTCGTGACGTGTTCACACCCACCGTCGCGGTCGGCCCGCTGGCGAAACGGCCGTATGACCTGCGCCACGCTGCCCTGTCGCTGTGGCTCCGGACGACCGGCGATCCCACGCTCGTCGCGAAGTGGGCAGGGAACAGCCCGGCCATCCTGCTGAAGACGTACGCGAAGTGCGTGTCAGGAGGAGACGACCCGGCGGCCGAGAAGCTCGACGCCGCCTATTCGGCCTGAAACGGGAGCACCTGGCCGCGGCCACGGTGCGGCCACCACGCGGCCAAAACAGCCGGACGCGACCGGACACGGCCGGACAACACAAGATCACCCCCGTGACCTGTTGACGCTGGTCACGGGGGTGATTTGGCTGGTGTGGCAGGTGAGGGATTCGAACCCCCGAAGGCTGAGCCGTCTGATTTACAGTCAGATCCCTTTGGCCGCTTGGGTAACCTGCCATGGCCGGGTGACCGGCCGCGTAGAAGGATACCCAACGGTCCGACGCGCCGATCAACCGGGGACCCCACCAGGTGACAGGGGCTAGGCTGGTGGCCCCTGACGAGCGAGTACGAGGTGTGAGGACACGTGGCGGATCCCTCTTTCGACGTGGTGAGCAAGGTCGACCGCCAGGAGGTGGACAACGCCCTGAACCAGGCGAGCAAGGAGCTGGGCACCCGGTTCGACTTCCGGGGCACGGGCACGAGCATCGACTGGTCCGGCGAAGAAGCGCTCACCATCGAGTCGGAGACCGAGGAGCGGGCGCTCGCGGCCGTGGAGGTCTTCAAGGAAAAGCTGATCAAGCGCAGCATCTCGCTGAAGGCGTTCGAAGCCGGCGAGCCCGCGCTGTCCGGCAAGATCTACAAGATCGGCGGCAAGATCCTGCAGGGCATCGCGTCGGACAAGGCGAAGCAGATCGCCAAGTTCATCCGCGACGAAGGCCCGAAGGGCGTCCAGGCCCAGATCCAGGGCGACCAGCTGCGGGTGTCGGGCAAGAAGAAGGATCAGCTGCAGGACGTGATCGCCCTGTTGAAGGGCAAGGATTTCGAGATCGCGTTGCAGTTCACGAACTATCGCTGAGGCGCCGCGGGCATCCGGTCGCAGGGTGCCCGCCTCGACGTCCCGTCTGGTGACGTAGCGCGTTGACGGTGAGCGACTCCGGGCTGTCGCTGAGGAATCGCCAGTGCGGACGGCCGGCAGCCGCGGCCACGACACCCCTCCGCCGACGCCCGAGGACGGTGGCGTCGTGTGGGGTTCGGCGCTGACCGGACGACCAGACCGTCGACCGACGTCACTGCTGCTGAGCCGACCTGGCGAACTGCGTCGGAGTTTGGCCGTAGCGGGATTTGAACGCGCGGATCAGGTGGCTGCTGTCCGAGAACTGCCAGCGGGCCGCGACTTCCGAGACGGTGGCGTGGCCCGTGGCCAGGTCCGAACGCGCGCGTTCCAGGCGGCGGCGCCGGACGTAGGCCGTGACGGACTCGTCGAAGCCGGCGAAGGCGCGGTGGAGGGTGCGGACCGAGACGTTCAGGTGGCGGGCCAGCACGGCCGGCGAGAGGTCCGCGTCCGGGAGCAGGGCGTCGGCGAGGTCGCGGGCGGCCTGGGCCAAGGCGGTGGCCAGCAAGGGGTCGGCGCAGTCAGTGTGGCCGAGGATGACGCCCTTCGCCAGTTCCACCAAGGACGCGCGCGCGGTGATGAGGCCGGCCGGGGTGAGGGTGTCGACGGTGGCCTCGACGGCGCGGGTCTGGGCGAGCAGAAGGCGGACCTCCGCCGAGCCGGCGAGACCGATCACGTGCCGGTCGGCCAGGTGGGGGCGCAGCTGGTCGACGGGCAGCTGCAGGACGGTCGCGGTCGTGCGCGGCTCGACCTCGAACGTCCACGAGGGATCGTTGAGGCGCACCACGAACTGGCGTCTCCACACCCTCCACCACGGACGAACGCGGCGCTGAGGTTCAACGGAGACGGCGTTCGCGTCCAATCGCGTGGCACCGGGGCGTTCCTAGCGTGAGGCGGAGCGCCGCCGGGGAGTCCGGCAGGCCCGGTGCGGAAGGACCCGCCATGACCGCGGACCCGGCAGCACAGATGCTCGACCTGCTCACCGGCGGCTGGGTCGCCCAGACCCTGCGCGCCACGGCGGAGCTGAACATCGCCGACCACCTCGCCGACGGTCCCGCCACGGCCGAGCAGGTCGCGGAGCGTGAGGGCAGCGACCCGCGCACGACGTACCGGCTGATGCGCGCCGCGTCGTCACCAGCGTCGGGCCCGGCACGGGGAAGTCCGAAGTGGTGGCGCCGATCTCGTTGACCGCGAGGTCCATGGTGCCGCCGCCCTGGACCCAGACGGCGGAGTTGCCGCGCGAGCCGGTTTTGAAGGTCGCGTGGGTGACGCCCGCGGGGACCACCAGCACAGCGTCGCCCTTGCCGGCGTAGGGCTTGCCCGCCGTGACGGCAGGGAGGGTGCGGTGGTCGGAGAGGGTGGCGGTCCACGAGGAGTTCGCGTTGATCGTGAGGGTGCGGGAGGGGTCGCGGCCTTCGGTGACGTTGAACCAGACCGTGCCGTGGTACGCGCCGATGGCGTTGATGAGCGAATTCTCGTCGCCGTCGGTGTGGACGAAGATGTTGGAGTCGCAGTGCGGACAGTCGAAGGTGAGGTAGCCGGGGACGTCGGTGGGCCACGACAACTGAACCGTGGCGTCGCCCTTGCCGGTGTGGGTTTCCGTCGGGGCTTCCAGGCGACGCGGGGGCGGGGGCGGCGCAACCGAAGTCGACGAAGGCGCGTCGACACCCAGCGACCCGAGGATCACCCCGCGCCCCGACGGCTGGACGCTGCACGAGGCCGTGACCAGGCCCGCGAGCAGCAGCACCGCAACACGCCCGCGGACGCGCGTCATCAGACATTCCCCCTCGTGAGCCGCCGCGCGGCTCTCAGGTGATCTTTCGTCACCCTTTGACGATCCGTTACCTCCACCTGACACCCGATCGGGCGGGTCAAACCCCTCGACCGGGTGGAGTCCTGGCGCTGACCTGCGGAAGCGCCGCAAAGCGGGCCGGAACGGAAGCGGTTGCGTGGTGTAATCGCGCGGCCCGCCCGCGAGAGAGGTTCGCCGATGCGCCGTTGGACACCCGTGATCGCCTTCCTCACGTCACTGGTGGTGCTGGCCGCCGGGCTCACGCCCGCGTCGGCCGTGGTCGACAAGCAGCAGCTGGTGCCGGGGTACGGCTCGTACGCGCGGCTGATCCGGCTGCAGTACTCGCCGTTCGGCAAGGGGCACATCCTCGCGTCGCTCACGAGTGAGGACGGCGGCGGCAAATTCACGCCCATCATGGAGAGCACCGACGAGGGCGCGAGCTTCCACAAGATCGGCGAGATCCGCGACCCCGACGGCAAGCTCGGCGAATGCTGCGGCACCCTCTACGAGCTGCCCCAACGCGTCGGCCGGCTGCGCGCGGGCACCGTGCTGTGGGCCGCCAGCTACCGGCAGGACGCGGGCGCCCAGCGGCGCATCGGCATCAAGGTCTGGGCCAGCTCCGACGGCGGGAAGCGCTGGACGTACCTGTCCGAGGCCGCGGTCTCGCACAACCACGACGGCATCTGGGAACCCGAGTTCACCGTCGACGCCGGCGGCACGCTCTGGCTGCACTACGCCGACGAGACCCAAGCCCCGAAGTACGCGCAGGTGCTCAACCGCGTCGCGTCCACCGACGGGATCCACTGGGGCACTAAACAGCTCACGCTGGCCATCCCGCCCGACCGCGTCCGCCCGGGCATGCCGATCATCCGGCGCCTGCCCGACGGCCGGTACTGGTTCAGCTACGAGATCTGCAACTACGGCGACCGCTACTGCGACCCGTACTACAAGATCTCCGCGGACGGCGCGAACTGGGGCGATCCGGCCGATCCGGGCACGCGCGTGAACACGGCCGGCGGCAACTACTTCCAGCACGCGCAGACCGTCACGCTCTTCCCCGGCGGCCCCAACGGCGTGCGGCTCGTGATGGTCGGGCAGATCTACACCAACGCCAAGGGCACGCCCGTCGCCGGCAACGGCCAGACCTTGCTCGCCAACGACAACCTCGGCGCCGGCAACTGGTACCCGCTGCCCGCCCCCATCCTCATCACCGGCATCTACAACAACTTCTGCCCCAACTACTCGTCCACGCTGCTGCCGGTCGACGGCGGGAAGAGCGTGCTGGAGGTCGCGACCGAGTACAACCTCGGCTGCAAGGCCTACTTCGGCAAAGGTCCGATGGGCTGACACACTCACTCGGGACGGTGAACGCCACGAGTGAGGAGACGGATGAAGGGCATCGTGCTGGCGGGGGGCAGCGGGACGCGGCTGCACCCGATCACGCAGGCCGTGTCGAAGCAGCTGCTGCCGGTCTACGACAAGCCGATGATCTACTACCCGATCTCGGTGCTCATGCTGGCCGGCATCCGCGAGATCCTGGTGATCTCCACGCCCGCCGACCTGCCGAACTTCCGGCGCCTGCTGGGTGACGGCAGCCAGTTCGGGCTGTCGTTCAGCTTCGCCGAGCAGCCCAGCCCCAACGGTCTGGCCGAGGCCTTCGTCATCGGCGCCGATTTCGTGGGCGACGACTCCGTGGCCCTCGTCCTGGGCGACAACATCTTCTACGGCCAGGGTTTCTCGCGCACCCTGCAGGACGCGTCGACCGACCTCGACGGCTGCGTGCTGTTCGGATACCGCGTCAAGGACCCCGAGCGCTACGGCGTCGGCGAGATCGACGGGTCCGGCAAGCTCGTGTCGATCGAGGAGAAGCCGGTGAAGGCGCGCTCGAACAACGCGATCACCGGGCTGTACTTCTACGACAACGGCGTCGTCGACATCTCGCGCGCGCTGAAGCCGTCGCACCGCGGCGAGCTGGAGATCACGGACGTCAACCTCACCTACCTGCGCGAAGGCCGCGCCACCCTCATCGAGCTCAGCCGCGGCTTCGCCTGGCTCGACACGGGCACGCACGACTCGCTGCTGGAGGCCGGGCAGTTCGTGCAGGTGCTGGAACACCGCACCGGGGTGCGCATCGCCTGTCTCGAGGAGATCGCGGCGCGCATGGGCTTCATCAGCGCGGACGAGTGTTATGCGCTGGGGACGAAGCTGGCGAAATCGGGGTATGGGGATTACGTGATGAGCGTGGCGCAGTCGTTGGGTGCGACCGGGGCGTAGCTCCGCTCAGAAGCCCCGCGCCATCGCTTCCAGGCGGCGGATGCGGTCCTCGATCGGCGGGTGCGTGGAGAACAGCTTCGACAGCCCCGCGCCCGGGCGGAACGGGTTGGCGATCATCAGGTGGGACTGCGAGACGACGGCCGGTTCGGGGGCCAGAGGCGCCGCGCGCGTGCCCGCCTCCAGTTTGCGCAGGGCCGAGGCCAGGGCGAGCGGGTCGCCCGTGAGCTCGGAGCCCGAGGCGTCCGCCTGGTATTCGCGGGAGCGGCTGACGGCGAGCTTGATCACCGACGCCGCGATGGGGCCGACGAGGACGAGCAGCAGGGACACGAACGGGTTGCCGTCGCGGCTGTTGCCGCCGAAGAAGAAGGCCAGGTTGGCGAGCACGCTGATGACGCTGGCGAGCGCGCCGGCGACGCAGGAGATCAAAATATCCCGGTTGTAGACGTGCGACAGTTCGTGGCCGAGGACCGCTCGTAGCTCGCGCTCGTTGAGCAGGTCGAGGATGCCCGCGGTGCAGCACACGGCGGCGTGTTGCGGGCTGCGGCCGGTGGCGAACGCGTTGGGCGCGACCGTCGGGCTGAGGTAGAGCGCGGGCATCGGCTGGCGCGCGGTGGTGGCCAGCTCGCGCACGATGCGGTACATCGCGGGCTGCTCGACCTCCGACACGGGCCGCGCGCGCATGGCGCGCAGGGCGAGCTTCTCGGAGTTGAAGTAGGCATACGCGTTGACCCCGAGGGCCAGCACCAGGCCGATGATCAGCGCGCCGCGGCCGAAGAGGCTGCTGATCGCGATGATGATCGCCGACAGCAGACCGAGCAGCAATGCCGTCTTCAGCCCGTTCTGGTGTTTGTGCACGCGGCTCGCCTCCGTCCGCTTGTCAGGGGTGATTACTCATCGGAAACAACGCGATCGGGCGACCCGAAGTTCCTTCGCATGATCCACCGGCGGGTTATGGTCGGGAAAGTTTTCCCAGGTGATCATCCTCGGCGGAGGTGGGCGATGCGCGGTCCCGAACTGAGCCGACGGGGGCTGTTCGCCCTGGCCACGGCCGGGGTGGCCACCGCCGCGCTGCCCGGGACCGCGTTTGCGGAGCAGGTGAGCGTCGTCGACGTCGGCGGGGCGCTCACGGCCGTCGCGGTGAATCCGATCACGGGGCTGGTGTATGTGACCGACTCGAACTCCGGCTCCGTCGCCGTGATCGACCCGGCCGCGGGGCGCGTGACCACGATCATCACGGTCGGCGGCAAGCCCAGCGACGTCGCCGTGGACTCGGCCGCCAACCGCGTGTACGTGGCCAACCCGCCGGGCGGCACGGTGATCGCGCTCGACGCGCTCAGCCACCAGACGATGAGCGTCGTCGGCGCGGGCGCCGGCGCGTCGTCGCTCGCCGTGGACTCGGCGGCGAACAAGGTCTACGCCGTGAGCGACACCTCGGGGACGCTCGCCATCCTCGACACGCTGAGCCTCACCACGCAGCGGATCGTGGCGGCGCCGAAGCCGAGCCTCGCGGGGATCGCGCTCGACACCGGGCGGCGCATCGCCTACTGCACGAGCCCCACCACCGACTCGGTCGAGGTGTACGACATCGACGCCGGCAAGTTCACGAGCAGCGCCGGGGTCGGCGCGTCGCCCACGGGTGTGGTGGTGCACGAGGCGAGCGGCACCGTGTTCGTGGCCAACTCGGCGATCCACCACATGTCCATTGTGGACGCCGTGACGCGCGAGCAGAGCAAGACCGTGTTGCTGCGCAGCGAAGCTTCGGCGATCGCCGTGCACCAAGGCACCGACACGATCTACACCAACGGCGGCCAGAACGGACTGTCCCGAGTGGACGGCAAAGCCGGCGTGCTGACAGGCGAACTGAGCCTCGGCGTGAACCCGGGCGACGTGGCCGTCGACCAGCGTTCGCGCGCCGTTTACGTGACGGATCCCTTGCACGGAACCGTTTCCGTCATCCGCAATTTCTGACGCCGCACCTGGTGTAACTCCAGGTATACGTTCGGTCATATGAAACTCGGACTGCAGATCCCCAACTTCACCTGGCCAGGAGGTCCGTCGAAGCTCGGCGCCGACCTCGCCTCCGTCGCGCGCTCGGCCGACCAGGCCGGCTTCGAGTACCTGGCGGTGATGGACCACTTCTTCCAGATCCGCGGCGTCGGACCGAGCGAGAACGAGATGCTCGAGGCGTACACGGCGCTGGGCTTCCTCGCGGCGCACACCGAGCGCGCGAAGCTGCTCACGGTGATCACCGGCGTGATCTACCGCCACCCGGGCCTGCTCGCGAAGGCCATCACGACCCTCGACGTGCTTTCCGGCGGCCGCGCAGTGCTCGGCATCGGCGCCGGCTGGAACGAGGAGGAGTCGAAGGGCCTCGGCTTCCCGTTCCCGTCCACCGCGGAGCGCTTCGAGCTGCTCGAGGAGAACCTGCAGTACATCCTGCAGATGTGGGACGAGGGCGACGCCGCGTTCTCCAGCAAGCACTTCGAGGCCGAGCGCCTGCTCAACTCGCCGCAGCCGATCACGCGCCCCCACCCCCCGATCATGATCGGCGGCGGCGGCGAAAAGAAGACGCTGCGCTTCGTCGCCAAGTACGGCGACGCGTGCAACATCTTCAACACCCCCGACCTGGAACACAAGCTCGATGTGCTCAAGCAGCACTGCGAGAACGAGGGCCGCGACTACGACGAGATCACCAAGACCGTCTACCACACCCTCGACATCGGCGCCGACGGCGAGAAGACGGGCGAGCTCCTGGCCGAGCTGGAGCGTCTGCACGGCCTGGGCTTCCACGCGGCGATCGGCAGCATCCCGACGTTGCCGGATGTGTCGGTGATCGAGAAGTTCGCGAAGGACGTCATCCCGGCGGTCGAGAAGCTCGCATGAAACTGGGATTGCACCTCCCCCAGCTGACCTGGCCGAACGGTCCGGCGGCACTCGGGCCCGACCTCGCCACGGTGGCCAAAGCCGTGGACGAGGCCGGGTTCGAGTACCTGTCGGTGATGGACCACTTCTTCCAGATCTCGCGCTACGGCCCGCCCGAGCGCGAAATGCTGGAGGCGTACACGACGTTGGGGTTCCTCGCCGCGCACACTTCGCGGGTCAAGCTGCTCACGCTGGTCAGCGGCGTGATCTACCGGCACCCGGGCCTGCTCGCGAAGGCCGTCACAACCCTCGACGTGCTCTCCGGCGGCCGCGCGATCCTCGGCATCGGCGCCGGCTGGAACGAAGAGGAAGCGAAGGGCCTCGGCTTCCCGTTCCCGCCGCTCAAGGAGCGCTTCGAACAGCTGGAAGACGCCCTGCGCTACGTCCTGCAGATGTGGGCCGAAGGCGACGACGCGTTCTCCGGCAAGCACTTCGAGGCCGAGCGCCTGCTCAACTCGCCGCAGCCGATCACGCGCCCCCGCCCCCCGATCCTCATCGGCGGCAGCGGCGAGAAGAAGACGCTGCGGTTCGTCGCGCAGTACGCCGACGTCTGCAACCTCTTCCCCGGCCCGGACCTGCCGCACAAGCTCGACGTGCTCAAGCAGCATTGCGCCGCCGTCGGCCGCGACTACGACGAGATCACCAAAACCGTCGCGCTGTGGCTCGACATCGGCGAGAACGGTGAGAAGACCGGGCAGCTCCTCGACGAGCTGGGGCAGCTCGCCGAGCTCGGCGTCCACGCCGCCATGGGGTGGATCCCGGGTGTGCCCGATCCGCGGGTGATCGAGAAGTTCGGCACCGACGTAACCCCAGCGGTGGAGAAGCTCTAGACCACCGCCGCAACACAGTCACAATCCCTCGCCGGGGTGCGGGAAAAACCCACGCACCCCGGCGCGGCGTTTACTCTCCGCACACGCCGCCGGACAAGGTAAAGACCACGCCAATCCCCTGCTCCCACCAGGCGAACAAGCCGGGAAAAGCGCTGCGAACCGGGCCGAGCACATCTCATTCGGAAAACGGTGGTCCACCGCTCACACGCTCGCTGTAACGACCCCCCGCTGGTCATCGACGTGTCTAGCACGCAAGCCGCGAGCCGAGGAGCCCGTTGATGACCACATGCCGACTCTGCGGTTCGACAGCTCTGGTGAGTGTCGTCGATCTCGGAGCGACCCCGCCGTGTGAGCGGTTCCTGACCGCGGAACAGCTGGTCGAGCCCGAGAACACCTACCCGCTGCACCTGCAGGTCTGCACGGAGTGCTGGCTGGCGCAGATCCCCCCGCTGATCACTCCCGAGGACACGTTCACCGATTACGCGTACTTCTCGTCGTACTCGACCTCGTGGGTCGAGCACGCCAAGCAGTACGTCACCGAATCGGCCGAGCGGCTCGGGCTGGGGTCCGGCTCGTTCGTGGTCGAGGTGGCGAGCAACGACGGTTACCTGCTGCAGCACGTCGTCGAGCGGGGCATCCGGTGCCTGGGCATCGAGCCGTCGGTGAACGTCGGGCAGGCGGCGCGCGACAAGGGCGTGCCGACGAAGACGGCGTTCCTCAGTCCCGAGACGGGGCGCGACGTGCGTGAGGAACACGGGCCGGCGGACCTCGTCGCGGCAAACAACGTGTACGCGCACATCCCCGACATCATCGGCTTCACCCACGGCCTGCGCGCCCTGGTGGCCGACGACGGCTGGGTCAGCATCGAGGTGCAGCACCTGCTCACGCTGATCAGCGAGAACCAGTACGACACGATCTACCACGAGCACTTCCAGTACTACACCGTGGAATCCGCGCGTCGGGCGCTCGCGGTCGGCGGACTGTCCGTTGTGGACGTCGAGCTGCTGCCGACGCACGGTGGCTCGATCCGCCTGTGGGCGCGACCGATGGAGGTCGCCGGCGAGCCGAGCGCGCGGATGGTCGACGTGCTGGAGCGCGAGAAGGCCGCGGGCCTGCACGAGCTGTCGGGCTACACCGAGTTCGCCGAGCGCGTCACGCGCGTGCGCCTCGACCTGCTGGAGTTCCTGGTCAAGGCGGCCAAGGAGGGCAAGACCGTGGTGGGCTACGGCGCACCCGGCAAGGGCAACACGCTGCTGAACCACTGCGGCATCCGCCCCGATGTGCTCGCCTACACCGTCGACCGCAACCCGTACAAGCACGGCCGGTACACCCCGGGCACGCGCGTGCCGATCCTCGAACCCGAGCGGATCGCGGCCGACAAGCCCGACTACGTCCTCGTCCTTCCCTGGAACCTCAGGAAGGAACTCACCGAACAACTGTCCTATGTAGACGACTGGGGCGGGCGGCTCGTGTTCCCGATCCCCCGTCTCGAGATCGTCGAGGTGAAGCAGTGAAGGTAGTCCTGTTCTGCGGCGGCTACGGCATGCGAATGCGCAACGGAGACGCCTCCGACGTGCCCAAGCCGATGGCCATGGTCGGCCCGAGACCGCTGATCTGGCACGTGATGCGCTACTACGCGCACTTCGGCCACACCGAGTTCGTGCTGTGCCTGGGCTACGGCGCCCACCACATCAAGGAGTTCTTCCTCAACTACAAGGAGACGACGTCCAACGACTTCGTGCTCCGCGGCGGAAAACCCGAACTCCTGAGCACCGACATCTCCGACTGGACCATCTCCTTCGTGCAGACCGGCATCGAGTCACCGATCGGCGAGCGCCTGCGCCGCGTGCGCGAGTACCTCGACGGCGACGAGATGTTCCTCGCCAACTACGCCGACGTGCTCACCGACGCGCCGCTGGACAAGATGGTCGAGCGCTTCGAGCAGACCGACGCCGGCGCGTCGATGATGGTCGTGCCGCCGCAGTCTTCGTTCCACTGCGTGGAGATGGACGAGGGCGGGCTCATCGGCGCGATCACCCCGGTCAGCGACATGCCGCTGTGGGAGAACGGCGGCTACTTCGTGCTGCGCCAGGAGATCTTCGACCACATCCCCGAAAACGGCGACCTCGTCGCCGACGGCTGCGGCGAGCTCGCCAAGCGCGGCCGGCTGCTGGCCTACCCGTACCGCGGATTCTGGAAGCCGACCGACACCGTGAAGGAACGCTTCGCGCTCGACGAGGGCTACACCCGCGGCGACCGGCCGTGGGCGCTGTGGGAACGGGACCGGGTGCACGCGTGATCAGGCTCGGCACGGAAAAGCTCGACAGCGTCGTGGTGCTGGGTGCGCACTGCGACGACATCGCCATCGGCGCCGGCGGGACGCTGCTCACGATCTGCGAGCAGCGGCCCGGCCTCCGCGTCGACGCGCTGGTGCTGTCGGGCGGCGGCACCGAACGCGAGGCCGAGGAACGGGCCGCGCTCGCCGCGTTCTGCCCGGGCGCGGACCTCGACGTCACGGTGCTGAAGCTCCCCGACGGCCGCCTCCCGGCACACTGGGACGAGGCCAAGAACGCGCTGGAGGAGCTCAAGCAGCGCACCGACCCGGACGTGGTCTTCGCACCGCGCACGGCCGACGCGCACCAGGACCACCGCGGCCTCGCGCAGCTGGTGCCCACGGTCTACCGCGGGTACCTGGCGCTGGGTTACGAGATCGTGAAGTGGGACGGCGACCTCGGCCGCCTCCCGGCCTACGTCCCGCTCGCGGACGAGCTGGCCGAGCAGAAGGTGCGGCTGCTGCAGGAGCACTACGCCTCCCAGCGGCACCGCCCCTGGTACGACCGCGAGGCCTTCCTTGGCCTCGCCCGCATCCGCGGCATCGAGTGCCAGCAGCGGTACGCGGAAGCGTTCGAACTGAACAAACTCGTTCTCGACCTGAGGGGCTGACTGACATGCGGGTGTTGCTGACCGGGCACACGGGATACCTCGGCACGGTGATGGCGCCGGTGCTCACCGAAGCCGGGCACGACGTCGTCGGCCTCGACTCGGGGCTCTTCGCGAGCTGCCTGCTGGGCCCGGCACCGAAGGACCTGCCGACGATCAACGTGGACCTGCGCGACGTGCGGCCCGAGCACCTCGAGGGCTTCGACGCGGTGATCCACCTGGCCGCGCTGTCGAACGACCCGCTGGGCTCGCTCGCGCCGGAGCTCACCTACGACATCAACCACCACGCGTCGGTCCGGCTCGCGCAGCTGGCCAAGGATGCCGGCGCCGGCTGGTACCTCTACGCGTCCACCTGCTCGGTCTACGGCGCCTCGGGCGGCAGCGGCCTGGTCGACGAGGACGCGCCGCTGCGGCCGGTCACGCCGTACGCCGAGTCGAAGGTGCGTGTGGAGGACGAGGTTTCCAAGCTCGCGGACGACGACTTCACGCCGGTGTACATGCGCAACGCCACCGCGTTCGGCTTCTCGCCGCGGCTGCGCGCGGACATCGTGCTCAACAACCTCGTCGGCCACGCCTACCTCTCGGGCGAGGTGCTCGTGCTGTCCGACGGCACGCCGTGGCGGCCGCTGGTCCACGCGCGTGACATCGCCCGCGCCTTCACCGCCGCGCTCGACGCGCCGCGCGAGGCCGTGCACAACAAGGCGTTCAACATCGGCACCGAGCGCAACAACGTGACGGTGGCGGAGATCGCGCAGGAGGTCGTGGAGGCCGTGCCGGGCTCCAAGCTGCGGATCACCGGCGAGGCCGGTGCCGACCCGCGCTCGTACCGCGTGGACTTCTCGCGCTTCCGCGAGGCGATCCCGGGCTTCGAGTGCGAGTGGGGGGTGAAGGACGGCGCGCTGCAGCTGATCGACGCCTACCGCGCCTACGAGCTCACCAAGCAGCAGTTCGAGCGCCGCTTCACGCGGCTCAACTGGCTGTCCGACCGGCAGGCCGAGGGGGCCGTCGACGACACGCTGCGGCAGCGCTGATGCTCACGGGGGGCGAGATGCACGCGCTGGTGGAGCGGCTGTACCCGCTCTGCCGCAGCATCACGGGGGACGGCGTCCGGCAGACGCTGGCGATCGTCGGTGAGCACCTGGACCTGCGGGTGCACGAGGTGCCCACCGGCACGCAGGTGCTGGACTGGACCGTGCCGCAGGAGTGGAACATCCGCGACGCGTACGTCGCGGATGCCTCCGGCCGGCGCGTGATCGACTTCCGCGAGTCGAACCTGCACGTGGTCGGTTACAGCGTGCCGGTGGACGAGACGATGAGCCTCGCCGAGCTGCGCGGGCGCCTGCACACGCTGCCCGAAAGCCCCTCCTGGGTCCCCTACCGCACCAGCTACTACTCGCTCACCTGGGGTTTCTGCGTCGCGCAGGACGTGCTCGACGCGTTGCCCGAGGGCGATTACCACGTGAAGATCGACTCGACGCTGGCCGACGGCTCGCTCACCTACGGCGAGCACGTCGTGCCCGGCGAGGTGAGTGACGAGGTGATCGTGTCGTGCCACGTCTGCCACCCGTCGCTGGCCAACGACAACCTCGCGGGCATCGCGGTGGCCGTGTCGCTGGCGCAGGAGCTGGCTGTCGAGAAGCCGCACTTCACGTACCGCTTCCTGTTCATGCCGGGCACGATCGGCGCGATCACGTGGCTCGCGCGCAACGTTGAGCACGTCGACCGCGTGAAACACGGCGTGGTGCTGGCCTGCGCGGGTGACCGCGGCTCGCTCACGTACAAGCGCAGCCGCCGCGGTGACGCGGACATCGACCGCGTGATGGCCCACGTGCTCAAGGACAAGCCGCACGAGATCCGCGAGTTCTCGCCCTACGGCTACGACGAGCGGCAGTTCTGCTCCCCCGGCTTCAACCTCGGCGTCGGATCCCTGACGCGCACGCCGTACGCGGGCTACCCGGAGTACCACACGTCGGCCGACAACCCGGCCTTCGTTTCGCCGGAAGCCATGGAGGACACGCTCGACACGCTGCAGACGGCGTTCTCCGTGCTGGAGCGCAACCGCCGCTACGTGAACCTCAGCCCCTACGGCGAGCCGCAGCTCGGCAAGCGCGGGCTGTACGACTCGCTCGGCGGCCGCAGCGACGCCAAGGAAGCGCAGCTGGCGATGCTCTGGGTGCTGTCCTACTCCGACGGCGAGCACAGCCTCCTCGACATCGCCGAACGCGCGGGCCTGCCGTTCGGCGCCGTGGCCACCGCGGCCCAGGCACTGCAGGTCGCCGGCCTGCTCAAGGAGTGAGCCCGGTGCCCGGGATCCTGCGTTCGCGGGCCGTCCGCGCCATGGCGGGGCGGCTGAGCTGGGGCCTGGGCGACCAGGCCGTGTCGAGCCTGACCAACTTCGTCGTGGGCCTCTACGTCGCGCGGTCTCTGGGCGCGGCGGCGTTCGGCCTGTTCAGCATCGCGTGGGTCACCTACGGCGTGATCCTCAACGTCTCACGCGGCCTGGCCACCGACCCGCTGATGGTGCGGTTCTCCGATGGCGCCAAGTCGCGCTGGCGCGAGGCGCTCGGCCAGGCCGTGGGCACGGCGCTGCTCGTGGGTGTCGCGAGCGGGATCGTGAGTGTCCTTTTCGGACTTCTCGTGGGCGGTTCGCTCGGCGGCGCGTTCGTGGCGCTCGGTGTGGTGCTGCCGTTCCTGCTGGTGCAGGACTCGTGGCGGTTCGGGTTCTTCGCCGCGGGCACCGGGCAGAAGGCGTTCGTGAACGACGGGATCCAGGCCGTGGCGCTGTTCCCGGCGCTGGTGATCGGTGCGCGGTACGGCACCGTGGTCGCGTTCCTGCTGGCCTGGGGCTGTTCGGCCGGTGTCGCGGCGGCGTTCGGGTGGGTGCAGACGAGCGTGCTGCCGCGGCTGGGCGGGGTGCGCTCGTGGCTGCGCGACCACCGTGAGCTGGGCGTGCGCTACCTGCTGGAAAACGTGAGCAACAGCGGGTCTTCGCAGCTGCGCGCGTATGGGCTGGGCGCGGTTGCCGGCCTCGCCGCGGTCGGCACGGTGCGCGGCGCCGAGCAGCTGCTCGGGCCGTTCCTCGCGTTGCTGATGGGGCTTTCGCTGGTCACGGTGGCGGAGGGCGCGCGGGTGCTGCAGCGCTCGCCGCACCGGCTGTGGCACTTCTGCGTGGTCCTCGGCGGCGTGCAGGCCGCGGCCGCGCTGGCGTGGGGCCTCGGGTTGCTGCTGCTCATCCCGGCCGAGGCCGGCCGGTTCGTGCTCGGTTCGCTGTGGGACACCTCGTCGCTGCTGATCCTGCCGGTCACGTTCGCCGTGGTCGGCGCGAGCTTCACGACGGGCGCGACGGCGGGTCTGCGGGCGCTGGGCACGGCAAAGCGCAGCCTGCGTTCACAGCTGATCGCTTCGGTGTTCTACGTCGTGTTCGGCCTGATCGGCGCCGCGCTCGGTGGTGCGGCCGGGTCGGAGTGGGGCGTCGCGATCGCGACGATCACCGGTTCGGCCGTGTGGTGGTGGCAGCTGCGGATCGCGCTGCGTGACCACTTCGCCATCGCCGACAACCTGCCCACCGCACCGGCGCAGCGCACCGGCGAGCATTCCCTCGAGTTCCACCCGGTGTCAGGTTCGTTCAGCCATGAAGAGCTTCATTCGGCGTCAGACGGAATGACAGAAATGAGAACGGGATGAGCACGGTTCCCCGGCTGACCATCGGTCTGCCCGTGTACAACGGCGAGGAGTTCCTGGGCGAGGCGCTCGACGCCTTGCTCGGTCAGACGTACGAGGACTTCGAACTGGTCATCTCCGACAACGCGTCGGCCGACGGCACCGAAGAGATCTGCCGCCAGTACGCGGTGAAGGACTCGCGTATCCGCTACGTGCGCCAGGCCCGCAACGTCGGCGCGACGCCGAACCACAACGTGCTGCTCGACATGGCGCGCGGCGAGCTGTTCAAGTGGGCCTCGCACGACGACCTCTACGGGCGCGAGCTGCTGGCCAAGTGCATCGCGGTGCTCGACGAGCGGCCCGAGGTCATCGTGGCGCACTCGCACCAGGCGATCATCGATGGGAACGGCGCGGTGACCGTGCCGCTGGAGTACGTGCACAAGACCGACGCGCCGCGGCCGTCGACGCGGTTCAAGAGCCTGCTGTTCGAACCCGGCGGCGACGACTTCTACGGCGTGATGCGCACCGACGTGCTGCGCCGAGTCACGCCGATGGACAGCTACCACCACGCCGACCGCACCTACGTGGCCGAGCTGGCGTTGCACGGGCCGTTCCACCAGGTGCCGGAGCTGCTGTACTTCCGCCGCGACCACCCGGACCGCGCCGAGCGTGCGAACCCGAGCAAGCGCTCGCGGTGCGCGAACCTCGATCCCAAGCGCGGCAACCCGGTCACGAACCCGACGGCGCGGTTGCTGGCCGAATACGTGTGGGGTTACGTGCACGGTATCCGCACGGCGCCGCTGTCTTCGCGCGAACGCCGTGCGTGCTACCTCGCGCTGGTCGAGTGGTTCTCGAGCCGGGCGCGCCCGGGCGGCGGCGGGGAGCGAGTCGAGGACCGCGCACCGGTGGCGGCCGACGAGCTGTCGATGACCGTCGACCTCGTGGTGGCCGGACGCGAACGGCGGGTTTCGTGACCACACGCGTCGGTGTGTTCGGGCTCCTGGGCTCGGGCAACCTCGGCAACGACGGGTCGCTGGAAGCCGTGCTCGGTTTCCTGCGCGCGGAACACCCGGACGCCGCGGTGACGGCGTTCTGCGGCGGACCGGAGGTCGTGCAGGCCCGCTACGGCGTGCCCGCGGTCCGGCTGAACTGGTACTCCGACGAGTACCGCACGGCGGCCGGCGTGCGCGCGATCGCCACGAAGGCGCTGGGCAAGCTCGTCGACGTGGTGCGCACGGCGCTCTGGGTGCGCCGCCAGAACGTGGTGATCGTGCCGGGCATGGGGGTGCTGGAGGCGACGCTCCCGTTACGGCCGTGGGGTTTCCCCTACGCGTTGTTCCTGCTTTCGCTGCTGGGGCGGCTGTTCGGCACGAAGGTGGCGCTGGTCAGCGTGGGCGCGGACCGGATCAGCGTGCCGGCCACACGGTTCCTGGTGCGGCAGGCGGCGCAGCTCGCCGCGTACCGGTCCTACCGCGACGAGCTGTCGCGTTCGGCCATGGCCGGCATGGGCGTGCGGACCGCGGGTGACGGCGTGTACCCGGACCTCGCGTTCGCGTTGCCGACGCCGGTCGCGGACGAAGATCCCCGGGCCGTGGGCGTCGGCGTGATGGCCTACTACGGCGGGAACGAGGACCGGTCGCGGGGCGAGGAGATCTACCGGTCCTATGTGGATTCCCTGACGGAGTTCGTGCGGTACCTCGTGGCCGACGGCCGGCCGGTGCGGCTGTTCATCGGCGACCGCGCCGACCTCGCTGTGGTGGACGAGATCGTGGCCGCGGTGGACTCACCGCTGGTCACGGCCGAGCCGCCGGGGTCGCTGGGCGAGCTGATGACCGCGATGGCCGGCGTGGGCACGGTGGTGGCCACTCGCTATCACAACGTGCTGTGCGCGCTGAAGGCCGGGAAACCGACTGTCGCGATCGGTTACGCGAAGAAGAACGACGTGCTGATGGCGGAAATGGGCCTCGGCGAGTTCTGCCAGGAAGCGCGGTCGGTGGACGTGCCGCGGCTGATCGCGCAGTTCGAGGAGCTGGAAAGCCGCGCCTCGGAACTGAAAGCGACGCTGGACGAACGCAACGAGGACAACAAGCAACGTCTGAAATCCCAGTTCGCCGTGCTCTCGTCCACGCTCTTCCCCGTTTCGGAGGCCCGATGAAAGCCATTCCCGTGCCGGCGATCTCCGGCCTGATCCTCTTCCAGCCGACCCCGCACCGCGACGAGCGCGGGTTCTTCTCGCGCACCTTCGACGCGGACGTCGCGCGGTCCGTCGGCATCGACCCGGACGCGTTCGTGCAGGACAGCGTGTCGCGGTCGGTGCGGGGCGTCGTGCGGGCGATGCATCTGCGCTCGGGCGCCGGTGAGGCGAAACTGGTCCGGTGTTCGTTCGGCGAGGTGTTCGACGTGGTCGTGGACCTGCGGCCGGAGTCGCCGACTTTCCGGGCCATGGAAACGTTCCGGCTTTCCGGCGACACGCAGGTGAGCATTTACATCCCGGCCGGGTGCGCGCACGGCTTTCAAGCTTTTTCCGATATCGCTGACGTCTCGTATCGCATCGATCGCGTGCACAATCCGGACGAAGACGTCAGTATCGCCTACAACGATCCCGAACTCGCGATTCCGTGGCCGCTGCCGCCCACGCTGATGTCCGAACGCGACAAGACCGCGCCCTCGCTGGCTGAGGCGCTGCAGACCTAGAAGGTGACCACAATGGACCTGCCCCGCTCCCGTGCCGCGAACGAGCGGCTGCACCGGGTGATCCCCGGCGGCGCGCACACCTACGCCAAGGGTGAGGACCAGTACCCCGAGCACCTCGCGCCCGTGATCTCCCACGGCCGCGGCGCGCACGTGTGGGACGTCGACGGCAACGAGTACGTGGAGTACGGCTCGGGCCTGCGCTCGGTGAGCCTCGGGCACGCCCACCCGCGCGTGACCGAAGCCGTGCGCCGCGAGATCGAGCGGGGCAGCAACTTCACGCGTCCGTCCATTGTGGAAGCCGAGGCCGCGGAGCGGTTCCTCGAGAACGTGCCGACCGCGGACATGGTCAAGTTCACCAAGAACGGCTCCGACGCGACGACGGCCGCCGTGCGGCTCGCGCGTGCCGTGACGGGGCGGCCGCTGGTCGCGTTGTGCGCCGACCACGCGTTCTTCTCCACCGACGACTGGTTCATCGGCACCACGGCCATGCCCGCCGGCATCCCGGGTGAGATCACGGACCTGACGGTGCGGTTCCCGTACGGCGACCTCGCGGCGACCGAGGCCTTGCTGCAGCAGCACGACGGGCAGGTCGCGTGCCTGATCCTGGAAGCCGCGACGCAGCAGGACCCGCCCTCCGGGTACCTCGCGGGTCTGCGCGACCTCGCCCACCGCTACGGCGCGCTGCTGGTCTTCGACGAGATGATCACCGGCTTCCGCTTCTCCGAGCACGGCGCGCAGGGGCTGTTCGGCGTCACGCCGGACCTGTCCACGTTCGGCAAGGCGCTCGGCAACGGCTTCGCCGTGTCGGCCCTGGCCGGCAAGCGCGAGTTCATGGAGCTCGGCGGCCTGCGCGACCAGCGCGAGCGCGTGTTCCTCCTGTCCACGACCCACGGCGCCGAGACACACTCGCTCGCCGCGGCGATGGCCGTGATGGACACCTACGAGGCCGAGGACGTCACCGCGCGCCTGCACGCGCTGGGCGCGCGGCTGGCCGCCGGTGTGCGCGAGGTGGCCGCGGCGCACGACGTGGCCGACCACGTGGTGGTGCGTGGCCGTGACAGCAACCTGGTCTTCGGCACGCTCGACGCGTCCGGCGCGCCATCTCAGGACTACCGGACTTTGTTCCTGCGCCAGCTCGTGACGGGCGGCGTGCTGGGCCCGTCGTTCGTGGTCAGCGCGGCCCTGACGGACGCCGACATCGACCACACCGTCGAGGCGGTGGCCGGGGCCTGCGTGGTCTACCGCAAGGCGCTGGACGCGGGCGACCCGTCGCCGTGGCTCGGCGGACGGCCGGTGAAGCCGGTGTTCCGCCGCAAGGCCTGAGTTACTTGACGAGCACCAGGTAGGCGAATCCCAGCACACCCCGGTAGGCGGTGACGTACTCGCGTTCGCGGGTTTCGAGCCACTCGCGCGTCTCGGCGGCGCGTGGGTCGTCGGGGTTTGCGAGCAGCCACCGAAGCCGGCCGGCGCGGGAGGTGGACTCGAAGTCGTCCCACTCGCGCTGGTCGGCGGTGCTCAGGTGGAGCACGCGCCAGCCCGTGTCGCGGCAGGCTTCGAGGAGGCCGGGCAGCGGGAGGACGTCGTCGCCGAAGATTTCGCGAGCGGCGGGCGTCGGGTCGGCTGACCAGCAGCCGTCGCCGTAGAGCAGGTGGTCGGTGACGCCGGCGAGGGCGGCCAGGGCCTGGCGGGTGCCGCCGAAGGCGTGGGACGCGCCGACGCAGAGCGCGCGGTCGGCCCGGCCCTGCCAGGCGGCGGCGTCCTGCTCGACGAACTCGACCTGCGCGCCGCGTTCCTTCGCCGCGCGGCGGCCGCGTTCGATCGCCACCTCGTCGGTGTCCACCGCGATGCCGCGCGCGGCCGTGCCGTCGACCGCGCGGATCAGCAGCTCACCCCAGCCGGCGCCGAGGTCGACGACGGTGCCGTCGGTGACATCGAGGCGGTCGAGCAGCAAGGCGGCGTGGGGTTCGTCGAGCGGGGCGTTCCAGCGCATCGCGGAGCGGCGGGAGAGCGTGAAGTCGTCGGGCACGGGCGACAGCCTCGCTGCCGGACCTACGGGTGTCACGCAGTTTTCCGCGGCCGGAGTGATCGACATCTCGGTTGGACGGGAGGTGAACCGCAGGGGTTTCTGGCACCGTGTCTCATTCATGAGCAATCCCTTGATCGCGCCGACCCAGGACTCGACGAAGGCGTATTCGGGCATCACGCTGCTTGAAGACGCCAACGACCTGAAGACGGCGATCGAGACCGGTGACTGGGCGTCGGTGGCGATGGGGGCGGTCGGGACGGCGCTCGACGCGCTGTCGATGGCCATGGACCCGTTCGGCGCGATCCTCGCGGCGGGCGTCGGCTGGCTGATGGAGCACGTCGGGCCGCTCAAGGAAGCGCTCAACGGGCTGACCGGCAACGCGGACCAGATCGCGGCGCAGTCGGAGACGTGGAAGAACGTCGCGGGTGAGCTGGAGGCCGTGGCGTCGGACCTGCAGGACATGGTGCAGGCGGACCTGCAGTCGTGGACGGGATCCGCGGCGGACGCGTACCGCCAGCGCAGCCAGGATCTGGCGTCTCTGCTGGGAAGTGCGCAGAAGGGCACCGAAGGCGCGGCCAGCGGTGTGAAGACGGCCGGCGAGGTCGTCGGCGCGGTGCGGGCGCTGGTGCGCGACATCATCGCCGACCTGATCGGGCACATGATCAGCTGGGCGTTGCAGGTGGTGTTCACGCTCGGGATCGGGTTGACGTGGGTGGTGCCGCAGGTCATCAACGCCGTCGCAAAGACCGCGTCGAAGATCACCGACGTCGTGACGAAGCTGGTCAAGGCGCTCAAGGCGTTGATCCCGCTGTTGAAGAAGGCGGGGACGCTGTTCGAGGACGCGGGCAAGGCGTTGAAGGGGCTCAAGGGCGGCAAGATCTCGGCGCCCCCGAAGCCGAAGAGCGTCGACGCGCCGCCGAAGGCGCCCGACGTGAAGACGCCGCCGAAGGGCGGGGGCGACAGCACGACGGCGTCGGGCTACACGCCGCCGCCCAAGCACGACACTCCCCCGCCGACGAAGAACGATGACTCGACGACGGCGTCCAGCGCCGGGGACACTCCGCCGCCGCTGAAGAACGACCCGCCGCCTGCCGCGAAGACGGACGACTCGACCAGCGCGTCCAGCGCGGGCGGCACCCCGCCGCCGCTCAAGAACGACCCGCCGCCGAAGACGAACGACTCCACGAGCGCGTCCAGCGCCGGCGACACCCCGCCGCCGGCCAAGAACAGCCCGCCGCCGCTCGACCCGCCGCCGGCCGACCGCGGCCTGCCCGGCGGTGGCAACGGTGGTGGCACGGGTGGTGGCAAGGGGGGCGGCAAGGACACCACCTCCGCACAGAGCTCGATCAAGGACACCAACACCACCCCGCGCTCGAACGACACTCCGACGGCCGACCGCCTCGCCTGCGGTGACCCCATCGACGTCTCCACGGGCCGGGTCATGCTCACGCAGGAGGACGTCCGGCTGGACGCCGCGCTGCCGCTGGTCCTCTCGCGCACGCACCTGTCGTCGTACCGGATCGGGCGGGCCTTCGGCGCGTCGTGGGCCTCGACGCTCGACCAGCGGCTCGAAGCCGACGGCGACGCCGTGCACTTCGCGGCCGAAGACGGCACCTTCCTCGAGTACCCGAAGCCCGTGGTCGGCGGCGAGGTGCTGCCGGTGACCGGCCCCGCGTGGCCGCTGACGCGCGCCATCGACGGCTCCTACGTGCTCACCCAGCCCGACCGCGGCCGCGCGCTGCTGTTCTCCGGCGCGACCGGGCGCCTGGTCACGGTGAGCACGATGACCGGCGACCAGCACTTCCGCCTGTCCTACGACGACGCGGGCACGCTGACCGACCTCACGCACTCGGCGGGCCACCACGTCGGCGTGACCACCGACGGCGGCCACGTCACCGAGTTGACGCTGCTCAGCGGCGGCGCGCCGGTCGTCCTCGTGCGCTACGCCTACGACGAGCGCGCGAACCTGGCCGAGGTCCGCAACTCCTCGGACCTGCCGCTGCGCTTCGGCTACGACGCCGAGGGCCGGCTCGCGAGCTGGGAAGACCGCAACGGCATGTGGTACCGCTACTCCTACGACGCGCAGGGCCGCTGCGTACGCGCCGAAGGCCGCGACGGCGATCTGCGCTACGGCCTCGCATATGACCCGCGCCGCACCACGGCCGTCGACTCGCTCGGCGCCACCACGGTGTTCGACCTCAACGACGCGTTCCAGGTCGTGGCGGTGACCGACCCGCTCGGCTTCACCACGCGCATGGAGTGGGACGACCGCGACCGGCTGCTCTCGAGCACCGACGCGCTCGGCGCCACCACCCGCAACCAGTACGACGAGGCCGGCGATCTCGTGGAGATCGTCGCGGCCGACGGCTCCCGCACCACGGCCGAGTACGACGACGAGCACCGCCCGGTGAAGGTCGTCGAAGCCGACGGCGCGGTGTGGCTGCGGGAGTACACAGAGGACGGTGACATCGCGGCGGCCGTCGACCCACTCGGCGCGCGCACGCGCTTCGAGTACGCGCGGCCGGGGCTGCCCGCCACCGTGACCGGGCCGCTCGGCGAGGTGACGCGCTACGAGTACGACGCCGCGGGTCTCCCGGTCGCGGTGACCGACGCCGTCGGCGCGACGCAGCGCACGGTGTTCGACCGCTTCGGCCGCCCCGCCGCCGAAACCACCGCACTGGGCGCGGTCACGCGCACCGCGTGGACCGTCGAGGGCGAGCCGCTGAGCGTCACCCGCCCGGACGGCACGAGCGTGTCCTACCGTCACGACGGCGAAGGCAACCTCCGCGAAACCCGCGAAGCCACCACCGTCTCGCGCACGGACTACTCCGGGTTCGACCGGCCCGTCGCCGTGACCGCGGTCGACGGCTCGCGCGTGGAACTGAGCTACGACACCGAAACCCGCGTCACGGGCGTGCGCAACGAGCTGGGCGCGCGGTGGCGCTACGAGTACGACGCCGCCGGCCGGCTCGCGGCCGACACCGACTACGACGGCCGCCGCCGCGCCTTCCGCTACGACGCGGCGGGCCGGCTGGTCGAGCAGACCTCGGCCGGCGGCCGCGTGCTGCGCTTCGGCTACGACGCGGTGGGCCGCATCGTGCGGCTGGACGCCGACGGCGCCGTCGCCACCTACGAGTACGACCTCGCCGGCCGGCTCGTCCGGGCCGTCAACGAGGACACGGACCTGCGTCGCACCTACGACCCCGCCGGCCGCCTGGTCGAGGAGTCGGTGAACGGCCGCGTGCTGTCGTCCACTTTCGACGCTTCGGGCCGCCGCACCTCGCGCACGACGCCGACCGGCGCCCACGCCGAATGGCGCCACGACGCGGCGGGCCGGCCGATCGCGCTGCTCACCGCGGGCCGCGAGCTCACCTCCGTGCGTGACCTCGAAGGCCGCGAGGTCGAGCGGCGGCTGGGGAACGTGCGGCTGCGCCAGGCCTGGGACGCGCGCGACCGGCTCGTGACGCAGACCCTCGTGAACGGTCGGCCGCTGCAGCAGCGCTCCCTGCACTACCGCCACGACGACACCGTGACCGCGGTCGACGACGCGCTGACCGGGCGGCGGCAGCTACGGCTGGACCCGATCGGCCGTCCGCTGGCCGTCGAGGCCCCGGCGAGCCGCGAGACCTACGGCTACGACGCGGCGGGCAACCTCGTGCAGCCCGGCAACCGCGTGTACGCCGGCAGCCTGCTCAAGCGCGACGACACCGCGGAGTACGAGTACGACCCCGACGGCAAGCTCGTGCTGCGCCGGACCGCCCAAGGCAACGAATGGCGGTACGAGTGGGACGGTCACGAGCGGCTCGTCGCCGTGCACACCCCGGCCGGCCACCACTGGCGCTACCGCTACGACGCGCTCGGCCGCCGCGTCGCCAAGGAGCTCCTCGACGCCGCCGGCACCCTGCGCACCCGCACCGAGTTCACCTGGGACGGTGAGCAGCTCGCCGAGCAGGTCACCGACGGCGTGCGGGCCCTGGTCTGGCACACCGAACCCGGCAGCGGCCGCGTGCTCACGCAGACCGAACGTGTGCTGCACCAGGCGAGCGGCGAATGGCGCGACCACAGCCTCCGCGGCGTCGTCACCGACCTCGCGGGCGCCCCGACCGAGCTGCTCGACGCCGAACAGGGCCTGGTCTGGCACGGCACGCTCACCGCGTGGGGCGCCGCGACCGGTCCGATGCCGACGCCACTGCGCTTCGCCGGGCAGTACCACGACGACGAAACCGGCCTGCACTACAACTTCCACCGCTACTACGACCCGACCGCGGCGCGCTACCTCAGCCCCGACCCCTCGGGCCTGAGGCCGGCGACGAACCCGTACGCCTACGTCGCCGACCCGGTCGGCTGGACCGACCCGCTCGGGCTGGCGCCGTGCAAGCTGTCGTTCGACCAGGCGCACAGCACGCCGGACGGGCCCTCGCTGAACCTGCGCGGACCACGCAAGTCGGGCAAGACCGGCCGGACGCCGAACAAGATCCGCGACGAGCAGAAGTTCAACGACATCGCGGAGAAGGCCGGTGTGCCGAACCCGAACAAGCAGCGCCTGACGCTCAACGGCGACGCCCAGACGATGGTGGAGAACAACCGCGGGCTCGGCGGGAAGCTGCACGAACAAGCGCGCAGCGATGGCCTGGTCTCACCGGTGTCCAAGGACCGGCAGGCCGTCGATGCGCTGGGCCGCAACGACCCGAACACGAGGAACTTCTGGGAGCAGCAGGACCGGCGCGACCAGCACACGGCGAACCAGGTGACCGAGAACAACAAGCAGGACCACCGCGACGCCGGCCGCGATCAGGAAGTGGACGACCGGCTGCGCCCCGTCATGGACAAGCACGAGGCCACCGGCTCGTTGCTGGACAAGTACGACGGCGTGGTCGTCGGCGGCAAGCACGACGGCAAGCACCCGGGCCTGGAGATGATGCGCGACAACATGGGCGACCTGAAGAACAACGGCGTCAACAAGGTCTACCTGGAAAGCCTGCGCGACGACGCGCACAACGGCATGGTCAAGGACTACCTCAACTCCCCGCCCGGCAGCGAGATGCACCCGGATCTGAAGAAGTACCTCGACTCCAGCCCGAACGGCAAGCTGGTGGGCCAGGTGATCGACTCGGCGAAGAAGGAGGGCGTCGACGTCATCGGCATCGGCGGCAACCCCGCGCGGCGCGACCTCGACGGCGGCGCCGGGCTGTTCCAGCGCCACGCGATGTTCAACTCCTACGGCGCTGAGTCGGTGGCGCACCACCAGACGGCCAACCCGGGCAAGTACGTGATGGAGATCGGCGAGGCGCACGGCAAACCGCACACGTGGAACGGTGCCGCACCGGTCAACGTCGGTGGCGTCGACCTGCCGCCGAGGTCGGCGGGGATCGGCGACCTGCTCGGCGTGCCGCAGGTGAAGGGCGACGGCCCGGGTGGCACGCTGCAGCGGATCGACGGTTCGACGAACCTGAGCTGATCAGTCCACTTCGGAAATGATCCACCAAGTGCGCAATTTCGCGGAAATGTGTTGTCGGGCAAGGAAGATTCACTCGTCGGGGCAGTCGGCGGACCCCATCAGGGAAGTTACGGGGGCGCCGGCGGACCGTAGCGTTGGGCCATGGGTAGATCCGTGGCCGTCGTGGTGGGGCTCGTATATCTGACGAGCGGCCTTTCTGGAGCGACGGCCTCGGCCGGGACCGCCGCGGTGTGCGGCACGACGGTGACGGAGTACGCGTCGGCGCCGTCCGGGGCCGTGGTGGTGGATCCGGCACACGACAGCGAGCTCGCCCAGCGCACATCGGACAGCCCGGCGGGCACCACGTTCTGGCTCAAGCCCGGCACGCACACGCTCGGCACCGACGCGTTCGGCCAGGTCCAGCCCAAGGACGGCGACACCTACCTCGGCGCGCCGGGCGCCGTCCTCGATGGCCGCGGCGTCAACCAGGCCGCGTTCACCGGGCAGGCCAAGGACGTGACGATCCGCGGCCTCACCGTGCGGGGCTTCGCCGCGCCGCAGGACCAGGGCGTGGTGAACCACGACTCGGGCACGCACTGGGTCATCGAGGACAGCACCATCGAGGACAACCGCGGCGCCGCGCTGATGGCGGGCGACCGGCAGGAAGTCCGCCGCAGCTGCCTGAAGGACAACGGCCAGTACGGCATGAACGCCTACCGCGCCGGCGACGGCATCACCGGGCTCGTGCTGGAGGGCAACGAGATCACCGGCAACAACACCGACGACTGGGAGACCAAGGCGCCGGGCTGCGGCTGCAGCGGCGGCGTGAAGTTCTGGGCCGTGAACGGCGCCGACATCACCGGCAACTGGGTCCACGGCAACCACGGCCCCGGTCTGTGGGCCGACACCAACGACAACGACTTCCTCGTGCGCGACAACGTGATCGAGGACAACGACGCCGAAGCGCTGTTCTACGAGATCAGCCACAACCTCACCGTCAGCGGCAACGTGTTCCGCCGCAACGGCCTCGTCGCCGGCCGCGCCCGCGCCGCCAAGGGCGACAACTTCCCCGTCGCCACGATCTACCTCTCCGAGTCCGGCGGCGAACCCCGCCTGGGCGCGCGCACGCACCAGATCGACATCGGCGGCAACACCTTCGAGGACAACTGGGGCGGCGTCGCCCTGTGGGAGAACGCCGACCGCTTCTGCAACAGCCCGGCCAACACGTCCACGGGCTACTGCACGCCGTTCGCCACGAAGGCCCAGTGCAGCGCGCCGGGCATCGCGCAGAAGCCGCTGTACGACGACTGCCGCTGGAAGACGCAGAACGTGACGGTGCACGACAACACGTTCACCTTCGACCCGGCGCACCTGGGCTGCACGCAGTTCTGCGGCCGCATGGCGGTGCTGTCCAACTACGGCAGCTACCCCGACTGGTCCCCGTACAAGGGCGACGTGGTGCAGCAGGCCATCACCTTCGGCCAGAACAACCACTTCAGCGACAACACGTACTCGGGTCCGTGGATGTTCGTCGCCCACGACACCAGCCGGGTGCTGACGCCGGAGCAGTGGCAGGCGGGGCCGTACGGGCAGGATCAGGGCAGCAAGTTCTGACGCGGTTGATTCAGGCGCAGACTGGTCACATGCCACTGAAGCGCGCGGACGTCGTCACGGCGGCGCTGGAGATCCTCGACGCCGAGGGACTCGACGGGCTGACCATGCGCGAGCTCGGCGCCCGCCTCGGCGTTCGGGCCGACGCGATCCACGGGCTTTTCAAGGACAAGGACGCGCTGCTCGGCGCGATGGCCGACCGGATCACGGCCGCGATCACGGAGACGCCGTTCGATGACGGTCCATGGGACGCGCAACTGGTCGAGCTGGCCCACCGCGCACGCGGCGCCCTCCTCGCGCACCGCGACGGGGCGCGGGTGGTCGCCGGCACCTCCGTCGTGGAGCCGAACACCGTCCGCGGCGGCGAGGCGGCCCTCCGCGCCCTCGCCGACGCCGGCATGCCGATCGAACGCGCTGGCTGGGTCGTCTTCGCGCTCCTGCTCTACGTGCTCGGCCACACGATCGAAGAGCAAGCTGAACGCTCCGGCGACCAGGCGCGCGGCGCCGGGTCCGACAATCGGCTGAACCACGCGATGGACAGCGTGCGCAAGGCCGCCCCCGAGGCTCGGTTCGCGTTCGGCCTGGAGCTGTTCGTCGACGGCGTCCGCGTGCGGCTCGCAGCGGCGCAGGCTTGAGGAGCCCAGGCCTAAAGCCGCACGGCGACGCGGTCGATCGCGAACGCGGTGGCCGGGACGATGGCGAGCGCCGCCGCAAAGCCGCCGATGGTGTCGGTCGGGTAGTGGGCGCCGAGGCCGACTTCGGCCCAGGCCATCAGCGCGCCGCAGATGAGCGCGAGGGTGAGCGTCAGGGTGATGGCGGCGGCGCGGTGCAGGCGGTCGGCCAGCACGAACGCGCCGATCAGTGCCAGGGCGGTCGCGAAGGCGGTGTGGCCGCTCGGGTAGGACAGGAAGTGGCCGTGGATGGTGCGGCCGGTGATGGGCTTGAGCAGCGACGTCACCGCCACCGTGAGCCCACAGCCCACCAGGGTGAGCACGGCCGTGCGGGGGCGGCGGGCGAGCAGCGCGCCGCCGGTGATGAGCACGATCACGATCGCCGAGCCCGCCGGCTCCCCGACGAAGTCCACGGCCGTGGCGAGGTACCACCAAGGGTCCGGCAGCAGGTCAGGGCCGGGCAGGAGCGGGGTGTCGAACGCGGTGGGTTGCGACTCCCCTGCGAAGCGGACGGCGAGGACCACCAGCACGACCAAGCCCAGGCCGGCGGCGACCAACACCGGCGTGCGCACGGACACCGGCAGCGCGGGCGGCGCCGCGCGGACGGCGGATCTCATCGAGCGGAATCTCTCATCGAGCCGAGCTCCCTTTCACCCCGCGGAACCCTGACCGGACCGAGCAGCAAGCGGACAACCCGCCGAGGAGAACCGTACGGCGGCTTTCGTCACCTCGGTGTCAAGCCGGGCGGTAGGCGGCGATCGTGGCCTCGTAGCCCTCGACCAACCGCCGGAAACCCACGGCGGGGGTGAAGTCCTCGTCGTAGCCCCGGCGGGCGGCGTCGCCCATCTTGTGGTTGCGTTCGGGGTCGGCGAGGACGTCGCGAAGGGCGTCGGCCAGTGCCGAAGCGGAGCCGGGCTCGTGAAGGACGCCGGTGACGCCGTCGGAGATCAGTTCTTCGAAGGCGCCGTGGGCGGGCGCGACGGTCGGCACGCCGGCGGCCATGGCCTCGACCACGACGAGGCCGAATGCCTCCAGCCACGCCGAAGGGGCGACCACCGCGGCCGCCGAGGCGGTGAGCTGCCGGCAAGCCGCCTTGTCTTGCAGCCCGACGTACGAGACGTCCGAGCGTGAAGAAGCCCAAGCGGCGACGTCGTCCGAAAGCGGCCCGGTGCCCGCGATCACCAGCGGCAAGCCGAGTGAACCGCCGAGCAGGTCCCACGCCGCCATCAGCAGCGGCACGCCCTTTTCCTCCGTCAGCCGGCCGAGGAACAGCACGTGGGAACCCTCGCCCACCCGCCGAACGCCCGGGTCGGTCACGAAGTTGTGCTTCACCGTCATCCGCGAAGCCGGCATCCCCGCGTCCACGAGCAACCGCCGCTGGGCGTCGGAGATGCAGAAGAAGCGCGTCACGTCGCTGCGCCACCGCGAGCGGTTCAGCAGGAGGTTCGCGGCCATCGGCACCGTCGCCGCGGGCGAGCCCCGGTAACACCCGTGCCGAACGGCGGGAACGGGCGCGCCACCCACGCAGTCCGTGCAGATCCGCCCGTCGCGGTAGAGCGTGCCGGGCGGGCAGACCATGCCGTAGTTGTGCAGCGTCGCCACCACCGGCACCCGCGCGTCCGCGCACGCCGCCAGCACCGAGGGCGACAGGAGCGGGAACGTGTTGTGAACGTGCACCACATCCGGCCGCTCGACCTGCAACCGAGCCGTCAGCTCAGCCCGCGCCGAACGGTTCCACGGCACCCGCACCGGCACCAAAGCCTTGCGGGGCAAGGACATGGCAGCGATGTCGTCGCTCTGCCGCTCGAACAACGAAACCCGAACGCCGCCGGCCGCCAGCAAAGCCGTCTCCGCGTCGACCACGTTGTTCTCCCCGCTCGGCTGCTCCGAGCGGTAGCGGTTGTGGACCACGAGCACCTTCATGCGGGCTGCCCCTTCGGAATGAACTCTTCGTCGGAAGCGGCCCGCACCGTGCCCTGGGCCAGCAGCGACGCGGCCAGCGCCAGGTGCAGCAGGTACGGCGACGCGTCACCGAGCCCGGCCTCGGTGTAGGACGCGGAAATGCAGTACGTGATCAGGAAGATCGCACACGCGCGCGCCAGCGACGGGGGCCGCAGCACGGCCACGGCGACCAACACGAGCAGGAACGCCGCGACGATCGCGATGCCCGTGAACCCCTGCTCGTGGTACACGGCGAGCCAGCTGTTGTCGATCGGCAGGCCGTCGTAGGACTTGTCGGTGAGCCCCACGCCGAAGATGTACTCGTTGACCGTGCGCGGCGCGGCCAGCAGCGCGTCCCACACCTTCGCGCGGCCGGTGAGGCTGGAGAAGTTCTCCTCGCTCTGCCCGCGCAGGAACCACGCTTGCAGCAGCCCGCCGAGCACCACCACGGAGAAGCCCGCCACCAGCACGAACGTGGTGAACACCTTGCGCGCGCGGGAGTTCGTCATGGCCAGCGACAGCAGCGCGACCACGAGACCGGCCACGAGACCGAGCGTCGCCGTGCGCGTGTGCGAGAGCAGAAGCAGCCCGAGCGAGGGCACGATCACGATCAACGCGCTCGTCATCGTCGTGCGCTTGCCCAGCCACAGCAGCGCCGCCAGACCTGCGATCACGGCCGCGTACTGCCCGACCTGCGGCGGCGTCAGCGGCCACACCGCGCCCGCGAGCCGGCCGCCGTAGCTCTCCGGCATGGCCTTGCCCGGCGCGATCACGAGCCCGATCGCCACCGACACCAGCACGGCGCTGAACATCTTGATGTGGTGGCGCACGAACGTGAACGACCCGTTCCACCAGCGCGTGAGCAGCCACAGCGTCGCGAGGAACACCCCGAAGCGGAAGCACCGGAACAGCGACCCGAACCCGGCTTCCAGGTGCAGGCTCGCGACGGTGCTCGTGACCAGCAGCAGCGTGAGCAGCAGCAGGTACGCGCTCGGCCGGATCTTCAGCCGCGGGTTCAGCGCCAGCGCGATCACGAACGCCGTCATCAGCGCGCCCATGGTCACGATCTGGCTCACTGCGCGCGGCAGCGGGATCACGGTCTCCGCGCCGGTCGACCCGAGCGTGTTGAGGATCAGCAGCGCCCACGCGGCGCCGACGAGCTTCGGGGTCCGCTCGCCCGTCTCCGCCGGTGTCGGTTGCCGGATGCTCGTCAGCAGTGCCATGTCAGCCTCCGCCGTTGCGCTGGTACGTCGTGCGCGCGTCCTGGTTGTACGGCGCGCCCTCCCACTCGCCGATGCCGAGGACGTGGCTCATGTCCGTGGCGATGAACGTCCACGGCCCCACGTACGCGTTGTCGTGCCAGCTGTTGCCCTGCTTGAAGGTGATCGCGTTCTGCACCACGTCACCCTTGTACGGCGACCAGTCCGGGTAGGTGCCGAAGTTCGACAGCAGTCCCATGCGCCCGCACGTCTCCTCGCAGCCGATCGCCGAGGGCTGCAGCGTGAAGCGGTTGTTGTGGATGTCCACGCGCTGGGTCTTCCAGCGGCAGTCGTCGTAGAGCGGCTTCTGCGCGATCGCCGGCGCGGCGCACTTGGCGGTGTCGGGCTGGAGCTTCGTGCAGACGCCGCTGGAAGTGTTGGCCGGGCTGTTGCAGAAGCGGTCGGCGTTCTCCCACAGGGTGATGCCGTTCCAGTTGTTCTCGAACACGTTGCCGTAGATCTCGAGCTTCGACGTGCGGGCCTTCACGCGCGGTTCGCCGCCGGACTCGGAGATGTAGATCGTCGCGGTCGGGAACGAGTCGCCGCGGTCGGCGTAGTCGCGGCCGTCGACGAGGTTGTTGCGCCGGATCGTGTTGTTGCGGATCACGGCGTTGTAGCTGGTCTCGTAGATGATCGCCGCGCTGTCGTTGCTCTCGATGAGGTTGCCCTCGATGAGGAAGTCGTTGTCGTTCGTGTCGGCCCACAGGCCGGTGCCGCGGTTGTCGTGCACCCAGTTGCCGACGACGTCGGCACCGTTGACGGCCCAGAACTTGATGCCGCCGGTGCAGCCGCAGCCGTCGATCTTCTTCTCCCAGTCACCGGTGTTGTTGCCGGTGATCTCGTTGCCACGCACCACCAGCCCGGTGATGTCGTCGTCGGCGGAGAACGCGTTCATGCCGTACTGGCCGTTGCGGCGCAGGCAGTTGTCGAGCACCTGCTGCTTGTTGCCCGCCATCAGACCGGCGCCGTCGTTGTCCTGCACGGTGGCGTGCTGGATCACCCAGCCGTCGCCGGAGTCGTGGTTCACCACGCCTTCGTCGCGCGGGGCGACGAAGTTCTGCACGGTGAGGTTGGTGATCTTCACGTTCTTGGCGTGGCCGGTGAAGGCGTACTGGTTGATCTTGCGCCCGTCGAGCACCGCGCCCGGCCCGCCGATGAAGACGTCGCCGTCCTTGGGCTGGACCTGGTCGAACCGGTCGTCGCCGAGGTGGTGGCTGCCCGGCGCGAGCCAGAACGTGGTGCCGGCCGCGGCGTCGCGGACCTTCGCGGCGAAGTCGTCGGTCACCGCCACGGCCTGCGCGCCCGCGGGCGCGGTGGCGGGTCCGGGCGGCATCTTGTCGCACACCGCCGCCACCGGCCCGGATGGCGCCGCCGACGTCGCCGCGGCCTGGCTCGACGCGGCGTCGTCGTCGGGCGCGCTCGTGCACCCGGCGAGGACGAGCGGGCACAGCAGACCCAGGAACAGCAAAAGCCTGCTGGTCGATCGCACCGGGTGGATCCTCTCGATCTATTGAAAACTCAACGTGGTGGTCAAGGGTTCCGCGGCCGTACCCGTGCCGATCAGCGTGGTCGACGGTTCGCGCCGGCCGAAGCCTGCGGAGTACCAGCCGAGCGGCGGGTTCGTCTCGCCGCGGTGCGCGGCCCAGGTCAACGTCGGCGGCAGCGCCAACGTTGCCGTGTGGCCGGGCCAGCTCAGCCGCGCCGTGCGGCCGTCGAGGGTGACCTCGACGAGCGGGCCGAGGTGGAAGGCCAGTTTCGCCGGTAGCGTCAGGTCGCCGTCGACCTCGTCGAGGATCGTCAGCGTCCGGTCCTCGAGCTCCACGCAGCGGCGGTGCACGGCCGGCGCGTAGCCGTCTTGCTCGGCGCGCCAGCGCACCGGGCCGACCGCGAGCGTGCGGGTCTGCGCGTGTCGGGTCCACAGGAACGGCCCGCCGGACGCCGAGGAGTCGGTGTCGCCGAGCTGCAACGTGTTGTGGCCGAGCGTCGAGCGGAAGTAGGAGCGCCACTCGGGTTCGCCGTGGTAGCAGTAGGTGCCCGGGTCGGCGAGGATGTCGACGCCGTCGTGGCGGACCTCCAGCGCCAGTGCGTCCGCGTGGGCGTGGGCGGCGATGGCGAGGAAGCCGTGGGGGCCGCCGTCGCAGCGGACCCAGATCTCCGGCTCGGCGGTGTTCTCGGCCGGGGTGCGCAGGATCGTCATGCCGGCGTCGAAAAGGTCGTCTATCCGCCGCGGGGGTCGCGGATCGGTGAGCTCGGGGACACCGCCGAGCGAGGCGAACACCATGGTGCGCACGTCGCCGACCGGCACCTTCGGCCACCACTCCTGCCGGCCGAACAACGCGTCGCCGGTGGCGAGCAGCGAAGCCCAGCGGCTGGTGCCGGTGCCGTCGACGATCAGGCCGTAGCCGTCGTCGGCGTCGCCCTGGCGCGGCGGCCGCAAGTGGGAGTCCACAATGGACGCCAGCGCGTCGCACATCCGGCGCAGCACGAGCCAGGTCGACTCCGGCACGACCGGGCCGGCTTCCAGCGCGGCCGCGAGACCCAGTTCCAGGACCAGGCCGTGGTACTCCGTGGCCAGCTCGCGGTTGAGCCCGGAAGCGAACGTGTTGGCCTGCAGCTGCGTGTCCAGCGACTTCAGCGCCGCGTCGCGCCAGGCGGGCGACTCGGGGAACCAGCCGAACGCGCACGCGGCCGCAAGCTGGCCGGCATCCTCGGCGATCACGTGGTTGTTCGCGGACGAACCCCGGCTCGGGAACGCCGCGAGCCAGCGCTGGTGGTGCCAGATCTGGTGCAGTGCCTCGGGATTGTCCTCGAACAGACCGGACGCGCCGGTCCAGCCGTCGAGTAGCCGGCGCACCCAGACCCACGACAGCAGCCGGATGCCGAGCTCGATGCCGCTCACCCAGTGCACGCCACGCATCGGCGGGTTGGCCGCCCACCAGGACTTCAGGTGGTCGGCCACGCGGTGGGCGAAGCGGTCTTCGCCGGTCAGCGCGTACGCGGCGGCCAGCACGGTGAGGTGCTGGTGGCGCGACGGCTCCCAGATCTGCTTGATGTCGCCGACCGCGTCTTCGCTGCGGTAGGCGATGTCGAAGGAGTACGCGTCGGAGGGCGCGTGCCGGCCGGTCTTCGGATCGAACGACCAGTCCGGCGTCACGAGGTCCGCGCGCTCCACACCGAAGTACTCGGCGTGGCCGTCCATCAGCCGCTCGGCCGTGGCCAGCAGCTCGGCGCGCGCCTCGGCCGACACGCCTTCTACGCTCGCCGGCCGCGCGAATGCGCGGTGCGACAGCCACGTGGCCTTCTGCTTCGCGACCCCACGCCACTGCTGCTTACGCAACGCGTCGGTGGCACGACCGGCCACCTCGGCCGGGCTCATGGCCGAAAGTCTTCGCAGGTACCAGGCGGGATCCATCAGCCGAGCACCTCTTTCGGCTCCAGCCGCACCGGCGCGCCGGTCTCGAGGCTGCGGTTCACGGCGAGTGTGGCCAGCGTGGTGTTCACCAGCGACTCGACACCGATCGGCATCGCGACGCCGGTGGTCAGCGCCGTGACGAACGCGTCGATCTCGGCCTTCTGGCCCTTGTCGCGGCCCTTCGGGATGCGCGAGCTGGCCCAGCGCTTCTTGCCGTACACCGAGGCGCGGGCGAAGTCGTCGAACTTCAGCACCTTGCCGTCGGCCAGTACCTCCAGCGTCTCCTTCTGGAACGACGTGGAGCCGCTGGTCACGTAGCTGATGGCCGCGGTCGACCCGTCGGCGTAGCGGAGCAGCACCTGCAGGTCGTCGTTGCCCGGGGTCGCGGTGGCGTAGACCGAGATCGGGTCACTGCCGAGGAACCAGCTCACCGTGTCGATGAAGTGGCCGCCCTCGCCGACGAACCGGGAGCCCTCGGAGTCGGCCTGGTTGTACCAGCTGGTGGACTCCAGGCGGCCCGCGTTCACGAGGTAGCGCACCGAAGCCGGGCCCAACCGGGGACCGAACTGCATCCTGGCCTCGTTGAGCAGCGGCGCGAAGCGGCGGTTGAAGCCGACCTGCAGCCGGTTGTTGCCCGACTCCTCGATGGCCTCGACGATCCCGCGCAGCTCCTTCTCCGACAGCGCCAGCGGCTTCTCCACGAACACGGCCTTGCCGGCGAGCAATGCGCGGCGGGTGAGCTCGGCGTGCGAGCTGTGGCGCGTCACCACGAACAGCGTGTCCACCGACTCGTCGGCGAGCAGCGCGTCGAGGTCCGTGGTGGCGCGAGCGAAGCCGAACTTGCGCTTCGCGTTGGCACCCGAGAGCGCCGACGTGGTGACCACTTCGGACAGTGCCACGCGGTCGTGGGCGACCAGGTGCGGCAGCAGCATCGACGACGCGTAGTTGCCGGCACCGACGAACCCGACGCGCAGGCGGCCACGCGGAGTCGCGCGGGTGCCCGTCTCCGCGGGCAGCGCGACCGAGGAGACCACCGGGTCGGCTTCGCCTTCCGGGCCGTCCGGGTACTGGAAGAGCACCGCGACGGCCTTGAGCTCACCGTCCTGCAGCGACTTGTACGTCTCCACGGCCGTCGAGAAGTCGGCGGTGTGCGTGATCAGCGGTTCGACGTCGAGCTTGTCGCGCGCGGCCAGGTCGAGGAAGCACTCGATGTTGCGGCGCTCGGTCCAGCGCACGTAGCCGATCGGGTAGTCGCGGCCCTCGAGCTCGTACTCCGGGTCGTAGCGGCCCGGCCCGTACGAACGCGAGAAGCGGACGTCGAGTTCCTTCTCGTAGTAGGCGTTCCACGGCAGGTTGAGCGAGATCTTGCCGATGTCGACCACGCGGCCGCGGTCGCGCGCGAGCCGTGCGGCCAGCTCCACCGGGTCGTTCGAGGCGCCACCCGCGGCCAGGTAGACCTGGTCCACACCGTGGCCGCCGGACAGCTCCGCGACGGCGTTGTCCACCGTGCCCGAGCCCGGGTGCGCGCAGGTCAGCGCACCGAGCCGCTCGGCCAGTTCGCACCGCGACGGGTCCGGGTCCACGCCGACGACGCGTACGCCGGAGGCGACCAGCAGCTGCACCACGAGCTGCCCGATCAGGCCGAGCCCGATCACCAGCGCGAGGTCACCGAGCTGCGGCTCGCCGCGGCGCACGCCCTGCATCGCGATCGAGCCGACCGTGCCGAACGCCGCGTGGCGCGGTTCGAGGCCTGCGGGCACGCGCGCGTAGAGGTTCTTGGGCACCCAGTTGAGCTCGGAGTGCAGCGCGTGCTCGTTGCCCGCGCACGCCACGACGTCGCCCACCGCGACGTCGTCGATCCCGGCACCGACCTCCACAACCACGCCGGACAGCGAGTAGCCGAGCGGCGTGTAGGAGTCGAGCTTGCTGGTGACCTTGCGGTAGGTGGCGGCGAGGCCGTTGGTGGCGACGCTCTGCATGACTTTGGCGACCTGGTCCGGCCGCGAGCGCGCCTTGCCGATCATCGACATGCTCGCCTCGGACACCTTCATCATCTCGGTGCCGGTCGAGATCAGCGAGTACACCGTGCGCACGAGCACGCCACCCGGCTTGCACGCCGGGACCGGGACGTCGAGGAGGGCCAGCTCCCCGCTCTTGTAGTTCTGCACTACCTGCTTCACAGCACTCCTAGCTGCTCGGAATAGTCGTCGAAGACGCGGCGCGGTACCAGTACTCAAGGGTCAACACGTGCCAGAGGTGCTTCGCGCGGTCCTGCTGCCCGGCGGCGTCCTCGGCCACGAGCTTCTGCAGGGCCTCCCGCTGCAGGAACCCGGATTCGACGAGCACGCCCTCGTTCACGACCTCCCGCACCAGCGGGGCCAGGTCGCGGCTCATCCAGGCCCGCAGCGGGGCGCTGAATAGACCCTTCGGGCGGTAGACGATCTCCTTCGGCAGGATCGCCAGCGCGGCTTCCTTGAGCGCCGCCTTGCCCTGGCGGCCGACGATCTTCTTGTTTCCCGGCACCCGGAACGCCGCCTTGACCACCTCGACGTCGACGAACGGCGTGCGCACCTCGGTGGAGGCGGCCATCGTCGAGCGGTCGGTGTAGGTGAGATTCAGGCCGGGCAGGAACATCCGCGTGTCGGCCAGGCACATGCGGTTGACGTAGTCGCTCAGCGCCTGGTCGTGGTACGTGTCCGCGTGTTCGGTGAGCACGTCGTCGACGTCGGCGGCCAGGTCCGGGTTCACGAGGTCGAGCAGCTCGCCGCGGTCGTACATCGTGTAGCTGCGCCGGAACGCCGTCTCCTCCGGCAGCTCCGCGAACGACAGGAACCGCTTGGCGAACCGCACCGTGCGGTAACCGCGGCTGGCAGACGCGACGGGCAGGCGGTCCACGACGGTTTCGATCGGCTTGCGCACCAGGCCGGGAACGCGTTGGTAACGCAGGGCGAGCTGGTTCGCGTAGTGCTTGCGGTAGCCGGCGAACATCTCGTCGGCGCCCATCCCGGACAGCATCACCTTCACGCCGGCCTCCCGCGCCGCCGAGCAGATGAGGAACGAGTTGATGGCCGCGGGGTCGCCGATGGGCTCGTCGAGGTGGTAGGTCATGCGCGGCAACAGGTCGAGCACCTGCGGCGCGATCTCGATCTCGTGCAGGTCGACACCGAACTGCTTGGCGACGATCCTGGCGTACTTCAAGTCGTCCGGCATCGCCTCGAACTTGGCGTCCTCGGCGCGGAAACCGATGGTGTACGCGGAGATCCCGGGCTGCTGCCGCGCGGCGAGCGCGGTGAGGTAACTGGAGTCGAGGCCGCCGGAGAGGAACGTGGCGACCGGGACGTCGGAGAGCAGGTGCTTGCTCGTGGAGTCGGCGATCACCTCGTGGAGGTCGACGTCGCCACCCCCCTGAACCCGATACGCCTCGCCTTCCTCGGCGACCTGGCGCAGCGACCAGTAGGCGCCGCGCTCGCTCGTGCGGTCCGGACGGAAGCGCACCCACGCGCCGGGCTGCAGCTTCTCGACCTCGCGGTACGCGCAGCGGCTGTCGGGCACCCAGTAGTACAGCAGCGATGCGATGAGCGCCGCTTTGTCGACTTCCAGCGTGCCGCCGAGCTCGGTGGCCAGCGCCTTGAGCTCCGAGGAGAACGCCACGCCACCGTTTCGCCGCACGAAGAACAGCGGCTTGATGCCCAGCTGGTCGCGCACCAGCGTGAGCTCACCGGTGCGTTCGTCGAAGACGCCGAACGCGAACATCCCGCGCAGCCGCGGCAGGCAGTCGACGCCCCACTCGCGCCACGCGCGCAGCAGCACCTCGGTGTCGGACGTGCCGCGGAACCGCACGCCCTTGCCCTCCAGCTCCGCGCGCAGCTCCGGGGCGTTGTAGAGCTCGCCGTTGTACGTCAGCGCGAGCCCCTCGGCCACCATCGGCTGCGCGCCCGTCTCGGACAGGTCGACGATCGACAGCCTGCGGTGTCCGAAGTGGACTTCTCCGGCGCCGGCGCGGTGGTCGTAGCGCCCCGAACCGTCCGGCCCTCGGTGCGCGAGGCACTTCGTGAGCCGATCGGTGAGCGGGCCGCCGTCCGGCCAGTGGTAGGCACCTGCGATGCCGCACATGTTCGTGACCCTCTCTAGCTTTCCGGACCGGACTGGACGGGCGCGAACTTCTTGGTCGGCATCTCGGAGTTGCCGGGCTCGGACTTGCGCTGTTCCGGCGCGCGCTCCTCGGGCTTGCGCGGCACCGGGCTGAGCCGGCGGGTCGGCGCTTCGAGGTGGCCCTTCGTTTCGACGGGCACGGCGGGCTTGGCCGGTTTGACGACCGACGCCTCGACGGTGGTCGCCGCATCGTTCACGTCGTGCTCGACCGGCCAGTCGATCGGCTTCTCCGGTTCCTGCTCCACGAACTTCCGCAGCGGCTCGGCCGGCTTCTCGATCTGCTTGGCCGCCACCACGGACGCCCGCCCGCGCAACGCGGTGTGCAGGCCGTCCCACAGCGTCCCGTCGGTCTGGTCCTTCGGGTCCGGATCGACGAGCACTACACCCAGGATCGGGATGCCGCAGTCGGCGAGCTGCCGGGCCACGGTGTGCAGCCACAGCGTGTTCGCGTGGCCCGAGCGCACGACCAGCACCGTCTCCGTGCCGAGGTACTCCAGGTCCGTCCACGCCGTGCCGGGCGCGACCGTGCCCACGCCGAGCCGGTACACCGCGCGCTTGATCGACGGGTCCCCGACCTCGACCACCTTCACGTCGCCGGCCACGGTCAGGCGCTTCGCGTCGTGACTCGGCAGGTCGTCGATCACCACGACCGGCCCGTCCTCGGCCAGCTCCGCCGCCATGTCCACCGCGAGCCCCGCGGCCACGCCGGGCGCGCCGAGCTCCAGCAACGACAGCGGCCCGCGTTCGGCCCGGGCCGCCCGCACGAGAGTCACGGCCACGCGCTTGCGTTCGACCACCGGCTTCGACTTGGCCCACAACCGTTTCGGGCCGCGCAGCTTCGACGGCAGCTGCGCGATCACCGACGCACCGAGGTGCTCGGAGACCTCGCGCCGCAGCACCGGCCGGTCGCGCACGAGCGCGGTGACCATCGCCAGGGCCAGCCCGAGGGCGAGGCCGAGCGCTAAGCCGATGGCGCCGTTGGTGGCGACCGTCTTGAGCAACGACACCTTCTGGATCGCCGGCGCGTCCACGATCTGCGTGCCCGCGGCCACCTGCGGTGTGCCGATGCCTGCCTGCTGCGCCTGGTTCTGCAGGTCGGCGATCTTCGACACGAGGTCCGCGCGCTGCGTGTACAGCTGCTCGAGCGTGCCGGCGTTCGCCCGGCTGCCCTTGTCCGCCTCGGTAGCGGCCTGCGAGTCGATCTGCGCCAGCTCCTGCTGCGCCTGCGTGCGCTGGTCGAGCAGCGCCTTGGCCTGCGCGGTCGCGGCGGCCTGGTTGCGCTGCACGTGGTCGGCGATGAAGACGTCGGCCAGCGCCTGCGCCTTGGCGACGGCGTCTTCCTTGGTCTTGGCCGTGACCGTCACCTGCATGACGTTGTTGGTCAGGCCGAGGCCGGTGTAGTCCTTCAGGAAGTCTTCGGTCGCCTCGGTGCTGTGCACCTTCTGCAGCGCTTCCGACGCGATCTTCGCGGTCTCCAGCACGGCGACGTCGGTACGCATCAGCGTGCCGCTGTCGGTCGGCGAGTCGTCGGGGTGGATCACGATCACCTTGGTGACCGCGGTCGGCGGGGCCGGCAGCAGCACGGCCACCGCGCCGCCGACCACCAGGCCCAGCAACGCGAAGGCGACCCACAGCCGGCGGTGCCGGCGCACGGCGACGACGATTCTCTGCAGGTCGATCAGTGGTGGCGAGGAGCTCTGCGAACTGGTCATGACGAACCTGCCATCGCGTCACGGTCCACCGGGACCTGGGGTGGATCCGCCGAGGCGGGTTCTCTGCGCGGTTTCCCGGTGACACGGACCTGACGCGTGAGCACGGCGCCGAGCACTTCGTGGCCCGCGTCGGCGCACGCCTCGGCGATCGCCACGAGCTCCCACGCGCTGCGGCTGCCGACCGAGAGCACCACGAGCACGCCGGCGGTGCCGTCGGGCACGGTCGGCTGCACGCCGGAGCCCACGGTGACCTCCGTGATCGTCAGCTCCACCCGCACGCGCTCGGTCTCGGCGACCTTCGCGAACTGAGTCGCCGCGCGCCGCGCCGCGCTGTCGCCCGCGGCGACGAGCACGAGCAGCCGCAGCACGCCGTCGCGGTCGGTGCCCAGCCGGGCGAACACCCGGCGGTACCGCACCTCACGGCTGGACTCGTCGGCCGAAGCCGGCACCTCCGGCAGGTTCCACGGCTTGTCGCTGCCCGTGATCCGGCGCAGCGCGCCCCGGAAGCCGGCGGTGCGCTCAGGCTCACCGGTCTCCGGCACGTCGACGCTCGCCAGCACCGGCGCGCCCAGCGCCGAGCCGATCTCCGTCTCACTGCGCGGCCGGCGGTCGCTGCGCGCCCCGAAGAGGTAGCTGAGCAGGCCGATGAGGAAGAACAGGATCGCGCCGCCCCCGGCAAGCTGCGGCAGCGTGGGCGGAGCCTGCGAGGTCGGCTTCTCCGACGGCCCCATCACGACCATGTTGCCGGCGCCCGTGGCCGCGTCGGCCGCGTCGAGGTTGTTCATCGCCTGCTCCAGCGAGGTGCGCAGGCCCTGCAGCTCCGTGCGGACCTGCACGCCCTCCACCGTCTGGCCGTCGGACACCGAACGGGACAGGTCGAGGATGCGCTGGTTGGTCTGCGCCACCTGCTGGCGCAGCGCCTCCCGCTGCTCCTGCGCGAGCTGGGCCGACGAGCCGGCCGAGTTGGACAGCAGCTGCGTGGAGTACTTCACGAACTCCTTGGCCACCTGATCGGCCAGCTGCTGCGCGTGCTCCGGGCTGTCGCTCGAAGCACTGATCGCCACGACGTTGCCCTGCGCCACCGAGGCCGTGACCTTCTTCTGGAGGTCCGGACCGGCCTCGCGCATGCCGAGCGCCGCGGCCGCGCGGTCCAGCACCACCGAGCTGGTGGCCACCTGGGCCTGCGTCAACAGCTCGTCGGCCTGGCGCGGGCCCTGCAGGAGCACGCTCGCCGTGGTCTCGTAACCGGGCGAGAGCACGACAGAAGCACCCGCACCGACGCCCGCCCCCACGACCACCAGGATCAGCAGCGCCCTCCAGCGTCTGCGCAGAACCTGTCCCACCATCGAAAGTCGTACCGTGTCGTCACTCAAAACCGGGGTCTCCCCTCCGAAAGTGGCGTACCGGTCACTGACCCCGTCGTCGTGCTGGAGGCGTTGGTTACACCGAACGCACGAACCTTGTTCAAACCGCGATCAAGCACGTGGGCTCAGCGCGCAGCCCGCTCGTACGCGGCGAGCAGGGCTTTCTGTGAGTTCGCCCAGGCCAGTGGCCCGCTGACCCGCGCCTTGCCGAGTTCCCCCATCCGGACGCGCTCGCCCGGGTCGTCGAGCAGCACGGCGACGAGCTTCGCGAACTCGGTGACGTCGTTGGCCGGCGCGTAGAGAGCGGCCTCACCCGCGGAGACGCGGGCCTCGCGTAGTTCGAACGAGACGATGGGTTTGCTCATCGCCATGTACTCCATGATCTTGTTCATGGTCGACACGTCGTTGAGCGGGTTGAGCGGGTCGGGCGAAAGGCACACGTCGGCCGCGGACAGGTAGCGCAACAGGTCGGCGTCGGAGACGCGACCGGTGAACTCGACCTGGTTCTCCAGGCCCAGTTCCTTCGACAGCGCCACCACGTCGTCGAACGCGTCGCCGGCGCCCACGAACACGGCGTGCCAGTCGTCGCGGCCGATCTCGTCACGCAGGGAAGCCAGCGCACGCAACGCGTAGTCCACGCCGTCCTGCGGCCCCATCACGCCGAGGTAGCAGAGCAGGTGCGGTTTGCCGCGTTTGAGCTCCGGCTCCACCGCCACCTCGTGGAAGCGCTCGACCACGGGCGCGCTGCGGACCACGAACACATCCTCGGGCCGCTTGCCGCCGCGGATGAGGGCGACCTGGCGGTAGCTCTCGTTGGTGGCGATCACAACGTCGGCCGCGCGGTAGGTGGAGCGCTCCAGCGCGCAGACGCCGCGGTAGAGCAGGTCCTGACCACGGTCGAAGCGCGACAAGTACAGCTCCGGCACGAGGTCGTGCTGGTCGAAGATGAACTTCGCACCCTGGCGCTTGAGCATCCGCGCCACGAGGAACAGCAGGTCCGGCGGGTTGCAGGCGTGGACCACGTCGACCGGACCGACCCTGCGGGCCAACCGGAACGTGTGCCACACCGCGGAGCCGTACTCCTGCAGGTACCCCGCGGGGCCACCGGTCGCCGCCTTGAGCGGGTAGCGGTGGATGTGCACCTCGTCGATCACGGCTTCGGGTTCGGTATCACGTTTCGTGCCCTGCGGGCAGATCACGTGCACCTCCCAGCCGGCGTCGCGCAGCGTCTGGCACTCCTGCCACACGCGGCGGTCGAACGGCACCGAGAGGTTCTCGACCAGGATCAGGGCTTTTTTCTTGTCACCAGGCAAGGCCGACGTATCCCTCTTCGGCCCGGCGCACCTCGGCGTCGGGGAGGCGGACGAGGTCGACGAGCGTCTGCTCGCCACCGTGGGGAAGAGCGGCCAGCACGGCCGGGTCGGCGGTGCCGACGAGGCACACCTCGGCGTGCTCCAGCACCTCTTCGACCGAGCTCGCGAGCAGCGAGCCCAGGTGCGGCAACCGGGCATCGATGTACTCGCGGTTGGCGCCCATGAGCCGCGAGAGGCTCACGTTGGCGTCGTAGATCTTGAGGTCGAAGCCCTTGCCCAGCAGCCGCTCGGCGAGCTCGACGAGCGGGCTCTCGCGCAGGTCGTCGGTGCCCGGCTTGAACGACAGGCCGAACAGCCCGACCTTGCGCTTGCCGGTGCGCGCGACGAGGTCGAACGCGCGCTGCAGGTGATCTTCGTTCGAGGGCAGCACGTGCTCGAGGATCGGCACCGACACGTCGGCGCGACGTGCGGCGTAGACCAGTCCGCGCAGGTCCTTCGGCAGGCACGAACCGCCGAACGCGAAGCCCGGGCGCAGGTACGCGGGGCTCACGTTGAGCTTGCGGTCGGCGAGGAAGACGTCCATCACCTTGTGCGAGTCGAGTCCCAGCGCGCGGCACACGGCGCCGAGCTCGTTGGCGAAGCCGATCTTCAAGCCGTGGAAGGCGTTGTCGGCGTACTTGGTCATCTCCGCCACCGGGATCGGCACGCGGAAGACGTCGCCGGGCAGGCCCGTGTAGAGCTCGGCCACGATGTCGCCGCTGGCCGTGTCGAGCTCGCCGATCACGGTCTTGGGCGGGTCGAAGAAGTCGCGCACGCTGGTGCCCTCGCGCAGGAACTCCGGGTTCACCGCCACGCCGAAGTCGACGCCCGCGGTTCGGCCGCTGGACTTCTCCAGGATCGGCACCAGCAGGTCGAGACAGGTGCCCGGCAGCATCGTGCTGCGGAACACCACCGTGTGGCGGGACCCCTTGTGCGCCAACGCTTCGCCGATCTCGTCGGCCACACGCTCGAGGTACTCGGTCGAGAGGCTGCCGTTGGGCGCCGAAGGCGTGCCCACGCAGATCAGCGACACGTCGGTCGCCGCCACCGCCTCGGCCACGTCGGTCGTCGCGCGCAGCGCCCCCGACGCCACGACCTCGGCCGTCAGCTCACCGATGCGTTCCTCGACCACCGGCGCGTTGCCGCGCGTCACCAGGTCGACCTTCACCGGGTTCACGTCGACCCCGACGACCTCGTGCCCGTTCCCCGCCAGACAGGCCGCGGACACACACCCCACGTACCCCAGCCCGAAGACACTGATCCTCACGCTTGAACCTCCGCCCGCATTCGCTGATCCCTTGGTCGGCGCGCGGACGCAGTTCGTTACCCGTTCAGGCCAGTGGAGAAATGGCAACCGGATTGGCGTATCGATTGTGCGCTTTTTCGGCCTCTCGTAGTGGTCTCGACAACATTTTCGTTGCCGTAGCGCCATTTCTGCCAGGAATCGACGAAGCGCCGGGGAAGCTCGACAAAGCCTCCCCGGCGCCGTTGTTCGTCAGGCTCAGTTGTTGTTCACGAACGTGCCGGCCAGGTTCTGGCCGGTGCTCGTGGCCGTGCCGTGGTTCTCGATCGGCGAGACCTTCGAGTTCTTGAAGCAGATGTAGGTCACACCGGAGTCGGTGCCGCCGTTGGACGGGTCGGGGTTGATGCCGAGGTCCTTGGCCGTCGCGTACGAAGCCTCGCCGATGATCCCGGTCGGCCCGGTGTCACCGATGACGGTGTATTCGACTTTCCCGTTGTAGATCACCGCACAGGAACCGCCGCCCTTGAGACCGGAGGACGAGTAGTTCCACGTGCCGCTGGAGCTCGGCACGACGATGTAGGGCAACGTCGCAGCATTCAGCGGCTTTCCGTCGCTCTGGTGGAACGCCGTGTCGCCCTGGAAACAGCAGTCGGTGTCCTCGTTGCACTGCGACGTGCGCTGCCCGTCGCAGTCGATGTCCATGTCGGCCTTCCAGAACACGGCCCCGTTGGCGTCACACACGGCGACGGTCTTGGAACCCGCGTCCTCGTCGGTCTTGTACTTGCCGTTCGAGATCTGGTTGCAGCTATTGGTCTTCGCCAGCAGCTGCGCCGCCGTCGGGCCCGCGGCCGGTGCCGCGGCGACCTGGGCGTGGTCCGGACCCGCCGGCGTCCCAGCGGCCGAGGCCGACGCCACCGCCGCCGGCATCACCGCGGCGGCGATCGCCATGGTCGCGAACAGGATCAGCTTCCTCATCGAGGCTCCCTGTCAGTCAAGAGAAACTGTTAGTTAGGAAAGTTTCCTTACTGTTTGCGGCGTAGCGCACAGGATGCACCCGGGCGCGCACGGTGACAAGGGCCGGCCGTCAGTGGTTTTCCCACCAGCTGGCAACGCTTGACGAAACCGCTGGTGCACCAGGAAACCGTTCACGAAACCGGAAAACCGAAGTCCCGAACACCGGTACACAGCTCAGCGCAGGGGACCCCCACCCAACGCAAGCCGACGACGCACTGCCGCCAGCACCCGGCCCCCGCCCGGCACCAACGTGAGCCGCCCCGCGAAGGACCGCAGACTCAGAACGTCAGAAGTCCCGTCAACCGGCCCGGCCAGCGGTGCCCGTACCGACCCACCAGCACACCCTCTGCCCACTCGCGATCCAGATCCCGATGCACCTCGACGCGGTTCTGCAACCACTCCCCGCCGCGAACACTCGAACTACCAGGACCGGAACCGGCATACACCCGCGTCGCACCGGCCGCCCTCAACCGCCCCAGCACGCGCCGGTCCACCCGACGCCCGGACAGGGAGTACCGGCACACCGCCCGCCCACTCAGCTCCCCCAGCAACCGCGGCGCCGCATCAAGCTCCCGCCGCAACACGCGTTCCTCGAACCGCCGCGCACCGAACCGGTCCCAGCCGTGCGACCCGACGTCCATCCCGGCCGCGACGAGCTCACGCAACCCGGCACGATCCACGAACCCCCGCGAGCCGACCCGGCCGGCGAGCGGGAAGAACTCCCCACGCAGCCCGCGCTGCACCAACTTCGGCAACGCGACCTCGATGTCCGAGATGTTGCCGTCATCGAAGGTCAGCCGCGATTCAGGGCACTTCGCGACGACGTCCAGCAAGGTGTCGAACTGCTCCACCGTGATCCAGCGCTCGTCTTCGCCCGGATCGAGCGCGCGCTGGGGTCTGCCGATGCCGTGCACGGCGAAGTTGACCATCGCACCTCGTCCCGGTTCGGAGCGTCGGACCTCCTGTACGTCGATTAATCGAATTGGCAAATGGAGTAGTTACACTATCTACACAAAGTTATTTGCGAATCTCCAAAGTGCAGCACTTCGGCCCGCCGCCGGCCTTCCGCAGTTCGGAAATGTCCTGGTAGACGGGCTCGTAGCCCCGCGCGGCCAGCTGCGCGCCCAGCCCGACGGCCTCCAGGGGCAGCACGACGTTGCGCCCGTCGGAGACGCCGTTGAGGCCGAAACACTCGGCGTCGGCGGCCGTGGCGATCACGGCGTCGGGGAACAGGCGCCGCAGCACGCGCTGCGAGCCCGACGAGAAGGCCGCCGGGTAGTAGGCGATCTGCGCCGCCGTGGTGTCGGTCCCAGCGTCGGCTTCGGTGAGCACGAACAGCGCCGTGTCGAGGTGGTAGTACCGCGGGTCGACCAGGCTCAGCGACACCACGGGCACGCCGAGCACCTCCTGCGCCTCCGCGTGCGCGGCCGGGTCGGTGCGGAAGCCGGTGCCGGCGAGCAGCAGCTTGCCCGTCCAGGCGAAGTCGCCCTCGGCCTCGTTGATGCGCTCCGGCATCGTCAGGTCGCGGTAGCCGTGCTCCACGAACCACCGGCGGAAGTGCTCGGCCTCGGCCGCGCGCTGCGGCGCCCGGAAGCGCGAACCGAGCACGCGCCCGTCCACGACGGTGCCGGAGTTCGCCGCGAACACCATGTCGGGCAGGCCCGGCTGCGGCTCGATCTCCTCGACGGTGTGGCCCAGACGGCGGTAGGTGTCGCGCAGCTCGGTCCACTGCGCCACCGCGACGTCGGCGCTGACCGGCGCGGTCGGGTCCATCCAGGGGTTGATCACGTAGTCCACCGCGAAGAACCGCGGCGGGCACATCAGGTAACGGCGGGTGGTGGGCACTCGCTGCACAGACTCTGCCTGCATGATTGAAGGGTAAGGTCGGCCTAATCGTGCAATCAATCTCTGTTCGCTGCGCACATACCTGCTAAACATTGCGTGTGAACACCATCGACCAGCGAATCGTTTCCTGCCTGGTGGCCAACGCGCGGTCCAGCTACGCCGAGATCGGCAAAGTCGTCGGGTTGTCCGCCCCGGCGGTCAAGCGCCGCGTCGACCGGCTGTTGGAAACCGGCGTGCTGCGCGGCTTCACGGCGGTCGTCGACCCGGAGGCGCTCGGCTGGGGCACCGAGGCCTTCGTAGAGGTGCACTGCCAGGGCAACGTCACGCCCGCCCGCATCCGCGCGCGCCTTGAACCACTGCCGGAGGTCGTGGCCGCCTACACGGTCTCGGGCGCGGCCGACGCGATCGTGCACCTGCGCGCCGCGGACATCCACCACCTCGAGACGGCGCTCGAGCGGCTGCGGGGGCTGGAGATCATCGACCGCACCGTTTCGACGGTCGTCCTGTCGCGGCTGCTGGAACGGCCGCCGAACCCGCAGAGCTGACCGGCGGACCTGTTCGGACCACCGGGCTTCATCGGGAACTCGAATGAACTATCCACATGCCGGGACGCAGATGCGGGACCAGTCCATTCGGTGGCATCGTCCATGCCACAGACCGGGAAATCCGGTTTGTGTGGCCCATCAGAGGGAGACGTGCGTCACTGCGGATCCCCCGGAAATCCCGTTACCATCGGTTACAGGTAACAAATGGCGCTTGCCGCCGGTAACGGGATGAAGGCTTCCACTCCGGGTACCCCACACTTCGGGAACTCCCGAGTCCTCGACGAGTAACCTCGGGGGTGGCCTGGTGATCCAGCCGACATCGCCGGGCGGGCGTTTCCCCGGGGGCCGACCCGGGGTCGCAGCACGTCGGGAGAGAGGGATTCCCTGACCCATGAGCACGAGTGCGAACGGCGGTCCGGGAAGCACGGCGGCCGGCAACGGTCACAGCAGCGCTTCCCTGACCAGCTCGAGGTCGACCGAAGTCAGCAAGCTGGACCGGGTGGTCATCCGGTTCGCCGGTGACTCGGGCGACGGCATGCAGCTGACGGGCGACCGGTTCACGTCCGAGGCCGCGGCCTTCGGCAACGACCTGTCGACGATGCCGAACTTCCCCGCCGAGATCCGCGCGCCACAAGGCACGATCCCAGGCGTCTCGTCGTTCCAGGTGCACTTCGCCGACTACGACATCCTCACGCCCGGCGACCGGCCCGATGTGCTGGTGGCGATGAACCCCGCCGCGCTGAAGGCGAACCTGCGCGACGTCCCGCAGGGCGGCACGATCATCCTCAACACCGACGAGTTCTCCAAGCGCAACCTCGTGAAGGTCGGGTACGACAACGACCCGCTCGACGACGACACGCTGTCGGCCTTCCAGGTCCACCGGGTCGCCATGTCGACCCTGACACAGGGCGCGCTCGCCGACACCGGTCTCGGCAAGAAGGACGCCGAGCGGTGCAAGAACATGTTCGCGCTCGGGCTGCTGTCGTGGATGTACCACCGGCCGACCGAGGGCACGGAGCGGTTCCTTCGCGAGAAGTTCGCGAAGAAGCCGGACATCGCCGAGGCCAACATCCTGGCCTTCCGCGCGGGCTGGAACTACGGCGAGACCACCGAGTCGTTCGCCACGACGTTCGAGGTCGCGCCGGCGAAGCTCGACCAGGGCACCTACCGGCAGATCACCGGCAACACGGCGCTGGCGTACGGGATCGTGGCGGCCGGGCAGCAGTCCGGGCTGCAGATCCTGCTGGGCACCTACCCGATCACCCCGGCGTCGGACGTCCTCCACGAGCTGTCCAAGCACAAGAACTTCGGCATCATCACGTTCCAGGCCGAGGACGAGATCGCCGGCATCGGCGCAGCGCTGGGCGCCTCGTACGGCGGCGCGCTGGGCGTGACCTCGACGTCCGGCCCGGGCATCGCGCTGAAGTCGGAGACCATCGGGCTCGGCGTGATGACGGAGCTGCCGCTCGTGGTCATCGACGTGCAGCGCGGCGGCCCGTCCACGGGTCTGCCGACCAAGACCGAGCAGGCCGACCTGCTGCAGGCGATGTTCGGGCGCAACGGCGAGTCGCCCGTGCCGATCATCGCGCCGCTCTCCCCCGCCGACTGCTTCGACGCGGCGCTGGAGGCCACGCGGATCGCGCTGAAGTACCGCACGCCGGTGCTGCTGCTGTCCGACGGCGCGATCGCCAACGGCTCCGAGCCGTGGCTCGTCCCGAACGTCGAGGACCTGCCGGACCTGCGTGTGGAGTTCGCGCAGGAACCCAACTCCGACAACGGATCCGGTGAGTTCTGGCCGTACGTGCGCGACCCGGAGACGCTGGCGCGCGCGTGGGCTGTGCCGGGCACGCCGGGGCTGCAGCACCGCATCGGCGGCCTCGAGAAGGCCGACGGCACCGGGCACATCTCCTACGACCCGGACAACCACGAGAAGATGGTGCGGCTGCGCCAGGCCAAGATCGACGGCATCGACGTGCCCGACCTGGCGGTCGACGACCCGTCGGGCGGCAAGGCGCGCGTGCTCGCGCTCGGCTGGGGCTCGTCCTACGGCCCGATCGGCGCGGCCTGCCGGCGCGTGCGGAAGCTGGGCATGCCGATCGCGCAGGCGCACCTGCGGCACCTCAACCCGCTGCCCGCGAACCTGGGCGAGGTGCTCCGGTCCTACGACAAGGTCGTGCTGCCGGAGATGAACCTGGGCCAGCTCGCGCTGCTGCTGCGCGGGAAGTTCCTGGTGGACGTGCACTCGTACACCAAGGTGGCGGGGCTGCCGTTCAAGGCCGAAGAGCTGCAGAACGTGTTCGCCGACATCATCACCAGCACCATCCCGGAGGGCGTCAAGTGACCGCCATCGACCTCGGACTGCCGCAGCTCGGCGGTCTGGACCTCGTTCCCACCACCGACGAGCCGCAGAAGGCCAAGGACTACAAGTCCGACCAGGAAGTGCGCTGGTGCCCGGGCTGCGGTGACTACGTGGTGCTCAACGCCGTGCAGTCGTTCCTGCCGACGCTGGGCCTCAAGCGCGAGAACATCGTGTTCATCTCGGGCATCGGCTGCTCGTCGCGCTTCCCGTACTACCTCAACACCTACGGCATGCACTCGATCCACGGCCGCGCGCCGTCGATCGCGACCGGCCTGGCCACCACGCGCCCGGACCTGTCGGTGTGGGTCGTCACCGGCGACGGCGACGCGCTGTCCATCGGCGGCAACCACCTGATCCACGCGCTGCGCCGCAACGTGAACATCAAGATCCTGCTGTTCAACAACCGGATCTACGGCCTGACCAAGGGCCAGTACTCGCCCACTTCGGGCCAGGGCATGGTCACCAAGTCGACCCCGATGGGTTCGGTGGACACGCCGTTCAACCCGCTGTCGCTGGCGATCGGCGCCGAGGCGTCGTTCGTGGGCCGCGCGCTGGACTCCGACCGCAAGGGCCTCACCGAGGTTCTCGAGGCGGCGGCCCGCCACCGCGGCTCGGCGATCGTCGAGATCTACCAGAACTGCCCCATCTTCAACGACGGCGCGTTCGACGTCCTGAAGGACAAGGACGAGGCCGCCTCCCGGCTCATCCCGCTCAAGGCGGGCGAGCCGATGCGCTTCGGCGCCGAGGGTGAGTTCGGCGTCCGCCGCGGCGAGTGGGGTGGCCTGGACGTCGCCAAGGTGAGCGACATCGGCGAGGACAACCTGGTCGTCCACAACCCGACCATCGCGGACACGTCGTACGCCTTCGCGCTGACCCGCCTGGGCGACCAGAACCTGACGCACGTCCCCACGGGCATCCTGCGCCAGGTCGAGCGCCCGACCTACGACGACGGTGCTCGGGCCCAGGTGGAAGAGGCCCGCGCCGCCCGCAAGCCCGACCTGCAGGGCCTGCTGCGCGGCAAGGACACCTGGACTGTCGTGTAGTTCTCGGTCTGACACGAAAGAAGGCCTCCCCGCTTGGCGCGGGGAGGCCTTCTTTCGTTGCTGGGTAAGACTTAACTCAACCACGCCGCGAGATCGCGCGCTCAAAGGCGATCTCGCACGCGGCGGCGGAGCCGACGCCAAAAACACAGAGGCCGCCGAGACACAGCTTTTCTGGTTGCCCCGGCGAAGCCGCAGGCAATCAGGAAAGCGGCCGGAACCCAACACGCTCAGCATCGGCGGCCGTACGGAACCAGACTTCGGCGACCATTCGCGGGAACTGCGGCGATTCTTCGGTGCAGTACCGCAAAGCCGTGACACTGGCCTTGACCGTGAAGGCGTCCGACGGGCGGCCGCCGCCGGGGCGGGGCATGGCGGAGCCGGGGCCGAAGGGGCCGGGCGGCACGGAGTCCTCGCCGGTGTCGCGGGCCGGGGGCGGTTCGGGGGCGGCCATGGCGGCGACCTGGTTGGGCTGCACGGACGGCTCGAACAGCGAACCGCTGTGCGCGCCCGTGAGGTCCGGCTCGCGGCGTTCGACCGGCCGCATCGACGGCTGGATCGGCCGCGGCGGCTCGAAGCCGCCGCGCGGGGACTCGCGGGGCTGGCGCTTGGGCAGGCCGCCGGGCTCCAGAGGTTCCTCTGTGGACTCTTCGGATTCCTCCACCGCGGCCGCCTGCGCCGCCATGGCCGGAGCCGGCGTCAGGTGCTCAGTGGACTCGGGCTCGTCGAGGTAGTCACCACCCGGCGCATCCTCGAAGGGCGAGCGGTCCGGCAGTTGCTTCGAGAACCAGTCCGATTCGGACTGTTCCGTCGCGGGCGCGGGCTGGAACAGCGACACCGGCTCGTCGGACGGCTCCAGGCGGCTCTCGAACGACGAGGGCTCCAGCGTGCTCTCGAAGGGTTCGAGCTTGCTCTCGAACGGTTCCACCGCGCGGTGGTAACCGCTGCCGTGGTCCTCGTCCTCGAGATCGACCGCGTGGTGGTAACCGCTGTCCGGCTCGCGCGAGACCGGGCTGAGGTACTCCGTCGCGGCCGCGCGGTAGACGTCGCCACTGTCCACGGAGGACGCCAGGGCCGGCTCGTCGGATTCGGGCGAAGCGCCCGGGTCCGGCGCGGTGCGGTACTCGGCGTCGTACTCCGCCTCCGGGTCGAACCCGGCGGGCGGCGTCGTGGCGATCAGCTCGGTCGGCGCGTGCTCGCGCTCGTCGCGGGTCCACGCCGGCTCGCTGTCGGGTTCCGCGAAGTCGGACGTGAACACCGGTTCCGAAGCCACGGGAGCGTCCACCGGCGGCAGCACCGACGTCCGGCTGGACGCGGCGGCCAGCGCGGCCGCGTTGGCCGGCGTGCGCGCGTTCTCGGCGTGCGCGGACGCCAGCGCCTCTTCCAGCTCACGGATGCGCTTGCGCGCAGGCACCACGAGGACCAACCAGGCCACGAGCGCGCCGACGAAGAACGCCAACAGGCTCCACAGCCAGACTTGTCCGAAAATGGACATCTTCTCTGCCCCTTTTAATGCGTCCGCGCGACCAGGTAGTCGGCGACCGACTCGCAAGCGTCGCGCGCGGGGGAAGCGGGCAGCGCGGCGAGCTCGGCACGTGCCCGCGAAGCGTAGTCGGAAAGGGTGACGCGCGCGCGTTCGAGTCCACTCGAGCGGCGCAGCAGCTCCAGGGCTTCGGCGACCACCTCGTCCTCGGCGATCGGGCCGGCCAGCAGCTCCACGAGCCGCGGGTCGGTGTCCGGGTCGGCCAGCGCGTAGAGCATCGGCAGCGTGCGCACGCCTTCGCGCAGGTCCGTGCCCTGCGCCTTGCCCAGCTCGTCGGACGGCGACGCGATGTCGATGATGTCGTCGGAGATCTGGAACGCCGTGCCGATGATGTCGCCGAACCGGCGCAACGCCTGGATGTACGCCTCGGGGGCGCCCGACATCATGCCGCCGAACCGCCCGGACGTCGCGATCAGCGAGCCGGTCTTCTGCGCGATGACGGTGAGGTAGTGCTCCACGGGGTCGTCACCGGGGCCGGGGCCGACCGTCTCGCGCATCTGACCGGTCACGAGCTCGCCGAACGTCTCGGCGATGATGCGCGCCGCGTCCGTCCCGAGGTCGGCGACCAGGCGCGAGGCGTGGGCGAAGAGGAAGTCGCCGGTCAGGATCGCGACGGTGTTGTCCCAGCGCGCGTTGACGCTCTCCGCGCCGCGCCGCATGGTCGCCTCGTCCATCACGTCGTCGTGGTACAGCGTCGCCAGGTGCACCAGCTCCACCGCGGCGGCCGCGATGAGCACGTGGTCATCCTGGCGCGGCCCGAACTGCGCCGACAGCAGCGTGAACAGGGGCCGGAAACGTTTGCCCCCCGCCTCGACCAGGTGCAACGCCGCGTCGTGCACCGCCTGCACATCGCTCTTCACGACGTCCCGCAGCATCGCCTCGACGTCCGCCAGCCCGCCGGCGATCGACCTCAGCAGCGTCTCGTCCTCGATCTGCAGCCCGACGGTCGCGCGGAGGTCCTCGACGGCGCCATCCCGCGCAGCGGGGGCTCCCGCCCCCGGGGGTGGTGAAGACACAGACACGTCGGCTCCGCTCTCTCATGCGCCGGTCGGGTTATCCGGCTTTCAGAGTAGTGGCTACCCCTGGTACGCCGTTTATCCGCTGTCCAGGGGAAACGGTGACGAACATGACACCGGAGGGCAACCCGGTCCCAGAAGTCAAGGCCGGGCCCCGAACGGGTTGATCCCCCGGCACGGACGAGTGATCAACGCCCGGCAGCGCAACGGGCGAAACGGGCGCGCGGATATTCACTCAGTGGGAGTTCGCCGGCGCGGTCCGTGCGGCTTGAGTGCAGGGAGGTCAGGACATGCTGAAGAACGTGAAGACGGGGCTCGTCGCGGCGGTGGTGATGGCGGGGAGCGTGGTGGCCGGCGGGGTGGCCCACGCGCAGACGCCCGCGGGTGTGGCCGACCTCGGTGAGGCGAGCTTCACCAAGGGCTCGACCACGGTGATTGTGCCGTCGCTGGCGCCGTGCGCGGTCGAAGGGCCGACGAGCGCGTCGGCGGGCTCGCTCAGCAAGACGGGCCTGAGCTGGGGCGGAGGCACGTCGTCCTGTACGACCACGGTGGTCGACCCCGACAACGACACCACCAGCACCAAGTCGACGGCCACGGGCAAGAACTTCGAGCTCTCGGCCCTGGTCAGTAGTGGTGGCCCGCGCATCCGGCTCGCGAGCTACACGGTCACGTGCGACGCCGTGCAGCGCCAGACGAGTGCCAATTGGACGTTCAGCGGCCTGGCCGGCATCACCGGCCTGCCCTCCCCCGTTCCCGCCGGTTATACGAAGCCCATCACGAAGTCGGGCGGGACCGTGCTGGCCAACGCGGTTTTCAACACCCAGACGTTGCCCGGCGACGGCAGCATCAGCTTGACCATGCTGCGTATCGACTTCCAGCCCGCATCCGGCCTTACGGGCTCAGTCGTCGTCGGTCGCACTTCGTGCTCCCCCACGCCGTAATTTGGCCTCGACTCCGTCGAGGCGTGCGAGATCGCCTTTGAGCCGGCTCCTGGATTGAGTGATCTGACCGGCCGGGGGCCGATCGGATCACTCAATCCAGCAACCGGCGCGATCTCGCGCGTGGGTCGGCACCGCGGCGTCAAGCCAGGAGCGCGGCGCGGAGTTCGGAGTCGCGGAGCAGGTCGAGGAGGGAGGCGTCCGAGAAGATGCGCGGCGCGCCCGCCAACAGAGCCTGGCGGAGCATCGCGTGCAGGACGTCGGCGTGAGGCTGGTCGCGCAAGGTCCAGATGGCGCGGCGGCGGGTCTCGGCGGAGCCGTTCCACCAGTGGAACACCAGCGCGGCCACCTGGTCCACCGCGAGAGCGCGCCCACGTTCCAGCAACGGCCGGTTGAGGCCGCAGATCTCGATCGTCGCGCGGCCTTTGTCGGTCAGCGGGCGGTAGGTGCCGATGGACAGCACCAGGAACAGGTGCTCCAGCGGATCCTCGGCGGTCGGGTCGATCAGCAGTGGCCGGCCCGAAGCGTCGAGCGGGAAGCGGTCGCGCTTGTGGTGGCTGTTGCAGTACTCGCACGCCAGCAGGTGGTTGAGCCAGTCGAACGCGCGCCGCGGCGCCAAAGCCACCGGCTCGAAGTGGTCCACAGTGGACCCCAAGCCGTCACCGCAGTACATGCAGTAGCCGCGGCCCGAGGCCATCGCGGCCAGGTGCGTGCGGATCGACCGGCGGGCCCCGCGCGCGGAAGTCCACAAGCGACGCGCGGTTTTGCTGTCGCCAGACGGAATCCGCGAGGTAAGTCGCACCAACTCGAGAGCAACCGCAGCGGGCAGCGCCACCCTGCGCAGCGCGATCACCGTTCGTCGAAGTGGCGCGTGACGTCGTCGACGCGGCTGGGCGGTGAGCTGCTCAGACGGTCGCGCAGCTGCTCCCATTCGCGCAGGCCGTCGGCGTCCGCCTGGCCCGTGGCCACGAGCAGCTCCAGCTCGGCCAGGTGCTCGCGCAGCTCCACGGCCCGCGGCGAGTACGGGCTGTCGAGCCCGAACAGGTCCGACAGCACGGCGTCGTCGCCACTGCCGTAGACCACACGCTGGTACAGCTCGTCGGACACCACGCGCGGCGGCTCCTGCTCGTCCGGCCCCGGCAGGCGGATCAGGCCACCCGGATCGGCGGCCTGGCACACGTAGGGGCTGTGCGTGCTCACCACGAACTGGATCCGCGGGAAGTGCGCCTTCAGCCACGGCCCGATGCGCTTCTGCCACGACACGTGCAGGTGCGCGTCGACCTCGTCGATCAGCACCACGCCGGACGCGTCGATCCCCAGCCCCGCGTCCGCCAGCTGCCGCACGAGGTCGACGACCAGCGCCGTCACCGTGCGGTAGCCGTCGCTCATCTCGCGCAGCGGGAACCGGTCGCCGCGGTAGGACACCCACAGGCCGTCGGAGTCGACGTCGCGCACGCGGTAGCCGTCCGGCAGCAGGCCGTCGCCCAGCAGTGTGAGCACGGAGTCCTTCAGCTCCTGCGCGCCCGCCTTGCCCTCCAGCGCGCGCAAGTGCTGGTTGATCAGCCACGCCACGCCTTCCGCGAGCGAAGCGTCTTCGCTGAACAGGCTCGCCACGCGCGCGAACTCCCCGCGCATCAACGACTGCGCCTCGGGCGCGCCCCCGGCCAGCCGCCGGAACGGCCCGTAGCCGGCGCAGAACGCGGGCCCCTCGCCCACCACATCGACGTCAATGGAACTGCCCTCGGCGACCAGGCTCTCGGCGAAGGGCGGCTGCACGAGCGCCTGCGCCAGCGCCCGCAGGAACGTCGTCTTGCCCGACCCGTTGCGCCCGGCCAGCACGGTCCAGCCCGGCCCCGGCAGCTTCAGGTCCACCGTGCGGGCACCGCGGAACCCCAGGACGTCCGTGATCCGCACCCGCTCGATGTGCATGCCCTGAGCTTATCGGCCCGGACAAGCCGAAGGCCGCTGTGTTCATGGCGTCGGCTCCGCCGCCGCGGGCGAGATCGCCTTTGAGCCGGCTCCTTCCCTCCCGACATGATCGGCCCCGGGGGGCCGACCACATCGGGAGGGAAGAAACCGGCGCGATCTCGCGGCGTGGTTCAGAAAACCTACGAAGCGAAGCCGCCCGAGCTGGCCCACGAGAGAGCGAACGAGGGAACCAGGCCGAGAACCAGCGTCACCACCACGCCGAGGGTGATGGCCGCCGTGGTGAAGCCGCCCGGGATGGCGACGGTCGGGCCGTCGGCCGCCGGCTCGGAGAAGTACATCAGCACGATCACGCGCAGGTAGAAGAACGCGGCCACCGCGCTGAACACGAGCGCGATCACCACCAGCGGAGCCATGCCGTCGGACAGGGCCGCGGAGAACACCACGAACTTGCCCACGAACCCACTGGTCAACGGAATACCGGCCAGCGCCAGCAGCAGGAACGTGAACACGCCGGCCAGCACCGGCGACCGTTTCGCCAGCCCCGCCCATGCGGACAGGTGCGTAGCCTCACCGCTGGAGTCGCGCACCAGGCTGATCACGCCGAACGCCGCCAGCGTCGTGAAGCCGTAGGCCAGCAGGTAGAACAGCGTGCTCGACAGGCCGTCCTCGGTCATCGCGATGGCACCGACGAGCAGGAAGCCCGCGTGGGCGATCGAGGAGTACGCGATCATGCGCTTCACGTCGGTCTGCGTGAGGCCGAGGATCGCGCCGATCGCCATCGAGATGATCGCCACGGCCCACAGCACCCCGCGCCACTCCCAGCTTGTGGAAGAGAACGCGACCGACAGCACGCGCAGGATGGCGCCGAACGCGGCGACCTTCGTGCACGCCGCCATGAAGGCCGTGACCGGAGTCGGCGCGCCCTGGTAGACGTCCGGCGTCCAGGTGTGGAACGGGCCGACCGAGCCCTTGAACAGCAGACCCACCACCAGCAGACCGAGGCCTGCGAACAGCAGCGTGTCGGAACGGTCCGAGCCGGCGGCGGCGTTGGCGATGTCGGCGAGCTTCACGGAGTTCGCGTAGCCGTAGAGCAGCGCGAGGCCGTAGAGGAAGAACGCCGAGGAGAACGCGCCGAGCAGGAAGTACTTGACCGCCGACTCCTGCGAGATGAGCCGGCGCCGCCGGGCCAGGCCGCACATGAGGTACAGCGGGAGGCTCAGCACCTCGAGCGCGATGAACATCGTGAGCAGGTCGTTGGCCGCGGTGAAGGCCATCATGCCGCCGAGCGCGAAGAGCGTGAGCGGGAAGACCTCGGTCTGCGACGTCGTCGCGGAGGCGACCTGCGCGCGGTCCTGCACGGTGCCGGGGCTGATCGCGGCCTGCGCCACGAACGCGCCACCGGGCTCCACCTTGCGGTCGGCGATGAGGAACACCGCGCCGAGCCCCAGCAGGAGCAGCGTGCCCCAGAGGAACAGCGACGGCTGGTCCACCGAGATCGCGCCGGCGAACGTGGTCACGCCCGCCTTCGGCGCCGTCCGGGTGGCGTACATGATCAGCGAGACCCCGGACGCGAGGATCGCGATCACGGTCACGAAGACCTGCGCGTACCAGCGGGAAGCCTTCGGCGCGAACGCCTCCACCAGCACGCTGACGCACGCGACGCCGAAGATGATCAGCAACGGCAGCACGGCCGCGTAGTCGACCGAAGGTGTCGCCACCTGGGCCGACGGAGCCTGGGAGAGACCAGGCCCAATGAGACTGTCGAGCACGGTTTACTTGCCTCCCTGCACGGCAGACAGCGTCGCCTGCACCGACGGGGTGATCGTGTCGAGCACCGGCTTGGGGTAGAAACCCAGGCCGATGATCAGGATGACCATCGGGGCCAGGATCGCGATCTCCCGCCCGCCGAGGTCCTTGATGGCCTTCTTGGCCCCGAGCTCCGGCGCCATCGCCGTGCCCGGGCCGCCGCCCACGCCGATGAGCGCGTCACCGCGCACCGGGCCCTGCATGATCCGCTGGTAGAGCCACAGCACGTAGGCCGCGGCGAGCACCATGCCGACCGTCGCGATGATCGTGTACACCGGCTGCGTCACGAACGAGCCGATGAGCACCAGGAACTCGCTCACGAACGAGTTGGTGCCCGGCAGCGACAGCGCGGACAGACCGGCGATCAGCAGCATCCCGCCGAGCAGCGGGGTCACCTTCGCCATCCCGCCGTAGTCGGAGATCCGCGTGGACCCACCGCGCATCACGATCAGGCCGATCACCACGATGAGCATCCCGGTAGAGAGGCTGTGGTTCAGCATGTACGACACGGAGCCGATCATGGCCTGCTCGTTGAAGGCGAAGATGCCCAGCGAGATGAACCCGAAGTGGGCGATCGAGACGTAGGCGATGAACCGCTTCATGTCGCTCTGCCCGGCCGCGAGGATCGAGCCGTAGATCACGCCGATCACCGAGAGCACCAGCACCAGTGGCGCCAGCGCCTTGCTCGCCTCGGGGAACATCGGCAGGCAGTAGCGCAGGAAGCCGAACGTGCCGACCTTGTCCAGCACACCCACCAGCAGCACCGCGACGCCGATCGGAGCCTGGCTCGCGGCGTCCGGTAGCCAGGTGTGGAACGGCACCAGCGGCGCCTTGATCGCGAACGCGAGGAAGAAGCCGAGGAACAGCCAGATCTGCGTGCCCGTCGGGGCGTCGCGCACGACCGTGACCAGCGTGGCCCAGTCGAACGTGCCCTTGCCGAGCTTGTCCGACGCCAGCGAGTACGCGCCGATCGCCGAGGCCAGCATGATCAGGCCGCCGAGGAACGAGTACAGGAAGAACTTCACGGCCGCGTACTGCCGGTTCGCGCCGCCGTAACCGCCGATCAGGAAGTACATCGGGATCAGCATGATCTCGAACAGCACGTAGAAGAGGAACACGTCGGTCGCCGCGAAGACGCCGATCGTGATCGCCTCCTGCAGCAGGATCAGCGACAGGAACCCACCGGCGGTGCGGCCGGCCGGGAGCTTGTCGGTGAGCCCGAGCGCGCCCACGACGATCGGCACCAGCAGGGCGATCACCGCGATCATGATCAGCGAGATGCCGTCGGTGCCGAACGAGATGTGGATGCCGAAGGTCGGGATCCAGTCCATCGAGGTCGCCTGCTGGATCCGCGCTCCGGACGGCGAGTAGCTCGCCCAGAACGGGATGATCAGCAGGAACTCCACAATGGACACGACGAGCGCGGTCGCGATCGCGGCCCGGTCGTTCCCCTTGAGGAACGCCAGCACCAGCGAGCCGACCAGCGGCAGCAGGATGAGCGCCAGGAGCCAAGTCATGTCAGGAGAACCTCACCAGCAGAAGGGCCGCCAGAAGCAGGAACGTGCCGCCGAGCATGGACAGCGCGTACGACCGGACGAACCCGGTCTGCATGCGCCTCAGCCGGCCGGACCCGCCGCCGAGGGCCGCGGCGAGGCCGTTGACCGCCCCGTCGACCCCGCGGTTGTCGACGTACACCAGCGCCCGCGCGAGCCAGGTGCCCGGGCGGGCGACCAGCGTCTCGTTGAGGGCGTTGCCGTACAGGTCCTTGCGAGCCGCCCGGACGACCCAGGAGACGCGCTGCGGGCGCTCGACCGGGATGTCCCGGCCGGGCCGGAAGATCCAGACCGCGAGGAGCGCGCCGATCAGGGCGAGCGCGATGGTGAGCCACGGGATCGCGTCGGCCGAGATCGGGGCGTGCTCGGCCTCGTGGTACGCGCCGACGGTCGGGGCCAGCCAGTTTTCGAACCGGTCGCCGATGGCGAAGAACGCACCGGAGCCGACCGAGCCGATCGCCAGGATCGCCATCGGGATCCACATGATCGGCTTGGACTCGTGCGGGTGGAAGTCGCGGCCGTCGGAGCTCTTGATCTCCTTCCAGCGCGACTTGCCGAAGAAGGTCATCATCATCAGGCGCGTCATGTAGAACGCGGTGAGCCCGGCGCCGATGATGCCGGCGAGGCCGAACACCCAGCCGCGCCAGCCTTCCTGGCCGAACGCGGCTTCGATGATCGCGTCCTTGGTGTAGTAGCCCGCGAGGAACGGAAAGCCGATCAGCGCGAGGTAACCGAGGCCGAAGGTGACGAACGTGATCGGCATCTTCTTGGCCAGGCCGCCGAACTTGCGCATGTCGACCTCGTCGTTCATGCCGTGCATGACCGAACCGGCCCCGAGGAAGAGCCCGGCCTTGAAGAAGCCGTGGGCCACGAGGTGCATGATGCCCAGCGCGTAGATGCCCGGCCCGAGGCCGACCGCCAGCATCATGTAGCCGATCTGGCTGACGGTGGAGTAGGCGAGCACCTTCTTGATGTCGTCGTAGGCACAGCCGACGATGCACCCGATCAGCAGCGTGACCGCGCCGACGAGCGTGACGACCAGCCGGCCGTCCGGCGTCGCGGAGAAGATCACGTTGGAGCGGGCGACGAGGTAGACGCCCGCGGTGACCATCGTTGCCGCGTGGATCAGGGCCGAAACCGGGGTCGGGCCCTCCATCGCGTCCGGGAGCCAGGCCTGCAGCGGGAACTGGCCCGACTTACCGCAGGCGCCGAGCAGCAGCAGGATCGCGATCGCGGTGATCGCGGCCGGCGGGATCTGCCCGTTGGTGAGGCCGTCGAAGACCTGGGTGTACCCGGTGGAGCCGGTGTACTTGAACATCAGGAAAATCGCCAGCGCGAGCCCGACGTCACCGACGCGGTTCATCAGGAACGCCTTCTTCGCGGCGGTGGCCGCGGACGGGCGGTTCTGGTACCAGCCGATGAGCAGGTACGACGCGAGACCCACGCCTTCCCAGCCGAGGTACAGCGTCACAAAGCTGTTGCCCAGTACCAGGATCAGCATCGAGGCGACGAACAAGTTCAGGTACGCGAAGAAGCGGTATCGGCCCTCGTCGTCGGCCATGTAGCCGATCGAGTAGAAGTGGATCAGCATGCCGACGCCGGTGATCAGCAGGACGAACGTCAGCGACAGCGCGTCGATGCGCAGCCCGAAGTCCACCTGGAGCTGACCCGCCGGAATCCACGAGTACAGGTTGATGTTCTCGGTCGCGTTGCCCGCCGTCGAGAAGAAAAGGATCACTGCGTAGACAAACGCCAGGGCGACGGTGGCGGTGCCGAGCAGATGCCCCCAGGCCTTCGCCCGTTTCCCGGAAAGCAGGAGGATCAGGGCTCCGAGGGCCGGAAGGGCCACCAGCAGCCACGATGATGCGGTCACACTAGCCCTCTCAGTACTTCAGCAGGTTGGTGTCGTCGACCGAGGCCGAGCGCCGGGTGCGGAAGATCGACATGATGATCGCCAGGCCGACCACGACTTCGGCGGCGGCCACGACCATCACGAAGAACGCCATCACCTGGCCGTCGAGCCCGCCGTTGATGCGGGCGAACGTGACCAGGCTGAGGTTCACCGCGTTGAGCATCAGCTCGATGCACATGAACACGACGATCGCGTTGCGGCGGACCAGGACGCCCACGGCGCCGATGGAAAACAGCAACGCCGACAGCAGCAGGTAGTAGCTCGGGGTCACTTTCCTTCCCCTTCTTCGTCGGTGCCCGCGGCAACGCTGTCGCCGCCGACCAGCGCGTGGGCATCGGGCTTGGGGCCCTCGTCGGCGATGAGCTTGCGCTCGCGCATGAGCTGCAGCGCCGAGGTGGATTCGATGATCGCCGAGAGCGATTCCGGCGCGATCGAACCGTCGGGCAGCAGGGCCGGCACGGCGACGGAGTTGGCCGTGGCGAACACACCCGGGCCGGGCAGCGGCGACGGGCGGTCGTGCTCGCCGCGGAAGCGCAGCTTCACGAGCTCGCGCTGCGGGACCTTGCCGCCCTTCTTGTGGCGGTCGGTGAACGCCAGCACCATCGCGCCGAGCGCGGCGGTGATGAGCAGCGCCGACGTGAGCTCGAACGGGAACAGGTACTGCGTGAAGATGATCCGCCCGAGGCCGCCCGCGCCACCGCCGTTGGCGGCGTACGGATCGAGTGCCGGGGCCGGAGTCACGTTCACCATCGAGCGGAACACGCCGGCGGCGATCAGTGCGGCGAGCCCGATGCCGAGCACCGTGGCCATGAACCGCTGTCCGCGCAGCACCTCGACCACGGAGTCGGAACTCTCGCGGCCGACCAGCATCAGCACGAACAGGAACAGCATCATGATCGCGCCGGTGTAGACGATGATCTGCGTGAACCCGAGGAACGGCGCCGACTGCGTCATGTAGAGCGCGCCCAGGCTCAGCATCGTGAGCACCAGCCACAGGGCCGAGTGCACGGCGTTGCGCGAGAAGATCATCCCGAGCGCGCCGAGCAGCGAGAGCGGGCCGAGGATCCAGAACGCGATCGCCTCGCCCACCGACACCGAGGTCGACGCGGCGGCGGGCGCCTGCGCGAGAACTGCCGCGATCATTGCTTGGCCTCCTGCTGCTGCGCCTTCGCCAGCTCAGGACCGTTCACGTAGTAGTCCTGCTCGTTGTCGCCCAGACGCATCGGGTGCGGCGGCTGCTCCATACCGGGCAGCAGCGGGGCGAGCAGGTCTTCCTTGGTGTAGATGAGCCGCTGACGGTCGTCGTCGGCGAGCTCGTAGAAGTTGATCATCGTCAGGGACCGCGTGGGGCAGGCCTCGATGCACAACCCGCAGCCGATGCAGCGCAGGTAGTTGATCTGGTAGTCCGCGCCGTATCGCTCACCCGGGGAGAAGCGCTCCTCCTCGGTGTTGTTGCCGCCTTCGACGAAGATCGCGTCGGCCGGGCAGGCCCAGGCGCACAGCTCGCAGCCGACGCACTTCTCCAGCCCGTCCGGGTGGCGGTTGAGCTGGTGGCGACCGTGGTACCGCGGCGCGGCCGGGGCACCGGCCTCCGGGTACTCCTCAGTGGCGACCTTCTTGAACATCATCGCGAAGGTGACGCCGAAACCCTTGATGGGATTGAGGAAGTCAGTTGCCCCCATCTTCTGCCCCTTCCTGTGCTGCGGTGCCGACGGCCGCCGGCTTGCGCCGGGCCGCCCTCGCCTCCGCCTTGGCCAGCGCCTTCTGGCGCGGAGTGCTCTCGGGAACCTTCAGGTCCAGCGGGGGCACGGGGAACCCGCCGCCCGTGAGGTCGACGTAGTCGCCTTCCGGCAGCTTCTTGTTCGGCACCGCCAGGCTGATCAGCACGAGCACCACCAGCACGATGCCGACGCCGACGAGGATCTGCGGCCAGCTCCACTGGATGGTCTTGATCGCGACGACCACGAGGATCCAGACCAGGTTGATCGGCACCAGGACCTTCCAGCCCAGGCGCATGAACTGGTCGTAACGCAGCCGCGGCAGCGTGCCGCGCAGCCAGATGAAGCAGAACAGCAGCACGAACAGCTTCGCGAAGAACCAGAGCATCGGCCACCAGTTCTGGTTCAGCGGCGAATCGTCGCCGACGAACGGGAACCGCCAGCCGCCGAGGAACAGCGTGGTGCAGAACGCCGAAACGATCACCATGTTCACGTACTCGGCGAGGAAGAACATCGCGAACTTCATCGAGCTGTACTCGGTGTGGAAACCGCCGACCAGTTCCGACTCGGCCTCGGGGAGGTCGAACGGCGCGCGGTTCGTCTCACCGACCATCGAGATCAGGTAGATCACGAAGCTCGGGATCAGCATGTAGAAGTACCAGCCGTGGGCCTGCTGCGCCACGATCTCCGACGTCTGCAGCGAACCGGAGTAGAGGATCACCGCGACGATCGAGAGGCCCATCGCGATCTCGTAGGAGATCACCTGCGCCGCCGAGCGCAGACCACCGAGCAGCGGGTACGGCGAGCCCGAGGACCAGCCGGCAAGGACGATGCCGTACACGCCGATCGACGAGCACGCGAGGATCACCAGCACGCCCACCGGCAGGTCCATCAGCTGCAACGTGGTCGTCTGGCCGAAGATCGACACCACCGGGCCGAACGGGATGGCCGACAGGGCGATCAGCGCGGGGACGGCGGCGAGCACCGGCGCGAGGAAGTACACCTTGCGGTCGGCGGTGTCCGGGATGATCTGCTCCTTGAACGGGAGCTTGATCGCGTCGGCCAGCGACTGCAGGTATCCATTGGGACCGACGCGGTTCGGGCCGGGCCGGTTCTGCATCCGGCCGACCGCCTTGCGCTCCCACACGATCAGGAAGATCGTGAGGATCGGGCCGATCAGCAGGATGACGACGGCCTTGATCAGGATCAGCCACCACGGGTCGTCCGCGAGCAGGCGGGCCCTCTCGGCGGCGTCCGGCATCTGCGCCAGGAACGGCATGAGCTGCGGGCTCACTGTTCACCTCCGGAGATCTGCACCAGCGCGCCGTGACCCGCGGCCAGTGCGGCGCGGACGGCGGAGCCGTCGGAGTTGCCCGGGAGCCACACGACCCCGTCGGGCAGGTCGGCGACCTCGACGGGCAGCGTGATCGAGCCGCGCTCGGTGGACACGCGGACCACGACGCCGAGGCCTTCGGCGGTCTTCGCCGATAGCCGGGCCACGGGCTTGCGCTGCGTGCCCTTGAGGTGCGGTTCGTCGTCCTGCAGCGAGCCGTTGTCGATCAGCTGCCGCCAGGTGGCGAGCACGGCCTGGCCGGCGCCCGGCACCGGCGCGGCCTGCGCCGCGGTGGCGATGTGGCCCCAGTTCGTCGTGCCCTGGCCGAGCTTGGCGAAGTCGCCCGCCGCGGCGGCCGGCGTCTGCGTGAACAGGTCCACGTCCATCTCGACGGCGAGAGTGTCGAGCACCCGGCCGTCAGAGAGAGACCCGGTGCCTTCGACCGTGATGTCGAACTCGCGGCGGCGGCCCTCCCAGTTGAGGTAGCTGCCCGCCTTCTCGACCGACGGCGCGATCGGCAGGACCACGTCCGCCCGTTCGGTGACCTCGCTCGCCCGCAGCTCCAGGCTGACCACGAAGCCCGCGTTGTCGAGCGCACGCCGGGCCAGGTCCGGGTCGGGCAGGTCGTTGGGGTCGAGCCCGCCGACGACCAGGCCGTCGAGGTCACCGCCCGAAGCGGCTTCCAGGATGCCTGTGGTGTCGCGGCCCGCCGCGGCGGGAAGCTCGGCGCCCCAGCGCTTTTCGACCTCGGCGCGAGCTGCGGCGTCGGTGACCGAGCGACCGCCCGGCAGCAGCGTCGGCACGCAGCCGGCGGCCAGCGCACCGCGTTCACCGGCTCGGCGCGGGATCCACGCGAGCCGCGCGCCCGTGCGCAGGACCAGCGCCTGCAGCGAGGAGAACAGGCCGGGGACCTCGGCGGCGCGCTCGCCGACGAGGATCACCGCGCCACCACCGGCCAGGGCGGAGTCGAGGTCCGGCGCGTGCTGCGCGATGCCGTCGACCGCGGCGGCTTCCCCACCCGGCACGCAGGCGAGCAGCTCACCGAAGGTCTTGCGCACCGACGAGGTGGTCCACTGTCCCAAGTGGACGACGCGGGTGCGGTTCTTGCGGGCTGCCTTGCGCAGCCGCAGGAACACGATCGGTGCCTCGTCCTCCGGCTCGAAGGCCACGCACAGGACCGTGCGGGCCTGCTCGATCTCGCCGAAGGTCACGCCGGTCTCCGGCGTGGTGGCCACGACCGACGAGGTGAGGAACGCCAGCTCCTCGGCCGAGTGCGCGCGAGCGCGGAAGTCGATGTCGTTGGTGCGCAAGGCGAGCCTGGCGAACTTCGAGTACGCGTAGGCGTCCTCGACGGTCAGCCGGCCACCGGTGAGCACGCCGACGCCCTTGCCGTCACGGGCCTTGGTGAGGCCCTCGGCCGCGGTGCGCAGCGCGTCGGTCCAGGAGGCCTCCTCCAGCACGCCAGCCTCGTTTCGGACCAGCGGGCGGCGGACGCGGTCGTCGGCCTGGACGTAGCGGAACCCGAAGCGGCCCTTGTCGCACAGCCACTCTTCGTTGACCTCGGGGTCGTCGCCCGCGAGCTTGCGCTGCACCTTGCCGCGGCGGAAGTCGGTGCGCTCCGCGCAGCCCGAGGAGCAGTGCTCGCACACGCTCGGCGAGGACACCAGGTCGAACGGGCGGGACCGGAACCGGTACGCGGCGCTCGTGAGCGCGCCGACCGGGCAGATCTGGATGACGTTGCCCGAGAAGTAGCTCTGGAACGGCTGGCCGCTCGTGGTGCGGGAGGCCAGGTCCAGCACGTCGGCCGTCTCGGCGGTGCCGATCTGCTGGTGCGCGCCGCGTTCGAGCAGTTCGATGAACGGGTCGCCCGCGATCTGCGCCGAGAACCGCGTGCAGCGCTGGCAGAGCACGCAGCGTTCACGGTCCAGCAGCACCTGCGACGAAATCGGCAGCGGCTTCGGGAACGTGCGCTTGGTGTCGACGAACCGCGACTCGGTACGGCCGTGGGCCAGCGCCTGGTTCTGCAGCGGGCACTCACCGCCCTTGTCGCAGATCGGGCAGTCGAGCGGGTGGTTGATGAGCAGCAGCTCCATCACGCCCTGCTGCGCCTTGTCGGCGACGCCGGAGGTGAGCTGCGTCTTCACGACCATGCCGTCGGCGACCGTCATCGTGCACGAGGCCTGCGGCTTCGGCATCGGCCGGCCGCCCATCTCCACCTCGACGAGGCACTGGCGGCAGGCGCCGGCCGGGTCGAGCAGCGGGTGGTCGCAGAAGCGCGGGATGACCGTGCCGAGCCGCTCGGCGGTGCGGATCAGCAGCTCGCCCTTGGGCGCGATGACCTCTTCACCATCAATGGTCAGCTTCACGTGACCTTCGGGGACCGGGGTCTCCGTGGTCGCGGGCTTGTCGGGCGCGATCGTCATGCCTGAGCTCCCACCAATTCGGGCTGGGCGGCCTTGTTCTTTTCGCACAGCGCGAGGAACTCCTCGCGGAAGTACTTGATCCCGCTCTGGATCGGCGACACCGCGCCGTCACCCAGGGCGCAGAACGAGCGGCCGAGGATGTTGTCGCAGACGTCCAGCAGCGTGTCGATGTCCTCGGCGGTGCCGTGGCCTTCGACCATGCGCTCCAGGATCTGCGCGAGCCAGTACGTGCCTTCGCGGCACGGGGTGCACTTTCCGCAGGACTCGTGCTCGTAGAACTCGGTCCACTTCATCACGGCCCACGGCACGGACACGGTCTCGTTGAAGACCTGCACCGCCGTGGTGCCGAGCATCGAGCCGGCCTCGGCCGCGCCCTCGAAGTCGAGCGGCACGTCGAGGTGCTCGGCGGTGAACATCGGTGTGGACGAGCCACCCGGCGTCCAGAACTTCAGCGGGATGCCGTCCTTCATGCCGCCCGCGAGCTCGAGCAGCTCGCGCAGCGTGGTGCCGAGCGGGCACTCGTACTGGCCGGGCTTCTCGACGTGGCCGGAGATCGAGTAGATCTTCGGGCCGGGCGACTTCTCGCGGCCCATCTCGCGGAACCAGTCGGATCCCGCGTTGATGATGAACGGCGCGCTCGCGATGGTCTCGACGTTGTTCACCGTGGTCGGCGCGGCGTAGAGGCCGGCGGCCGCGGGGAACGGCGGCTTCAGGCGGGGCTGGCCGCGACGGCCTTCCAGCGAGTCGAGCAGCGCCGTCTCCTCGCCGCAGATGTACGCGCCGGCGCCGGCGTGCACGGTCAGCTCCAGGTCGTAACCGGTGCCGAAGATGTTCTTGCCGAGGTAGCCCTTGGCGTACGCCTCGCGCGCGGCCGCGTTGAGCCGGCGGATGCAGTGCAGGGCCTCACCGCGCACGTAGATGAAGCAGTGGTTCGACCGCATCGCGTACGAGGCGATGATGCAGCCCTCGATGAGCGAGTGCGGGTCGGCCATCATCAGCGGGATGTCCTTGCACGTGCCCGGCTCGCCCTCGTCGGCGTTGATCACCAGGTAGTGCGGCTTGTCGAAGTTCGGCGGCATGAACGACCACTTCACGCCGGCCGGGAACCCCGCGCCACCGCGGCCGCGCAGGCCGGAGTCCTTGACGACCTGCACCAGCTGCTCGGGCGTGCCGGCGAGCGCCTTGCGCGCGGCCGTGTAGCCCTCGAGCTGCTCGTAGGTTTCGATGCGCCAGGAGTTCGGCGACAGCCAGCGCTTCGTGAGGACCGGAGTAATGGGATCGGGCATTACTTCTTCTCCAACTCAGGCAGCGGAACGTCCTTCGTCGCCGGCGCGGTCCAGCCGCGCTCGGCCGCGATCTGGGCCCCGCGCAGGGTTTCGACGGCCTGCGACGGCCCGTCGACGTCCCCGCGGTAAGTCTGTTCGTCCTCCGGGAAGAACCCGGCCAACTGCAGCTCCGCGCCCTTGAAGTTCGTCAGCGGCGCGCCGCGCGTGGGGGCCGGCTTCTTGCCCGCCTGCAGCGCGTCGACCAGCGCCACCGCCTTCTCCGGCGTCTGGTTGTCGAAGTACTCGTAGTTGACCTGGATGACCGGGGCGAGGTCGCAGGCCGCGAGGCACTCGGCGTGCTCCAGCGTGATCGAGCCGGGCTCGTTCGGCGTGCCCGCCGTCTCCTCCTGGCCCAGCGGCGCGTCGTCGGAACCGAGGTGCGTCTGGAGCTTCTTGTAGATCGCCTCGCCGCCCATCGCCGCGCACAGCGTGTTGGTGCAGACGCTCACCAGGTGTTCACCGCAGGGGCGGCGCTTGTACATGGTGTAGAACGTCGCGACCGCGCTGACCTCCGCGTCGGAGAGGTCGAGGTGCTTCGCGCAGAAGGAAATTCCCTCCTGGCTGACGTACCCCTGCACCGACTGCACGAGGTGCAGCATCGGCAGCAGCGCCGAGCGCGCCACCGGGTAGCGGGCGATGATCTCCTTCGCCCGCGTGTGGGTGTCCTCTTCGAACACGTCCACGGCCGGGTTGTCGGCCAGGATGCCTTCGGCCGCGACCGGGCCGGGTGCGATGGCGACCACGTCGGTGTCGGCGCCCGCCGCGGCGTGCGTCGTCTTCGCGTTGTGCGGCCCCGGCTCCGGAACTGCCGTCGAGTACGTCATCGGTCCACTCCCCCCATCACCGGGTCGATCGACGCGACCGCTGCGATCACGTCGGCCACCAGCCCGCCCTCGGCCATCGCGGGCATCGACTGCAGGTTCACGAAACTCGGTTCGCGCACGTGCACGCGCAGCGGCCGGGTGCCGCCGTCGGACACCAGGTGCGCCGCGAGCTCACCGCGCGGCGACTCGACCGGCGAGTACACCTGGCCCGGCGGCACGTGGAAGCCCTCGGTGACGAGCTTGAAGTGGTGGATCAGCGACTCCATCGACTGGCCCATGATCTTCTTGACGTGCTCGAGCGAGTTGCCCATGCCGTCGCTGCCGATCGAGAGCTGCGCGGGCCACGCGACCTTCTTGTCCTCGACCATGACCGGGCCCGGTTCGAGCATCTTCTGGACCTGCTTGATGATCCGCAGGCTCTGGTGCATCTCCTCGACACGGATGAGGTACCGCGCCCAGCAGTCGGCGTCGGTCGAGGTGGGGACGTCGAACTCGATCTCGTCGTAGCGCGAGTAGGGCTCGGTCTTGCGCAGGTCCCACGGCAGGCCGGCCGAACGCAGGATCGGGCCGGTGACGCCGAGCGCGAGGCACGCGTCGACCGGCAGGACACCCACGCCCTTGAGCCGGTTGCGCCAGATCGGCTGGCCGGTGAAGAGCTTGTCGTACAAGGGAAGACGGCTGTCCATCACCTTGCAGAACGCGGAGACCTTCTCCTGGAAGTCGTCCGGCATGTCCTGCGCGAGGCCGCCGGGGCGGATGAACGCGTGGTTCATGCGCAGCCCGGTCAGATGCTCCAGCAGGTGCAGGACCTCTTCGCGCTCGCGGAAGCCGAGCGTCATCGCCGTGGTGGCGCCGAGCTCCATGCCGCCGGTGGCGATGTAGACCAGGTGCGAGCCGATGCGGTTGATCTCCAGCAGCATCACGCGCAGCAGCTCCGCGCGCGGCGGGGCCTTGATGCCCAGCAGCTTCTCCACGCCGAGGCAGTAGGCCATCTCCGTGGACAGCGGCGCGAGGTAGTCCATGCGAGTCACGAACGTGACGCCCTGGGTCCAGGTGCGGTATTCGCAGTTCTTCTCGATGCCGGTGTGGAGGTAGCCGATGACCGACCGCAGCTGCGTGACGGTCTCGCCCTCCATCTCCAGCACGAGCCGGAGCACGCCGTGCGTCGACGGGTGCTGCGGGCCCATGTTGATGACCATGCGCTCGTCGTGCTGCGCGTCGGAGACGACGTCGTCCCAGTCGCCGCCGGAGACCGTGTAGACGCGGCCTTCGGTGGTGTCGCGCGAGTCGGCGTACTCGAAGGCTTCTTCTTCGCCGTCGATGATCTCGGACATGTTCTCGCTGGTAGTCACGAGTACGACCTCCGCTGGTCCGGCGGCGGGATTTCCGCGCCCTTGTATTCGACCGGGATCCCGCCGAGCGGGTAGTCCTTGCGCTGGGGGTGGCCGTCCCAGTCGTCCGGCATGAGGATGCGGGTCAGCGCCGGGTGTCCGTCGTAGACGATGCCGAACATGTCCCAGGTCTCGCGCTCCTGCCAGTCGGCCGTCGGGTAGAGCCCGACGAGCGAGGGCACGTGCGCGTCGTCCACGTCGAGGGTGACCTCGACGCGGATGCGGCGCCGGTAGGTCATCGACGTGAAGTGGTACACGGAGTGCAGGCGCTGAGGCACGTCCACGCCGTAGTCCACGCCGGACACCGAGCTCAGCAGCTCGAAGCGCAGGCCGGTGTCGTCGCGCAGCACGCGGGCGACTTCCAGGAGGTGCTCGCGGTCGACGTAGAAGGTGATTTCGTCGCGGTGGACCGTGGTCTGCAGAACCGCCGCGGCCGGAACCTTGTTGTCCGCCAAGGCCGCGTAGAACTCGTCGGCGAACTCGTCGAACCAGCCGCCGTACGGGCGCTCGGCCGGGGGCGGGCTGTAGGCGGGCAGGCGCACGCCGCCGTAACCGGAGGTGTCACCGCTGCCGGTGACGCCGAACATGCCCTTGCGGGCGCGGCCGGTGACGACGGGCTCCACCGGAGCCGCGGGCGTCGTGCCCTGCGGCTCGAGGCCGGCTTCGGGGCGCTCGGCGCTGGACTGCTCGCCACCGGTTTCGGGGGTTTCGGGATTTTCGGCCACCGGGCTCACTTCTTCGCGTACTTGATCGACGAGGCGATCAGCTCGGTGCGCGCGCCGCTGGCCGCGCGGATGGCGGCGCGGCGGGCGTTGATCGGCTCGTCCTGGATCTTGGCGTGCAGCTTGAGGATCGCGTCGAGCAGCATCTCGGGGCGCGGCGGGCAGCCGGGGAGGTACATGTCGACCGGCACCACGTGGTCGACGCCCTGCACCACGGCGTAGTTGTTGAACATGCCGCCCGACGAGGCGCAGACGCCCATCGCGAGCACCCAGCGCGGCTCGGCCATCTGGTCGTAGATCTGGCGCAGGACGGGCGCCATCTTCTGCGTCACGCGGCCGGCCACGATCATCAGGTCGGCCTGGCGCGGGGTGGCGGAGAAGCGCTCCATGCCGAAGCGCGCGATGTCGTAGCGGGAACCGCCGACGGTCATCATCTCGATCGCGCAGCACGCGAGCCCGAAGGTGGCAGGCCACAGCGAGTTCTTGCGCGCCCAGTTGACCAGGCCCTCGAGGCTGGCCAGCAGGATGCCGTTGGGGAGTTTCTCTTCGAGGCCCATGGCTTCAGTTCCAATCCAGGCCGCCGCGCCGCCACACGTAGGCGTACGCGAACCCGACCGTAACGATGAACAGAGCGATCTCCACCAGGCCGAACACACCGAGCGCGTTCGCGTTCACTGCGAACGGGTAGAGGAACACCATCTCGATGTCGAACAGGATGAAGAGCATCGCCGTGATGTAGTACGCCACCGGCATCCGGCCGCCGCCGACGAGCGGCTGCGGCGAAGGCTCGATCCCGCATTCATAGGCCGCGAGCTTCGCCTTGTTGTAGCGGCTGGGGCCGACGAGCGGGCCCAGCAGCACCGACAGGGTGGCGAAACCGAGCGCCAGCACGAACAACAGGACGAGCGGCAGGTACACCTTCAGGCCAGGCGCGGCCGCAGCTCCACTGGGGTCGGCCTGCGCCAGCACGGGCAACATCAGCACGGGGTCTTCGCCATCCTTTCCGCGCCGCTGCGGGTTGCTTCTCGGGTGGTGGTCCGCTTCCTCGTCGGCACCCTAAGGGAGCTGGGTCACACCGCCGAGGGTCAGGGCACCCTTACGGCCCGTGGTCGGGCCGCGGGGTGCTTGTGAAATAGTTCACAAGCCACTCGTCGTGGATGTGAAGCGATTCACAAGCATGGGGGGAGTGTAGGACGCGACTCACACGGCCGTCTCTAGGGGCCGTGGTATAAGGTTTACCTAACTTGACCGCCTGGCCAAGACAGTGCAGCGCGGGTCGCACTCGCGGGACCAGCGATTAAGGGGTTGGTCACCGGGGTCGCCGGGGACAATCCGGACGTGATCTTGTGACGTATCCCACCTGACCGGCTGGGCAACCATTGCTCCAGCCGGGTACCGGCGCACCGGCTCGTGGGACGTCAGCGGGGTCGTTCGGTCTGTTGTCCGGGGTGCCGCTTCGGGTCAGCGGGGGCTGGGCGTGGCGCGGGCGAGAGCCGCGATCAGGCGGTCGACGCCGTCGCCGCCCTTGGCGTCGTAGCAGCCGGAAAGTCCCTTGTACACCAACGGAAGGATCTTGTTGATCCGCAAGCCGTACTTGGTGCACACGTGCATGACCTTTGGGTTGCCGATGAGCTTCGCGAAGACGTTGCCGAGGCGGTAGTACCCGCCCATCAGCTCGCCGACGGCGCGCGGGTAACCCTGCAGCGCACGCTCGCGCGAAGGGCCTTCGCGGCGGGCGAGCGCCTGCACGACGACCTCCGACGCGAGCTGCGCCGACTCCATCGCGGCGGAGATGCCTTCGCCGTTGAACGGGCTCACCATGCCGCCGGCGTCGCCGAGCAGCAGCAGGCCGTCGCGGTAGTGCGGGGTGCGGTTGAAGCCCATGGGGAGGCCGGCGCCGCCGACCTTGCCGATGGCGTTCTCCTCGCGGTAACCCCATTCCTCGGGCGTGCCGTCGAGCCACTGGCGCAGGAGCGCGCGGTAGTCGGTGTTGCGGAACGAGGCGGACGTCGAGAGCATGCCGAGCCCGACGTTCACCGTGCCGTCGCCGAGCGGGAACGCCCAGCCGTAGCCCGGCAGGAGCTTCGGGTTGCGCGGGTCCGAGCGGTCCCACAGCTCGAGGTGGCCCTCGATGAATGGGTCGTCGTGGCGCGGGCTCTTGTAGTACCGGCGCACGGCGACGCCCATGGGGCGCTTCTCGTTCTTCTCGATGCCGACGCTCAGCGCGAGCCGCGCGGACACCCCGTCGCACGCCAGCACGAGCGGCGCGCGGTAGCTCACCGGCGTCTTATCGGGGCCGACCTTCGCCTCGACGCCGACCACGCGGCCGGACGAGCCGGTGATGGCGTTGGTGACGGTGGTGCGCTCGTACAGGCGCGCGCCGGCCTTGACCGCGGTCTTGGCCAGCAGGTCGTCGAAGTCCTGGCGCGTGCGGGCGACGCCGTAGGGCGGGTAGCTGGTGAGGTCGGGCCAGTCGAGCTCGAGCGTGAGGTCGCCGGTGAGGATGCGCAGGCCGCGGTTGTGGACCCAGCCGTTCTCTTCGCTCGTGTCGATGCCGAGGTCGATCAGCTGCTTCACGCCGCGGGGCGTGAGGCCGTCGCCGCAGACCTTCTCCCGCGGGAACTCGGTCTTCTCCAGCAGCAGCACGTCGACCCCCGCGCGCGCGAGGTACGTGGCCGCGGTGGAACCGGCCGGTCCGGCGCCGACCACGATCACTTCGGCGTCGTGGTCCGGGCTGCGGCGGGAGATCGTCATGTCACGAGTCTACGGAGGGCTTCTTCGCGCGGTGAATGGCGACGACGCCGAATGTGAGGTTCAGCCACTCCACTTCCGTCCACCCGGCGCTCGCGATGATCTCGCCGAGCGCCCGCTGGTCGGGCCACGCGAGCATCGATTCGGCCAGGTAGGCGTAGGCCTCGGGGTTCGTCGACGAGCGGCTGCCGACCCACGTGAGCAGCTTCAGGATGAAGCGCCGGTAGAAGAACCGGATGGGCGCGAACGTGGGCGTCGACACCTCACAGATGACCAGCCGGCCCCCCGGCTTGACCACGCGGAGTATTTCGGTGAGCGCGGCCTTGGTGTCGACGAAGTTCCTCAGCGCGAGCGAGATCGTGACGGCGTCGAAGGTGTGGGTTTTGAACGGCAGGTGCAACGCATCCGCCGCGACCATCGGCACCTTCCGGTGCAGCCCCGCGCGCAACATGCCGACCGAGAAGTCGGCCGCCACGCACCACGCCCCGCCACGCGCGTACTCGACCGTCGACACGCCCGTCCCGGCCGCCAGGTCGAGCACCTTCTCACCCGGCTTGGCATCCAGCACCCGCGCCGTGGTGGTCCTCCACCGCCGGTCGAACCCGAACGTCATGAACGAGTTCGCCCGGTCATAACCGGACGCCACGCCGTCGAACATCGCGGCGACTTCGTGCGGATCCTTGTCCAGACTGGCGCGGGGCATGCCTCGAATCTAGACACTCACGGACAGCTCACCCTCTGAGGGTGGCTGAGGCGCTGGTCAGGTGGGCTGGGCTGAGGGCGGGTCTGGGGTGGGCGGGGGTCGCGGCGGCGGGGCCCGGTCGCGACGGTTGGCTCTGTGCGAGCGGTCCTCTCGCACGTCCGCGACGGCACGAACGGTCCCCTCGTCCTCGCAGCGCGAACGGTCCCGTCGTACGGAGCAACCGGAGCGAACGGTCCGCTCGTGGCCGTGGCGTGGGTGCGGAGGGACCGGTCGCGAAGCCGGCGCTCGGCCGGGACCCCGGTCAATCCGAGTGGACTGGTCCGAGCGAGGTTGGTCCCGGCGTATCAAACCCTGCCGAGGTCAACCAAAGCCAGCCGAGGTTAACCAAAGCCAACCAACCTCAGCCGAGGGCAGCGAGCATCCCCCGCACCGACTCGGGCCAGGCGAATTCCTCGGCGCGGGCGCGGGCGGCGGCGCGGCGGAGGTCTTCGGGGCTGTCCAGGAGCCCGGTGACCGCGGTGGCGAAGGCGGGGGCGTGGTCGTCGACGGCGGCGCCGCAGCCGGGGCGGACGATTTCGCGCAGGGCGGACGACGCGGAGACCACCACGGGGGTGCCGGAGGCGAGGGCTTCGAGGGCGGCCAGCCCGAACGTCTCGTGCGGGCCCGGGGCGAGCGAGACGTCGGCGGTGGCCAGTAAGCGAGCGACCTCGTCGCGGCCGGAGAGGAATCCCAGGAACGTCACGGGGAGGCCGCGGGCGCGGCGTTCCAGCGCGCGTCTTCGAGGCCCGTCGCCGGCGATCACCAGGCGCACGCGGGCGCCGGACTCCGTCAGCTCGGCGACCGTGTCGACGCTGCGCTCCACGTGTTTCTCGGGAGACAGGCGTCCACAGTGGACCAGCAGGGCGTCCGCGCCACCGGCCAGCGAATGCCGCCACGAGTCCGAGCGCATCGAGGGCGCGAAGGTCGCCAAGTCGACACCCAGGGGGACCCGGCGGACGTTGGGCGCGGAGATCCGGTCGAACTCGGCGCGGGCGAAGGCGGTGGTGCACACGACCGTGTCGTAGCTGGCGGCCATCCGGCGGTTGGCGACGTCGGCGACACCGCGCGCAACCGGCCGCGGCAGAAGAAACTGCTCCAGTAGACGATCGAGACGCTCGTGGGAAATCACCGTGCTGGGAACACCATTGCGGCGGGCCCACGTGCCCATCCCGCGCAGCGTCAGCCGGTCCGAGACCTCCAGGCGATCCGGCGCAAGCCGCCGCAGCACAGACCGCACGCGATGCGGGTCGACCGCCCGGTAACCGCCCGTGCCGGGGATCCGAGGCGCCGGCAGCGAGTACCGCCGCACGCCCGTGGGCAGCGTCTCCACGGCATACCGGGTGCCCGGCACGACGAGGGTCACGCGGTGCCCGCTGGCGACGTAGCCCGCCCCGAGGTGGTGCAGGGCGGTCCGCAGCCCTCCCGAGCGCGGCCCGTAGAAGTTCGCCAGCTGGACGATGTGCATCGCTCAGGCCGCGCGCGCGGCCCGGTCTTGCACGGCCTCGTAGTGACCCACCAGCTCCCGGCAGACCGCGGGCCACGTCCGGCCCAGCACGACCTTCCGGGCCTTCTCCCCCAGCCGCGCCCGCAGGGCGGCGTCGCGCAGGTCGTCGATGCGCTCGACGAGCGCGCGGCCGAACTCGTCGCGGTCGGCGGGCAGCAGGTACCCCGTGCGGCCGGGCAGGACGAGGTCTTTCGGGCCGCCCGCGTCCGGGGCGAGCACCGGCAGGCCGGAGGCCATGGCTTCCTGGACGGCCTGGCAGAACGTCTCGTGCGGTCCCGTGTGGACGAACACGTCGAGGCTCGCGTAGGCCACCGACAGCTCGTCGCCGTACCTCGCGCCGAGGAAGGCGGCGCCGGGGAGGCGTTCGCGCAGAGAGGGCAGCTCCGGGCCGTCACCGACCACGACCACGCGGATGCCAGGCACGCCGGCCAGCGACACCAGGCGGTCGACTTCCTTCTCCGGCGCCAGCCGCCCGACGAAGCCCACGAGCAGCTCGCCATTGGGCGCCAGCTCGGCCCGCAACGCGGGGTCAGCGTGCGACGGCGAGAAGCGGTCGATGTCCACGCCGCGCGCCCAGCGGTGCACGCGGGGCACACCGTGCAGCCGCAGCTGCTCGACGGAGTCGGAGGACGGGGCGAGCGTCCGGTCGGCCCGCGAGTGCACGCGGCGCACCCAGCGCCAGGCGGCGCGCGCGCCGATGCCGAAGCCGTACGACGTGGCGAAGCCCGCGATGTCGGTCTGGTAGACGGCGATCGACGGCACCCGCAGGCGCCGCGCCGCGGCCAGGCCGCGCGCGCCCACCACGAAGGGCGAGGCCAGGTGCACCACGTCCGGGCGGAAGCCGCTGAGCGCCGTGAGCACAGTGCGCGTCGGCAGGCCGATCGGCAGGGAGTGCACGCCGGGCACGTCCAGCGCGGGGATGCGGACGACCGGTGCGCCGCGGTAGGACTCGGGCCCCGGTCCCGGCGCCACCACGAGCACGTCGTGGGCGCGGTCGACCAGGTGCTCGACGACCCGCAGCACGGAGTTCGTCACGCCGTTCACCTGGGGCAGGAAACTTTCGGTGACTATGGCGACTCGCACCCGGCCACTGTCGCACCGGCGTGTGCGACCCGGACCAATCCTTCGTGACAGCTCGGCCAACGGTGTTCGAACACTCCGAAGCGTTGGCTTCCGGACACAGTCCGTCAACAGATTCGCCACGACATGTCACCTCAAGGTCGTGTCCCGGAAACCAGGACGGCCCAGACTAAGCAGGCATGACCCTCTTGTCCTCCAGGCCGTCGCAGCCCGTGGAGCCGGGGCTGCTCTCGAGGGCTCTCGAGGTGGCCGGCCGGCTGGCCAACGACGCCACCGACGTGATCACCGCGACGGCGGGCCGCGGAGCCCACCCCTCGACCCTGGACTCCCCGTTCGACTGGGTCACCGACACCGACCGCATCCTCGAGCGCCACACCCGCCGGGTGCTGACGGCCGAGTTCCCCGGCATACCTGTGGTCGGCCACGAGTTCGGCGCCGACCACGGCGCCGACGTGGCCGAGTACCGCTGGGTGGTGGACTCCGTCGACGGCACCGCCAACTACGTCGCCGGCGTGCCCTGGTGCGCCTACAGCCTCGCGCTGATCGACGCGTCCGGGCCGGTGGTGGGGGTCGTCGCCGACCCGTACCGCGCCCAGATCTACGCCGCCGCCCGCGGCCGCGGCGCCCGCGCCAACGGCAAACCCATCCAGCTCGTCGACCGCCGCGTGACGGCCGGCGCCATCGTCTGCACCGAGCTCGCGCGCAAGGGGCCGTGGCCGGGGATGGGTGGCTTCATAGAGCGCGCGGCGGCCGCCCACGCGGGCGTGCGGGTGCTGGGCTCGGCCGCGCTGTCGATCGCGCAGGTCGCGCTCGGCCACGCGGCCGCCGCGGTGCTGCACAGCTACCACGAATGGGACGTCGCGGGCTCTGTCGCCATGGCAATCGAGGCCGGCGCGGTAGTGCTGGACAAGCACGGCGAGGACACGACGCTGCCGACGGACGGCCTGCTCGTGGCCGCTCCGGGGGTCGCGGACGAGGTCCTGAGCTGGTGGCAGGAGACGGCGACAGTCGCCACGACCTGATCCGGCGTTCGGGCGGCCGGGTCTCGGTCGCCTGAACGCTGCGCTCGATCAGGCCGCGCAGCGATCACGTCGCTGCGAATCCGGTGCCGGGTGAACACGAAGCCAACACCGCGCGCCTTGGCGGAGCCGCCACAACCGCGTCACAGCGACCGCGGCACACAGCGAGAGGGTCAGCGCCGCAGGCCAAGACGAACCACGCGGGTCAGGCGACCGCGACCTCTGGCACCTCGGCAGCCGCCCGAGCGGCCCGGTCGCGCTTGATGAGGCGGCGCAGCCACCACATCAGCGGCCCCGCGACCAGCCAGGTGAACAGGATGGTCGTGCCCAGCGGCAGGAGGGTGAGCGTCGCGGTGCGGCCGGCGACGCGGGCGGTGCGGTCGGGGTTCGTGACGTCGTACTCGATGGCCACGAGCTGGCCCGCCATGAGGCCGGACGGGTAGAGGACGCCGTTGGCCGGGCTGTGGACGATGCCGTCCGGGCTCTGGAACTGGATGATCGTGCGGTCGAAGTTCACGGACTCGACGGTGGCCGTGGCCGTGCCGAGGTGGGACTCGATGGCGTTGTCGTTGCGGATGGCCGCGAAGAGCAGGCTCACGCACATGACGGTGAGGAGCGAGGCGACACCGAGGACGGCGAACCACCCGATGCGCCTCGCCCGCTCACGCCTGACCGTCACATCGCGAGGTTACCAATCCGGCCAAAAGTAGGCCGACCCCCACTCGGCACGTAACCGTTGCTACGAAGCCATTCGGCCGTGACTGTGGTCGGATTGGTAACGATCGGCACAGTAGTGCCTCACCGTTCCCCCGCGGCGGCGAGCATGCGGTGGTTGGCCCGGATCTGGTCGTAGGACTTCGGCTTGACCAGAGCGTGGGCCGACCGCGCAGCCCGAGCGGCAGCGCCGTTCGGACCGACGGCCGGCTTGCCCTTCGTGAACAGCCACGTCTGGAACAACGCCTGCAGCGGCTTGCCCGACACCTGCTCGGCCAGCGCCTCGAACTCCGGGATCACGCCGTGGCCGCCGGCCTTCGTGGCCTGCCATTTCTGCAGGATGGCGAAGAACGCGTCGTCCCCGACGGTGGTGCGCAGGGCCTGCAGGGCCATCGCACCGCGGTCGTAGACGGCGCCGTCGAACTGGTTCTCCTCGCCCGGGTCGCCGGGCAGGACCTGCCAGAACGCGTCGTCGGCGGCGTAGGAGTCGTAGGCGTACTGGGCGAGCTCGGCCGTGGTGCCCTCGCCCTCGTGTTCGGACCAGAGGTATTCGGCGTAGGACGCGAAGCCCTCGTTGAGCCAGATGTCGCTCCACTTGCCGAGCGAGACGTTGTCGCCGAACCACTGGTGGGCGTTCTCGTGGGCGATGAGCGTGGTGTTGGAACCGTTGAGGAAGTTTTTCAGGCCATAGGTCGGGCGGGTCTGGTTCTCGAGCGAGAACGTGATGCCGCTGGTGACCACGCCGCCCTCGGCCTCGAACGGGAACGGCCCGAACTGCGTGGCCAGGAACGCGTCGATCTCCGGCGTCCGCTCGACGCTCGCCTTGGCCGCGTAGAGGGAGTCGCCGAGGTCGGAGCCGTACGCGGTGATGAACGGCTTGCCGTCCGGCGTAGTCGACTGGTTCACCTCGTACTTGCCCACGACGAACGACGTCAGGTAGGTGGCCTGCGGCTTCGTGCTGCGCCAGTTCCACCGCGTCCAGCCGGCGCGCGACTGGGTCTTGCGCACGAGGGTCCCGTTCGTGATGGCCGCGTTGCCGTCCGGCGCCTCGATGCTGACGTCGTAGGTGGCCTTGTCCGTGGGGTGGTCATTCGAGGGGAACCACCACTGCGCGCTTTGCGGCTCGTCGACGCCCAGCGCGCCGAACGCGCCGTGCTTCCAGCCGTGCAGCCCGTCGACGGCCTCGGTGGACGGCGTGTCGTCGTAGGCGACGACGACGGTGGTGGTCTGGCCCTTGAGCAGCGGGTGCGCGGGGGTGATGACGAGCTCGCCGTTGCCGTTCTGGTTGGCGAAGGTCGCGGCCTCGTTGCCGACCAGCACGCTCTTGGCCTTGAGCGCGAAGTCGAGGTCGAACCGCGACAGGTCCTGCGTCGCGGTGAGCAGCAGCGTCGTCGTGCCCGCCAGCCGGTCGGTCTCCGGCTGGTAGGTCAGGCGGATGTCGTAGTGCAGGACGTCGGTGCCGCCGTTGCCGGCGTTGGGGTAGTACGGATCACCCACCCCCGGCGCCCCCGGCTGCGGCGCGGCCGACGCCACCCCCGCGACCAGCACCGACACCACTCCCGCCGCGACCAACCCGAGCCCGGCCCGACCTCTTCCACGCATGGCGTTTCCTCCCAGACGGTGATCAACGCGCTCGAACGTAGCCAGGGTTCGAGTTGCGAGGTACGTCCGTTGGGAGGTTCTTACCCGCTGGGACTCCGGGAGGTAATCACTTGACGAGGCCACGATTCTCGATCGTGTGACAGAAGAACCGCTGATCGGGAACGTGACGAGCGGCGTCGTCCGCGTCGGCGCCACGGTGCGGCGCCCGGCCGGGCCGTGGACCGAGGCCGTGGACGCGGTGCTGGCGCACCTGCGTTCGGTCGGGTTCCGCGCGGCGCCGAGGCCACTCGGGCGCGACGAGCGCGGCCGGCAGGTGCTGGAGTTCGTGCCGGGCGAGGTGGGCGGCCCGTACTCCCCCGGCGACCTGCACGACCTCGGCCGGACGCTGGCCGAGCTGCACCAGGCGCTGGCCGGATTCGTCCCGCCGCCGGGCGCGGCCTGGCAGCGGCTCATCCCGCCGGACCGCGAAGAACTCGTGTGCCACAACGACGTCGCGCCGTGGAACATCGTGCGCACCGAGCGTGGGTGGGTGCTGATCGACTGGGACTGCGCGGCGCCGGCGTCGACGGTGTGGGATCTCGCCTACACCGCGCAGACCGGGGCGGACCTGCGCGCCGACCGGCCGGTCGCGGAATCCGCCGCCCGCCTGCGCGCGTTCACCGACGGCTACGGCCTCGACGAGCGCCAACGAGCCGAGCTTCCGGCCGCGCTTGGCCGCCGCGCCCGCGCGATGCACGGCTTCCTGCGGGCGAACGCCGCAGCGCAGCCGTGGTCGCGCATCTGGCGTGAGGACGGCCCCTACTGGCTCGCGACCGCGGACTACCTCGACGCCCACCAGGACGCGTGGCGGACCGCGCTGGATTGAACCTCAGCCGTTGCCGACGGCCGAGGCCACGGCCTTGCGCAGGCGGGCGTGCAGGTCGCGGTGGCGCGAGCGGTCCACGCGCACCTCGACGACCCGCAGGCCCGGCGCGGGCTTCAACGCGGCGCGGAACTCCGACACCGAAGAGGCCACCACGTGCGGCACCCGGTAGCCCGCGCACAACGCGCCCAGGTCGGCGCCGTGGGGAGTGCCGAACACGCGCTCGAAGCTGTCCGCGTGCTCGGGTGCGCCCTGTTCCAGCAGCGAGAAGATCCCGCCGCCGTCGTCGTTGAGGACGACGATGGTGAGGTCCGGACGTTGCTCGGCGGGACCGGTCAGCAGGCCGGAAGCGTCGTGCAAGAAAGTCAGATCGCCCAGCAAAGCGTACGAAGGCGCGCGGTGCACGGTGGCCGCACCGATGGCCGTGGAGACCGTGCCGTCGATGCCGGCGACGCCGCGGTTGCGGTGGACGAGCACGTCGGGACGCAGGGTCCCGGCCAGCGCGACATCGCGGGTCGGGTTCGACGAACCCACCACCAGAAGAGCACCCTGCGGCAGGGCGTCCACCAGCTCCGAAGCGACGCTCAACCCGCTGGGCCACGGCTCCTCGGCCAGAGCGAGAGAAACGGCCGCGGCAGCAGCCGCGTCGGCGCGTTGCCAGCCCGCGAGCCACTCCGGGTCCGCGGGCTTCGTGGGCTCGGCGAACCACTGGCCGACCTGGCGGACGTTGTGCGCCGGCGCGGGCCAGTCGGAGTCGGGGCGGACCAGCAGAACTTCCACCGCGGGGTCCGAGAGCACGTTCTGGACCTGCCGGAACACCGTCGGCCGGCCGAGGCACAGAACCTGCTCCGGCTTGTGGTGTGAGATGAACTCCTCGACGCCCAGCAGCCACGCGCCCGACGAGATGGCCGTGGAGCCGGACAGGCCCAAACCACCAGTCTCCGAAACCACCGGCCAGCCGTGCTGCTCGGCCCACTCGCTGGCGGCCTGCACGCCGGTGTCGCACGCGATCACAAGGCCGTGGCGGGCCGAGGGGACCACAAAGGACGGCAGGGCGCCGAAGTCGGGGAGCTCGGTCCAGCGTTCGCCGTCGGCGCGGCCTTCGGTGGACTCGTACCACTCACCGTCATCGTCGAGGTCCGGCACCAGCGGCTCGCGGAACGGGATGTTCAGGTGCACCGGGCCGCTGCGCCACTCGCCGTAGGCGGCGTTCCAGGCGCGGCAGATCTGGCTGCGCCAGTAGGAGTTCTGGCCGGCGCGCCGCTCGGCGACGGCCAGCTCGTCGAAGTAGCGCACGGCGTTGCCGTAGAGCTGGTACTGGTCGATCACCTGGCTGGCGCCGGCGGAGCGCAGCTCGGGCGGGCGGTCGGCGGTGAGCACGATCAGCGGCACGCCCGCGCGGTCGGCCTCAAGCACGGCCGGGTGGAAATTCGCTGCCGCCGTGCCGGAGGTGCAGACCACCGCCGACGGCCGGCCCGTGCGGGCGGCGATGCCGAGCGCGAGGAACGCCGCACCGCGCTCGTCGATACGCACGTGGAGCTGGAGTCGGCCGGCCGCGGCCGCGTCGTAGAGCGCGATCGACAGCGGCGCGTTACGCGAACCCGGGCAGAGGACGACGTGGGACACGGTGTTGCGGACCAGTTCGTCGACGATGACCCTGGCCTGCGCGGTGGAGGGGTTCACCGGCAGGCTCCGGGTAAATCGCCCACGGACGCGCTACCTCCCGCGGAGGCGGCATCAGGCTCAGCAGAGATGTCCACAGGTCCTATTCTCCCAAACGTGGATGACGCCCGAGTTTCCGAGCTGTTCGACCCCGCCGCGTGGACCGAGGTCGAAGGTTTCGCCTTCACCGACATCACCTACCACCGCTCCGCCGAGAGCCGCTCCGGCAAACGGGTGGTCCGCGTCGCGTTCGACCGTCCGGAGGTCCGCAACGCCTTCCGCCCGCACACGGTCGACGAGCTCTACCGCGCCCTCGACCACGCCCGGATGAGCTCCGACGTCGGCTGCGTCCTGCTCACCGGCAACGGGCCGTCGCCCAAGGACGGCGGCTGGGCGTTCTGTTCCGGCGGTGACCAGCGTATTCGCGGACGCTCCGGGTATCAGTACGCGAGTGGGGAGACCTCCGACACGGTCGACCCCGCGCGCGCCGGCCGGCTGCACATCCTCGAGGTCCAGCGCTTGATCCGGTTCATGCCGAAACCGGTGGTCGCGGTCGTTCCCGGCTGGGCCGCGGGCGGTGGGCACTCGCTGCACGTCGTGTGCGATCTCACGCTCGCCTCCGCCGAGCACGCGCGTTTCAAGCAGACCGACGCCGACGTCGGCTCGTTCGACGCCGGCTACGGCTCCGCCTACCTCGCCCGCCAGGTCGGGCAGAAGTTCGCGCGCGAGATCTTCTTCCTCGGCCGCGACTACACCGCCGAGCAGATGCACCACATGGGCGCGGTGAACGAGGTCGTCCCCCACGCCGATCTGGAAAAGGTGGCACTGGAGTGGGGCTGGGCCATCGTCGGCAAGTCCCCGACGGCGCAGCGCATGCTGAAGTACGCGTTCAACGCGATCGACGACGGCCTCGTCGGCCAGCAGCTCTTCGCCGGCGAGACCACGCGGCTGGCGTACATGCAGGACGAAGCCGTGGAAGGCCGCGACGCGTTCCTGCAGAAGCGGGACCCGGATTGGTCCGACGTCCCGTACTACTACTGATCCACCGGGAGACCTTGTGCGTGTGGTGTGGCTCGACGGGAGCGCCGAAGCGGTGTCCGCCCTGGACACGGCCGTGGCGGCGGCGCTGGACGGCGGCGAGGCCGTGCTGCCGCTGTCTTCGGCCGACCCGGCGGCGCCCGGCGTGCTCGAGGCGATGGCGCCGGACACCCCGGCCGAACCGGACACGGCCGTGATCATCGCCACGTCCGGGTCGACGGGCGCGCCGAAGGGCGTGCTGCTCTCGCCGGGCGCGCTGACGTCGTCGGCCACTGCCACGCACGCGCGGCTCGGCGGCGCGGGCCACTGGCTGCTCGCCACGCCGGCGCACTACATCGGCGGCCTGCAGGTACTGGTCCGCGCGCGGCTGGCGGGCACGAAAGCCGCTTTCCTGACCGGGGCGGGCTTCCGGCCGGACGAGTTCGCCGCCGCCGCCGCGCCGGTGCTGGCCGAGGACGGGCCGCGGTACACGGCGCTGGTGCCGACGCAGCTCGTCCGGCTGCTCGACGACGGCGGGGCCGGGCTGTCCGCGGCCCGCGCGTTCGACGGGATCGTGCTGGGCGCTGCGGCGACGTCGGCGACGCTGCGTACGCGGGCTGTCGAGGCCGGCGTGCGGATCGTTCCCGCGTACGGCATGAGCGAGACCGCGAGTGGCTGCGTCTACGACGGGGTGCCGCTCGACGGGGTGCGTGTCGAGCCGGACGCCGACGAGCGGCTGCGGATCTCCGGGCCGGTGCTGGCCCACGGCTACCGGCTCGCGCCTTCACTCACCGAGGAGTCGTTCCAGGACGGCTGGTTCCGCACCTCCGACCGCGGGCGGCTGCTCGACGACGGCCGCGTCGAGGTCCTCGGCCGCGCGGACGACGTGATCAACACCGGCGGCGTGAAGGTGTCGGCGGGGTCGGTGGAGCGGGTGCTCGGGGCGATCAAGGGCGTGCGCGACGTCTGCGTGGTCGGGATCCCGGACCCCCAGTGGGGTGAAGCGGTGGTCGCGTTGGTGGTCGCGGAGGGACCGGTCGCGGGCGAAACGCTGCGCGCCGTCGTCCGCGAGGAACTGGGCGCCGCGGCCACGCCGAAGCAGGTCGAGTTCACGGCCGAATTGCCGTTGCGGGGCCCCGGGAAGATCGACCGGGCAGCCGTCAAAGCCCTGTTCGCCCTCCGGACGGCGTGAAATCCCGCCGGATCGTTGACAGGGTGCCAGTGATCACGGTTGCCTCGGGGTATGACGAGGTGGACGAAGGCTGCCGTGGCGGTCGTGGCTCTTGCGGTGGGGTTGGTCATCGGCGCGGGCGCCGCGTCGGCCGACGAGCCGAACAGCAGCGGGACCCTCACGTGGCAGGTCACGGGTTCCTGATCGGGTGAAGATCGCATGGCGTTGAATAACGACCATGGCGACAGTGAGTGAGTGGATCGAAGGCGCCCGCCCGCGGACGCTGCCCAACGCGATCGCGCCGGTGGTCGCGGGCGTCGGGGCGGCGATCGCGCTGGACGCGTTCTCGTGGTGGCGCTCGGTGCTCGCGCTGCTGGTCGCGCTCGCTCTGATCATCGGCGTGAACTACGCCAACGACTATTCCGACGGCGTGCGCGGCACCGACGAGAACCGCGTCGGCCCGCTGCGCCTCGTCGGCTCCGGCACGGCCGCCCCGAAGGCCGTCCTCGCGGCGGCGCTGGTGTGTCTTGGCCTGGCCGGCGTGCTGGGCCTGCTGCTCGTGGCCCTCACCGGCTTCTGGTGGCTGCTGATCATGGGCGGCGTCTGCATCCTCGGCGCGTGGTTCTACACGGGCGGCAAGAAGCCGTACGGCTACTACGGCTTCGGCGAGATCGCCGTCTTCGTGTTCTTCGGCCTCGCCGGCGTGCTGGGCACCGTCTACGTGCAGGCCGGGCGCGTCAGCTGGGCCGGCCTGGGCTGCGCCGTCGCGGTCGGCTGCTTCTCCACGGCGGTGCTGACGGCCAACAACCTCCGCGACATCCCCACCGACATCGAGTCGGGCAAACGCACCCTCGCCACCCGCCTCGGCGACAGCGGCACGCGCCGCTTGTACCTCGCACTGGTGACGGTGCCGTACGTGCTCACCGTGGTCCTCGGCATCTGGCACCCGCTGCTGCTCATCGCCCTGGTCACGGCACCCATGCTGCTCAAGTCCGTCCGCGCGGTCGGCGGCGGCAAAGTGGGCCGCGAACTCATCCCGGCCCTACGCGACACGGGCCTGGCCATGCTCGCCTGGGCGGTCCTCAGCGCGGTGGCGCTGGCGTTCTAGCCACAACCCACGCAACACGCCCCTGCGAGGACCTGCACGGACGCGGACCTACCCCTCAAACCGACCGGTCAGCAGAAACTCATCGAACTTCGCCCGATACGGCGCGATATCGAGATCCTGCTCCGCCAACCACTCATCCGAGTAGTACGTGTTCGCATACCGATCCCCACCGTCACACAACAACGTGACGACAGACCCGGCCTGCCCCTCGGCGATCATCCGCGAGATCAGCAAAAACGCGCCGTACAGGTTCGTCCCCGTAGACCCACCGGCCCAGTGCCCCGTGTGGTCCCGCAACAACCGGATGGCGGCAAGCGACCCGGCATCCGGCACCGAGAACATCTCGTCGATCACCCCGGGCACGAACGACGGCTCCACCCGCGGCCGGCCGATCCCCTCGATCCGCGACGGCATCCCCGTCGAGTAGTCCAGCGCCCCGGTCTCCCAGGCACTGAAGAAGGACGAGTTCTCCGGATCCACCACGGCGATCTTGGTCGTATGGCGCTTGTACCGCACGTACCGCCCGAACGTCGCGCTCGTGCCGCCCGTCCCGGCGCCCACGACGATCCACGACGGCACCGGATGCCGCTCGGCGCGCATCTGCGCGAACACCGATTCCGCGATGTTGTTGTTGCCGCGCCAGTCGGTCGCGCGCTCGGCGTAGGTGAACTGGTCGAGGTAGTGCCCGCCGCACTCGGCGGCGAGGCGTTCGGCCTCCGGGTACATGTCCGGGGCGCGGTCGACGTAGTGGCAGTCGCCGCCGTAGAACTCGATGAGGGCGATCTTCTCCTTGCTCGTGCGCCGCGGCACCACGGTCACGAACTTGAGGCCCAGCATGCGCGCGAAGTACGCCTCGGACACCGCCGTCGAGCCGCTGGAGGCCTCGATGAGCGTGGTGTCCGGGCCGATCTGGCCGTTGACCAGGCCGTAGAGCAGCAGCGACCGGGCCAGCCGGTGCTTGAGCGAGCCCGTGGGGTGCACGGACTCGTCCTTCAGGTAAAGGTCGACGCCCCATTCCTGGGGCAGTGGGAACACGTGCAGGTGGGTGTCGGCGCTGCGGTTCGCGTCGGCCTCGATGATGCGGACGGCCTCACGCACCCAGGCCCGGTTGTGGAGCCTGCTCACGCGGCCTCGTCGCCCGGGTTCGACGGGAGGTCGCCGCGCAACTGGGCGCGCAGGGCGGCCCGCGCACGAGCCCGCGACTCGTTGCGCTTGGCCAGCCCGGCCGTCACGCGCGCGTTGAGCTTGCGGAACAGCAGCAGACCCAGCGGCAGGCCCACGACGAGCCCGATGAGGAGGGACACCAGCAGCGGCACCCCGACCAGCGACAGCACCCAGGCGACCACGGCCACCAGCGCGAAGCGCGCGACCAGGTACAGCGTCAGGTCACGGGGCAGGTTTTCCGGCGATTCGGGTTCCGGCGATTCGCTCACATCAAGGGAGGCTACGCCTTGTTCTCGGCCTCTTCGTCCAGGCCCGCGTTGTTCGGGCGACCCTCGAAGCGGGTCGAGAGCACCACCGTCGTGTTGGTGCGCCCGACGCCCGGGATGCGCCGCAGCCGCCCGAGTGTGTGCTCCAGCTCGTCGACGGTCGACACGCGCACCTTCACCACGAACGCCTCGTCGCCGGCCACGGCGTAGCAGCTCTCCACCTCGGCGAGCTCGCCGAGTGCGGTGGCCACGTCCTCGTCGGTGGCGGTGTCCGTCGGGTGGATGCCCACCAGCGCCGTGACGCCCAGACCGACGGTGCCCGGGTCCACCATCGCGTGGTAGCCGGTGATCACCCCCGCGGCCTCGAGCTTGCCCACGCGCTCGTGCACCGACGAGGCCGACAAACCGACGGAACGGCCGAGGTCGGCGTAGGTGGCCCGGCCGTTGACCCGCAACGCCGCGATGATCTTCCGGTCCAGCTGATCCACCGGCTCATTATGCTTCGCGGCCCGCGCCGGTCGCAGGGAAGGTAAGACGCCCGGATCAACGGACAGAGTGTCTACTGCGTCACAACGTCGCCGATGGCCGCTATCGCCCGCGATGCCCCTTTGGCGCGTCTTTACCTGAGGCCGCCGCTCCGCAGAAGAAAACCTCCTGGTCAGAGCCATTTGAACAAGGACTTCACACACGGGAGGACGCCAGAGGTTATGTCCCTTTTGCACTTTAAGGGCTCTTTACTCAAGGACAACCGTTCGAGTACCCGACGGGTGAAGTGCCACGATTGCCGCGTTGGCTACCCCGGCGCGACGGGCGAAAGGCCCGATGCCTCCGGTATAGCAAGTAGGTCGTTAAGGAGGCGGAAAATGACCGCGACGATGGGCGGAAGGTTGCTCACCCCGGGAGAGGTGGCCGCCTTGTTCCGGGTGGACCCGAAGACGGTCACCCGGTGGGCCACGGCCGGCCGGATCGGCTCGATCCGGACCCCGGGCGGGCACCGCAGGTTCCGCGAGTCCGAGGTGAACGAGCTCCTCGCCGAGCTCACCACCGACGCGAGCGAACCGGCCCGCAAGGCCTGAACCACCGCGACGAGAGGGTCGTGAGTGGTAAGAGGTGACTTCCCGCACCTCTTACCGGTCACGACCCTTCGTCGTACCCGGGGTTCGGGCCGGCGCGGCGTTTTGGGGCTAACCTGGGGAACCGGCAAGGCCTTGCACGACGGAAGGACCGGGCATGATTGCTCTGCTCGCAGCGGTGGGCGCGATCACCATCGCCGTTCTGTTGTGGCGGGCCTTCGGCGCGCAACGCATCGGTGTGCCCGATCGGCGGCCCACCCTCGCGCCCGACGACGACCCCGACTTCCTGCGCAAGCTCGGCGAGCAGCAGCGCAAGCGGCCCACCGACGACCCGGACGCCTGAGCGCCGGCAAGACGTAAAAGCGCCCCAGCACGTGCGGCCGGGGCGCTTTCGCAACGCTTTACGAACCGGGCTCCGTGGTACCGAGCAGCGGTACTGAATCAGCGGTCTTGGCTCAGCGGTACTGCTGCGCCCCGAAGCCGTCGGCCACCGTCGCCGCCAGCTCCAGCAGCGCCAGGCGCGTGTCGCCGCCCAGGCGTTCCAGCTCGACCTCCGCGCCCTCCTCGAGGTGCGCGTCGAACGGGATGCGGCACACGGCGCGGACCTTCGCGCCGAAGTGGGCCGAGAGCTTGTCGAGGTCGACCGAGCTGCCCTTCGGGCGCACGGAGTTGATGACCACGACCGAGCGCTTCACCAGGTCGCCGTAGCCGTGGGCCTCGAGCCAGTCGAGCGTGGCCGAGGCGCTGCGGGCACCGTCGACCGAGCCCGACGAGACGACCACGAGTGAGTCGGCGACGTCGAGCACGCCCTTCATCGCCGAGTGCATCAAGCCGGTGCCGCAGTCGGTGAGCACGATGTTGTAGAAGTGCTCCAGCAGGTTGACCGTGCGCCGGTAGTCGGTCTCGGAGAAGGCCTCCGACACAGCCGGGTCCTGCTCGCTGGCGAGGATCTCCAGCCGGCTCGAACCCTGTGAGGTGTACGAGCGGACGTCGCTGTAGCGGGTGATCTTCTCGGCGTCGCGCAGCAGGTGCCGCACGGTCGCCGTGGTCTCGATGGCGATCTTCTGCGACAGCGTGCCGCGGTCCGGGTTCGCGTCCACGGCCACCACGCGGTCGCCGCGCAGCGAGGCGAAGGTCGAGCCCAGCGTGGTCGTGGTGGTGGTCTTGCCGACGCCGCCCTTGAGCGACAGCATCGCGATCTTGTAGCACCCGCGCAGCGGCTGGTTCACGCGCGCGATCAGCTCGCGCCGGCGCGTGTCGGCCGGGCTTTCGCCGGGGTTGAGCAGCTTGCCGGTGCCCACGAACAGCGCCTTGCGCCAGCCGGACTGCGGCGTGCGCTTCGCCTGCTTCACCAAGTGCGCGGTGGTCAGGTCGTCGGGCACGGCCGAGTGCCGGCCGCCCGGCTGCGGCAGGACCGAAGGCTGCTGCTGCGGTTGCTGCTGCTGCGGGTGCTGCTGCTGCGGTTGCTGCGGGTAACCCGCGGGCGGGTACTGCTGCTGCGGCTGCAACGGCGGAAGGTTCTGGTCGTACTGCTGCTGCGCGTACCCGGGCGGAACCTGGCCGGGCTGCGCCGGCTGGGCCGCCTGCGCGACGGGCTGACCCGGCACGGCGTGCGGGCCCGAGTTCGGGTTGGGCGAGGCCACGACCTGAGTCGGCTGGGCCTCATACGCGTCCGCGGACGGGTGCGGCGTCGAGTCCGTGCGTTCGTCGGAGAACAGTTCGGCCGCCGGTTCCGGAGCGGGTTCGGGCTGTGCCTGAGCCTGCTCGGGCTGCCCTGGAACACCGCCGGACTCCGCCCGGGTGGCCGCCTCTTCGCTGGGTCCGGTCACCGCTGCCAACCTCCCGATCGCACCGCCTGCTGGATCCTCAGGTATCGACGGTAGTCGGGTGGAGTGTTACGAACCGCGTGGACCCCCGGTCAGTTCACCCCTGCGTAGGAGTGCAGTCCGGCAGTCACCAGGTTGATGAAGAACAGGTTGAAGATCGTCACCGCGAAACCGACGATGTTGATCACGGCCGCCCGCGTGCCGCGCCATCCCGCGGTGGCGCGGGAGTGCAGGTAGGCGGCGTAAACGACCCACGCGATGAAGGCGACGGTCTCCTTCGGGTCCCAGCCCCAGAACCGGCCCCACGCGGCCTCGGCCCACACCGCGCCGCAGAGCACGCCGAAGGTGAAGATGGGGAACGCCACGATCGTGGCGCGGTAGGCGATGCGGTCGAGCACGTCGGCGGCCGGGAGCTTCGGGCCGAAGCCGGGGAACTTGGCCGGGTTGCGGTCATACGCGGTGCGGAAGAGGTAGAGCACGCTCGCCACGCCGGGCACCAGGAACACGCCGGAGCCGATGATCGCGGCCGACACGTGGATGTAGAGCCAGTACGACTGCAGCGCGGGCACGACCGGCGCGGCCACCGTGTAGAGCAGCGTGCCGTTGATGAACATCAGGATCACGACGGGCAGCAGCAGGAAGCCCGTGAGGTGGCGCACCGGGAACTTCCGGATCACGATCAGCCACGCGACCACCGTGATGAAGGTGACCGCCATGCCGTACTCGTACATGTTGCCCCACGGCGCGCGGTGCACGGCGAGGCCGCGCAGCACGATCGCGGTGAGCTGCAGCAGCGCGCCCAGCACCAGCAGCGACGCACCCATGCGGCCGATGCGCTCGGCGCGGCCGACCTCGCGCGGGGCCTCGGGCTCAGCCGGGTTGTCGGCGTCCTCGATCACCGGCCCGCCGGCGCCGACCAGCGACTTCTGCGCGCTGCGCGCGTGGGCCTGGCGGCCCTTCGCGCCGAAGGCCTGCTCGAACAGCGAGAGCAGGAGCGCGAGGACATAGATCGCCACCGTGGTGGTGTAGAACCAGTCGCTGTACTGCGACAACGTCTCGTTGATCTGCATGCCTCAGCTGCCTTTCCGGCCCGTGACCAGCCGTTCGCTGATCCGCTGGAACTCTTCGCCGTACCCTGCCTGGTCGGTGCGCGCCAGCCCGGCGACCTCGATCACGGTACCCGCGTGTCCGTCGTCACCCGGGCGCACCCGCACCCACACCCGCCGCCGCTTGACCAGCAACGATCCGCCCAGGCCCACGAACATCACGATCGCGAAGCCGAGCACGAACACCTGCGTGGGGTCGTGGGAGATCTGGAGGTTCACCCACTTGTTCACGCCGTCGAAGCGGACCTTGGTGCCGTCGTCGAGCGTCACCGACTGGCCGATGGCCAGGTTCTGCCGCGCGACGCGCTTGAGGCGCCCGTCGGCCACTCGGCCCTGGTCGACCTCGAACACCGACTGCCCGCGGCCCGCGTCGAGGCCGAGGTCGCCGCGCAGGACGTCGACGGCGACCATCGGGTTGTTCAGCTCGGGCGCGGTGGAGGTGAGGATCCCGCCGTGGACGAACGAAGTCGGCGCGAGCACCCCGGTGATCGCGAGCTGCTTGGTGCGCCGCTGGATCTCGTCGGTGATGCCGGGCTGGTCGAACTTCGTGGCGCCCTGCGAGAGCATCGTGGTCGTGTCGGTGGGCCGCCACTGCGTGTTCTGCGTGCGCTGCTCGCCGTTCGGGAACGTCACGGTGAACTGGGGCGAGTAGCCGTTGCCCAGCAGGTAGACGCGGTCGCCGACGGTGCGCAGCGGATCGTTGACCTGGAGGTTGTACGGCCGCCACGTGTTGGTCTTGAGGTCGTCGCCCGACTGGTACTGGATGTTCGAGTGGTAGTAGTCGGCCTCGCCGGCGGGCGTGTAGTTCGCGGTGAAGTCGTTGACCTTCACGCAGAACGCGTCGAGGTCGGTGCCGTCGATGCGCAGGCCGGCTTCGAACGAGTCGTAGTTGTAGATGCCGGAGTTGCAGAACTGGCTGCCGTCGGCCTGGACGATGACCTGGCCCTCGTAGCTGTAGAGCTTGCCGAGGGCGAAAAAGATGATCAGGCCGAGCATGCCGAAGTGGAAGAGCAGGTTGCCGGTCTCGCGCAGGTAGCCGCGTTCGGCGGAGATGCTGTAGCCGCCGCCGTCGTCTTCGTCACGCTCGATCCTGCGCCAGCCGGAAAGCTGCTTGCGCACGTCTTCGCGGATCGACTCGGGCGTGCGCGAGGTGCGGACGATGCGGTGGTGCGGCATGCGCGCCAGGTTGCGCGGCGTCAGCACGGGCTTCGCGCGCATCTGCTTGACGTAGTCCCAGCTGCGCGGCGTGAGGCAGCCGATGAGCGAGATCATCAGCAGCAGGTAGATCGCCGAGAACCAGACGCTGGAGTAGACGTCGTAGAACTCCAGCTTGTCGAGCAGGGTGCCCCACCAGCCGTGGCTGGTGATGTACTCGTCGACCTTGGCCGCGTTGAGCCGGTTCTGCGGCAACAGGGCGCCGGGCAGCGCGGCGAGCGCCAGCAGGAACAGCAGCACGAGCGCGGTGCGCATCGACGTGAGGCCGCGCCAGGTGTTGCGCAGGAAGGCGAGCAGTTGCTTGCCGGCCGAGGGCCGGTAGGGGTGCTGCGGGCTGGCCGGGGGCGCTTCAGTGGTGGTCACAGTGGCAACACCAGGTTCGAGGCGACGGAGTTGCGGAGCCAGCCCATGACGTCTCCCCAGAGTCCGGTGACGAGCAGGATGCCGACGACCATCAGGAGCCCGCCGCCGATGAGCTGCACGCGGCGGCCGTTGCGGCGCAGCCAGTCGGTGGCGCGCACGGCCCAGCGGGCGCCGAGCGCGATCAGCAGGAACGGCAGGCCGAGGCCCAGGCAGTAGACAAGCACCAGCAGGTACCCGCGCGCGGCCGCGCCGCCCGTGGCGCTCGCGAGGCTCGTGACAGCCGAGAGCGTCGGGCCGATGCACGGCGTCCAGCCGAGGCCGAACACGGCACCCAGCAGCGGCGCGCCCCAGATCCCGCCGCCCGGCACGCGGTGCGAGCGGACCTCTCGCTGCAGGCCCGGGATCCAGCCGAGGAACACCAGCGCCATCGCGATCGTGAGCACACCGCCGATGCGCTGCAGCAGGTCCTGGTTGATCAGCAACGTGTCCGCGAGCCAGACGAGCGTGCCGAGCGTCGCGACGAACACGACGGTGAACCCGAGCACGAACAGACCCGCGGCGCCGAGCACGGCGTAGCGGCCCTTCTTGCGTTCCTCGTCGACACTCACCGCCGGCGCGTCGGCTCCCACCAGCGCCGCCAGGTATGCCAGGTACCCGGGCACGAGCGGCACCACGCAGGGCGACGCGAACGAGATCGCGCCGGCCAGCAACGCCACGCCCGCGGCGAGCAGCAGCGGTCCGGAGATCGCCAGCTCGGACACGGAGTTCACGCACTTGAGAGTAGGCAGTGAGCTTCGCGTAAGACGGGCGGGGGCAGCTCACAGGACGTACGCCACAGCCCGAAGGGGACCAAGGTCCCACTCGTGACCGGCGTTGCCGGACGGATCCGGCCGCGCCGGTCACCGAGTGAGCGAGCGGGCAGGCGGGCTACTTTTCGGCCAGCAGGCCCTTCACCGTGGGCATCAGATCCGACGCCAGGACCGGCCGCAGGAAGATCGCGGCGACGCGGTGCTGCTTGTCGAGCACGATCGTCGACGGGATGAGGTTGCGGGGGTAGCCCTCGAGGCTCAGCAGCACGCGGCCCGAAGCGTCCCAGATGGACGGGTACGTGATGTCGCGGTCGCGCACGAAGTCCTGGGCGACCGAGCGGGCCGGGTCGCGGACGTCGAGGCCGATGAGCTTGGCGCCGAGCGGGGCCATCTCCTTGCTGGCGGTCTCGAGTTCCGGCGCCTCCGCGCGGCATGGGCCACACCACTGGCCCCACAGGTTGATCACCAGGACCTGGCCGGGGAAGTCGGTGATGGAGAGCTGCTTGCCCTCGTTCATGAGGTCGTCGCCGGCCAGCGTGGGCGCGGTCTGGCGCTGCGCGATCGGGTACTTGATGTCGACCTGGCCGCCCGGCGACACGAAGCTGAACGTGCCGCCGGAGACGACGGCGTCCTTGCCCGTGGAGCAGCCGGCCACCAGAAGCGCGGCGGCCAGCAGAGCGCCGATCGCCCGCTTCATGCGCCCGTCACCTTCGGGTCCGTGGTGCCCGCGGGTTCGCTGTAGACGATGTCCACGAGGGCCTCGCCGTCGAAGACCAGCGACGTCAGCGAAGCCAGCGAGCACTGACGGTTGCGCGGGTCGTGCCACAGCCGCTTGGCCTCGAGGAACCGCCGCAGCGTCCAGATCGGCAGCTGGTGCGACACGCACAGCGCCTCGCGCCCCTCGGCCTGCTCGCGGGCGCGGTACACCGCGCCGAGCATCCGGTGCGCGATCTCGACGTACGGCTCGCCCCACGACGGGCGGAACGGGTTGACCAGGTGCGGCCACGCCTTGGGCTGGCGCAACGCACCGTCGCCGACGGCCACGCGCTGGCCCTCGAAGACGTTGCCCGCTTCGATCAGGCCCTCGTCGGTCGCAATGTCGAGGCGGTGGGCGGCCGCGATCGGCGCCGCCGTCTCCTGGGCGCGCTGCAGCGGCGACGCGACGACGTGCGCGAGGTCGTGGCCGGCCACGGCTTCCGCGACGGTGAGCGCCTGGCGCTGCCCGCGGTCGGACAGCCGGAAGTTCGGCAGCCGGCCGTAGAGGATCTTGTCGGGGTTGTGGACTTCGCCGTGGCGCAGGAGGTGGACGACAGTGGTCACGGCTTGACCGCCTCGGCCGCGGCGCGGGCAGCGGCCGGGAGAGCCGCCTCGATCACGCCGAACGCTTCGTCGTCCATCGCGGCGTTCACGAACCACGCCTCGTACGCGCTCGGTGGCGCGTACACGCCGGCGTCGAGCAAAGCGTGGAAGAAGGCCGGGAAGCGCCAGGTGTCGGCGGCCTGCGCGCCCGCGTAGTCGCGGACGGCGCCGTCGGCGAAGAAGACGCTCACGAGGTTGCCCGCGTACTGCACGTTGTGCGCGACGCCCGCTTCGGTCAGCGCCGCGTCGAAGAGCCCGCCGAGCCGCTTCGCGTTGGCGTCAAGCGCCGCATACACGGCGTCGTCGGCCGCTCGCAGCGTCGCGAGGCCCGCGGCGACGGCGACGGGGTTCCCCGACAGCGTGCCCGCCTGGTAGACGGGACCGCCCGGCGCGAGCTTGGCCATCACGTCGGCGCGACCGCCGAACGCGGCGGCCGGCAGCCCGCCCGACATGACCTTGCCGAAGGTGTAGAGGTCACCGGCCACGCCTTCCAGGCCGAACCAGCCGGCGCGCGAGACGCGGAAGCCCGTCATGACCTCGTCCATGATCAGCAGCGCGCCGTGCTCGTGGGCGATCTCCGCGAGGCCCGCGTTGAACCCGGCATCCGGGGCGATCGCGCCCATGTTGCCCGCGGCCGCCTCCGTGATCACCGCCGCGATCTCGCCCTCGTTCTCCACAAAGGACTTCCGCACGGCGTCGAGGTCGTTGTAGGGCAGCACGATCGTGTCGGCGGCCTGCGCACCCGTGACGCCGGGCGAGGTCGGCAGCCCGAGCGTCGCGACGCCGGAGCCGGCCTGGGCCAGCAGCGCGTCGACGTGACCGTGGTAACACCCGGCGAACTTCACGATCTTCGCGCGGCCGGTGAACCCGCGGGCGAGGCGGATCGCGCTCATCGTCGCCTCGGTGCCGGAGTTGACCAGGCGCACCTGCTCGACGGGCTCGACGCGGCCGATGATCTCCTCGGCCAATTCGACCTCGCCGATCGTCGGCGTGCCGAACGACAGCCCGCTCGTGGCGGCCGCGCGCGCGGCCTCGACCACCTGCGGGTGGGCGTGTCCGAGGATCATCGGGCCCCAGGACGAGACGAGGTCGACGTAGCGGTTGCCGTCGGCGTCCCACAGGTGGGGGCCCTCGCCGCGGACCATGAAACGCGGGGTGCCGCCGACCGAGTTGAACGCCCGCACCGGCGAGTTCACCCCGCCCGGGACGGCCGCCTTCGCGCGTTCGAACCAAACCTTGGACTGCTCGGTGCCAGTGCTCACCCGTCCAGTCTCGCAAATCCCCGAGCCGACATCGCGCGCGCGGGCGGCGGTGCTCCTAATATGGCCGATCACGGGCGGTTCGCCAGGTACCGCCGAGCCGGCGTGACGGGGAGGGAACGTGACCACGCCCACCCACCGACGCAACCCCTGGGTCGTGCTCGTGGTGTTCTTCGTGCTGGTCGCCGTGGTCGCCATCGTGGGCTCGCTCGCGGCCACGTCGGCGCCCGAGACGTACGCGCGGCTCGTGCTGCCGGAGTGGGCACCGCCGGCGAAGCTGTTCGGTCCTGTGTGGACACTCCTGTACGTGCTGCTCGCGTTCGCCGGCTGGGTCTACTGGCGCACGGACGGCGAGACGCAGGGCTTCGCCATGTACGGCGTCAGCCTGCTGTTCAACCTGCTATGGGCACCGCTGTTCTTCGCGGGCGGCTCCACGCGGTTGGCCTGCGTGGACATCATCCTGCTCGGCTTCACCACGCTGATGACGATCGGTCTGTTCTACCGCCGCTCACACCTGGCCGCGGTGCTGCTGCTGCCGTACTTCTTCTGGATCGTCTACGCGACGGCGCTGAACGTGGCGATCATCGCGCTGAACGAGAATCTCAACTAGCTTCGCGCGCCGTGAAGACGTGGACGACGGTGCCGCGGCTGAAGGCGGTGGTGCTCACCGGGTCGAGGGTGAGCGGCTTCGTGAAGAGCCGCTCGCCGTCACCCAGCACGACCGGGTGGACGACGAGGCGGTACTCATCGATGAGGCCGGTCTCGATCAGGGACCGGGCGAACCGGACGCCGCCGTGGGCGAGCGGGTAGCTCGGTGCGCCCGTCGGCCGGCGCGACGTAGCCGTCGAGCGAGACGGACATCTTCAGCACGAGTGCGACCATGCGCAGCGATCGTAAACGGAAACTAGCTGCTCGCGCCCGTGTAGCGACGCAGGCCGGTGCGCCACACGAGGATCGCGACGAGCACCGCGGCGGCCGCGGTGACCAGCGCGCCGAGCACGAGCAGCGCGTCGGCCGGGCGGGCGAGGACGCGGGCAGGCGCCGAGGCGACCACCGCGAGCGGCAGCACGTAGGTGAACACACGCCGAAGCGGCCGGGCGTAGATGTCGGCGGGATAGCGGGCAAGCTGCCAGACGTTCCCGAAGAGGCTGTGCAGGTCGAGCTTCGGCGCCCAGAACGCGAGGCTCGCGAAGATCATCCCGACCGCCCACGTCGTCACCGTCGCGCCGGCCACCAGTACGGCCCACACCGAGAACGCACCGGCACCGGGGAACTGCGGCAGCTCGCCCGCGCCGGCGAATTCAGTGATCCACGCGTGACACGCCGCGAGCAAGGAAGACCAAGGGAATTACCACCGTCAGGGGTCCGATGGGTGCACGATCGGACACGGAACCGGGTACCGCCAGTTAAGGCGGCGCCCGGCCGGGTAACTAGGGCAGGATGCGGTAACGCTCGGCGACGGCGTGGAAAGCCGCCTTGGGCTCCCACGGCAGGCCCGGGTACGTCGTGCCGCCGCGGCCTTCCAGCACCTTGACGATGCCGCCGCCGGCGAGGTCGAGGTCGTCGCGCGGGTCGCCGTCGGGGCGGTGCGGGTGCGTGCGCAGGGCGAAGAGGTAGACGAACGCGCTGTCCACGCCTTCTTCTTCGAAGATCTCCAGGAGCTCGGTCAGGTACCGGGCTTGGCCGGGCTCGTCGCGTTCGTAGACGTCTTTCAGCCGAATCGGCCGGCCGTGCTGGTCGTTCTCGACGATCTCCATGCTGCGCGGCGCGACGTCACCGGCGCCGCGCCAGGTGGCCGTGCCGAACCCCGTGATGACCACGGGTTTGTCCTGTTGCGTCAACGTCCGCACGCCTTCGCGGAACACGTCGGCGACGGCGGCCGAGCGGATCAGCTCCAGCGTCGTGAAGTCGAACAGGTCCCAGTCGACGCGTTCGAACTGGATGGCCGCGTAGGTGACCTTGCCGCCGAAGGTCTTGCGGATCGCGGGCACAGCTTCGCGGAAGAAGTCGTTGAGGCGTTCGCTCACCGTTGCCAAGCGAGCAGGCCGGTCGGCAGGGTCGCCGAGCAGCCGGCCGAGGCGCTGCTCCAGCGTGGCGCCTTCGGCGAAACCCTGGACCATCACCGACAGCTCGGCCCCGGCGACGAACACGACCTCCGCCCCGGTGCGCCTGATCCGTTCGGCGCGTTCGGCACAGTCGGCGAACAGTTCGTGCAGCTCGTCCACAGTCAGGTCGAGCGGGTACGGCGAGAACCACACCTCCAGGCCCAGCTCGGCGGCGAGGCGCCCGGCGATCTCCAGCCGCTCGGGGACACCGCCGACGAGCTGGACGGCGGTGCAGTGCAGGTCGTCGCGGATGATCGTGAGCTCGCGCCGGACGACGTCCGCGTCGAAGTCGTCCCAGGAAGTGGCCCCGTTCTTGAGGAATCCGGTGTCGTAGGCAATGCCGTTCGCTCTCATGGCGGCGAGACTAACTCGCAAAGTTGCGTGGACGCAAGATTGCGGATACGCAGGTTTTCGGCTTTACTGGTCCCGTGACCGGTCTGCGTGAACGCAAGAAGCAAGCCACCCGCACGGCGTTGAGCTCCGCCGCGTTGCGGCTGGCGCGGGAGCGTGGGCCGGAGAACGTGCGGGTCGACGACATCGCCGAAGCCGCCGGGGTTTCGCCGCGGACGTACAACAACTACTTCGCCAGCCGGGAGGACGCGATCGTCTTCGCGGTGACCAGCGATCGTGAAACGCGGGTCGCGGCCGCCGTCCGTGCTTCTTCGGGCAGCTTGGCCGACGCGGTGGTGGAGGCCGTGGTCACGCAGTACACCGAGCCCGGCGAGGACGCCCGCGAAGCGCTGCTGCTCATCACGACGAGCCCCGCGTTGCGCACCGCGTACGCGCGCTCGGCGGGGGCCCTGGAACTACCGTTGACCTCCGTGCTGGCGGAGCGCGTGCCGGATGGGCCCACCGCCCGCGTGCTGGCGGCCGCCGTCGCCGCCGCCGTGCGGATCGCGCTCGAACAGTGGGCCCAGCCGGTGACCTCGGGTTTTGTCGTGGTGTCGGGTTCACTGCCGGACCTGCTGCGGTCGGCGCTCGCCCCATTGGTGCCGGCGTTGACCGCCGCTCAGGCCAGGCCGGAGGCGGACAGCGGGTCGTAGCCGGGCGTCCGGATCAGCTCCTGCAGCTGCCTGCGGCGGACGCCGACGTTGCTGCCTTCGAGGACCGGGTACGACAGCGCGTCCATGAGGTGACGGACCGCGGATGATACCCAGTTACCGACCAAACGGTAAGTAATCGAGTTTCACAGGTCAGCGAGCAGGCTGCTGCACGATCGCCTGCGCCGCGACGGTGCCGTCGGAGCCGGGGCGGCCCTGGACCGTGACGGTGGCGCCGGGTTTGAGGTCGGAGAGTTTGCCGGGCTGGGTGAGGCCGACGGTGGTGGAGTCCGAAGTGGACACGGTGACGTCGGTGCCCTGCGCGGTTTTCAGGGTGACGGTGGTGCCGTCGACCTTTTCGACCGTGCCGACGGTGCCGCGGCCGGCGCCGCCGCGGGCGCCGGTGAAGCCGCCGGCGCCCTGGCCCGCGCCCTGTTGGCCGGCGCCTTCCTCGCCTGTGCCAGTGCCCGTGCCTTGACCGGTGCCGCGGCCGCCGAAGGTGCCGCGGGCGCCACCCTGCTGGCCGCCTGCGCGGGCAGCGGCGGCACCGCCGCCACCGGAGCCGGAGCCGAGTGCCGAGTGCGTCCAGGCGCCACCGGCGAAGGACAAGGCGATGACCAGCAGGCCGGCCAGCACGAACGTCGGTTTGCCGAACGGCTTGGCGACCCGCTTCATCTCCTGGTTGAGGTCACCCTCGACAGCCGGGGAAGCCACGATTTCCTCAGGCGACGGAGAAGGAGAAAGCGAAGCAGCCAACGGCGCCGTCACCGGCGGAAACTCGGTCGTCGGCTCGTCGGGAACGGGGTTTCCCAACCCGGGCGACTGGGTGGACGAAGACATGTGCGAAGGCTCCTACTCGTGCCGGAGGGCGTCGATCGGGCGCAGGCGCGAGGCCCGGTTCGCCGGGAAACTGCCGAAGAAGAGACCGATCAGTGCCGATACCGCGAAGGCCAGCACGATCGACGACGGCACCACCACCGGGGTGATGCCCGCGAAGCTGAACTGGCTGCCGACCACGCCGATGACCACGCCGAGGAACCCGCCGAAGAGGCTCAGCATCGTGGCCTCGGCGAGGAACTGGCCGAGGATCGCCGCCCGGGGCGCGCCGATCGCCTTGCGGATGCCGATCTCGCGGATCCGCTCGGTCACGGTCACCAGCATGATGTTCGTGACGCCGATTCCGCCCACCAGCAGGGAAATCGCCGCGACCGCGCCGAGCAGCACGGTGAACGTCTGCGTGGCCGACGTCCGCGTCGCCAGCAGCTGTTCGGAGTTCTGGATCTGGTAGTCGGGTGTGCCGCCGAGGCGGATGCCGTGGCGGGCGTTGAGGATCGCGGTGATCTCCGCCTGCGCGAGCGACACCGAGTCGGCCGACGTGGCCTGCACGGCGATCTGGCTGAGGTTGCCGTAGCCGGCGAGCGAGTTCTGCACCGCGCTGATCGGGGCGATCGCGACGTCGTCGGCGTTCTGCAACCCGGTGCTGCCCTTGGCCTGCAGCACGCCGACCACGGTGAACTGGATGCTGTTGAGCAGCACGTTCTTGCCCACCGGCTCGGCACCGCCGAAGATCGACTGCGCAGTGGTCGGCCCGAGCACCACGACCTTGCGCGCCTGCTTCACGTCCTCGGAGGTGAACAGCGCCCCGTCGGCGATCTGGCGGTTGGTGGTGGCGAAGTAGGCCGGTTCGGTGCCCGTGACGGACGAGATGTCGTACGACGTCTGCCCGTACGTGGCCGTCGCGTTGGTGTTGACCACCGGCGAAGCGGCCTTCACGTCGGGTGCGCCGACCGGATCCACGAGCGCGTGGGCGTCCTGCACGGTCAGCGGCCGGGCCTCGCTGCCCTGCCCGCCGCCCCGCGACGGCGACACGTTCACCACGTCCGTGCCCAGGCCCTGGATGCTGGCGGCGATCGCGGCGGAAGCGCCGTTGCCCACCGCCACCAGCAGGATCACCGAAGCGACGCCGATCGTGATGCCGAGCGTGGTGAGCGTGGAGCGCAGCTTGTTGGCGGTGAGGCCGCGCACGGCGAAGCGCAGCACCTCGAACACGTTCACGCGACCACTCCGACGCTGCGGTTGCGCTCGTCGGCCACGATCCGCCCGTCGCTGACCCGCACCACGCGGTGCGCGTGCTCGGCGACCTCGTCCTCGTGCGTGATCACCACGATGGTGCGGCCCAGGGCGTTGAGCCGGTCGAACACGCCCAGCACGTCTTCGGTGCTGGCGCGGTCGAGGTTGCCGGTGGGCTCGTCGGCGAGCAGCAGCGCGGGCCCCGTCACCAACGCTCGCGCCACGGCGACACGCTGTTGCTGCCCACCGGAAAGCTCACTCGGCAGGTGCTTGGCGCGCTCGGTGAGCCCCACCATTTCCAGCGCGGCCAACGCCCTTGTCCGGCGCGCGGCCCGTCGAAGTCCACTGTAGACGAGTGGAAGTTCCACATTGGACAACGCACTCGTGCGCGGCACGAGGTTGAACGACTGGAAGATGAAGCCGATCTTGCGGTTGCGCAGCAGGGCGAGCTGGCGTTCGTTGAGGTCCGCGACGCTGAAGCCGTCGAGCAGGTACTTGCCCGAGGTCGGCACATCGAGGCAGCCCAGCATGTTCAGCAGCGTCGACTTGCCGGAGCCGGACGCGCCCATGATGGCCACATACTCCCCCGGCCGCACGACCAGTTCGACCCCGCGCAGCGCGTGGACGGCCGTCTCGCCGGAGCCGTAGGTCTTGCGCAGCGCGGAGACCGTGATCACGGGTTTCATCCGCGTCCCCCGCCACCGAAGCCGCCGGTCTGGCCACCGCGGAAGCCGCCGCCGGCGCCGCCGGTGCCACCCGTTCCACCGAAGCCACCGATTCCGCCGCCGCGCTGTCCGACGCCGCCCGTGGTCGTGGTCGGCGACGCGGCCGTGAGCACCACGCTGTCACCCTCGTTGAGGCCCGACTTGATCTCCACAGTGGACTCACCACGTACGCCGATCTGCACCTGCTCCGGCACATCGCGGCCGTTCTGCTGCACCGTGACGATGTTCGTGGTGCCCGTGGTGGTGACCGCGGCGGCCGGCACGCTCAGCACGTTGTCGGCCTCCGCGACGGTGATCACGACGCTCGCCGACTGCCCGGGCCGCAGCCCCGACGGCGGGTTGGTGAGCGTGAGCTGCGCGCCGTAGGACACGACGCTGCCGCTGGTCGTGGGCGTGAGGTCGATTTTCGACACCGACGCCTGGATCGGCTGGTCGGGCGAGGCGTTGAGCGTGACGGTGGCCCTCTGGCCCGCCTTGACCTTGCTCACGTCGATCTCGGCCACGGAGGTGTCCACGAGCAGGTTGGTCATGTCGGTGATCTGGACGAAGCCGGTGGACGACGAGCTGCTCGAGGAGCTGCTCGACGCACTCTGGCCGTTGCCACCGCTGCCGCCGGTGCCGCCCGAGGAGCCGGTGCCGCCGGAGCTTCCGGACCCGCCGCTGCCGGCCTGCTGGCCGACGGTGCCGTTGACCGCGGTCACGGTGCCGGCGCCCGGCGCGGTGAGCACCGTCGCGTCGACGGCCGCCTGGGCCGTGTCGACGTCGAGCTGTGCCTGGTCCACTTTGGCCTGCAGCGAGGTGGTGGACTCCTGGGGCGACTGGGACTGCTGGCCCTGGCCTTGTCCTTGACCGGAACCGGAGCTCGTGGCCGAGGTGGCGGCGTCCTCGCCGTCGGCGAGGTTGTCCTCGGCCACGTCGAGGTTGGCCTTGGCCACCTGCAGCTGTTTCTCGGCCTGCGTGGAGTCGATCGTGGCGAGCTTCTGTCCCGCGCTCACCACGTCACCGACCTTCACGTCGATGCTCGTGACCTTGCCGGAGGTGGTGAAGTTGGCGGCGCCGGTGTAGCCGCTCGAGAGGGTGCCCGCGGCGGAGACCGTTTCGGTCACGTCGCCGCGGCGCACCGGTGTGGTGCGGGTCTGTGCCTGGGCGGTGTTGCTCGCCGGCGTGAATGCTTGGTAGATCCCGAAAGCCGCACCGCCGAGCAGTACGACCAGCACCCCGTTGATAACCCATGTCCGGGTACGCAGCCGCGTCATGGGCGCAACACTGGTGGCGCTGCTTAGCAGTCAGCTGTTGGTTCCCTGTGGGTCAGCTGTGGATGTGGCACCTCGAGTTGCGGACTCAGTGCTTGTTGCGACGGTGCCGCGCACTCACCGCGAGCAACAGCTGACGAACCGCGTCCACCACGAGCACGCCGCACAGCGCGCCGAGCGCGAGCGCCCCCGCGATGTGGCCGCCGAAGTACCGCTGTGAAGCCAACTGGGCGCCGTCGCCGGCGGTGGTGACGACCGTGACGACGCCCGCGTGCCACAGCAGGAACGCCAGCCACAGCACGACCGCGGCCACGACCAGCTCGCCGAGCGCCACGAACGCGCGCCACGGCTGATTGAGCCGCGCCGCCTTGGCCGAATCGCCGGGCCAGAGGTCGGCGCCGGTCGGCTGGGGAAGGTCGATCACGGGATCAAGCCTCTCAGGTTTCGGGCCCTGCGTCATTTCGCCTCGTTCGCCTCGTTCGCCTCGACGAGCCGGGTGAGCGCCGCCTTCAGCGCCTCGACGTCACGGGCCCACGCGAGCACGACCGTGCCGTCGTCGAGCTTCACGGGCAGCTCGTCGTACTTGTTCGGCACGCTCCACCCACCGCCGAGCACACGCGCGCCGACGGGGGTGCCGACGTCGGTGACGTCCGCGATCCGCTTCGCCTCGACGCTTTCGCGGCCCTGGCGCAACGCCAGCGTGGTCACTTCCAGCGAGAGGAACCGCCGGCGCGCGTAGACCCACGGGATCGTGAGCCCGCATAGCGCGACCGCGATCAGCAGCCACGGGATCCAGTGCACCGGGCCGCCGGTCGCCAGCTCCGCCACCGCACCGAGCACCGCGAACAGCGGCCCCCAGACCAGGGACACCCAGCCGACGCCGGGTTCGGAGTAGAGCGTGCGGTCCATTACAGCTTCTTGCCGACCTTGGGGAAGTAGTCCCTGGAGGTGCTCGGCACGTACAGCAGCGCCACCAGGATCACCAGCAGCAGCGACGACACCACCGAGAACACGCTGCGCACGAGCCCGAGCTGGAACACCAGCCCCAGCAGCGCCAGCATCGTGACCACGGAGCGGGCCGAGCGCGTGCCCTCGCGGGCCTTGTAGGCGAACAGCACCATGATGATGCTGTAGCAGAGCGCGCCGACGAACAGCGCCCACACGAGCGTGGTGGCGTTGGACTCGAGCTGCGCCATGTCGAGCTTGCGGCCCGGCGCCGTCGCCTTCACGGCCTGGTCGACGAGCTGCTGCTTGAAGAAGATCGTGACGACCTGGCCGATCAGCAGCACCACGGACGCGACGATCGTGAGGATGAACGCGGCCTGCACCGGTCCGGGAGCCTTCGCCTTCGCAGGCTCCTCGGCGTTCTGCATGTACCCCGGGTACGACGCGACGGGCGGCGCCGGGGGGAAGCCGGTCGGGAGCTCTTTCGCCTGCTCTTCGACCTTTTCGACCTGCTCGGCTTCGTTCGACGCAGGCTCCGGCTTCGCGAGGTCGTCGCTGGTCAGCCCCGCGGGTTCGGCGGTGTTGTCGTCCTTCTCGGCCACTCGTGGACTCTAGCCCAGTGCGGGCTCAGTCGAGCCAGGCGGCGGCTTCGGCGGCCCAGTACGTGAGGATCAGGTCGGCGCCCGCGCGGCGGATCGACGTGAGCACTTCCAGGATCGTGCGCTCGCGCTCGAGCCAGCCGTTGGCCGCGGCGGCCTCGACCATCGCGTACTCGCCGGAGATGTTGTACGCCGCCACCGGAACCGGCGAGATGTCCGCCGCCGCCTTGATGACGTCCAAATAGGACAGTGCCGGCTTGACCATGATCATGTCGGCGCCCTCGGCGAGGTCCAGCTCGATCTCGCGCAACGCTTCACGCGCGTTGCCCAGGTCCTGCTGGTAGGTCTTGCGGTCGCCCTTGAGCTGCGAGTCGACGGCCTCACGGAACGGGCCGTAGAACGCGCTGGCGTACTTGGCCGAGTAGGCGAGGATCGCCTTGTCGCTGTGGCCCACCTCGTCGAGCGCGCGGCGGATCACACCGACCTGGCCGTCCATCATGCCGCTGGGCCCGAGCACGTGCGCGCCCGCTTCCGCCTGCGCCACGGCCATTTCCGCGTACACGCGCAGGGTCGCGTCGTTGTCCACGGCGCCGTCCGCGTCGAGCACGCCGCAGTGGCCGTGGTCGGTGAACTCGTCGAGGCACGTGTCGGCCATCAGGACGGTCGCGTCCCCGAGCTCGTGGCGCAGGTCGCGCAGCGCGACGTTGAGGATGCCGTTCTCGTCGACCGCGCCGGACCCTTCGGCGTCCCTCTTGGCCGGCACACCGAACAGCATCAGCCCACCCACGCCGGCGTTCACCGCCTCCACCGCGGCCTTCCGCAGCGTGTCCCGGGTGTGCTGCACAACCCCCGGCATACTCTGAATCGGCCGCGGCGCGGCGATACCCTCGGCCACGAACATGGGCAGAATCAGCTGACGCGGGCGAAGCGTCGTTTCACCGACCAGCCTGCGCATGGCCGGCGTGGTACGGAGCCTGCGGGGTCGATGCTCAGGGAACACGTCGTTCACGGTACTCCGGCTGTTCGCGGGGCATTTCGCGTGCCCTCGGGAAAAACCACGTTCTGACAAGGTGTCTGGAAACTCCGGTACACGAGAAAGGCCCCTCCCCGGATACCGGAGAAGGGCCCTTCCCGAACCACGAACCGTCAGCTACGACGCGCCCGCTTCGCCTTCCGAGGCGGCGGCAAGGCCCCCTCCGCGCGAAGCCGGGCGGCGTGCTCCGCCAGGGCGTCCACCAGGTGCGGCACGTCGGCCTTCTCCGGCTGGACGTCGACGCGCAGGCCGAATTCCACGGCGGTTTCCGCGGTCTTCGGGCCGATGCACGCGACCAGGGTGCGTGTGTGCGGCTTGCCGGCGATGCCGACCAGGTTGCGCACCGTCGAGGACGAGGTGAAGCAGACCGCGTCGAAGCCGCCGGTCTTGATCATCTCGCGGGTCTCGGCGGGCGGCGGGGCGGCGCGGACCGTGCGGTAGGCCGTGACATCGTCGATTTCCCAGCCGCGGTCGCGCAGGCCGGCGGACAACGTTTCGGTGGCGATGTCGGCGCGCGGCAACAGCACCCGGTCCACCGGGTCGAGCACGTCGTCGTACGGCGGGAACTCGGCCAAGAGCCCTTCGGACGACTGCTCGCCCGACGGGATCAGCTCGGGGATGATGCCGAACGAGCGGACCTTGGCGGCCGTCGAGGCGCCGACGCAGGCGATCTTCACGCCGGAGAACGCGCGGGCGTCGAGACCGAACTCCTCGAACTTCTCCCACACCGCGCGCACCGCGTTGGTGGAGGTGAAGACGATCCACTGGTAGCGGCCGTCGACGAGGCCCTTCACCGAGCGCTCCATCTGCGCCGGGCTGCGGGGCGGCTCGACGGAGATCGTGGGCACCTCGTGCGAGGTCGCGCCGTGGCTGCGCAGCCGGTCGGCCATCTCGCCGGCCTGTTCCTTGGTGCGCGGCACCAGGACCTTCCAGCCGTAGAGCGCGCGCGACTCCCACCACGACAGCTTCGAGCGATGCCCGGCGGCCTGGCCGATGGTCACGATCAGCGGGCCGACGAGCTCACCCGCGTCGTTGCCGAGCGTGCTGAGCGTGGAGTCGAGGGTGCGCTGAGTGTTGATGGTGCCGTTGGCCGTCACCGCGACGGGCGTGGACGGCGGCATGCCCTTCTCCGTGAGCCGGCTCGCGGCCTCGGCGAGGTGCGCCGAGGTGGCGTGCAGCACGAGCGGGCCGGGTTGCGCGGCGAGCGCCGCCCAGTCGACCTCGCCGCGGACGTCGACCTCGGTGTGGGTGCCGCCCAGTGCGACACCGGCGTAGGCCGGCACCGCGGCGCCGGGGGAAACGCCCGGGATCACCTCGAACACGGCGGACGTGCGGGCCACGGCCTGCACCTCGTTCACCACGGCGGGGGTGGTCAGCGGGTCGCCGGCGACCAGGCGCAGCACGAGCCGCCCGGCCTTGGCCTCGGTGGTCAGGTCCTTCGACACGTCGGCGGGCTCACCGACGGCGGGCCGGACCTCGGCGCCGGGGGCGGCGAAGGCGAGCACGGCGGCAGGCACGTCGGGATCGGTCACCACGACCTCGGCCTTGGCGAGCAGCTCCTGGGCGCGGACTGTGAGCAGCCCGGCGTCACCGGGGCCCGAGCCCACGAAGGCGACGCGCCCAGCGGTCTTGCGAGCGGGGGTCATCTCTGGCGTTTCTCCTGTCAGGCGACCGGGTACGTCATCGGCCGCAGGTGTGTGGTGCTGGTCGTTCGGGTGCGGTGCGGGTTGCGTCACTGGGCGGGGCCGGAAAGCAGTGCGCCGGCACCCAGGTCGAGGAGCTCGGCGGCCAACGTCCGGCCGAGCTGCTCAGCCTCGGTGAAGTCGGCGAGTGCGGAAGCCCGCAGCATGTCGACCGCACCGTTCTCGCCCTCGACGGCCGCGGTGCCGCGCAACGAGATCCGTTCCACGACCGCGCCCTCGGAGTCGAGGTCCTCGACGATCTCGGCGAGCGCACCCACGGGTGCGCTGCACCCCGCCTCGAGCGCGGCCAGCAGAGAACGCTCGGCCGTCACCGCGGCCCGCGTGCCCTCGTCGTCCAAACTGGACGCGAGCAGGTGCTCCACGTCCACGTCTTCGGCCCGGCACTCCACCGCCAGCGCCCCCTGCGCGGGAGCGGGCAGCATCTGGATCGGGTCGAGGGTCTCGGTGATCGCCCCCACCAGACCGATCCGGGCCAGTCCGGCACGCGCGAGCACCACGGCATCGAGCTCGCCGTCGGTCACCTTGCGCATGCGGGTATCGATATTGCCCCGAATCGGCACGATTTCCAAACCGAGGCCCAGCGCGAGCAGCTGCGAGGTGCGCCGCGGCGCCCCCGTGCCCACCTTCGAACCGGGCGGGAGCTCACCCAGCGTGAGGCCGTCGCGGGCGATCAACGCGTCGCGCGGGTCCTCGCGCGGCGGCACGGCGGCGAGCACGATGCCGGCCGCCGGCGCCGTGGGCAGGTCCTTGTACGAGTGGACGATGACGTCGATTTCCTTGCGCAGCAAGGCTTCCCGCAGCGCCGAGGTGAAGACGCCGACGCCGATCTGCGGGATCGGCTTGCTGGAGACGTCGCCGGGGGTGGTCACCGTGACGATCTCGACCTCGGCGCCGGTGGCACGGATCTTGTCGGCCACGGTCTCGGTCTGCGCGACGGCGAGCTTGCTGCCCCGCGTCCCGATGCGAATCACTCTGTCCACTGCTTACTTCTTCTCGATGTCTGGCGGCACGGCGGTGGGGCTCGCCACAGCCGCGGGGGCCTGCGGGTCGAGGCAGAACAGCTCGCGCAACGCGTTGGCGTAGTCGGTGTCGGCCGTCTCGGCGGCCAGCTGCTTCACCCGCACGGTGGGCGCGTGCAGCAATTTGTCGACGACACGGCGGACCGTGCGGCCGACTTCTTCGCGGACCTGCGTGTCGAGGTCCGGGAGGCGGTTGTCCAGACGAAGCAGCTCCGCGTCGACCACGTCGGCCGCGCGACGGCGCAGCGCGGTGACGGTGGGCGTGACCTCAGCGCTGCGCTGGCCGGCGAGGTAGTCGCGCACCTCGTCGAGCACGATGCCGTTGGCCTTGATCGTCTGGCGTTCGGTGGTCGGGGCACCGGCGTCGCGCATGCGGCGCTGGATCGTCTCGAGGTCGACGACGGTGACGTCGACCAGGTCGGCCACGCCCGCGTCGACGTCCTTCGGCAGACCGAGGTCGCACACCACGAGCGGGCGGCCCGCGCGGGCGGGCACGTGCTCGGGCAGGAACACGGCATCCTGCGCACCGGTGCACGACACGACGATGTCGGCTTTCGCCACGGCGTCGGCCAGCTCGGACAGCGGCACGGGGCGCGCGGGCACGCCCTCGATCGCGGTCTTCTCGGCGAGCCGCGCGGCGTTGGCCTCGGTGCGGTTCGCCACGGTGATCTCGCCGATGCCGGCCTTGCGCAGGTGCGACGCCGTCAGCGCGCCCATCGAGCCGGCGCCGACGATCAGGGCGTGCTTGCCCACGAGATCACCCGCGGCGGCCAGCGCCTCGGACACCACGGACGCGCCCAGCTGGTCGAGACCCGTCTCGGAGTGCACGCGCTTGCCGACGCGCAGCGTCGTCTGGATCAGCTCGTGCAGCGTGCGCCCGACGGTGCCGGCCTCACGCGCGGTGGCGTAGGCCGAGCGGACCTGGCCGAGGATCTGCGTCTCGCCGACGACCATCGAGTCGAGACCCGAGGTCACGGAGAACAGGTGCTCGACGGCCGCGCCGGCGTAGTGCACGTAGAGGTTGTCGTAGAGCTCCGCCGGCTCCATGCCGGCCTGGCGGGCGAGCACGTCGGAGACGTCGTTGACGCCGCCGTGGAACGTCTCGACCACCGCGTAGACCTCGATGCGGTTGCACGTGGAGACCAGCATGGCCTCGCTCACGCTCTCGGCCTGCTGCAGCTCGTGCAGGACCTTCGTGACCTCTTCGGCGGGCACGGCGGCCCGTTCGAGCGTGGTCAGCTCCGCACTTCGGTGGGAGAGCCCGACCGCCAACACGCTCATCCGCGCACCACCATTCCAAGACCGCCGTCTGCCTGTCCGTTGCCGCTGCTGCCATTGTCGATCGGCAGGCCGGCGTCCGGTAACCCGGTATTCCCCTGAATTGCCAGGGCGTCATCGGCACGGCGAGCCACGTGGAACGAGAGGATCTGAAGTTCGACCGCCAGGTCGACCTTGCGGACCTCGATGTGCGCCGGCACCTGGAGCACCACCGGCGCGAAGTTCAGTATGCACTGGACGCCGCCCGCCACCAGCCTGTCGCACACGGACTGCGCAGCGGTAGGAGGTGTGGCGATGATCCCGATGGAAATCTGCCGTTCGGAGCAAACTCGCGGGATTTCGTCCAGGTGCGAGACGGGCAGACCCCCTACGGGAACCCCGACGAGGTCGGGGTCGAGGTCGAACAGCGCCTCTACGGGGAACCCGCGGCCGGGGAACCCGCCGTAGTTGGCCAGCGCGTGACCGAGGTTACCGATCCCGACCACGGCGACGCGGTGCTGGCGAGTGAGGCCGAGGATGCGTTCGATCTGGCTGACCAGCACCTGCACCTCGTAGCCGACGCCACGCGTGCCGTACGAGCCGAGGTAGGAGAGGTCCTTGCGCAGCTTGGCGGAGTTCACACCCGCGGACGCGGAAAGCTCTTCGCTGGAGACGGTGGTCGCGCCCTGCTCCGCCATTCCGGACAGGACACGGAGGTAGACGGCGAGGCGCGCGACGGCCGCTTCGGGGATCTGCTTGGCGCGGACGGCGGTCTCGACCGCGCTGTCGACCGCGGGCATCTCCGCCGTGGGCGCGTTGTCGGCATCGGGCGCTGCCCGCCGGGCGCGGCCATTGCCCTTCGCGGCCCGGCGGGGTGGTTCAGCGGGCGGTTCGGCACCGCTGCGCCTCCCCCGCTGTGTCACCACGCCGGCCACTCCTCAAGATTGGGTCGCATCTCTTGACCCCGCGACTGGAGTCCGGTTCAATGCCGGGCTTTTGCGGGACGAGTCCCTACGGTAGTCCACTTGTGAACGCGCGCACAAAGTCACTGGTCATCGACATGACGCGACGCACACCTGCCCCCGATCAGGTGACCGCGGGGCGCGTGGCGCCGGGCACCGGGGCCGGCCGGGCAAGATCATCCGCGCCCTGCCCGCGTTTCGGAGGTTGTTCAGGCTGATGGCCACCCACTGGATCTGGTACGTGATCTCACCGATCGTCGTCATCGGCGGCGCCTACCTGTACTACCGGCGCTACCAACGCCACCGCGCCGCCATCCAGTCCTTCGCCGCCGACCGCGGCTGGTCCTACACCGAACGCGAGCCCGACCTCGTCGGCCGCTGCTACGGCCGCCCGTTCGAGGGCTACGGCCGCCGCCGCCGCACCTGGCACGCCGTCGCAGGGCACTGGCGTGAGCTGGAGGTGCTGTCCTTCGAGTACAGCGAGGTCGTCGGCCACCAGAACCGCGCCCGCCGCCGCTGGACGCAGCTCACGGGCGTGCGCCTGCCCTTCCCCGCGCCCGAGGTCTACGCCGCCCCGCGCGACACCCTGGGCCGGCTCGCCCGCGACCTCGGCTTCAACCGCGCCGGCACCGGCGACGAGCCGTTCGACCAGGACTGGGTCACCTACGGACCGGTGACACCCGCCATGCAGGAGTGGCTACGCCGGCACGGCCGCCCGTTCCGCGTGGTCGCGGGCATGGCCGAGACCTGGGACGGCGGCCGGTTCAACACCCAGCGGGTGGAGCCGGCGGTGGCGGATCTGGCCGAGCTGGTGCCGTTGCTGAGCGGGGTCCACGGCGGCCGGTGAGGATGCTCGTCGAGGGCGACCCGGACCAGCTGTTTTCAGAAGCTGCCGGGCTGAAGCCCGTCAGCGGTTGACGTGGAGGTGGGCGAGCGTTGGCCGGGCACTGGTACTGGTATGTCGTCCTGGCGCTTGTCGTCGGCGGTTACGGGCTTTGGTACCTGCTCGGGTATCGGCGCCGGACCGCGACCTTTGCCGCCGGGGCGGGCGAGCGGGGGTGGACGTACCGCGCGCCAGCACTCACTGTGCGGCGCCGCGGGGTTGCGGGTGTCGTCGCGGGACGGCTGGGCGTGGGCGGGAGCGCGACCGGTAATCCCGACTTCGATCGGCGGTTCGTGTTCGAGGGCGACGCCACGGTCCTCACCCCCGAAGCGCAGACATGGCTCACCGCCCACCCGCGACCGTTTCGCATCGATGGCGGCGAGGTCCTGGTGTGGAACGAAGGGCGGTTCGACCTCGACCGCGTGGAGCCCGCACTGGAGCAGTTCGGGGAGCTGATCTCCCACACCCGGCTCGGCTGACCAGACGAGAACAAGTCAGGCGTTGACCATCACCGAGTGCCAGCCCGAGGCGCCGTCCGGTACGGGCTCGGCGGCCTGGTCCGTCTGCGTGTAGCCCGACTGGTCGGTGGCCCGCACCGTCACGGTGTGGCTGCCGGACGGCACGGCCACGTCGGTCCACCACATGCGCCAGGTGTCCTTGTTGACCTCGGTCGACAGGGTGGCCGGCTGCCACGGGCCCTGGTCCACGCGCACCTCGACCTTCGCGATGCCGATGTGCTGGGCCCACGCCGTGCCGGCGACGCGGAGCTTGCCGGAGGTCACCTTGGCGGTGTCGATGCGCGATTCGGTCTTGATGGGTGCCTGTTCGGCCCAGCCGCGCTGCAGCCAGTAGGACTGGCGGTCGTCCCACTTGGCGAACTCGAGGTTGGTGACCCACTTCGTCGCGGAGACGTAGCCGTACAGGCCGGGGATGACGATGCGCGCGGGGAAGCCGTGTTCGACGGGCAGGGGTTCGCCGTTCATGCCGATGGCGAGCATGGCGCCGCGCGTCGGGTCGAGGGCGATCTTGGCGGGGGTGCTGCAGGTGAAGCCGTCGATGCTCGTCGCGTACATCTGTTCCGCGCCCGGTTGCACACCGGCCGCGTTGAGCAGGTCGACGAGGTCCACGCCGATGAACTTGGCCGTGGAAATCAGATCCCCGCCGACCTCGTTGGAGACGCAGGTCATGGTGATCTCGCGCTCCACGAGCGGCCGCGAGCGGATGTCGTTGTAGGAGAACGAAACCTCGCGGTTGACGAGGCCGTGGATCTTCAGGTTCCACTCCTCGGTGCGCACCTGCGGCACCACGAACGCCGTGTCGATGCGGTAGAAGTCCGAGTTCGGCGTGATGAACGGCGGCGAGCCCAGCTTCTGGAAATCGGCATCGGGCGGCAGCGGCGGGGCCTTGCGCGCGGCGACGAGCGGTCCCACGGCCGCGCGCGACTGATCGGCGCTGCCCGTGCTCGAGATCGCCTGCCCGGCGACGGCCGCGACCCCCGCGCCCGCCGCGACGCCGATCCCGCGCGACAGGACCTGCCGCCGCGTCGGCCCCTTCGGCGGACGGCTGTCGTCGAACGCCGTCGGCAGCGCGTAGTGGTGCAGCCAGGTGAACACGAACGCCGAAGCCGCCAGCGACACGACGGGCGCCAGCAGCGCGAGCTGCCCGACGTCGGTGCGCTCGTACACGGCCGCGACACCGGCGATGCCGAGCAGCACCACCACGATCTGGCCACCCCGCGGCGTCCGGCGTGAAACCTGCCCGGCCAGCACCGCGAACAGCACCAGCACCACGGCGAGGCCGATCTTCAGCACCGTCTTGTCCGCCGTGCCGAGCGTCTGCTCCGCCCACACCACCACGGCGTGCGGGCTGTGCGCGATCACGAAGTCGGCGACGGCCACGAACGGCGACGCGTTGTAACCGACGAAGCCGGCGATGAGATGCCCCACGCCCAATGCGGTGACCAAGGCCGCCAGCCCGATCAACGACGCGATCAGCAACGACAGCCGCCGCGGCTCGGGGGGCTTGACTACCTGCGGGGCTTCCTTCAACGCGCTCACCCCACCATCTTCGGCGGGCTCAGACCCCGATATCGCCCGGAACCCTTACGACTTGATTACCGCATCGGACTATCCGGCGGAACTATCCGATCAGGGCCAGGCGGAACCGCTCTTCCTCCACGCGCCAGTACCCGTGTTCCGCACCGTCGATGAGGATCACCGGAACCTGGTCGCCGTACTCGGCTCGCCACTCGGCGTCACTGTCGACGTCCGCGAGCTCCCACGGCACGTCGAGCTCGCCGCAGATCCGCGCGACCTCGGCCTCGGCCACCTCGCAGAGGTGGCAGCCGGCGCGCGTCATCACCGTCACCTGATGCACCACCGCAGTCTAGAACCGCGTCAGCGCAGCTTGAGCCGCCGCAGCTTCCCGGTGGCCGAATGCGGCAGGTTCTCCGCGAACTCCACGAGGTGCGGCACCTTGTACCCGGCCAGGTTCGCCGCGCACTGGTCGCTCACCTGCTGCTCCGACAGCGCCGCGCCGTCGGCAGGCACCACCACGGCCTTCACGGCCTCGCCGCTGCGCTCGTCGACGACCCCGATCACGGCGACCTCCGCCACGCCCGGCAGCCGCGAGATCACGTCCTCGACCTCGTGGGGGTAGACGTTGAATCCATTGACGATGATCAGGTCGTTGGCGCGGTCGACCAGGTGCAGGTCGCCGTCGAGGTCGAGGTAGCCGACGTCGCCGGTGCGGAACCAGCCCTCGGCGTCGGGGCCGTGCGCGCCGTCGGGCCAGTAGCCGGAGAACAGGTTCGCGCCGCGGATCGACACCAGTCCCGTGTCGCCGCCGGACTCGAAGACGTCGGCGACGTCGTCCGGGTCGAGCGGCACGCCCTCCTCGGTGCCGTCGCTGTCGACCAGCCGCAGCTCGATGCCGGGCAGCGGCCGCCCGACCGAGCCGGGCTTCGGGTAGCCCGTGACCAGCGTCGACGTGACCACGGGCGCGCATTCGGTGAGGCCGTAGCCCTCGTAGACCTCGTGGCCGGTGGCCTCGCGGATTGCCGTCAGCACGCGCGGGTGCAGCGGCGCGGCGCCCGAGGTCAGCATCCGCACGGTCGCGAGCCCGCGCGCCAACTCCTCGGCGCCGAGGTCGGCGAACTCCATGTACATGGTCGGCACGCCGGCGATCGACGTGACGCGGTATTCGGCGCAGTCGTCCAGCGTCTTCGCCGGCTCGAAGCGCTCCGAGAGCACGAGCGTCGCGCCCACGGACGTCGCCTGCAGCAGGCCGGGCCCGAGGCCGTAGACGTGGAACAGCGGAATGGTCACGAGCATGCGGTCCTCGTGCACCAGCACGCCGTCGACCCGGCTGAGCTGCTCGAGGTTCGCCAGCAGCGCGCGGTGCGAGAGCAGCACGCCGCGCGGCGGGCCGGTGGTGCCGGAGGTGTAGGAGATCACCGCGATGTCCTCGCCGCCGCGGCCGAGGTCCACGGGGTCTCCCCCTGGCTCGCCGCGTGGTGACAACGCGGTGAGGCCGTCAGGTAACTCGGAGTCATCCCGCTGGATCGCGATCCGGGGGTCGCAGTGCGTCAGCAGCCGCTCCAGCTCCGGCGCAGGCGCCTGCGGAGACAGCGGCACGGCGATCGCGCCGGCGCGCAGCACGCCGTACAGGGCGACGGCGAAATCCGCCGACGTCGGCAGCCGCAGCACGACCCGGTCGCCCGGCGCCACGCCGGCTTCGACGAGCCGCCGCGCCTGCGCGTGGGCCGCCTCGTCGAGCTCCCGCCAGGTGAGCGCGGCCCCCGTGCCGGTCTCGGTGACGGCCGTTTCGTCCGCCCACCTGGCTGCCGCCTTGGTGAGCAGCTGCGCGACACCCTCCACCGGGCCCCCTTCCTGCTGTAGCCCTTTTGTCATCTTGTCACCCGTAACGGGGATGCCGCGCGATCGTCGCACCTCCGGTACCGCGGGACCTCTACCTACTTCGCGGTAACTACACGTATGCTGCACTGCGTCGCCGGGTGGCGTTGATCACTGCCGGGTGACGCGAGAAAGGGAGTCACCGTGACGAACTTGCTGGTCTGCGCCGTTTACGCGGTCGTGGAACACGCAACGCGGCCCCTCTCCGCTCGTGTGGGGGACAAGGGCACTGCCCATCGCGAAGGCCGCCCGCGCGGCCTTCGGACCGCAGGAGGTGCCGCCCTGTGACCCTGCCGACCACCGCGAACCGCGGCCCCGTCGTGATGTTCGCCGAACGTGCGTTCGGGCGCCCCGCCGCCGGCCCGCTGACCCGCGCGACCGAGGCCGCGCCGGCCCCGGACCCCGCCGAAGCCGCCAAGATCGAGGCGTGGGACCTCGTCCGCGAAGCGCAGGAGGGCGACTCCTCCGCGTTCGGGAAGCTCTACGACCGGTACGTGGACGTCGTCTACCGCTACGCGCTGTTCCGCCTCGGCGACCGCGAGCTGGCCGAGGACGTCACGAGCGAGACGTTCCTGCGCGCACTGCGCCGGATCACGTCGGTCAGCTACCAGGGCCGCGACGTCGGCGCGTGGTTCGTCACGATCGCCCGGAACCTGATCCTCGACCACGTGAAGTCGAGCCGCTTCCGCCTCGAGGTCGTGACCGACGAGGTGAGCGAGCCGGGCTCGGCACCGGTTTCGGCCGTCGGGCCGGCCGCGCAGGCCGGGCCGGAGCAGCAGGCCATCGCAGGCGCGACCCGCGCGGAGCTGCTGCGCTGCGTCGCCGAGCTGGGCGAGGACCAGCGCGAGTGCATCGTGCTGCGGTTCCTGCAGGGGCTGTCGGTCGCGGAGACGGCCCAGGTGATGCGCCGCAACGAGGGCGCTATCAAGGCGTTGCAGCATCGGGCTGTCCGCCGGCTGGCCCAATTGCTGCCCACCGGGCTGCGCTGACTTTTTTCACGTCCCGGCGCAACCGTAACTTCTTCGTCTTCTTAATCGTTTCTCCACGCAGACCGGCTGTCAGGGCCGGGGCTTGTAGAGCTTTGTGAAGCTTTGTGGAGACGGAGCAGCACCGTGGGCGTGCCCGGGTGGTTTTCGCGGGATCGAGCCGAGAGCGAGCGGTTCGATCGCGCCCTGGACCCGTCGCCCGTGGAGCGCGACGGCGAGTTCGCCGATGAGCTGGCCGTGGTCGCCGCCCTGCGCTCGCTGGGCGAGGCGGGCGCGCCCGACGTCGAGACGCGCGAGCGCATCCGGGCGGAGATCGAGGGCCGGCTCGGCGAGCCCGTCGCGCGCCGACGGTGGAAACCGCGGATGGCCGATCTCGTGGCGGCCGGCATCGCGCTCGTGCTGGGGCTGGCGGGGCTGACGCTGCTGCTGTCACGAAACGCCATGCCCGGCGACGCGCTGTACACCGTGAAGCGCGCGGGCGAGGAGACGTCGCTGGGGCTGACGTTCGGCGACGAGGCCAAGGCGCGAAAGCACCTGGACTTCGCGGCCAACCGCGTGAGCGAGCTGGGGCTCATGACGGACGCGTCGCCTTCGGCGTACCGGACGGCTCTCGGTGATTTCAGCAGCGACGTCCGCGCGGGCGTCACGGCGCTGACGACCCTGGCGACGGGTGGCAGCGGGCGCACGCAGCTGTCGGACCTCGAGACGTGGACGAAGGAGCAGGCGCGGCTGCTGGCGGCCGAGCAGCCGCGGATCCCGACGTCCGCGCGGGCGGACCTGAGTGGTGCGCGCGGGCTGCTGACCCGCGTGCAGCAGCGGACGTCGGCGCTGGTTTCGCGGCTGAACTGCTACGAGATCACCACGGGCAGCTCCGACGAGCTGGGCCTGCTTCCGGCACGGGGCGCGTGTACGCAGCAGCCCGCGCGTCCTGCCGGTTCCGCGTCGACGTCGCCTTCGTCCCCCGGCTCCACCCCTACGCCCACCGAAAGCGGGGTGCCGCCGGCGACCGGGACGTCGTCCTCGCCGGACCTGGCCGTGTCCGGCACGCCGACGCCGACGTCCGGCGGCAGCGCCACGACTCCGCCGCCGGTGTTCGCGCCGCCGATCACCACGCCGACGACGCCGAGGCTGCCGACGACCAGCCCGCCGCCGCCGTTGATCTCGATCCCGCCACTGCTGCCGGGCCTTCCTCCCATCGTCATCGGGTGATCACGCGGCGCGTCGGCAACCCCTGATCGAGGCCCTCACCACACCTGGAACGGGTGAGTCGCATGGTCGCTACGCTGTGCGTCAGGACCCGGCCGTTCCCGGCCGCCGGGACGTGCCCGAACGTGGAGGCGGTGTGCGTGTCAGCTTGGCGTGGCAAGGATAAGAGTCAGGAGCTCGAACGGCTCGCCACGCTCGCGGGCGAGGCGTCGGCCGAGGCCGCCCAGATCACGGCGAACGCCGAGCCCGCCGTGCCCCCGGCGCCGCCGGACCTGACCGCGGCCGCGTTCTTCGACGTGGACAACACGATGATGATGGGCGCGTCGATCTTCTACTTCGCGCGCGGCCTCGCGGCGCGCAAGTTCTTCACGTCCTCCGACCTCGCCGGTTTCGTGTGGCAGCAGGTGAAGTTCCGCCTGGGCGGGCGCGAGAACAAGGAGGACATCAAGTCCCACCGCGAGCGCGCACTGTCCTTTGTGGCCGGTCGTACTGTCGAAGAACTCACTAGCATCAGCGAAGAGATCTACGACGAGCTCATGGCCGACAAGATCTGGTCCGGCACCCGCGCGCTCGCCCAGATGCACCTCGACGCGGGCCAGCGCGTGTGGCTCGTGACGGCCACGCCCATCGAGCTCGCCGCGATCATCTCCCGGCGCCTAGGCCTGACCGGCGCCCTGGGCACCGTCGCGGAAACCAAGGACGGCGTCTACACGGGCCGCCTGGTCGGCGACCTGCTCCACGGCCGCGCGAAGGCCCACGCCGTCCGTGCGCTCGCCTCGCGCGAAGGTCTGAACCTCAAGCGCTGCACGGCGTACTCCGATTCGCAGAACGACGTGCCCATGCTGTCCGCCGTCGGCACCGCCGTGGCCATCAACCCGGACTCCGGCCTGCGCGACGTGGCCCGCGCCCGAGGCTGGGAAATCCGCGACTTCCGCACGGGCCGCAAGGCGGCGAAGATCGGCGTCCCGTCGGTCCTGGGCGCGGGTGCGCTCGCGGGCGCCGTCGCGGCGGGGATGGCTTACCGCCGCCGCTGACGTCGTCGCCGACGGGCTGAGCCGGCTCAGCCGCGGAAGATGTTCTTGCGCTGGGCGAGGCGGCGGTACAGGGTCTGCTGGATGGATTCCCGCACCTGGTCCGTCAGGGTGAACACGAGCATCGGGTCGTCGACGGCGTCCGGGGTGTAGTCGTCCGTGCGGATGGGCTCGCCGAATTCGATGGTCCACTTGGTGGGCAGCGGGACGGCGCCGAGCGCGCCCAGGAGCGGGAAGAACGGCGTGACCGGGAAGTACGGCAGGCCGAGCAGCCGCGCGAGCAGGCGGATGTCGCCGAGTTTCGGGTACGTCTCCTCCGCGCCGACGACGGACACGGGGATGATCGGCACGCCCGCGCGCATCGCGGCGGAGACGAAGCCGCCGCGGCCGAAGCGTTGCAGCTTGTAGCGCGCGGAGAACGGCTTGCCGATGCCCTTGAAGCCCTCCGGCCACACGCCGACGAGCTCGCCGGCGCTCAGCAGACGTTCGGCGTCGGCGTTGCAGGCCAGCGTCTGGCCCGACTTGCGCGCGAACGAGCCCACCAGCGGCATCTTGAACACCAGGTCGGCGCCGAGGCCGCGCAGGTGGCGCCCGCCCGTCTCGTCGTGGACGGCGACGGCGGTCATCAACGCGTCGAGCGGCACTGTGCCCGAGTGGTTCGACACGAGCAGCGCGCCGCCGGCCGTCGGGAGGTTCTCGACGCCGAAGGTGTCGACGCGGAACCACTTCTCGTACAGCGCGCGCAGCGGCGGCAGCACGAGGGTCTCGGTGAGCTCGGCGTCGAAGCCGAACTCGTCGACGGTGTAGTCGCCCGTCAGCCGGTTTCGCAGGAAGGCCAGCGCCGACCGCACGGACTCCGGCAAGGGTTCCGGCTCGGCGGGCGACGGCGGGGCGGCCGGGAAGGCCACCACCGGCGCGTCCGAAGACGGCTCCGACGAGGACGACGGCGGCGCGGCCGGCTGCGAAACCCGCCCCGGGCCGTGCAGCGGGATCACCTGAGCCTCGGCCCCGTTCACGGTGTGCGCCTCACTTCCGGTCACGGGGCTCATCGGCCGGCCTGCCCGGTCGCGGCGGCCACGAGGACCTTGCCGGCCAGCGAGGCCAGCCGGGCGCCGTCGAACACCGGGCGCAGGCCGCGGCCCGTGGTGTAGTCGTCGAACGCCTCGCGCGTGGTGAAGCGAGGCTGGTAGCCGAACTCCTTCTTGAGCTTCGTGATGTCCACGACCCGCCCGAAGTTCAGCAGGCGGACCTGGTCGGCCGAGAAGTCGACCACGCGCGCGCCCCGCAGGACCTTGCCCACGGACGGCACCACGGCGCTCGGCATCGGCAGCCCCACCCGGCCCGCCCGGCGGATCGCCTGGGACAACCCGAGTACCCCTTCCGACGCGACGTTGAACACGCCCGGCTTGTCCTGCAGCACGGCCTGCTCCAGCACGCCCAGCGCGTCGGACGCGTGCAGCAGCTGCAGGCGCGCGTCGTAGCCGAAGACGGTGGGCACGACCGGCAGCGCGAAGTAGCGCGAGAGCACCGTGTCGACCTCGGGCCCGATGACGTTGGCGAAGCGCGCGAGCGTGACCGTGATGTCGGGCCGGCGGCGGGCGAGGCCGCGCACGTAGCCCTCCACCTCAACGGCGTCCTTCGCGTAGCCGGTGGACGACGCCGGGATCAGCTCGGAGTCCTCCGTGAACACGGCCTGCGAACGCGCCCCCGCGCCGTAAACGGCCGCGGTGGACTTGACCACGAGCTTGCGCACCTTCGGCGAGCTCTGGCAGGCCGCCAGCAGCCGCATGGTGCCGATCACGTTCAGTTCCTTGACGGCGGAGCGGCGGCTCGGCCCGGCCGGGTGGGTCAGACACGCCGTGTGCACCACCGTGTCGACGCCGGCGCTGCTGATGACCTTGGCGATCAGCGGATTGCGGATGTCGGCGCGCACGAACTCGGCGCTGCCCATCCGCTGCAGGACGTCTTTCGCGGGCGGCGCGGTGTCGACGCCGATCACGCGCTCGAAGGCGGAGTTGGTGCCGAGGCGGGCGAGCAGCTTCCCGCCCACGTCTCCCGCGACCCCGGTGACGAGCACGATGTTCGACGGCATGGGACTCCCTGTGCGGCTGGGCTGTTCGGCTGGGCGTAAGAGGGTGGATGATCACCCGAAGTGCACGAGCCTGCACTCATTGGAAGCATCGCGCGGACGCCCCACCGATGTTACCGGCGCCAGGGGGTGCCCTGACCAGGTCTTACTTCGTATTTACAACTCCACCAGAGAATTGCGACTCACGCCTCACTCAATCGGGGGAGAAGGCCCACTAAATGGACGTGGCCCGTCCAGAGACTGGACGGGCCACGGCGCATCAGCTGTGGGGCTGGCTCACTTGCCGGCCTTCCGACGCTGCACTCGCGTACGGCGAAGCAACTTGCGGTGCTTCTTCTTGGACATGCGCTTGCGGCGCTTCTTGATCACGGAACCCATGGGCGCTCCTCAGTTGTCGTCGGTCACGCTGCCCGGCGCAGCGTCCAACGGGTGGAGCGCACAGGCACGAGCGATTTACCAGGTTACCCGCGTGCCGACGCGGGCCGGTCGGCGGGCATGGGTGAACACATGCCCGGCGACCGCCCAGACCCCGCCCGACCGCCGCCCTCAACGGAGCGGCGCGCCGCGCTGAGCTGCTATCCGACGTCGAAGTAGGCACCCTGCAGGTACTCGTGCACGGCCTTTTCGGGAACCCGGAACGACTTCCCCACCCTCACAGCGGGGAGCTCACCCGAGTGCACCAGCCGGTACACGGTCATCTTCGAGACCCGCATCAGCGTGGCCACCTCGGCGACCGTCAAAAACTGGACCTGCCCGACCGAGGGCAAATCCTCCTTCTTGTTCGGCGACATGATTACCGCGTCCTTCGACACGTGTCGCGCCACGAGGCTTCCCCACCTGTGGTATCGACACGCACGTGCTCTTCTAGAGGGTAGCGGGACACGTGGGACTAGTGCGACGGCTGTCACCGGGATGGGCCCCTACCTGCGGGTTTTCGCCGCACGGATTACCCACTCGGGTCTGGTTTGCCGGTTTTGTCAGTCCTCGTGGGCGCGGCCGAGCTCTTCAGAACGGTCGCGCGCGGCCTCGATCGCGTCCAGCAGAGCCGCCCGGACGCCGTGCTTTTCGAGCTCACGGATCGCGTTGATGGTGGTGCCGGCGGGCGACGTGACGGCCTCGCGCAGCAGCACGGGGTGGTCCGTGCCCTCGGCGAGCATCTTCGCGGCGCCCACGGCCGACTGGATGATCAGCTGCCCCGCGAGCGCGCGCGGCAGGCCGAGCAGGATGCCGGCATCGATCATGGCCTCGACCAGGTAGAAGAAGTAGGCCGGTCCCGAGCCTGAGAGGGCCGTGACGGCGTCCTGCTGCGATTCCGGTACCTCGACGACCTGGCCGACGTGCGAGAGCAGCTCGTGGACCGTGGCGAGGTGTTCGGCGGTGGCGTAGCGGCCGGGCGACATCGCGCTCATGGCCTCGCCGACCAGCATCGGCGTGTTCGGCATCACGCGGACCACAGGCACACCGTCAGCCAGGCGCCGCTCGTACAGCGCCGTCGGCAGCCCCGCACAGAGCGAGACGACCAGCGAGGACGCGCCGAGCAGCGGCGCCAGCTCCGCCAGCACCGGCTCGATGTCCTGCGGCTTCACGGCGACCACGAGCACGTCCGCGCGCTTGGCGGCGTCCTCCACGGTGGCCGCGCGCATCCCCGGGTAGCGCTCCTCGAGCTCGCGGACGCGGCCCTCGTAGCGCTCGGTGAAGAGCAGGTCGCCGGGCGCGTGGCCCCCGTGCAGCAGCCCCGACAGGAGGGCTTCGCCGATCTTTCCCGCGCCCAGCACCGCAATCACACTCATGCCACTGAGAGTGCCAAACGCGCGTCAGGCTCCGGGTGCCGGGGCGAGCGCGAGCTGGCGCGCCTGCGCGACGAGGCGGCCCTGGGAGTCGATCACCGTGGCGTCGGAGTCGAACCAGGCCTCGTGCACCGAACGCGATTCCACCAGGATGCGCAGCCAGCCGGGGGCCGGGCGGGTGCGCAGGAACGCCGTGAGCTGCACCGTGGGCGCCCAGCCGACGCGGCCGAGGTTGGCCACCACCGGCGGGTTGAGGTCGCCAGCGAGGAGTGCGAAGTAGACGTCGCCGATCCCGTCTCGCGGACGTGCCCACAACTTCAGCCGCGGCGGGTCGCCGGCACGCCCGGCGAGGTACCCCGCCGTGGCCGGGTCCACGCGGATCTCGCAGCTGGAGGAGAGGTTGAACACGCCCTCGGAGGTTTCGGCGCCCAGCGGCACCGCGCCCGAAGGCGGTTCGGCCGGCAGCTGCGGCACGTCGCTCCAGTCCGGGCGGCGCATCGGCAGCCGCCCGGTCGTGACGCGCGCCTCCACGCAGCTGCGCCCGCGCTGCTCCAGCCGCACCGCGACCACCGACGCGCGGCGGCCGACCTTGCGGACGTCGGTGCGCAGCAGCACCGGACCCAGTGCCGGCGCGTGCAGGAACTCGGCGCTGACCACCAGTGGTTCCACCGTGGGTTCGCCGCGTTCGCCGAGCACGGCCGTGGCGGCCTTGGCGAGCAGGGCCAGGAGGAACCCGCCGTGGGGATGGTTCGCGATCGCCCAATCCGCTCTCAGCGTGGCCGTGAAGGTCCCGTCTCCGAGGGAGCGGACCGCGCTGGCCGCGTCGAACGCCGTCGCCGTCTGTTCGGCCCGGCTCACGAACGGCCGGCCACGGCGGCGCATGTGGCGGAGAAGTTCAACGATCGCAACGAGTTCACGGTCGGCACTTTACGTGTCGATGAGCCGGATGAGGGTGTCCCGGGGCCCGGGACCGCCCGGACAGCCGATCATGCTAACGGCCTGGTCACTGTCCGAGGTGCAACCGGGCGAACAGCAGCGCCTCCGCGAGGGCGCGGGCCCGCTCGGCGGTGGCGATGGCGTGGCGTGTGTTGACCTCGAGCACGACCTGACCGGTGAAGCCGTCGCTGACCAGCTTTTCCAGCAGTTCGGCGCACGGCTGGCCCCCGTGGCCCGGGATGAGGTGCTCGTCCTTGGGCACGCCGGTTCCGTCGGCGAGGTGGACGTGGCTCAGGCCCTCCCCCATCCGCTCGGCCAGCGCGAGCGCGTCCATCCGCGCGGCGGCGCTGTGGGAAAGATCAAGCGTGTAGTGCCGGAACCCGACGTCCGTGGGATCGATCGACGGCCGGAACGCCGACACCCGTGCGTTCCGCGACCCACCCGGCGGACGCACCTTGAACATGTTCTCCACGGCGACCTCGATGCCGGATTTCTCTTCCAGCTCGTCCACGAGGTCCCCGAACCCGTCCCCATAGCGCCGCTGCCACCGGAACGGCGGATGCACGACGACCGTCCGCGCCCCCAGTTGCTCCGCGGCCTCCACGGACTTCCGCAGCCTGATCTCGGGATCCGGCGACCAGACCCGCTGCGTGATCAACAGCGACGGCGAGTGGATCGAAAGGATCGGCACGTTCGTGCGCTTCGACCACCGGCGCACGGCCGCGACGTCCTGGCTGATGGGGTCCGCCCACACCATGACCTCGACCCCGTCGTACCCGAGCTCCGCCGCGAGCTCGAACGCCGCCCCCGCCCGCAGGGGCCACACCGACGCAGTGCTCAGGCCCACAGGTATCGGCTTCTCAGGCGCGTTCACGGGGCCATCCTGCCTTGCCCGGGGTGGGCGTGTCGCAGGTGCTGTGGGGTGGGCGTGTGTTCGCGGATGGGGACAGCGCCTGGCTGGGGCGCGAGGTCGCGGGCGTCGTCAACCGCAAACACCAGGCGGCTCCCCAGGTGGTCTTGACCACGGCGAGCGAAGCCCAGGCCGTCCCCCGCCGTAAACGCAAGAACTCCCGGCCCGCAACCAGCGAGACCGGGAGTTCCCGACAAACCCGAAACCGCCTAACGCCCCACCAGCAACAGGGCGGCAGGTGACACCGTCACCACCAAACCCACCAGGATGGCCAGCAGCGTGGTCTGCAGGTCTTCCGCGCGGCGGATCTTGCGGACGATCCACACCAGCGCCACGATCACCAGCAGTGCGCCCACGAGGGCGGCCGGCGCGAGGTTGACCCACAGCCAGTTGAAGCCGAGCCACACGCCGGCGCCGCCGACGACGCCGAGGGCAAGTTGGCCCGCGAGGGTGAGCCACTGTTTGCCGGGGGAGCCTTCGAGGGCCGGCTCGGCGGCCACGGGAGCGGCGGCGGGCTCTTCGGGGGCGACGTCGTCGTAGTCGTCCTCGTAGTCGCCGTGCTGGTCGTAGCCGTAGTCGTCGCCGTCGAAGTCCGGGGAGCCCGGCTGGGCGAACTCGCGCTCGTACTCGGACAGGTCGTCGTCGACGGGGCCGCCGCCAGGGGCGAACGGCATGGGCGCCGGGTAGCCCGCGGTGGGCGGGCCGGCGTCGAAGTCGGCGGGGGCGGCCATGGTGGGCGGGCCGCCGTCGTAGTCGCCCTCGGGGGCGTACGGCTCGGCGTAGTCGTCGGCCGCGTAGTCCTCGTCGGCGTAGGCGTCGGCGGACTCGCCCGGGACGACCGGCATCACGCCGATCTCGGTGTCCTCGAGTTGTTCCTGCTCACGACGTTTGCGCCAACCCGCCAAGCCCGGCGGCTGAGCGGGAGGACCACCGGGGCGAGGACCACCCGGGCCAGGACCGGGAGCCACCTCAGGCGCCTCCGGCGCCACCCCGGCCACGGCGTCGAACTGCTCCGTGTGCGGGTCCTGCTGCGGCGCGGGACGGCGGGCCGGCGCCCGGCGCGGACGCTGCGGCGCTCCCGTGGGGAACGCGCCACTGGCCATGGGCGGCTCGGGCACATCGGCGTCGGGCGTGCCGTCAAGACCGTCGAGGCGCGACGCGAGCGGGCCGCCCGGCGCGGGCGGCGGGCCGGGATGACGGCGGACCGGCGGCACCTGGTTGCGGGTCTCTTCCGCACCCGGCGGCGGCACCGGCTGCTGGCGCGTCGGACGGCCGCGCGGCGGCACCGGCATCTGGCCGGACTCCTGCGGCGGGGCCGGCGGACGCACGAACTGGCTCGACTCGGCTGAAGGCGAAGGCGGAACCGGCAGCTGCGCCGACTCCTGCGGCCGCGCGAACTGGCCCGAATCCTGCGGCGGAGCCGGCGGGCGCGTGTAGCCCGTCTCCTGCGGCCGCACGAACTGCCCGGACTCCTGCGGCGGAGCCTGCGGCCGGGCGAACTGCCCCGACTCAGGTGGCGGCTGGCGAACGTACCCGGAATCCTGCTGCCCGTTCACCGGCCGGACCGACCGCGTCGGTGGGCCGGCAGGACCACCGGGGCCACCCGGACCCGCAGGACCAGGACCAGGACCAGGACCAGCCAACCCACCCGGTCCCTGAGGACCGGCAGGCGGCGCAGGAGGAGCAGGCGGACGCTGCAACGGCCCCGGCTCCTGCGGCACCGCCCGCGGCGCGGGGGCCGCGGGCCCGTCCGAACGACGACGGCCACCCGCCGAGCGCGAAGGCGGCGGCGGAGTGCCGCCGTCGCTGGTCACACGGTCGATGATCGCCTGCGGGGCGGTGTCGCTCACACCCGCGGCGCGACGGCCGCTCTCCGGCTGCGGCTCGGGGGCTTCGTCGTCTTCGGCTGCGCGACGCCTGCGCCGCCGTGAGCCCTCGACCTGCTGCCCGTGCTGGGCGAGCAGTTCGGCCACGGTTTTCTGGGGCGGGGCGCCGTTCTCGTCGGTCATACCGTGCTGTCCAAAGCGCGCTCGGGGTTGGCCACGGCACGCGCCGGCGGCCGGACGCAGGCGGCGCCGCGCGCGCTGAACACCGTGCTGTGCATGTCCGTCACCTCTTCACCGTGCCTGTTTTCCGTCACCGAAGTCCAGTCCGCTGCTGTCACCGGTCCTCCCCGTTCGCCGAAACGCCGGTGAGGGCGGCCCCAGTTTCGTCCGCGCCGTTGGAATGGTCCAGCCGTCGCAGGATGACACCCTCTCGCAGTGCCCACGGGCAGATCTCGAGTTCTTCGAGGGAGAGCGCCCGCATGGCGGCTTGCGCCACCAGAGCACCCGCCACGAGCTGGTGCGACCGGCTCGAGCTGACCCCCTCGAGTTGCGCGAGGTCCGCTGCGGGCATGCGCGAAACGAAGGCGATGAGCTGGCGCAACGCGGTGTCCGTGAGCGTACGGCGCACGCGCGGGCCCGCCGCCGAGGGGGCCGCGCCGGTGAGCCTGGCCAGGGAGCGGAACGTCTTCGACGTCGCCACCACCCGATCGGGTTCACCCCATTTCGCGACCTTCTTCGCGAGCCCGCCGAGCTCGCCCTCCAGCCACGCGGAGGTCGCCACGACCTCCGAGCGCGTGGGCGGGTCGTGGCGGAAGCGCGTGCGCGTGGTGCGCCCGGCTCCCAGCGGCAGCGACTCCGCGAGCACGGGCTCCTCGTCGCGGCCCATCGCGACTTCCAGCGAGCCGCCGCCGATGTCGAGCACCAGCACCTGGCCGGCCGACCAGCCGAACCACCGCCGCACCGCCAGGAAAGTCAAGCGCGCCTCGTCGACGCCGGAGAGCACCTTCAGCTCGACGCCGGTCTCTTCCGCGACTCTGGCCAGCACCTTCGCCGAGTTCTTGGCTTCGCGCACGGCCGACGTCGCGAACGCCATCACCTCTTCGCACCCGAGCCGGACGGCCGAAGCGCGCGCCGACTCCACGGCCCGGGCCAGCTGGTCGGAGCCCGCACGGCTGAGCTCGCCGGATCGCGTGATCTGCTCGGCGAGGCGCAACACGGCCTTCTCCGAGTGCATGGGCGTCGGGTGCGCACCACGATGGGCGTCGACCACCAGCAGGTGGACGGTGTTGGACCCGACGTCGAGTACCCCTAGGCGCACGAGGATCCAGCGTACCGGTCCCACAGCCAGGTCTCGAAACTGTAACCAACACCACTCGGTCCGGGCTCGACTCTGCGTGGCCGAACGCCCGCACAGGGTGAAAAATAAAGCGTTTTCCCAGGAGCCAAAACGGCCGGAGCGGCAAGAAAAAACCCCGCCACCCCGGCCGTGCTCCGGTGTTTTACCTACCGGCGGCTCACGTCTCGAACTTGTACCCGAGGCCGCGCACCGTCACGAGGTGGCGCGGGGAACCCGGGTCGGGCTCGATCTTCGAGCGCAGGCGCTTCACGTGGACGTCGAGGGTCTTGGTGTCCCCGACGTAGTCGGCGCCCCACACGCGGTCGATCAGCTGGCCGCGCGTGAGCACGCGGCCCACGTTGCGCAGCAGGTACTCCAGCAGGTCGAACTCCTTGAGCGGCAGCGAAACCTCGGCGCCGTCCACGGTCACGACGTGCCGCTCGACGTCCATCCGCACGGGCCCGGCCGAGAGCACCAGCGGCGCCAGCTCGCCCTCCGCGCCCGGCTCGCCGCCGCGGCGCAGCACCGCGCGCACGCGCGCGATGAGCTCCCGGGCCGAGTAGGGCTTCGTCACGTAGTCGTCGGCGCCGAGCTCGAGGCCCACGACCTTGTCGATCTCGCTGTCGCGCGCCGTCACCATGATCACCGGCACGGCCGAACGCTGGCGCAGCTGCTTGCACACGTCCGTGCCGCTCATGCCCGGGAGCATGAGGTCGAGCAGCACGATGTCGGCACCGTTGCGGTCGAACTCCTCGAGCGCCTGCTGTCCCGTCCCGGCCACCGCGGCCGTGAAACCTTCCTTGCGCAACAGGAAGGCGAGCGGGTCGGCGAAGGACTCTTCGTCCTCGACAATGAGAACCCTCGTCACAGGTTTCCTCCATGGTCTGGGCTGGAGAGCTCCTGCCCGGTTGCCACGAGCCGGGGTGTCCGCTCGGGGGTCTTGTCCTGCCGCACCACGGTGGCGGGCTGGGTCTGCTGTTTGCCACGCGCGCCGTCGCCGCCGGGCTCGGGGCTGACGTGCGCGGGGATCCGCAGCGTGAACGTGGACCCGGTGCCGGGTCTGCTCCACAGGCCCACCGAACCGCCGTGGTTGGCCGCGACGTGCTTCACGATCGCCAGGCCCAGCCCCGTGCCGCCGGTGGCGCGGGAGCGGGCCTTGTCCGCGCGGTAGAAGCGCTCGAACACGCGCTGCTGCTCGTCTTCGGCGATGCCGATGCCGCGGTCGGTCACGGCGATCTCGACCATGCCGTCGGCCAGCCGGCGCGAGATCGACACCGGGCTGCCCGGCGACGAGTACGCGACGGCGTTTTCCAGCAGGTTCGACAGCGCCGTGACCAGCAGCGTCCGGTCGCCCTCGATGAGCAGGCCGCTCGCCGTGTCGGTGGTGATGGTGATCTCCGCCGACTCCGCCGACAACGTTGTCCGGCCGAGCGCCTCCCGCACCACGGCGTCGACCTCGACGACGTTGAGGTCCGGCAGCCGTTCGGCGCCCTGCAGGCGCGAAAGCGCGATGAGCTCGGTCACGAGCGTGCCCAGCCGGGTCGACTCGCGGAGGATCTTGCTGCCGAAGCGGCGGACCTCGTCCACGTCGTCGACGGCGTCGAGCACGGCCTCGGTGAGCAGCGCGATCGCGCCGACCGGGGTCTTGAGCTCGTGGCTCACGTTGGCCACGAAGTCGCGCCGCACGGCTTCCAGGCGGATGGCCTCGGAGTGGTCCACGGCCTCGACCACGGTGAAGCCGTCGCCGAGCGGGCGGACCTCGCCGAGCACGGCCTCGGGCTGTCGCCGCCCACGGTTCTCGAGCGGCGACAGGTCGATCTCCATCGGCTCGTCGGTCTCCACCACCTGCTCGGCGGCGGCGCGGGCCCGCGGGTCGGCCTGGTTCACGCGCACCAGGCCGAGCTCGTAGGCCCTCGGGTTGTGCAGCACGAGGTCACCGAAGCGGTTGAGGACGATAACGCCGCTCCGGGACGACCGGATCAGCCGTTCGAGAAGCTCCGCCACGGTCGGTCCCACCGGCCGTGCCGTCTCCTTCCGGGCCCGAGCCCGGGCGATGAGAAACCCGACGACCGCGCCGACGACAAGAGCGCCGATGGCCGAGATCAGGGCAACAGGCGTGGTCACGAGGGAATCGTAAGCATCCCGGTAGCCTTTCGGACCAGTCCTGGAAGCCCGGTCGTGAGGCGCGTGACACCTACAGGGGACAAGTTCGCCCTGGTGTCAGGCCCCGTTCACCCGGCCGAGATCTTCCGGACAAATGTTCACGCTCCGTCGAGCTCGGCAAGATCGCCGGCCGTCAGGCGCAGCTGCGCGGCGGCGACGTTCTGTGCCAGATGGTCCGGGTTGCCCGTACCCGGGATCGCGAGCACGTGATCACCTTGCGCGAGTGTCCACGCGAGACGGACCTGGGCCGAGGTCGCGTCGTGGCGCTTCGCGACCGTCGCCACGCGCTCTTCGACGCCCGTTTCGTCGGTTTGTCCACTCGCGACGGCGAACCACGGCACGAAGGCCACGCCGTGCTCACCGCAGAGCCGCAGCAGCTCGTCGTCCTCGCGGACGGCGGTGAGGCCGTACTGGTTCTGCACGCAGACCACGGGCGCGATCGCCAGCGCCTCCGTGAGGTGCTCCGGGCCGACGTTGGAGATGCCCAGCTCGCGGATGAGGCCGGCCTCGCGCAGCTCGGCCAGTGCGCCGAAGTGCTCGGCGATGGAGCCCGTGCCGCGGCCGAGACCCGTGCCGATGCGCAGGTTGACCACGTCGATGTGGTCGCGCGCGAGCTGGCGCAGGTTCTCCTCGACCTGGCCGCGCAGCTGGTCGGGCCGCGCGAAGGGCAGGAACTCGCCGGACGGGTCGCGGCCGGGGCCGACCTTCGTGGTCAGGACCAGGTCGTCGGCGTACGGCGAGAGGGCCGTGTTGATCATCTCATTGGAGGAGAACTCCGGCGTGAAGTAGAACGCCGCCGTGTCGATGTGGTTCACGCCGAGCTCGAGCGCGCGGCGCAGGACAGTGAGGGCGCGCTCGCGGTCGGCGCTGGTGCCGCCCGTGAACGGGACGAGCCGCATGGCGCCGAAGCCGAGGCGGTTGACGGTCAGGGAGCCGAGCTGCCACGTGCCGGCGGCCGCGGCGGGAAGTGCTGTCTGGGTCATGACTTCCAGCGTGACCTGGCGGCTTTCGCGTCGCCCGGATTGGCAGGAAGCTGCCACCCGGCAGTGGCCGCGGTCGCTCCACGAGGTGACACTGGAGTGCGTGACTCGAGTCGACGACGTCGTGACCGTGCGCGGCGAACGCGAGCTGTTCGACCGCACCGCCCACCTGTTCGGCAGCGCCACGGACATCGCGTGCGCCGCGAACACCCTCTTCACCTGGGCGGCTTCGCGCCCGGGCACCGGCGTGCCCCCGGTGCCCGACCTGCAGGGCCGGCGGGCGCGCAAGATCTACGTGCCGAGCGTGCTGCTGGACGAGGCGAGCGTCGAGCACCTGCGCCTCCTGCGCAAGGTCGGCGCGCAGATCCGGATCACCGAGCGCGAGATCAACGAGACGATCATCCTCGACGGGCGCCTCGCGATCCTCGCCGCCGAGGTCACGCCGGACGGGCGCAGCTACACCGTCCTTTCGCGACCCGACCTCGTCAACGGGATCTCGTCGCTGTTCGAGGCCGCGTGGCGATCGTCGACGGACCTCGCGGCGTTCGAAACGCGCTACGCCGAGCTGCGCCGGCACACGCCGCGGCTGCTGGACTTGCTGCTGTCGGGCTGCACCGACGAGACCGCGGCGCGCACGATGGGCGTCGGCCTGCGGACCTACCGGCGCTACGTCGCGGAGCTGATGGCAGCGTTGGGGGCGACGTCGCGGTTCCAGGCCGGGGCGCGCGCGAAGGAGGCCGGTCTGCTGTGAAGCGTGGTGTCGTGGTGTTGCTCGCCCTGTTCGCTGCCGGGTGCAGCTCGGCGGTGGGCGGGAAGGCCGCGGTTCCGCCGCAGCCCGCCAACCTGGCCTACGTGGACGCGAAGGCCACGAGCGACGCCTCCGCGGGGATCAAGAAGGCCGTGGAGACCGTGTTCAGCTTCGACTCCACGGACACGGCCGCGGTGGCGAAGAACGAGCAGGAGTACTTCACCGGCAACGCCCGCACGCAGTTCGACCAGACCTTCGCACAGATCAAGACCACTCCGGTGAAGACGCAGACGCACGTGATCGATTCGGGCGTCGCCGCGCTGTCGCCGGGCGGGGCCACGGTGCTCGCCGCGATCAAGCAGCAGAGCCAGGCCCCCGATGGCAAGACCAACGCGGCGCTCGCGGTCGTCCTCGTGACCGCCGCACCGGCCGGCGACCACTGGCGCGTCAGCGACCTGAACCTCAACCCGCGCGGCACCCTCGGCCCGGCGGCCGACCCGGGCGCCCCGCGCCCCGCCGTCACCCGCGACTCCGCCCTCGCCGCCGCCCGGCACGCCGGCTCGGTGCTGCTGACCGTCGACGCCCATAACGCCGACGCCGTGTACGACGGCTACGAGAGCGTCGCCGTCGACCCGCTCCTCACGCAGTTCCGCGCGACCCGCCAGACCACCGTCGACAGCATGAAAAGCAGCGGCGCCAAGGCTTCCTTCAACTCCCAGTCCGCGGCCGCCGTGTCGTCGGCCTCCGCGGACGGCAAGACCGCCACGGTCCTCCTCGACGCCGTCGTCTCGACCCAGCAACAGGGCGGCCCACAGGACCGCACCATCCCCGTCCGCCTCACCCTGGCCCGCCTGCCGGACGGCGGCTGGAAGGTGTCGGCGATCGACCCGTTGAACGCTGCCTGACCCGCTCCCCGTCTACGCCGAAGGGCCACCGCGCAGCTCGCGCAGTGGCCCTTCGTCCGCCGTGACTGGGTAAAGCTCAGCGGCCCTGGTTCGCCACCGCGGCAGCGGCTTCCTCCGCCGCCTCCGGGTCGAGGTACAGGCCGCCCGGCTTGATGGGCTGGAGGTCGTCGGTGAGGTCGTAGCGCAGGGGGATGCCGGTGGGGATGTTGAGGGCCGCGATGTCCGTGTCGGAGATGCCGTCGAGGTGCTTCACGAGCGCGCGCAGCGAGTTGCCGTGCGCGGCGACCAGGACGTTCTTGCCCGCGCGAAGGTCGGGGACGATCTCGGACTCCCAATACGGCAGGAGGCGCTCGACGACGTCCTTGAGGCATTCGGTCAGGGGCGCGTTGTCGCCGAGGTCGGCGTAGCGCGGGTCGCCGGCCTGGCTGAACTCGTCGGCCGGGTCGATGGCGGGCGGCGGGGCGTCGTAAGAGCGGCGCCAGAGCATGAACTGCTCCTCGCCGAACTCCTCCAGCGTCTGCTTCTTGTTCTTGCCCTGCAGCGCGCCGTAGTGGCGCTCGTTGAGCCGCCAGTCGCGCTTGACGGGGATCCAGTGCCGGTCGGCGGCGTCGAGGGCGATGTTCGCCGTGCCGATCGCGCGGCGCAGCAGCGACGTGTGCACCACGTCCGGCAGCAGCTCCGCCTCGGCCAGCAGCTGGCCACCCTGGCGAGCCTCGCGCTCGCCCGTCTCCGAAAGCGGCACGTCCACCCATCCGGTGAACAGGTTTTCCGCGTTCCACGTGCTCTGTCCGTGACGCAGCAGCACCAGCGTCCCAAGTTCAGCCATGGCGCACAGCCTGCCAGAGCGGACCAGGTTCGTGACTGGTGAGTCCCGCTTGAACGATGTTCTACAGAGAGTGTGTTACCCCATAGTAACACCTTCACCCGAACAGAAGTCAGCCCGTCAACAAGCCGCGAAAAGGGTGCAATGTGCTGCGCGCTGTTATCCCGCCTCGCGAAGTTCACTCGAATGGAGTAACGAGTAGTCTTGTGATTACAGGTGGACATCTGACAGGTTTGGCATGTCCCGCTCAGCCGGATTCCACGCACTCCCCGGCTGACGGCGGGCTATGACCGCGGCTCGTCTCCCCCCTGCCGAGCCGCGGCCCGCCGGCCCCGTTGGCATCCCCCTCGTCACCGGGTCCTTGATCGGCGGGAACTTCAGCGGGGCGGCTCGAGATCGCGACTCCCCCCTCCCTCGAGCCGTCCCGCCTTTCCCGTTATCCCGCAGGTCCGGCGGGGACAGCCGCGTCTGCCGTGTCACCGACCGGCCGCGAACGGCGTCGCTTGCGCGCCCACCACCACACCGCCCCGGCCGGGATCCCGAGCACCACGGCGAACGGCGCGATCGCCCCCAGCGCCGTCAGGAAGCCGCCGCCGACGGTCAGGAACGCGTCCCAGCCACCGGCGAGCCCCGCAAGGAAGCCGGGCAAGTCATCGGATGTCTGCCCGGGACCGGTCACGACGTCGGCCGTCACGGACAGTGCCACTGTCGACATCGCGACACTCCCCGCGAGCGCCTTCTGCTGCTGTTCGAGTGACTCGAGCGCGGCTTCGCGGTTGGTGAGCTCACTCTCCACACTCGCGATCTCGGAGATCGACGTCGCCTTCGCCAGCAACGCCCGGATCCGGTCGACGCTCGCGCGCTGCGTCGCCAGGCGCGCGTCCACGTCGACCACCTGGGCGGTGACGTCCTGGGAGCTCAGCTCCCGCTTGGTGACCTTGCCGAGCCCGGCGAGCTGGTCGAGCACCCCGTCGAGCTTTTCGGCGGGCACGGCGAGGCTCAGGGTCGCGGACGACTCCAGCGTGCTCTCCTGGCCCGTGTACCCGCCGGCTCCGGCCGCGATCACCCGCGCCCGCGAGACGACGTCGTCGAGCTTCGGGGTCGAGAGGTCCAGTCGCGCGCTCCGGGCGAGCTTGCGGTCGGTGGTCCCCGCGGCCCCCACCGCCGGCGGAACCGGGCCCTTCGTGGTCAGGCCCTGCTGCGGCACACCGGGTTGCGCCACCCCCTGCTGGGGCAGTCCCTGCTGGGGCACAGCCGCGCGCCCGGCAGCCACCCCACTGTCGGCCTCAGTCGAGTTCGGCTCGTTCGCCGTGCACCCCGCCAGTGCCACCAGCAACCCGGCGCCGGCCAGCACCCATCTCCATCGAGTTCTCATCCGTCCTCCTCCACTCGGGTGGCAGACGGACGGACCCCGGCGTCAACGGCGTTGCACGGCCCGAGTCACGAGTCGGTCAAGCCCGGCTCGTGCGGCTTCTCGGGCGCCACGAGGTGCTTGAACGCCTGGAGGTTCGCCAGCGACTCCCCGCGCGACACGCGCCAGTCCCACTCGCGCTTGATCGACGACGCGAACCCGATCTCCAGCAACGTGTTGAAGTCACCGTCGGCGGCTTCGAGCACCTGCCCGAGGATCTTGTCCAGCTCGGCGTCGGTCACGGTCTCCTTGCCGAAGCGCCCGACGAGGTAGATGTCGCCGATACTGTCCACTGTGTAGTGCACGCCGTAGAGCCGGGCGTTGCGCTGCAACAGAAAGCGGTACACCTGCTCGTGCGCCTCGTCCGGGCGGCGGCACACGAACGCCTCCACGGAGAACGCGTGGTCGCCGTCCACGAGCCAGCAGTTGGTCTGGAGCTTCTTCGTGCCCGGCAACGTCACGAAGTACTTTCCTTCGCCACGCCGGTCGTACTTGAGCTCGGCAGCGTCCAAAGTGGACTTGATCGTCGCGTCCAGGCTCACACGGCCACCTCCGCCCGCACGTCGAGCGCTCCGCGGAACGCCTTGGTCGCCTGAGCATAGATCTCCAGCAGCGAGTCCGTGGTGCGGCTCCAGGAGAAGCGGTGGGCGTGCAGCACGGCGTTGGCGCCGAGCTCACGCCGGCGTTCCGGACGCAGCGCGACGGCTGCCAGAGCGTCGGCCCAGTCGGTCGCCGTGTGCGAAGGCACGAGCAGCCCGGACACACCGTGCGGCACCGCGACCGGCAGCCCGCCGACCTCGGCGGCCACCACGGGCGTGCCGCAGGCTTGCGCCTCCAGCGCCACGAGCCCGAACGACTCGTTGTAGCTCGGCACGGCGACCACATCGGCCGCGCGGAACACGTCCACGAGCTTCTGCCCCGGCTGCGGCGGCAGGAACCGCACCTGCTCCTGGATGCCGAGCGTCCACGCCAGTTCCTTGAGCGCCTGCGGCTGCTCCAGCCCGGTGCCCGACGGCCCCCCGACCACGAGCACCACGAGCTTCGAGCGCAGCGCCGGCCGCTGGGTCAGCAGCTCGGCGGCCGCGCGCAGCAGCACGTCCGGCGCCTTCAACGGCTGGATCCGGCCCGCGAACGCCAGCACCACGGCGTCCCGCGGCAGCCCGAACGCGTCGCGCGCCAGCGCCTGCGAACCGGGCGTGAAGCGGTCGAGGTCGACACCCGGCGGCACGGCGTGCACCGCATGCGGGTCGGCGCCGTAGAGGTCCACGAGCTGGCGGGCCTCGACCTGCGTGTTGGCGACCAGGCAGTCGGCCTCGGCCACCACCTGGTCCTCGCCCATCACGCGCGTGCGCGGCTCGGGCTTGTCGCCGTCGGCGAGCAACGAGTTCTTGACCTTCGCCAGCGTGTGGGCGGTGTGGACCAGCGGCACGCCCCAGCGGTCGCGCGCGAGCCAGCCGACCTGGCCCGAGAGCCAGTAGTGCGAGTGGATGAGGTCGTAGTAGCCGGGCTCGTGGAACGCCTCGGCCCGCAGCACGCCCGAGGTGAACGCGCACAGCTGCGCTGGCAGCTCGTCGCGGCCCAGCGGCTCGAACGGGCCGGCCTGCACGTGGCGCACGGTCACGCCCGGCGCCAGCTCGGCCAGCGGCGGCTGGTCCGACGAGGTCGCACGGGTGAACACCTCGACCTCGACGCCGCGGCGCGCCATCTCGGTGGCGGTCTCCCGCACGTACACGTTCATGCCGCCCGCGTCGCCGGTGCCCGGCTGTTCGAGCGGCGAGGTGTGCACGGACAGCACCGCGATGCGACGCGGCGCAGCGCGGAACCCCGACAGAGAGGAGATGGTCACCTGGTCACTACTCCTGTGTGCGCTACTCGGCTGTTTCCCCGGAGAACCGCCGCAGCGCGGAGTTGAACTCCCCCGCGTCCTCGACGAACGGCAGATGCCCCGCATCAACGAACCAACGCAGAACGGCCCCCGGAATCTTCCCGGCCGAATATTCCGCTGCCGACGGATCGACCACGCGGTCGGCCGTGCCATGCACGACCAGGACCGGTTTGTCGACCTTGGCCAGCACTTCAGCGCTCTCCACGTCGCGCCTGAACAGCGCCGCGCGCACGGCCGGCGGCACCGCCAACGACATCCCGAGCAGGGCTTGCGCGAATGTCCCGGGCACCGAGGCGTTCGCCTGGGCCCGGGTGAACTCGACCAGCGCAGGCACGGCGACCTCGGGATCATCCGAGAGCGCCGCGGGCAGCGCGGCCCGCATGACCGATCCGGTCTTACCGCCTTCGCGGCCGCGGCCGATCTCCGTGATGGCTCCGACGAGCACGATCCCGGCCAGCCGTGCCGTTCCGTGCACCCGCAGGTAGTCGGCGATCACGAGCCCACCGTAAGACCAGCCGACGACGATCGCGTCGGGGCCCGCGAAGTCGAGCACGGCGGCGAGGTCGTCGGCCCACTGGCGCGGGTCGTCGTAGCCGGCCGCCGGGACGTCGGACGCACCGTGGCCCCGCAGGTCCATCGCCACCAGGCGGAACCGCTCCGTGAGCGCCGGGTCGGCCAGCTGGGCCGCCCACGCGCGCGACGACTGGGCCCAGCCGTGCACGAAGACGATCGGACGCGAGTTCTGGGCACCCTCGACGCGCAACGCGATACGCACGCCGGAGGTACCGACCACTTCGGTGTTCACGAGGTCAGTTCGTAGCACGCTTCACTTCGCCGCCGACAGCGTCTTCCAGGTGGACCAGTCGTAGAACCAGTCCTTGACGTCGGAGCCGGTGGGGCTGGACAGCTGCGAACCGGTCACCTCCACCGGGTCGCCGATGAGCGCGGAGTCGAAGTACTCCTTCGCGTCGGCTTCCAGCAGGTTGACGCAGCCGTGGGAGTTGTTGGTCTTGCCGATGTTGGCAGCGTTGTCCTGGTTTTCGTGGATGTACTCGCCGTGGTTGGAGATGCGGCAGGCCCACTTCTTGTTGACGTTCGTGTAGCCGTAGCGGGCGTTGTCGAACACCGCCGTGGGCTCCTTCGACATCACGATGAACGTGCCGTTGGGCGTGTTGCGGTTCACATCGGAGTCGAGGCCGTTGGCGCACGGGTAGCTCTTGTACACGGAGCCGCCGCGGTAGACCTTCATCTCGTGGTCGGGGGTGTTCACCTTCACGACCTGGTTGCGGCCGATCTTGAATTTGGTCGTGACGTCGGCCTTGCCGTAGGCGCCGTTGCCGAGGTCGACGCCGTAGAGGTTGGCCTCGACCTCCACGGTCGTGTTCTCCGGCCAGTACTCCTTCGGCCGCCAGTCGACCTGCGTGGCCGAGAGCCAGCCCCACGAGCCTTCGACGTCCGTCTTCACCTTCAGCGCCTTCTCCACGGCCGCGCGGTCCTTCGGCGCTTCCTTGAACTTCACGCTGATCGGCATCGCGACGCCCACGTGGGCGTCGTCGGCCGGGTTGAGCGTGGCGCGCAGCTGCTTGGCCGGGTCGACCGTCGCGAAGGAGCCCTTGAGCTCCACGGGCCGGTTGTCGGTGCCGGTGGCCTTGGCGGCGTAGGTGTAGGTCTTGCCGTAGCCGAGCGATTCGGAGCTCTTCCAGGTGAGGCCGTCGGCCGCGAGGTCACCCTTGACGGCGTCGCCGTCGGCGTTGGTGACCTTCACCTCGCTGAGCTTGCCGTCGGTCACCTTGATGACCACGGGCTCGCGGACGTCCGCGTCTTTCGCGTTCACGGCCGGCGTGGCGGTGATCTTCGCCACCGGGTCCACGGGCTTGCCGACGTCCTCCCCACTCCCGCCGAGCGGCAGCGCCGTGCCGTTCGTGGTGGTCGAACATGCGGCCGCGAGCGCCCCCGCCCCCGCGGCGAGCACCGCCTTGAACACCGTGCGCCGTTCCATCCCCGTGAACCTCCCCTTTTGGACAACGCCGACCCCCGCACCGGCGGATGCTTCCACGCTGTCAGCGCCGGTGAGCGCCTCGACGTTACCTGCCGACGCCGGGTTCACCCAGTGAGTGGCGCCCGCGTCATGTCGACAAGACGTTTCATCCACCGGGTGGTTCCGCTGGTGACAGCGTTGTGACGGGATCAGAACGAGCAGGCGATCAGCAGCGGTTCCGGGTGCAGCGTCACGCCGAAGCGGTCACGCACACCGTCGCGGACTTCGCGGGCCAGGGTGAGCAGGTCGGTGGTCGTGGCGGTGCCGCGGTTGGTCAGGGCGAGCGTGTGTTTCGTCGACAGCGAGGCGCGGCCGCCGGGGCCGGGGTGGCCCTTGGCGAAGCCGGCGCGCTCGATCAACCACGCAGCGGAAAGCTTCACGCCACCGTCGGCCGGGTACTGGGGCACGGCGACGTCCGGGCCGACGACGGCGGTGATCCGCGCGAGCACGGCCTCGACGTCGGGCGAAGGGATGATCGGGTTCGTGAAGAACGAGCCGGCGCTCCACGTGTCGTGGTCGGCCGCGTCGAGGACCATGCCCTTGCCGCGGCGCAGGCCCAGAACCGCGGAGCGCGCGGCGGCGGTGGGGACTTTCGCGCCGATCTCGACACCGAGCGTGCGGGCGAGCTCGGCGTAGCGGATGGGCGCGGACTCACCGGCCGGGTCGACGCGGAAGCGGACGCTGAGCACCACGCCGCTGTCGGTGCCCTTGAGCACACTGGTGCGGTAGGCGAAGCCGAGCTCGTCGGCCTTGACCGTGCGCACCTCGCGCGCGGCGCGGTCGTAGAGCTCGATCGAGACGATGGACTCGGCGACCTCGCAGCCGTACGCGCCGACGTTCTGGATCGGTGTCGCGCCGACGGAACCCGGGATCCCGGACAGGCACTCGAGTCCGCCGATGCCCGCCTCGACGAGCCCGGCGACGAACGAGTCCCACTCCTGCCCCGCGGCCGCCTCGACGACGTCGTCGGAGTCGTCGGTGTCGCCGGCCCAAATCCAGCCGGTGTTCGCGACCTGGATGAGCGTGCCGGGGAAACCGCCGTCGGCCACCACGAGGTTCGAACCGCCGCCGAGGAGCAGCACGCGTTCGCCGGCGGCGTCGGCCTCGCGCACGGCGGCGACGAGATCGTCGCTGGTCGTGGCCCGCACGAACCGGCGCGCGGGTCCTCCGAGGCGCAGCGTCGTGTACTCGGCGAGGCGCGGCGGCGCGGGCGTTTCGACGGGGTTCACGCTGCCTAACGGTACTGTCCGGCCCATGGGATCCCGGATCGAGCACCGTGCCGAGTTCTCCGCCGGACTCGGGGCCGTGCTGGCCGCCGTGTCCGGTGAGGACGCGCTGCGGGCGCGCCTGAAGGAGCTGGGCGGCGACAACGCGGCGCTGCTCTCGCACTCTGTCACCAAAGACACCTCCGGCGACGTCGTGCGCTACGAACTGCAGCACGGCATCGCCGCGCAGCGCCTGCCCCAGGCCGTGCAGGCCCTGCACCGGGGCGACATCATCGTGCACCGCAAGCAGGTGTGGCAGCGCTCCGGCGACGCGTACACGGGCAAGGTCGACGTCAGCGTGAGCGGCGTGCCGGGCGAGATCGGTGCGCAGACCTTCCTGACGCCGCGTGGTGAGCGCGTGGAGTTCCGGACGTCCGGCGAGGTGACGGTGCGGATCCCGCTGTTCGGCGGAAAGATCGAGGAGTTCGTGGCCCAGCAGGTGACGAACCTCTTGGCCCACGAAGCCGACTTCACCACGTCGTGGCTGGCCGAGCACGCCTGAGCCCGGTGGGCGCCCCGACGAGGGGCACCACCAATCCCAATCGGTTACGCAGAGTCGATCGCTGGCTCGCGAACGACCCCGCGGTGACGCGGCTGTTGCGGCGAATGCCCGACCCGCTCGTGGTCGACCTCGGCTACGGCGCGTCACCCGTCACGACCGTCGAGCTCCTTCGCTGGCTACGCCGGGTCCGCACCGACGTCCGTGTGCTCGGGCTGGAGATCGATCCGGAGCGAGTGGCGTTCGCGCGCCGCGCCGCTGACCCTCCGTGGCTGGACTTCCGCCGCGGCGGCTTCGAGCTGGCAGGCGCGCGGCCGGTGGTGGTGCGGGCGTTCAACGTGCTGCGCCAGTACGCAGAGCACGAAGTCGCCGGCGCGTGGAAGGTGATGCTCGACGCGATGCCCGACGACGGGCTGATCGTCGAGGGCACCTGCGACGAGATCGGACGGCTGGCCTCGTGGGTCGTCGTGGGCAGGGCCGGCCCGGTTTCGCTGACGGTATCGATGCGGCTCGCGGACCTGGAGCGTCCATCCATTGTGGCCGAACGACTGCCCAAGGTTCTCATCCACCGCAACGTTCCCGGCGAGCCGGTGCACGCGTTCCTGTCCGCTTTGGACGACTGCTGGGCCGCCGCGGCGCCACACCGGTCGTTCGGGGTGCGGGCGCGGTGGGTGTCGGCGGTGGGAATGCTGCAAGCCCGGGGCTGGCCGTTGCTCGGCCGGCCGGAGCGCTGGCGGCTCGGGGAGCTGACGGTGCCGTGGGAAAGTGTGAACCCGCTCTGAATTGACTACGGACAGTGCCCGACTGGGCTGATCAGTGCGGGTACGAATGCGTCGTCCGGGTACGAATCCCACCTGTTCACCGACCCACCCCCGCGGTGTCACCCGGTGGCGACCTGTGGTGATCACGATAGGCAGGTGGAACTGCTTCAACACGCCACCGACCTGCTGCGCGGCGCGCTGGGTTCGCCGTGGCTCTGGGTGCTCGTGTTCGCCGTCGCGGGGTTGGACGCGCTGCTGCCGTTCATGCCCAGCGAGACGACCGTGGTGACGGTCGCGGTGCTGCTCGGGCCCGACCCGGAGCGGCTGGCGTTGCTCGCGCTCGTCGCGGCGGCCGGGGCATGGGCCGGCGACTGCCTGGGCTACACCGTGGGCCGGGCGGCCGGGCCGCGGGCGCTCGCGCGGCTGCAGCGCGGGCCGGCGGGGCGGGAGCGCTACGAATGGGCGCGCGAGCAGGTGCGGCGGCAGGCGCCGTTGCTGATCATCGCCGCGCGCTACCTGCCGGGCGGCCGCGTGGCGAGCGCGCTGGCCACGGGCAGCCTCGGCTACCCGCTGCGCCGCTTCATGCCGCTCGACGCGGCCGGCGCCGCCGTGTGGGCGGTCTACAGCGTGCTGATCGGCCTGGCCGGCGGCTCGACGTTCGCCGACGAGCCGGTGAAGGGCCTGCTCCTGTCGTTCATCCTCGGGCTCGGCCTGGTCACCCTCATCGAGTTCGGGCGGCGCCTGCGCTTGCGGCGACTACGGTCGAGCGATGCACCTGACCGAGGCGATCGACATCCACGCCGACCGGCTGAAGGCGGCGGCCCTGACAGCGGGCCCGTCGGCGCGCCTGCGCAACTGTCCGAAGTGGACGATGCACGACCTGGTGACGCACCTGACGACAGTGCTCTCGTCCACGGTCGCGGCGATCACGGACCGACCCACTGAGCCCGCGCCACCCACCGACTGGGCCGACGCGCTCGGCCGGTGGGACGGCCAGCGCCTCGCCGTCCGCGAAGCCCTCCGGCTGCCTGCCGATACCCCAGTGCGATCGCCGTTCCCCGGCGGCGGACTGCTGACGGTCGGCCGCTGGGCCCGGCGCCTGGCGCACGAGACGGCGATCCACCGGCTGGACGCGGAGAGCGCCCTGCCCGAGCCGCCGGCCACGCGGTACGCGGACGTGTTCGCGGTGGACGGGATCGATGAGTTCCTGACGTTCTTCGTTCCCCGCCGGGCCGCTCATCAGGACGGCGTCGTGCGGATCGAAGCCGGAGACCGTGCGTGGACGGTCGTTCTGCGTCCCGGTGAGACTCCGGCGGTCGAGTCGAGCGGCACCGCGGACCTCACCGTCACCGGCTCACCCGACGACGTCTACCGCGCCCTCTGGGGCCGCCCCCACGCCGCGCGGATGGTGGGCCGCGTCGCACTCCTGGAGCCCCTCGCGGCGCCCTGACCAGCACCGGCGAGAATGGTGGGCGTGCCTGATCCCCAGCGTTACGTGCTCACCTTCGGCTGCCCCGACCGCACCGGCATCATCGCCCGCATCTCGGGCTTCCTCGCCGACCACGGCGGGATGATCGTGGAGGCGGCGTACCACACCGACCCGGACTCGGGCTGGTTCTTCACGCGCCAAGTGGTGCTGGCGGGGTCGCTGCCGTTCGACGCCGACGGGTTGCGGGAGCGGTTCACGGCCGTCGCAGAGGAGCTGTCGGCCGAGTCGAGCTGGCAGGTGCGCGACACGGGTGAGCGCCCGCGCGCCGTCGTGCTCGTCTCGAAGGCCGGGCACTGCCTGTACGACCTGCTGGGCCGCGTCGCGTCCGGGGAGCTCGACGTGGACATCGCGGCGGTGATCGGCAACCACGCGTCGCTCGCGGACATCACGCGGGCGCACGGGATTCCGTTCTACCACGTGCCTTTCCCGGCCGACGGGAAGGCCGAGGCGTTCGCCCAGGTGCGCAAGCTCGTCGACGAGTACGACCCCCACGCCGTGGTGCTGGCGCGTTTCATGCAGGTGCTGCCGGCCGAGCTGTGCGACGAGTGGGCCGGGCGGGCGATCAACATCCACCACAGCTTCCTGCCGTCGTTCATCGGGGCGCGGCCGTACCACCAGGCGCACATCCGCGGGGTCAAGCTGATCGGCGCGACCTGCCACTACGTGACGGCCGACCTCGACGCCGGCCCGATCATCGAGCAGGACGTGATCCGCGTGGACCACGGCGACTCCGTCGACGACCTCGTGCGCAAGGGCCGCGACATCGAGAAGGTGACGCTGGCGCGCGGCCTGCGCTGGCACCTCGAGGGCCGCGTGCTGGTGCACGGCAACCGAACGATGGTGTTCTGAGCGCAGGCCGCGCGGCGGCGATCAGGCGCCGATCGTCGACGCGTCGATCACGAAGCGGTAGCGCACGTCGCTGTTCTCCACGCGCTCGTAGGCGGTGTTGACCTGGTCGGCGGTGATCGTCTCGATCTCGGCGCCGATGCCGTGCTCGGCGCAGAAGTCGAGCATCTCCTGCGTCTCGCGCATGCCGCCGATGCCGGAGCCGGCGAGGATCTTGTTGCCGCCAAGCAGCGAGAAAGCGTTATACGACAGGGGTTCGCCCGGCGCGCCGACGTTCACCATCGCGCCGCCCACGCGCAGAAGGCTGAGGTAGGCGTCGATCGGCAGCTTGGCCGAAACGGTGTTGAGGATGACGTCGAAGCGCCCGCGCAGGACGTCGAACGTGGCCTCGTCGCCGGTGGCGTAGTAGTCCTTCGCGCCGAGCTTGAGGCCGTCTTCCTGCTTCTTCAGGCTCTGGCTGAGCACGGTCACCTCGGCACCCATGGCCACGGCGAGCTTCACGCCCAGGTGGCCGAGCCCGCCGAGGCCGACGACGGCGACCTTCTTGCCCGGCCCGACGTTCCACTGGCGGAGCGGCGAGTACGTGGTGATGCCCGCGCACAGCAGCGGCGCGGCGATGTCGAGGCCCAGGTCTTCCGGCACCCGGCAGACGAAGTGGTCCTTCACGACGACCTGGCGGCTGTACCCGCCGTAGGTGTTCTCGCCGTCGTAGCCCACGCCGTTGTACGTCGGCACGTTGCCCTTCAGGCAGGACTGCTCGACGCCGGCCAGGCAGTATTCGCACTCGCCGCACGAGTCGACCATGCAGCCGACGCCGACGCGGTCGCCGACCTGGTACTTCGTGACACCCGAGCCCACCGCGGCGACGACGCCGGCGATCTCGTGGCCGGGCACCATCGGGAAGATCGCGGTGCCCCAGTCCTCCTTGGCCTGGTGGATGTCGCTGTGGCAGATGCCGGCGAACGCGACGTCGATCAGCACGTCGTCCGGACGCAGGTCGCGGCGCACGATCGTCGTCGGCGCGAGCGGCCGCCCCGCGGCCGGTGCGGCGATGGCGGGCGTGGTGGTGGTCATGAAATCCTCCAGACGATTCCGGGCTCGGCCGCCCGGACAATGTAAGACCCCCTTACATCTTCTATAGTAAGAGGGGTCTTACATCCGCGCGACCGAGATCGGGTGTGATCCACGACATGGGCGGCAAGTACCACCACGGCGACCTGCGCGCCGAACTCGTGCGCGTCTCGCTCGACCTGATCGCCGAGCAGGGCGTGGAGGGGTTCTCCGTCGCCCAGGTCGCGAAGCGCGCGAACGTCTCCGCCGCCGCGCCGTACCGCCACTTCCCCGACCGGTCCAGCCTGATGGCCGCCGTCGCCGCCGCGGCCGCCTGCCGGCTGCGGGACCTGGTCGACAAGGTCATCGCCGAGGAGCCCGACCCGGTCACCCGCCTGGCCTCCGCGCAGGGCACCTACACGCGCTTCTTCATCGACACGCGCCTCGGCTTCCCGGTCCTCTTCGCCGACGGCCTGGCCAACCCCGAGTACACCGAGATGCACGACCAGCGCCGCGCCATGTTCAGCACGTTCCTCACCCTCAGCCTCGCCGTCACCGACGGCCACGCCACGGCCCTCGAACTGCTCGAACAACTCAACGCCCAGTCCCACGGCTACGGCTCGCTGTACCTGGACGGGGTGTCGCCGCGCATGGGGTACTCGGCCGACCAGGTGGTGGCCAAGTCGACGAGGGCGGCGCGGATCGTGATCGAGGCCTACCGGACGCAGTGAGGTGAGTGCGCATGCTCTGCGTGTTCGACGTGAACGAGACGCTGCTCGACCTCCGGGCGCTCGATCCGCTGTTCCGCGAGCTCACCGGGAGCCCCACCGCGCGGCAGGAGTGGTTCGCGCTGGTGGTGCACACGGCGTTGACCGTGACGGCGACCGGGGACTACCGGGACTTCGCCGAGATCGCCGGGCTGGCCGCCATGGATACCGCAGGCCGGTACGGCCGCGAGCTCACGGACAACAACCTGGCCAGGATCGGCGACGGGCTGCGGTCGCTGCCCGCCCACGCCGATGTCGACGAAGCCCTCCGAACGCTCAAGCAAGCCGGCCACCAAGTCGTCGCGTTGACGAACTCGCCGCTCGCCACCGCGGAGGCGCAGTTGCAGAACGCGGGGCTCGCGACGAGGTTCGACCGGATCTTCTCGGCGCAGCAGGTCAGCCGGCTCAAGCCCGCGCCCGAGCCGTACCGCCAGGTGCTGAGCGCTTGCGGCACAACGAAAGCCGTGATGATCGCCGCGCACGGGTGGGACCTGGCGGGGGCGGCGGCGGTCGGGATGGAGACCGCCCTCATCGCGAGGGACAACCAGCGGCCACTCCCAGGCCGGCCCGCCACCTACACGGCGACGAGCCTGCCCGAGCTGGCCGCGAAAATCAGCTGAGCCGCACCAGCATCTTGCCGGTGTTCGCGCCACTGAGGAGGCCAAGGAAGGCGTCCGGGGCGTTGCGGATGCCGTCCACAATGGTCTCCGAGTACTTGATCTCGCCGGAAGCCACCAGCGGCGCCACTTCGGACACGAACTGCTGCTGCAGGTGCCAGTGGTCGAGCACGAGCATGCCCCGAATGGTCAGGCGCTTGGCGATGATCTGCACCAGGTTGCGCGGCGCGGGGGTGGCCTCGGTGGCGTTGTACTGCGAGATCATGCCGCACACGGTGATGCGCCCGTGCAGGTTCATCGACGCGATGGCGGCCTCGAGGTGCTCGCCGCCGACGTTGTCGAAGTACACGTCGATGCCCTCGGGCGCGGCGGCGGCCAGCTGCTGGGCGACGGGGCCGTCCTTGTAGTTGAAGGCGGCGTCGAAGCCGAGATCCTCCACGAGGTGGCGCACCTTCTCCGCCGAACCCGCGCTGCCGATCACGCGCTTGGCGCCCTTGAGCTTCGCCAGCTGGCCGACGAGCGAACCCACCGCGCCGGCCGCACCGGAGACGAACACCGTGTCGCCCGGCTTGAACTCCGCGGTGACCAGGAGCCCGGCGTACGCGGTGAGGCCCGGCATGCCGAGCACGCCCAGGTACGTCGAAAGCGGGGCGACGGAACCGTCGACCTTCACAGCCTTCGTCGCGTCGACCACGGCGTGGGTGCGCCAGCCGAGCTGGTGCAGCACATGGTCACCGGGCTTGAAGCCGTCCACAGTGGACTCCACGACCTCGCCGACCGCACCGCCGCTCATCGCCTCGCCGACCGCGAAGGGCGGCGCGTAGGACTTGGCGTCGTTCATCCGGCCGCGCATGGCCGGGTCGACGCTCATGAACACGTTGCGCACCAGGAGCTGACCGTCGGCCGGCGTCGGGATGTCGGTGTCGACGACGTCGAAGTTTGCCGACGTCGGCACGCCGTGCGGGCGGGCGGCGAGCCGGATCTCGGTCGCCTGGGTCGGTGCGCTCACCACGGGACTCCGTTCATGACAAGACTGGTTTCCTGAGACTGGGTAAGAACCGGGGCCATCGCCCCGCATACACCCGCCCCAACGAGCCAACCGGGGCGATCATTCCGATTATGCCCGGCCGTGTGGCAAGCGCTACACGATCTCCTCGAGCTTGCCGAGCACGCCGTCGTAGATCTTCTTCAGCCCACCGGGCGCGAACGTCTTCTCGAAGAAGCCGCCGACGCCGCCGGCACCGTCCCAGCTGGTCTGGATCCGCACGACGCTGCCCGAGCCCGAAGGCGAAACGGTCCAGGTCGTGACCATGCTGGAGTTCGCGTCGGTCTCCACGAGGGTGCCCGGCGCCGGCTCGGTCACGGTCGCGGCGACGTCACGCACCCGCTTGGACGTGGCCTGCAGCTTCCAGCTCGCCTTGGTGCCCGCACCCACGCCACCTTCGGTGACTTCGTAGTCGCGGTAGTGCTCGGTGAGCAGCTTCGGCCGGGTCTCGGCGTAGTCGGCGACCAGCTCGCGAACCCTGTCCACCGGCGCGTCGATCGTGCGCTCCGCGGTGGCCGTGACCTTACCCATCTCGCTCCTCGCTGTACTGGAGAACCCCTCACGCGCCACCTTCGCACACCACCCGGTCGGGCACCGCGTCACCAGGGGTTTCCCGCCGAGGGTCACACGCAAAACGGGCCGCCCGGGGAAGTCCCCGGACGGCCCGTCGTCGGCGCGAGAGATCAGGCGAGGCCCTGCTGCGTCAGCCAGTCCTTCGCCACGTCGGCAGCCGGGTCACCGTCGGAGTCCACACGCTTGTTCAGCTCGCGCATGCCGTCGGTGGTCAGCTTCGCCGAAACGGCGTTGACCGCGGCCGCGAAGTCGGCGCCACGCTCGTCGAGCACCTTCTTGTTCACCGCCGGCACCACGTTCTCCGTCGGCACGATCTGCAGGTCGTCCTTGAGCGCCACGTACTGCGGGTCGCCGACCAGCGGGCTCACCGAGTCGACCGGGATCACGGTCGCCGCGCCGGAGTCGAGCTGCTGCACGCGCGGCCCGGCTTCCTGCACGGTCTGGAACGAGGTGTTCGTCAGCTTGTAGACGTCGGTGAAGCCCTTGTAGCAAGGCAGCCGCGACTCGCACTCCGGCGGCCCGGCCATGACGACCTTGGGCAGCTTCTTGAGGTCGCTGATGCTCGTGATGCCGTTGGCCTTCGCGACGTCGGCCTTCATGATGTAGGTGTTCTTGTCCTCGGCCGCGGCGTAGTTCAGCAGCGCGATGCCGTCCGGCGCGAACAGGTCCGTGAGCTGCTGGTGCTCTCCGTCGGCCGTCTTCACGGCGTCCTTGCCGAAGCCCGTGGTGATCGCCGCGCCCTGGTACTCGGGCAGGAACTGCAGCTCACCCGACTTGAGCGACGGGTAGATCAGCTCCCGCGAACCCAGGTTCAGCTTGCGCGTGACGGGGTAGCCCTTGGCCTCGAGCGCGCCCGCGTAGATCTCCGCCAGGATCTGACTGTCGGTGAAGTTGAACGACGCGACGACAATCGGCGCCCCGCCCTTGCTCTGCGCGGCGGGCTGGCCACTGTCGGAGCCCTCACCCCCGCACGCGGTCAGGCCGAGCGCGGCCACCGCCACCCACGCGGCCGCTCGGATTTTCCGGGTCCAGCGCACGTCCCCACACTCCTCGTGTCACGAACAGAGGATTGGACCCTAACCGTGAGCCACGACAGAAACCACATACCGGGAATCACCGGCATCGAATCTCAACAACCGAAATCGCAGCGCTCGAACGGGGTAACCTTCCGTGGTGCATGCGTCTTCGGTCACCCCGCTGCTCACCGAGAGCAGCCGGCCGATCTTCGAGTGGCGGTGGGTCGAGCGCAACGCCGACGCCATCGGCCAACGCCTCGGTGAACACATCGCCCTCACGGCCACGGCCCTGGGCATCGGCTTGGTGGTGTCGCTGGCGCTGGCCACGCTCTGCCTGCGGTACCGCTGGTTCTACCCGTTGGTGCTGGGCACGGCGGGTGCCTTGTACGTGATCCCGAGCCTGGGGGCCTTCGCGCTGCTGGTGCCGTTCTTCGGGCTCACGTTCACCACGGCGGTGATCCCGCTGGCCACTTACACGCTGCTGATCCTGATCCGCAACATCGTCACGGGCGTGCAGCAGGTGCCCGCCGAGGTGCGCGAGGCGGCGATCGGCATGGGCTTCACACGCGGGCGGCTGCTGTGGCAGGTGGAGCTGCCGCTGGCGCTGCCCGTGGTGATCGCGGGCCTGCGCGTGGCCGCCGTGACCACGATCGGCCTGGTCACGGTCACGTCGCTGCTCGGCATGGGCGGGCTCGGGTACTTCATCCGCGCCGGCATCCAGACGACCACGCCGAACCCGAGCCCGATCATCGTCGGCGTGGTGCTGTCGGTGGTGCTCGCGGTGGTCGTCGACCTGTTGTTGTGGCTGAGCGAGCGCGCGCTGGCGCCGTGGGTGCGGAAGGTGCGGGCGCGATGAACGTCTTCACGCAGCTGGGCGAGTGGCTCTCGGCGCCGAACCGCTGGAGCTGGACCGACCCCGCGGGGGTGCCGTACCGGACGGTGGAACACCTGTGGTTCTCCGTGCTGTCGCTGGTGGTCGCGGCCGTGCTCACGATCCCGCTCGCGCTGTGGCTCGCGCACTACCGTCGCGGCGCGTTCCTCGCGAGCAGCGCCGTGAACATCGGGCGCGCGATCCCCAGCTTCGGCCTGATCATCCTGTTCTGGTTCCTGGCCAGCCGCTGGGGCGCCGACACGGACTTCTGGCCGCTGCTGCTCGCGCTCGTCGGCCTGGCGCTGCCACCGCTGTTCACCAACACCTACGCCGGCGTGGTGCAGCTGGAACAGGAGACCATCGACGCGGCGCGCGGCACCGGCTACCGCGAGTGGCAGATCATGCTTCGCTTGGAACTGCCGCTGGCGTCCCCGGTGATCGTCGCCGGCGCCCGCGTGGCGTTCCTGCAGCTGGTGGCCACCGTCGCGATCGGCGCCATCGTGAACGACGGCGGCGGCCTCGGCCGCTACATCGTCGACGGCTTCGCCGAAGGCGCCCAGGGCTACGGCGAAATCTTCGGCGGCGGTCTTGCCGTGATCATCCTGGCGCTGCTGTGCGAAGGGATCTTCGCGCTGCTCACCCGGTGGGCGACGCCGAAGGGTGTCGCGCTGCAGACGGCTCGGCGCGACTAGCTGAGGTCCCTGAGGTCGTTGAAGTACGCCTCGCGGCAGGCCGCCACGAGCCGTTCGACGTCCGGGCCCAGGGGCCGGTCGACCAGGACCGGCGGCACCCGTTCGGTGATCCACTCGTAGATCGCGCGGAGTCCGGGGCTGCCGGGGCCGTCGCCGAGGTGGCGGGCCTGCGCGCCGGCGATCAGCTCACACGCGGTGATGGCGAAGACGTGGTCCACGGCCACTTCCAGCTCGTGGCCCGCGGCCCAGGCGAAGGCCTGCACGTCCTCCTGGCCGGCCGACGTGTCCAGCGAGCCCGGGGTCGCCGGCGCGGCGAGGCGGCGCAGCGAGTGCAGCTCGCCGACCGCACGCTTGTGCAGCGGCGTCAGGCCCGCCTGCGGGCCGGGGTCCACGGCCAGCTGCGGGGGCAGGCCGCTGAACTGCGGGTCGAGGAGCCGGTGGGTGCGCTGCACGGAGATCTCGCCGGCGTGCACGAGCGCGGCTTTCATCGCGTCCATGCGCAGCCCCAGCTCCGCCGCGTGGTAGCCGGTCGTGGGCACGAGCTTTCCATCCACAAAGGACGGTGAGTCGTCCGGCGTCTGCCAGGTTTCCCCGAGCGTTTCGACGAGGTCGGCGCACACCTGGTCCACGAAGCCGATCACCCGCGGGCCGACCCGCACCGAAACCGGTGCCTGGACCACCGGGCGCGTGGAGGAGCCGCTCGTGAGGGACAGCACTTCGGACAGCACGGCTTGGGCGTGCCGGTTCGCCACCGGGTAGCGGTACACCTCGCGCGGCGCGCCGAGCGCGTCCACGGCGATGGCGGCGCACAGCGTCTGCAGGTCGACCAGTTGGCGCACGCGGCCGGAGAGCGTCCACGCGTAGGCCTGGGCCAGCGGGGAGCCCTGGATGAGGCTCGCGCCTTCCTTGGGGCCGAGCTTGAGCGGCTTTGCGTTCCTGTCGGCGAGGGCGGCCGCGGCGGGTGTTTCGACGCCGTCCTCCAGCACGGTGCCGAGGCCGGTGAACGTCTGGAACGCGTGCGCCAGCGGGATGATCTCGCCGGCGCTGCCGAGGCCGTCCCGGGGGACGGCGGGGAGGAAGCCGTCGTTGAGGCGGTCGGCGAGGAATGTGACGAGCTCCGGGCTCACGGCCGCTTCGGGCCGCAGGAACCCGCGCAGGCGCATGAGCAGGAGCGCGCGCGTGAGCTCCGAGGACAGCCACGGCGGGCCGCCGACCGCGCGGCCGACCAGCAGGTTGTGCTGGTGCTCGGACTGCTGGGCGACGGTGAGCTTGACGCCGGCGAGGCGGCCCATGCCGGTGTTGACGCCGTAGACCGGGCCGTCGGCGGCGTCGAGCACGGCCAGCATCGCGGCGCGGTTCTCTTTGACGCGCCTGAGCAGGTCCGGGTGCAGTTCGAGGGGTTCCCCCGGCTCGCTGCCGGCCGCGAGGACGTCGGCGGGTTCGCGGACGATCACCGGTACGGCAGCATCGTGCCGACGTCCGCCGCTTCCGCGCGTTGCAGGATCATGTGCGCGACGGCGACGTCCGTTGTGGACAGTCCGCGGTGCCAGAAGAGGATGCGCTCGTCGTCGCTTTCGCGGCCGGGGCGGTTGCCCGCGACGACGTCGCCGATCTCGGCGTGGACACCGGTTTCGGTGAGCAGCCCGGCGTTGAGGTGCGGCCGCAGGGCGCCGAAGCGGGGGTTGCCCGACTGCGACTCGCGCCAGTTGTCGACCACGACCTTGTCCACGGCGTCGAGCAGCGTGAGCTCCAGCGCGCTGATGGTGCCGTAGGGCACGAGGAACGCGCCGGGCCGCAGGAACTCCTTGCGCACCAACGCTTCCGGCTCCGTCAGGCGGGAGGCTTCGACGAGCACGTCGGCGCCGTCGAGGGTTTCGGCGGCGGTTTCGCAGACGCGGACCTGCTTGCCGAGGTGCTCGGTGAGCCGGTGCGCGAAGTCCTCGCGGGACTCGGGGCGTTTGCTCGTCACGCGGATCTCGTCGAAGTCGAAGAGCGAGTCGAGCAGCACCACGTTCCACCACGCCGTGCCGCGCGCGCCGACGTGGCCGAGCACCTTCGAACCCGGCCGCGCCAGGTGTTTAGCGCCGACGGCCGTCATCGCGCCCGTGCGGGCCTCGGTGATCATGGTGCCGTCGACGATCGCGCGCGGCATGCCCGTCTCGGGGTCGAGCAGGAGGATCAAGGCCATCTCGCTGGGCAGGCCGCGTTCGAAGTTGCCGACGAAGTCGCCGACCACCTTCACGCCGCTGACCTGCTTGGCCGAGAGGTGGCCACGCAGGATGTTGAAGTGGCCCTTGCCGCCGTTGTCGGGCACGAGGTGCGTGCGCGGCTCGAACACGACCTCGCCGCGGCCGTGGTCGGCCAGCACGTCCTCGACGGCGCCCACGATGTCGGCGTCGGTGATGCCGAGGCTGTCGATGTCGTCGCCGGTCAGGTAGCGGAGCCAGACCGAGTGCGGCACAGTCACCGGGCGAGGTCCTCGATGACCTCGGCGTTGGGGAGCGTCTGCAGGGCGGCGCCGGAGATGAGGAGCTTGCTGCCGCGGATGCCGCTGCCGATCACGAGCTCCGGCGCGGCGGCCACGCGGGCGTCGATGAGGATCGGCCACTCGGCGGGCAGGCCGACGGGCGTGATGCCGCCGTACTCCATGCCGGTGAGGGACACGGCTTCGTCCATGGGCGCGAAAGACGCCTTGCGCACGTCGAGGCGGCGCTTGATCACGCCGTTCACGTCGGCGCGCGTGGTGGCGAGCACAAGGGCGGCCGCGAAGCGCACTTCGCCGGCCCGCTTGCCGGCGACGACGACGCAGTTGGCCGACGCTTCGAGCGGCGAGCCGTAGGTCTCGCAGAAGGCCGCGGTGTCGGCGAGCTCGGGGTCGATCTCCGCGACGCCGACCGCGTCGGGCTCCGCGAGGGCGGCGAGCGCCTTCGCGACGGGTTCGGCGAGCAGGTCGGTGCGGGTGGGCGCGGGGACGACCGTGAGGCTCCCGGCGATGGTCCAGGTGGTCACATTGAGAGAATCTACGCGGCTACCAGTTGCGCTTGCCCCGCTGCACCTCGATGAGCCTCGGACGGACGTCCACCAGGTACACGAGCGCGGCGGCCATCGCGGGCACCCAGAAGATGAACCCGACACCGCTGACGTCGTTGCCGAACAGAACCATCGCGAGCGTGGCGCCGCCGGTGATCAGCAACCAGATCGGCTTGGTCTTGCGGTCGGCCGCCTGGTACGCGTCGGACCGCTGCAGCAGCGCGTGAACGAAGGCGAAAAGCCCGACCAAGGCGCTGCCCCAGTGGATGACCTGAAGTATCCAAGCGGCAACCAGCACGGACGCCAGCTTACGGCAAACCACCCAACGCGCCGGTGGCCCGGCACTTCACAAGCGCCGCGGTGTGGGGTGGGTGTGACCTAGTTCTCTGTCCTGGTGGGGGTCTTGCGTTCGGCCCTGTGGTTCGGGTGTGCCGATGCGGCGGTGTGGCGGGCGGGGAACGGGCTCTTCGGGCCGGCTTTTGAACCGGGGCGGGCAGTCGCGCGGGAAACGCGGTCTCACCGTTGCCGGCCTTACAGCGGGACTCGGCGCGGGGCACTGCCCAGCCACCGAGGTAGCCGCGGGCGCCGGCCCTTTTCTCGGCACTCGTGAGCACACCTGCCCGCCGAAAAGGCGGGGTTGCGCCGCACAGCACGGGGGAATCCGCATCTGCTTCTCGACCATCGCGAGCGGTTGCGCGGGTCGTACCGCGGCTGGAAAGCGGCCTCTCCCCGTTTGTCCGCCATCACGAGCGGCTGCCAGCGAACGGGCAGGGTTGTGGCGCGTGTCCCAAAAGGCGGCCGTCCCTCCTTGCCGGCCATCGGGAGCGGGCCTCCTTGTGACCGATCTCGCCAGCCGGCGCGTGGATGCGGCTCCCACGTTGCCGCTCTTGCCACCCCAACCAAGAGAAGCCCGCTCCCCGGCGGCCGACCTGTCGGTGCGGCGCGCCGGGGAGCGGGCTGGTGTCGTTCTCGGGCTTACTTCTCGGTCTTCGGCGCGGCGGCCGGCTTCTTCGCGACCGTCGTGGTGGTGCGGCGGGCGGGCGAAGCGGTCTTCGGCGCCGTGCGGTTGGCGGTCTTGCGCGCGACCGAGCGGGTCTCGTGGGCGAGGTCGTCGCCGAGGTCCTCGACGGCTTCGGCGGTCTCGTCGGCGACCTCGGTCACCTTGCGGGCGGTCTTCTCGCCGACGGAGCGGGTGCGCTTGGTGACCTTGGCGAGCACGCCGTCGACGCGCTCGCGGGTCTCGCCGGCCAGGCCGTCCACGCGCTCCTGCGCGGTGGTCAGGGCGTCCTCGAGCTGGTCGAGGGCCTTCTTCACCTGCGGCTGCGCGGAGATCTTGTCCCAGGTCTGCTCGCCGGACTCGGCCAGCTTGTTGTAGAGCTTGAGCGCGGCCTCGGTGTACTCGTCGATGACCTTGCGCAGCTCGGCCGGGTCGAGCTTGCCGCGCAGGCTCTCGACGTCGGTGGGCAGCTCTTCGAGGTTCTTGCGGGCATTCTCGCCGCTCTTGCGGGCCTTCGCGACGGCGTCGGTCACGGCCTGGCTCGCGAGGTTGCCGGCGCCGAGCGCGGCGAGCAGCGGGGTGCGGACCTGGTCGATGGCGGTGCTGACGGCCTTGCGGACGTCCTCGGTCTTGGGCGTGGTCATGCCGACTCCTCTGTGGTGTCGTGGGTGGTCTTGGTGGTCGTCGGTGGCTCAGCGGGCGTGCCGGCGGCGTTCTCCCGCCGGAAGGACTCGTAGACGTCGAGCAGAACCTGCTTCTGCCGCTCGGTCAGCACGGTGTCGGCGCGAATCGCGTCGCCGACCGGGCCTCCCGTGGGCAAGTCGAGGATTCCTGCTTGCACGTAAAGCGCTTCGGCCGAAATCCGCAGACCTTTGGCGATCTGCTGCAGGATCTCCGCGCTGGGTTTGCGGACCCCGCGCTCGATCTGGCTCAGGTACGGATTGGACACGCCGGCGAGCTTCGACAACTGCCGCAACGAAATCTTCGCCGAACTCCGCTGCTGGCGGATGTACTCGCCGATGTCGGAGGCGATGTCCGCGACCTTCTCGATCGGGTTTTGGGTCCCGCCGGGTTCTGTCATCCGGTCACCTCCTCGCGACACTTCCGACCGTACGCGGACGTGCTAGCTATTGCAAGCACCCTGCTTGCACTTGCAGGTGTGGTTCCGCTCACCCGGCTACGGTGGTCCCCATGGCGACTCAGCGGTTGCGCCGCAGGCTGGTCAAGCACCTGGTCGACGAGGACGTGCTGCACGACCCGAAGTGGGTCGAGGCCTTTCGCGGCGTGCCGCGCCACGTGTTCCTGCCGCAGTTCTTCACGCGCGTCGACGAGGGCTGGGCGGCTGTCGACCGCGACGATCCGGGGTGGCTGGAGCGGGTCTACTCCCCCGACGTGCTGGTGACGCAGCTCGACGACGATTCGTCGCTGTGGGACAAGGCTCGACGCGAGGGGCCGATCGACGGAGTACCGACAAGTTCTTCGAGCATGCCCGCGATCATGGCGATCATGCTCGAGGAGCTGCGCGTGGAGGACCGGCAGCGGGTGCTGGAGATCGGGACCGGGACGGGGTACAACGCGGCTCTGCTGAGCCATCGTTGCGGGTCGGGTTCAGTGTCCACTGTGGACGTGGACGCGGGACTGGTTTCGGCTGCGCGTGGGCATCTGCAGGAGGCCGGGTATGCGCCGTCGTGCGAGGTTGGCGATGGGGCGCTCGGGTTTCCGGCCGGGGTCCTGTTCGACCGAGTGTTGTGTACGGCCTCGGTTTCTTCGGTGCCGCCGGCCTGGCTTGAGCAGACGGTGCCGGGCGGCCTCGTGGTGACGACGTTGAACCGGCCGTTGGGCGCGGGGCTGGTCCGGCTGGTCGCCGGCTCAGGCGCGACGGGCCACGGGCGGGTCCTGGCCCGCGACGGTCGCTTCATGCCCCTGCGCGCCCACCGCCTTCCGGCTCCGGCGGCTCTACCTTCGCCCGCTTCTGCGGATTGGCGGCCGACGCAGCTGCCGATTGATTTGCTGCTGAAGCCTCACTTGAAGTTCGAGTTCTTCGCCTCCTTGGAACTCCCGGGCGTCCACCCGGTCCGCGAACTCCCCGACGGCTCGACCGACGCGATTTCCTCGGGGGACCCCCATGCGGGCCCCTTCGCCCTCACCCACCCCGACGGCTCGTGGGCCCGCTTCCGCAACCACGGCGACACGCTCGAAACCGCCCAAGGCGGCCCCCGCGGCTTGTGGGACCTCGCCGAGCGCGCCCTCGTCCTGTGGAACTCCCTGGGCCGCCCGGAGCGCGACCGCTTCGGCCTGACTGTGGATGGTTCGCGGCAGGAGTTCTGGCTGGATGAGCCGGATGGGCTTCAGTGGGAGTTGAGTTAGGCCGGACCCGACGGATGCTCGCTGTACTTGTGGACAAGTCAGTAGGTCCGACCCAACCGGCGGGGGGCTGTGGACGGTTGCTGGGTTCAACCCAGCCCATCCCCACTTGCCGGTCAGCCAGTCAGGTTCGACCTAACCCACTTCTCCGCCTGGGTGACCACGTCATCGAGCGGCGTGGCGGTGGTATCGAGGTGCGGGACCTGAGTGCGGATCCACTGGTTGAACTCGAGCATCTCGTCGATGCGCGGCTCGTCCCATTCACGCCACGCGGGGCGGGCTCGCAAGCGTTTGCGGAGAGCCTCGTCATCGGCGACGAGGGCGAGGTAGTGCACGTCGGAGAAGAAGGCGCGTTCCGGCAGGGGCTCGATTTCCTGCGGGGCGACGGTGCCGCACAGGACGACCGGCCGGCCGTTCTGGTGCAGCATCGCCGCCATGCGGAGCCAGGCCGCGCGGAAGGCCGGGATGTCGTCGCGGAGGGCGCCCGTCCACAGGACGTCCTGTTCCAGCACCACCGCATCCCCGGCCAGCCGCGCGGCCAGCGCCGGGCCGACAGTGGACTTGCCCGCGCCGCTCGGGCCGGTGAGCGCGAACAGCGGCAGCCGCCGGAACGGCCACCGATGTCCACAGAGGACACACCCCAGCACCGCGCCCTCGACCCGCGGGCGGTCGGCACGATCGCCGCACGCGGGACAAATCCGCAGGTCGAGGGCGGGCGCTGGATCAAGAGCGGACACCGAGCCCGCGCCGGGAACCGGATCGACGGAACGCAACTCAGTCGAACAGGTTCTCGAGGAAGCCGCGTTTGCGGTGCCCTCCATGGGGCCGAGGTGAGTCCGCGTAGCCGCGATGCCCGCCGTAGGGCCGCGGCGAGTCCGAGTAACCCCCACCGCCCCCATAAGGCCTAGGCGAATCCGAATACCCACCACCGCGATAGGGCTTCGGCGAGTCCCCGTGCCCACCTCGGTACGGGCGCGGCGAGTCCGCCCGCCCGTAGCGCGGCGGTGGCTGCGCCCCGCCGTAGTACGAGCTCTCGGCTCCGGCGATCTGCTCCAGCTCACCGTGGTCCAAGAAGATCCCCCGGCACGCCTCGCACTGTTCGATGTGGATGCCGTTCTTGTCGACGGTCCGCATCCGGTTCTGACACTTCGGACAAATCACGCATCCGAGACTACGCAGATTCCGCCCGGCGCGTCAGCAGGCGCACAGGCAGAACGGATGACCCACCGGATCGGCGTAGACGCGGAAGGTCGAGGGCGAGTCGTCGAGCAGCTTGGCGCCCAGGGAGAGCACGCGGGTGTGCGCGGCCTCCAGGTCGTCGACGTCCAGGTCGAGGTGGGCCTGCTGGGGCAACGAAGCCGAGGGCCACTCGGGCGCGCGGTAGTCCGCCACCTGCTGGAACTCCAAGCGCGCACCGCCGGTCGGGTTGACGAGCCGGGCCCAGGAGCCGTCCGCGTGCACCGCGGGCTCGGGCCAGTCGAGCACCGCGCGGTAGAAGCCGGCGAGCGCGGCGGGGTCCGGGCAGTCGAAGACGGTCGAGCCGAACGTCGGAACAGCACCCATGATCGTGACTCCCTCCAGTAACCAGTATTCGGAGTATGGGAGTTACCAGCCGACGAAGCAACCGCCCTCGCTCGTACACTGGTTGCGTGCACACCGACGCGACCCTGGTGGTGGACTTCCTCAACACCGTCGACATCGAGCGCGGCGAGGACCTGCTGGACGACCCCGGGCTGTGGCAACGCTGGTCAGCCGAACGCGGCGTCTCCCCGAGCAACGCGGACGAAGCCCGCGCCATCCGCGACGGGCTGCGCGCCGCCGTCGGAGATCCGCGACTCCCCGTGGAACAGCTCGAAGTCCCGCTGACCTTCTCGCTGAACAACCAAGGCCCGCAGCTCCTCGGGACAACCGCAGTGTCCGCGGTGCTGGTCGCGGCCACGCGGCTCTCCATCCGCGGAGACTGGGTCCGACTCAAGATCTGCCCGGCCGACGACTGCCTCGAAGCCTTCTACGACGAGTCCCGCAACCGCTCGCGCACGTGGTGCTCCATGCGCGTCTGCGGCAACCGCGAGAAGGCCCGGACCTGGCGCGCCCGCGCGATGGGTGTGCACAACTGAGAGCCTGTGGACAACTCATGCACAGCCACCAGATATGCACGTGCAGGCGCACCGGATCCCCACAACTTGTGGATGGGCGTTAGGCCAGATCCGTGAAAAGTTGTGGATAACCCGGGGGATAACTCAGCTTCCTGTGGACAACTGGTTTGAAGGTCCCCTGGGTGTGGTATACGCACCAGCTGCGCATGAGCGGCCACGCTCCGGCACCCAGAACCGGCGACAACTACGAAAAGCCCAAATCAGAACAGCAGCTGCGCCACCGTGTAGATCACCAGACCGGCCAACGCGCCCACCACCGTGCCGTTGATGCGGATGAACTGGAGGTCGCGACCCACCTGCAGCTCGATCTTCCGCGACGTCTCCTCGGCGTCCCAGCGCTCGACGGTATCGGTGATGATCGTGGTGATCTCCTTGGAGTAGTTCTTCACCAGATACGCCGCAGCGCCCTCGACCCAGCTGTCGACCTTCGACGCCAGCGAGTCGTCCGTGATCAGCCGCTCGCCGAGCGACTGCAGGCCCGCGCGCACGCGCCGGCGCAGCTCGCTCGACGGGTCCTCGGCCGCGTTGAGCAGCATCTCCTTCGCCGTGGCCCACGCGTTGCCGATCAGCTTCTGCACCTCGTCGTGGTGCACGATCTGGCCCTTGATCTGCTCGGCGCGCTCCATGGTCTTCGGGTCGTTCTGCAGGTCCTGCGCGAACTCGCCGAGGAACTTGTCCAGCGCCAGGCGCATCGGGTGGTTCACGTCCGTCTTCACGGCCCACGCGAACGACAGCACCTCGCCGTAGACCTTGTCCGCCAGCATCTCGTCGACGAACTTCGGCGACCAACTCGGCGCGCGGTCGGAGACGACCCGCAGCATCGCCTGGTGGTTGTCGCGCACCCACTCGTAGGCCCGGTCGCACATCAGGTCCACGAGCTTGTGGTGCGCGCCGTCCTCGAACACACCCGCGAGGATCTTGCCCAGCGGCGGACCCCACGGCCGGTCGACGATGCGCTTGACCACAGCCTGTTCCATGATCGCCTGCACGTCCTCGTCGCGCAGGACCGTGACGGCGCCGCGCACGACCGTGGCCAGCTCCGACGTCACACGCTCGGCGTTGTCCGGCTGCGAAAGCCACCCGCCGAGGCGGCGCGAGATCTCGACGCGCTTGAGCTTGTCGCGGATCACGTCCTCGGAGAGGAAGTTCGAGCCGACGAAGTCGCCCAGGCTGTCGCCGAGCTGGTCTTTCTTGTTCGGGATGATCGCCGTGTGCGGGATCCGCAGGCCCAGCGGGTGGCGGAACAGCGCGGTGACGGCGAACCAGTCGGCGAGCGCGCCGACCATGCCGGCCTCGGCGGCCGCCTTCACATAGCCGACCCACGCGGGCCAGCCGGCCGACTCCGCCCAGCTCGTGAGCAGGAAGACGACCGTGGCGCCGAGGAGGAAGGACAGCGCGACCTGCTTCATCCTCCGCAAGCCGCGCCGTTTTTCCGCGTCACCGGCGGCGCCACCGGGCGGGTCTGCGGGCGTGACCTTGGCTGGGGTGAGTTGCTCCACGACGCCATTGTCCGTGAGGATGCGTTTTCGTGCGTGAACCAGCTCTCGTCCCCCGCCTCCGCCCCTTCACCGCGACGATCTTCGCCGAGATGACGGCGCTCGCCGTGAAGCACGGCGCCGTGAACCTCGGCCAGGGTTTTCCCGACACCGACGGGCCCGCCGGCATGCTCGAAGCGGCGAAGAACTCCCTGTTCGGCGGCGACAACCAGTACCCGCCGGGCCCGGGCCGCCCCGAGCTGCGCGCCGCCATCGCGCGACACCGGCTGCGCTACGGCACCGAGTACGACCCGGACACGGAAGTCCTGGTCACGACGGGTGCGACCGAGGCCATCACGGCCGCGCTCATCGCGTTGACCGAGGCCGGTGACGAGGTGATCGTGGTCGAGCCGTACTACGACTCCTACGCCGCGGCCGTCGCGATGGCCGGCGCCCAGCGGCGCGTGATCGGCCTGGTCGAGACGGCCGACGGACGCCTCGAGCTCGACCTCGACGCCCTGCGCGACGCCATCACGCCGCGCACCCGCGCGGTGCTGCTGAACTCGCCGCACAACCCGACCGGCACCGTGTTCTCTCGCGCGCAGCTGGAGGCCGTGGCGGCGCTGTGCGTGGAGCACGACCTCATCGCGGTGACCGACGAGGTCTACGAGCACCTCGTGTTCGACGACGCGTCCCACATCCCGCTCGCCACCCTGCCCGGCATGCGCGAGCGGACGGTGTCGATCTCCAGCGCCGGCAAGACGTTCAACTGCACCGGCTGGAAGATCGGCTGGGTCTGCTCGACGCCCGAGCTCGTGGCCGCGGTGAAGGCGGCGAAGCAGTTCATCACGTTCGTCTCGGGCGGGCCGCTGCAGCCGGCGGTGGCGTACGCGCTGGACCACGAGCTGCCGTGGGTCGAAGAGCTGCGGACGAGCCTGCAGGACAAGCGCGACCGGCTGTCGGCGGGACTCGCGGACGCGGGTTTCGCCGTTCGCCCCAGCAGCGGCACGTACTTCTTGACGGCCGACGTCCGCCCGCTCGGTTTCACCGACGCCGCCGAGCTGGCGTGGGCGCTGCCCGAACGCGTCGGCGTCGCGGCCGTGCCCGTGAAGGTGTTCACAGATCACCCGGACGAGTGGAAACACCTGCTGCGTTTCGCGTTCTGCAAGCGGAACGAAGTCATCGACGAGGCCGTCGGGCGGCTGCGCCAACTCGTCTGACCACTGCGGTTACCGAATAACGAGTTGCAAGGCGGTTACGCTCCAGATTCATCGACGGTGCGTTAGTGATGCGATACCGAGAGTATGGTTTTGGGGTGAAACATCAGGTCAACGGCCATGCGGGGGTCCGCCCGGATGGCCGCAGAGGGTCCCATCGGGCGCACGCTGAGTGATCAACTTCGGCTGCTCGGACACCGGAGCCGGTAAGTCCGTTCCGCCTTACGGGGTGGATCGAACGCAGGGAAGATGAAACACTCGCGACCGGTGCTAGAAAGAGTGCAGCCCCAGGGGAACTGCGACCTGGCCGGAGAAGAACCCCAGTTGGATCAGTCTCGTGCGGTAGCCGCATGAGCTTCAGGCGCGGACGGTGGTGGTGGCGTGAGCGACACAGCTGCCGCACGCACCGACACACCACTCCTGAACAGCGCTGATCCCGGACCGGCTCCTGCCGTGGTGGCTTCTGTACTTCCGCCCGCCAGCGCTCCCGCGAAGGGGTCGGGTTCGAGCGACCTCGCTTCGGTGCGCAGGCCGCGGCCGTGGGCGGCCCCGTTGGCGAGGCCGGCCGCGCGGATCGCGCTGGCAGGCGGGTTGACGTTGGCCGGGTGGCTGCTCGGCGCGTTGGTCGCCGGGGCCGGCGCGGAGGCAGCGGAACAGCCGCACGGCCTGGGCGCGCCGGGGAACACCGTGGCGACCGCGCCTGGGCATACCTGGCACGGCGAGGCTCGGGAGCACCGTCGAGAACCGCGCGGACATCCTTGGCACGGCGTTTCGACTGGGTCCACTGCGGACTCGCGTGCCACGGGAACTTCCGGTGGCAGCAAGGGTTCGGCGACCGGAACTTCCAGCGACAGCACCGACTCGGCCGCCGCCACGCCGAACACTTCCGGCACGAGCGCTTCCGACGAGAGCACTCCTGACACGAGCGCCTCGGACACGACCACTTCCGGCGCGCCGAGCACGTCCGGCACGAGCGAGTCGGACCAGGCCGAGACGCCCGCCAGTTCCGGCGGCAGCACCGACTCCGCTGCCACGACCGGCGCGAGCCAGGGCGGCGCGAACGCCGGCTCCGCTCAGGTCGTACCCGGCGAGTCAGGCGGAGCGAAGCAGCACGAGACCGGCGACTGCGACGGGACCCACCACAGCGCGACCGACCAGACCACCACCGACACCACGGCGACCGACCCCGCCACGGCTCCCAGCACCACCGACACCACCAGCACCGACACCGAGGCGCTGCTGCGTGCCACGCCGTCGCAGGGCGGGTTGCTCGGCGGCGTGCTCGGGCTGGTCGACAACACGGTGCACTCGATCACCGGCGTGGCCGGAACCGTGGGCGACGTCGGGGACACCGTGTTGCCGACGGTCACGACGGTGCCGGGTGCGGATGACGCGCCGCCGTTGATCCCGATCGGGGATGTGCTCGGGCCGGTGTTCTCGGGCGGGACGGTGAGTGGCGGGGTCACGGCGACCGTGCCCGAGCTGACGGTCCAGCCCGGTGAAGTGGTGAGTGCCGTGGTTCCGGTGGTCGTGCCTCAGCCGGCGCCGATGACCGTGCCCAAGGCGGCCGCACTGGTGCACTACCCGAGTGTCGTGCACCTGATTCCCGTGCAGCAGCGCAGCACCGGCGCGCAGCACGCGAACAACGAGAACTCCCACGTCGGCGTCACAGGTGGCGGCGGTAGTGGGGGCGGCGGTGGCCTGCCCGCGGCGCCCAGCGCGCCCGTCGCGCCGACCACCACCGTCAACCCGGGCCACGACGGCTCGGGCGGCGCGCGGCAGCCGTTCGCCGTCGTCGGGGACAGCGTGACCACCACGCAGCTCAAGCTGATCGGCGTCAGCCGCGACCACGAGGTCGACGGCGCGGGCAGGGACGCAGCCCTGCCCACCACCTCCCCGGACTGACCGGCACCCGGTCCACCGGGGAGAGCCACGTCCAAACCAAGATCAACTTCTTGGAGCGCGCGCCCGTTCGCTGCGCCTGGCTCACCCTTTCGCACCAATCATTCGACAAGGGGCGATCCATGCGTACGACCAGCCTTCCCGACCGGCCGACCGCGCCCGGCCGGATCGGGTCCTGGTCCCGGCGCCGCGCTGCCCCCGCGGCGCCGGGACCCACAACGGGCGTGCTCCGGAGGTTCCCGCTCACCGCGCCGAGCGGGAACCTGCGCCAACCGAAGCCCGCCTGAGCCGTCGGCGCTTCCCGGCACGTCGAGGGGCTGTGCCGGGAAGCCGCCGCGGCGCCCGCTCTGAACGGAGCGGGTGACGAACAGCCGGTGCGCCGGATGCGACCACCACCATCCCTGGAGTGGTTGGAACATCCGGTGCACCGGCTGTTTATCGTTTACGGCCCTGTTCCGGGGGAAACGGCGCCGCAGCAACAAAATCCGGCTGCGCGGGCCCGGTCGAGACGCCCGGATCCGAACCTCAGGTCACCGGCACGTTCGCCGCGGGCACGTCCGCGTAGCCGCGCACCGACTCGACGGCCAGGCTCAGCCGCCGCACGGCCTCGAGCAGCTGGTCGGGCGGCAGGCCGAACGGCAGGCGCAGCCAGCGTTCGAGGCCGCCGTGCACGCCGAAGCGCGAGGCGGGCGCCAGCTGCACGCCGTGGTTCGCCGCCGAGACGGCGAGGCGCGTGCTCATCGGTTCCGGCAGGCGGCACCACAGCGACAGGCCGCCGGCCGGAACCTCGAACGTCCACTCAGGACAGTAGGCGTGCACGGCGTCGATCAGGGAATCGCGCTGCAGCCGGAAATCCACGCGACGCTGGGCCAACGCCGCGTACCCCTCCGGCTCCAACAGCGAAGCCAGCACCAGCTGTTCGAACACCGGCGCCCCCAGGTCCACGGCGAAGCGCGACGACAGCAACCGGTCGAGCAGTTCGGCCGACGCGCGGATCCAGCCCAGCCGCAGCCCGCCCCACTGCGACTTCGCGGCCGAGCCGACCGTCAAGGCCAAGTCCCCCGCGAACGCGGCCAGCGGCGGCGGCGCGTCGAGCGGATCACCCTCGTAATCCAGCTCCACCAACGATTCGTCGACCACCACGGGCGTGCGCGAGCGCGCGAGGAGGCCGCCGAGGCGTTCGCGGCCGGCGGCGTCGAGGCGCAGGCCCGTGGGGTTCTGGAAGTCGACCACGAGGTAGCCGAACCGCGGCGACGCCTGGCGCAGCGCCGCCTCGATGCCGGTGAGGTCCCAGCCGCGCACGGGGTCGAGCGCCACCGGCACGGGCAACGCGTGGGCGGCGCGCACGGCGTCGATCGCGTTGGGGTACGTCGGCTGCTCCACCAGCACGCGGTCGCCGGGGCCGGCCAGCATGCGCAGGCACAGCACGAAAGCCGAGTACGCGCCGGCCGTCAGCATCACCTGGTCGGGAGACGTCGGCAGCCCACGCGCGGTGTAGCGCTCGGCGATCCGCTCGCGCAGCAGCGGCAGGCCGCCGGTGAGGTAGCCGTTGCCGCTCAGGTGCTCCACGAGGTCGCGCCGCGCGGCGTCGACGGCGTTGATCAGGCCGGGCAACGCGGGTGGCGCGGCGCGCGCGAGGTCGATCAGGCCATCGCGTTCGTGCTGGGCCGGCGCGGCCGAACGGTGGCCGGCACCGGAGATCCACGAACCGGCTCCACGACGGCTGGCGACGACACCCGTGGAACGCAGCCGGTCCAGCGCCGCGCCGATGAGCGTGCGGCTGACGCCGAGGGCGTCGGCGAGCTCACGTTCCGCGGGCAGCCGGGTGCCGATGGGGAGCTGGCCGTCGAGCACCTGCAGCTCGACGGCCGCGGCCAGATCCGCCGCGCCCTGGCGAGAGCCGCGACGACGCCACTCCCCGAGCAACACAGCCAATCGAGTGCCAGATACGCGGCTACCCAGCGGAAGATGCGAGGTCATAAGACCAATTATCCGACATTGGCCATGGATTACCAGTCCACTTGTGGCCGATAGTGGAGAAGTGGCAGTTGTCGACCTCAGTCCCCTCAGCGTCCGCCGGGCACCCGTCCGCCGTGGTGCCCAGCTCCTGGCCGGGCTCGCGCTCTACGGCGCCAGCATGGCCATGCTCACCCGCGCCCACCTCGGCCTCGACCCGTGGGACGTACTCCACGAAGGCATCACCAAGCTCACCGGCCTGAGCTTCGGCACGGTCACGGCCATCGCGTCGGTGTTCGTGCTGCTGCTGTGGATCCCGCTACGCCAGCGGCCCGGCATCGGCACCGTGGCCAACGTCGTGGTGATCTCCGTGACCGTCGACGCCGTACGCGCGGTGTTGCCCGACCAGCACGCGCTCGCCCTCCAAATCCTGCTGCTGGTCGGCGGCGTGGTGCTCAACGCCGTGGCCACCGCCGTCTACGTCGGGACCCGGCTCGGCCCCGGGCCGCGCGACGGGCTGATGACCGGCCTCACCGCGCGCACCGGCTGGTCGGTGCGGCTGGTGCGCACCGGGATCGAGGTGACCGTGCTCGCCGTCGGCTGGCTGCTCGGCGGCACCTTCGGCGTGGGGACCGTGCTCTACGCGCTCACGATCGGACCGCTCACGCAGGCCCTGTTGCCGCTGGTCACATGGCGGACCGGGCGCCGCGAAGAGCAGCAGCACTAGCCCGCCTCCCGTTGCGCGACCACGCGCCGCACCGACACGTAGTCGACGCCGTGCGCGGCCAGCAGATCGGGCACCGGGCCCTTCTGCTGCACCAACGCGAGCAGCAGGTGCTCCTGGCCCAGGTGCTTGTCCCCCAGCTTCACGGCTTCGCGCAGGCTGAGCTCCATCGTGCGCTTCGCGTCGGCGGCGAACGGGATGTGGCCGCGTTTGGCGCGTCTGCCACCACCGGCGAGCGCGCCCGGGCCGTGGGTCTCCTCGACGCGCTCGACGATCTGCTCCACGTCGATGCCGAACTCGGTGAGCGCGGCCACGTCGGCGTCGCTGATCCCGCCGCGCCGGCGGATACGGTCGAGCTCGGCGAGCACGTCCTCCCGCGAAACGCCGAGCTCCTCCAGCAGCCGCAGGCCGGCGCCGTTCTCGGTGCGCGCGAGCCCGGCCAGCACGTCGGTGAGCTCGATCTGCCGCGCGCCGGCTTCGCGCGCCACGATCTGGGCCTCGACCACGGCCAGCCGCGCGTCGAGCGTGAACCGTTCGAACATCAGTGCCTCCCGTACTTCTTGTGGACGGCCTGCCGGCTGACCCCCAGCTCGGCGGCGATCTCCTGCCAGGACCAGCCGTGCACGCGGGCGCTGCGCACCTGCACGGCTTCGAGTTGTTCAAGGAGCCGACGAAGCGCCGCGACCGCGCGAAGCCCCACTCGGGGATCACGGTCGCCCGCCCTCGCGGCCAGGTCTGTTGCTTCCGTCATGGTGTCAATCTAGGTTGACACCCTCGCTTCTGTCAACTCAAGTTGACAGCGCACTCGGGTTAGCATCGAGTGATGCCCGAGATCGCGATCGCGGAGCGCGCGGGAGTAGGCGCGGACGGCCTGCCTCGCGCGAGCGAAGACCACGTCGTGGTGCTGGACAACGCCGTGCTGCTGCTGGACGGCGCCACGTCACCGAGCCCGGACCTGCCGCCCGGCGGCTGGTACGCGGACCTGCTGGTGCGCCGGCTGGCGGACGAGCTGAGAGAAAGTCCCAAGGAGGACCTCGCCGTCGCGCTGGCGTCGTCCATCGCCGGCGTCGCGGCGGAGCACGGGCTGGAGCCCGGGCACTCGCCGTCGAGCACCGTGTCGATCCTGCGCTGGGACGCGGCCGAGGTCGAATCCCTTGTGCTCGCGGACAGTCCGGTTGTCGCGTTCGGACAGTTCGGGGTGGACGTCGTGGCCGACGACCGGCTGGTCTCCCTGCGCGACGGCGGCCTGCTCCAGACCGGCGCCGACGTCCGCCGCCGCCGCAACGCCGAGGGCGGCTTCTGGGTCGCCGAAGCCGATCCCGCGGCGGCGTCGAGGGCCGTGCGGCGCTCGTGGCCCCGCCCTGAGGTCGACGCCGTGCTGCTCGCCACCGACGGCGTGTCCACCGGGGTCGACGACTACGGCCTCTTCGGCTGGCCCGACGTCCTGCGGCTGGCTCGCGCGAGCGGCCCGAACGCGGTGCTGGATGTCGTGCGAACTGCGGAAACGCAGGATCCCGACGGTTCACGCTGGCCGCGCGCGAAGCGCCACGACGACCAGGCGCTGGTGCTCGCGGAGTTCACCAGCGCGATCGAATAGGGGTCGAATTCAGGGTGATCCCGGATCACGGATCGCGCCAACCCCGCGACGCTGGTGGCCATGGGGATTTCACGGGGGTTGCGGATCTGGCGGACGGGCGCGCTGGTGGCGATCGGGTGGGGGCTGTTCACGATCACCCTGATGCACGTGATCAGCTCGCGCGACCCGATCCACGACACGTTGTCCAGCTACACCACCACCGACCCCGGCCTGCTGAGCGCGAGCGTGCTGGCGCTCGCCGTCGGTTCGCTGGCCGTGCTCGGTTGCCTGGCCGCCGGTGGCGTGCCGCTGCCGCGGACCACGCGGGTGCTGATTTCGTTGTGGGCCTTGGGTTTGGCAACGGCCGCGGTGTTTCCGGCGAGCTACCCGCCGCACCCGGACCTGGCGAGCGGCGAGATCCACCTGTACTCGTGTGTGGTGGCGTTCGCGAGCCTGCCGGCCGCGGCGCTGACGTTGCTGGAACCGTTGCGCGGCACGGCCGAACGCGCGCTCGTGGCGCGGTGGCTGCGGTTCGGAGTGGCCGTTTTGGTGGTGTTCGGCGTGAGTTTCCTGTTCGCGCGCCTCGACGAGGCCGGGCTGCCGGTCCACACCGTCACCGAGCTGCTGCCGGCCGGGGCCACGCAACGGTTGATGCTCGTCGCCGACGTCGTGCTGCTGCTGGGCTTGATCCGCGTGGCGGTGCGGGTCGACGCCACCCGCGCGGCGGCCGAGCTGCAACCGGCCACCGCGCGGGACTGACTCACTCCTGCATCGCGGCGACGAATTCCGGCGCGTAGCCGTAAAGCCCGGGCAGGCCGCCGGTGTGCACGAACACCACGGTCTCCTCCGGGTCGAACCGGCCGTCGGCGGCCCATTCGACGAGCGCGGCGGCGGCCTTGCCGGAGTAGACCGGGTCCAGCACCACGCCTTCGGTGCGGCCGAACAGCCGCAGCGCGCCCCACGTCGACGGCGCCGGAATGCCGTAGCCCTCGCCCAGGGTGGAGTCGCTCATGCGCACGTGGTCGAGCGACGGCGTGTCGACGCCGAGCAGCTGCGCGGCCGACGTGACGAGGTGCGTGAGGTTGTCGGTGGCCTCGTCGAGCGGGTGGCTCACGCACGCGAAATCGGCGCCGAGGTTGCCGAGCAGCGCCGTGCCGAGCGAGAGGCCGGCGGACGTGCCGCCACTCGCGTGGGGCGCGACGATGCGCGCGCTGTCGATGCCGAGCGCCGAGAGCTGCTGCGCGAGCTCGTGGGACGCGGCGACGTAGCCGAGCGTGCCGAGCGCGTCGGACCCGCCGACGGGGACGGTGAAGACCTTGCGGCCCTCGTAGTCGGCCGACGCGAGCAGCTCTTCGTACGTGCGGTCAGCTTCTTCGGCCGTGGCGCAGATGTGCACGCGAGCGCCGAAGAGCAGGTCGAGCGGGATGTTGCCGGAGTGCTCGTAGGCCTCGCCCTCGCGCGGCACCTTCGCCGTGAGCACGAGCTCGCAGCGCAGCCCGAGCCGCGCACACGCGGCCGCGGTCTGGCGTCCGTGGTTGGTCTGCAGGGCGCCGAAGGTGATCACCGTGTCGGCGCCGGCCGCGAGCGCCGCGCCGAGGTGGAAGTCGAGTTTGCGCAGCTTGTTGCCCCCGACGCCGAGCGGGTGCACGTCGTCGCGCTTGAGCATCAGCCGCGGCAGCCCGAGCGCCTCGCCCAGCCGCGGCGCCGCCAGCAGCGGCGTCGGTCCGCTGCCGAGCCCCGCCCGCGGGAACGCGTCGAAAACGGGAAACCGGTCGAAGTCGAACGTCATCGATCCTCCGTGGTGCTGGGGCGGGCTGGTGCCGGGATTCGGACACAATCGTCAGCCTCGGGCAGGGCGGCTGTCGAACCAGGGAGCCGGAATCACAGTCCGGTGGTAACGTTCGTTCGAACGAACGAGAACCCCGGGGGTGGCCCGATGACCGTCAGGGCTTCTGAGATCAGCGCAGTCGCGTTCACGACCGTCTCCGAGCAGGTGGCGGCGCTTGAAGCAGGCGAAACGACGTCCGTGGCGCTCACGGCCGCGGCCCTGGCAGAGGCGCACGCGAGCCAACCTGTACTGAACGCCTTCCGCCGGATCCGGGACGAGGAAGCCCTCGTTGAGGCCGAAGAAGCCGATCGACGCCGGGCGCGAGGTGACCGAACGCCGTTGCTGGGCGTGCCCGTCGCGATCAAGGACGACGTGGACCTCGCGGGCCTGCCGACGGCGTTCGGCTGCGCGGGCGACTTCCCCGCCGCGACGCAGGACGCGCCGGCCGTAGGGCTGCTCAAGCGGGCCGGCGCGGTGATCATCGGCAAGACGAACACGCCTGAGCTGGGGCAATGGCCGTTCACGGAAGGGCCGGCGTTCGGGGTCACGCGCAACCCGTGGCACCCCGACCACACGCCCGGCGGGTCCTCCGGCGGCTCGGCGGCCGCGGTGGCCGGCGGCGTGGTCGCGGCCGCGCTGGGCTCGGACGGCGCCGGGTCGGTGCGCATCCCGGCGGCGTGGACGGGGCTCGTCGGCATCAAGACGCAGCGCGGACGCGTGCCGCTGGGCGGGGAGCTGTTCCACGGCCTCACCGTGCTCGGGCCGCTCGCCCGGACCGTGGCCGACGCGGCGACCCTGCTCGACGTCACCACGGGCTCCGACAGCACCTTCCGCAGTGCGGCCCGCCGCGAACCCGGCCGGCTGCGCATCGGGCTGTCGACGAGGATTCCTTTCACCGCAACGAAAACCACCCTCGACCCGATGGTCGAAGCGGCCGTGCGCAACACCGCGGAGGCGCTCGCGAACCTGGGCCACGAAATCGTCGAGATCGATCCGGACTACGGGCTCATCGGGCTCACCTTCCTGCCTCGCTCGCTCACCGGCGTGCGCGACTGGGCCGCTCGCGTCCCCGAGAAGGCCAAGCTCGACCCGCGCACCCGCGGCAACGCGCAGCAGGGCACCGTGCTCGCCGGCGCGTTGAAACTCGCCCGCGCGCTCGAACCCGCGCTGCAGCGCCGCATCGGCTCGGTGTTCGGACGCGTCGACGTGCTGCTCACCCCGACCACCGCGACGCCGCCGCCGAAGACCGGCGCGTTCGACGGCCTCACCGGCTGGCGCACCGACCAGACGATGATCGCCGCGTGCCCCTACGCTTGGCCGTGGAACGTGCTGGGCTGGCCGGGAATCAACGTCCCGGCCGGACAGACGGCGGACGGGCTCCCCCTCGGCGCCCAGCTGCTGGGCCCGTCGCACGCCGAGGAGCGGCTGATCTCCGTTGCCGCGCAACTGGAAGAGGTCCAACGGTGGCACCTGCGCCGGCCCGCAAGGGTGTGGTGAACACCCGCGACGCGATCCTGCGGGCGACGCTCGAGGTCGTCGGCGAACAAGGCGTCGGCGGGCTCACCAACCGGCGCATCGTGGCCGCCGCGGGCGTCTCGCTCGGCACACTGACCTACCACTTCCCCAGCCAGACGGCGCTCCTGCGCGAGGCGATGCTGCTGTTCGCCGAGGAGGAGACGGCGAAGCTCGCCGCGATCGCCGACGCCCACCGAGCCGACGGCCTCAGCCTCGAGCAGGCCGCGGCCGTGGTGGAGCACGTGATCGAGCAGCTGCCGTTCGGCACCGACGACCTCGCGCCCCACGAGCTCTACCTCCAGGCCGCGCGCGATCCCGGGCTGCGCGAAGCGTCCGCGCGCTGCTTCGCCGCGTACGACGATCTGGCCACGACGATCCTGCGTGCGCTCGGTGTGGCCGATCCCGCGCGGGTGGCAGGTCCCGTCGTCGCGCTCATCGCCGGGCTGCAGCTGCGCCGGCTGTCGACGGGCACCGACGTGGCGGCCGCCGAGCCGCTGATGATGCTGCTGCGCGGGGCCTGACGTGGGGCCGCCGGTCGTGCCGGGCACCGCTGCGTGGCGGTACTTCGGCGACTTCCGCGACCTGCTGCTGGCGGGGCAGGTGCTGGTGCTGCAGGTGGCGCACCCCGTGGTCGCGGCTGGGGTGCGGGACCACTCGGACTATGTTTCGGATCCCTGGACGCGATTGATGCGCACGGGGGCTTCGCTGTCGATTTACGTGTACGGCGGTGCTTCGGGCGCGCGGTTCGAGGCTTCGCGGTTGCGGGAGCTGCATCGGACGTTCACCGGAGTGGCCGACGGGCGGCGGTACAGCGGTCTCGACCCCGGCGCGTATGCGTGGGTGCATGCGACGCTGGTGAAGGTTCCGGTTGATGTGCAACGGTTTTTCGGCCGTCCGTTGAGTCTTGCCGAGCTTGACGAGTACTACGCGCAGATGTGCGATATCGGCCGGGTGCTCGGCGTGCGGGAGCGGGATCTGCCGGCGGACTGGGCCGCGTTCGAGCGGTACTACGACGAGATGGTCGCGTCGTTCCGGCCGAACGAGACGATGACGACGTTGTTCGAGACCATCCACACCGTGCCGAAACCCGTGCGGTGGCTGCCGGATCGGTGGTGGCCTCGACTGCGGAGCGCGCAGGCCGCGGGGCAGCTTTTCTTGATCCGGGCGACGTTGCCGTCGGCTTTGCGGGAGCAGCTCGGTCTACAGTGGACTTCTCGTGATCAGCTGCGGTTCGCGCGATTCTGCCGTGTGGTGCGGATTGTCGGCTGGTTGGTGCCAGTGCCGTTGCGGACGGCGCACATGCGGTGGATCGGCAAGCTGAACGTGTGGCTGCGCGCCCATCCGCGGGCTTACCGGCTGATCTCCTGACTCAGCCGCGGGTGCGGGCGTAGTGCGCTCGGGCCTTGGCGCGGTTGCCGCAGCGGGACATCGAGCACCACTGGCGGGTGCGGCGGGGTGATGCGTCCGCGAAGCGGAGGCCGCAGTCTTCGGCCGCGCAGACGCGGACGTCCACCGGACTGGTCACCAGTTCGATCACGTCGGTGGCGATCAGCGCGAAGGCGGCGGCGACCGGGTTACGGGGAATGGGTGCCGCTTTGTGCAGCTCACCGCCCGACAACTGCAGGCGCGCGTTGGGCAGCGGCTCCTCGACGGCTTTGTTGACCAGCTCGACGTCCTGCTGCGCCGGCGGGGTGGTGACCAGCCGGTTCACTGCCTCCCTGAGCCATTTCGCCGTTTCGAGGTCTTCCTCCATGACGGGCACCCGGCCCTCGGTGAGGCCGGCGAGCGACAGCCACTCGGCGAGCGCTTCGGGCGAAGTCAGCTGCTCGAACCCCCCGGCTTGGTAGCGGTTGCGCAGCGTGTTGACGAGGTCGAGACCCGGCCGGCCGCCGTCGAAGACCCACTCCATGGGGTGGATTCTAACCCTTGCCACCGGTTAGCCGCATCCGGTAGCGTCTAACCTCATGATCCGGTTAGAATCTTCGATGGCCCAGGTCGGCGACCTCCGGATGCACTACCTGCGCGGCGGCGACGGCCCGCCCGTGTTCCTGCTGCACGGCTGGCCGCAGACGTCGCACTGCTGGCACCGCGTCGCGGGCCCGCTCGCCGAAACCCACACCGTGATCGCGCCCGACCTGCGCGGCTACGGCCGCACCGACAAACCGCGCGGCGGCTACGACAAGCGCACGATGGCCGCCGACCTCGCGCAGCTCGCCGAGCAGCTCGGCTTCGACCGGCTGGCCGTCGTCGGCCACGACCGCGGCGGCCGCGTCGGGCACCGCTGGGCGCTGGACCGGCCCGAGCAGGTCGAGCGCCTGGCCGTACTCGACATCGCGCCGACGCGCGAGATGTGGAAGCGGCTCGACTCCGACGTCGCGAAGGGCTACTGGCACTGGCTGTTCCACCTGCAGCCCGACCTGCCGGAGCTGCTGGCGGGCAGCAACATCGCCGCGTACCTCGGCTACTTCTTCGAACGCTGGACGTTCCAGCGCCAGGGCCTGCCCGCCGAGGACGTCGACGAGTACGTGCGCGCGTTCTCCGCCCCGGGCGCCCTGCGCGCCGGCTTCGACGACTACCGCGCCTCCTTCCCGGACGACGCCACCCTCGACGACGCCGACTTCGCCGCGGGCAAGCGCCTCACCCAGCCCCTGCTCGCGATGTGGGGCCAGGCCGGCCTCCTCGGCAAACTCCCGACCCTCGACATCTGGCGCGACTACGCCGACAACGTCACCGGCGTCGGCCTCGACAACTGCGGCCACTTCCTGCCGGAGGAACAACCGGAGGTGGTGGTGTCGCACCTGCGGGAGTTCTTGGGCTAGACCTTGATCAGCTCGTCGACGACCCAGTGCGCGACGCCCTCGGGGAACGGCGACGGCAGCCCGAGAACCACGTGTTCGAAGCCGGCGTCGACGGCCTGGGCGATGGCTTTGCGCGTGTGGCCGGGGTCCTCGCAGGACGCCTGCAGGTGGATCGAGCGGGTGATCTCCGCCGGGTCGCGGCTGAGCTCGGTGCAGTAGCGGTCGAGAAGGGCGCTGCGGCTCACGGCGTCTTCGAGGTCGCCGCCCGGGATGTTCCAGATGTCGGCGTGGGCGGCGGCCACGCGCAGGGTGGCGGCCGCGCGGCCGCCGATGACGATCGGGGGGTGGGGGCGCTGCACGGGCTTGGGGTTGCCGAACGCACCCTTCAGCCGGACGGTGTCGCCGGCGAAGTCGAAGGGCGCGTCGTCCGTCCACAAGCGACGGATGACCGTGCAGGCTTCGGCGAGGGCCTGGACCGCGTGCGTGGTCTCGTGGAACGGCAGGCCGTGGGCTTCGTATTCGCGCCTCGCCAGCGGATGGCTCGGGCGTGAGCCGACGCCGATGCCGAAGTCCAAGCGGCCGGCGGAAACGACGTCGACGGTCGTGGCGATCTTGGCGAGCACGGCGGGCGGGCGGAAGCGGTTGCTGGTGACCATGAGGCCCAGGCGCAGGCGCGAAGTTTGCGCGGCGAGGGCCGAAAGCAGGGTCCAGCCTTCGAAAATCGGGCCGCCGGGGTCGCCGGCGATGGGCAGGAGGTGGTCGAAGAGCCAGGCGTGCTCGATCTCCGGCAGTGCGTCGGCTTCGCGCCAGACGCGCACGAGGTCGTCGTAGCCCACCTGCATCGGGGCGGTCATGATGCCGAACCGAGGTGACATGGGGAGGTTCCTTTCAGCGGCGACGCAATGAGGGATCGAGCAGAGCGGGTGGGGTGTCGAACTTCTCGTGCGCGGCCAGGTCCACACCGGGCGCGACGATCTCGTCGATCGCGTCCAGCACGTCGGCAGACAGCACGGTGTCGGCGGCCGCGAGGTGCGAACGCAGGTGCTCCAGCGTGCGCGGGCCGATGATCGCGCTGGTCACGGCCGGGTGCGCGGTCACGAAGCCGAGGGCGAGCTGGATCAGCGTGAGCCCGGCGTCGGCGGCGACCTTCGCCAGGCGCTCCACGGCGTCGAGCCGAGCCTGGTTGGCGGGCAGCGTCAGGTCGAAACGCTGAGGCAGAACCCGAGACCGGCTCGTCGTGATCTCGCGCCCCTCGCGGACGGCTCCCGAGAGCCAGCCGGACGCGAGCGGGCTCCACGCCAGCACGCCGAGGCCGTACTCCGCGGTCATCGGCAGCACGTCGGCCTCGATGCCGCGTTGCAGGATGGAGTAGCTGGGCTGCTCGGTCACGTAGCGGCTCAGGTGGTGCTCACGCGCCGCCCACTGCGCCTGCACGATCTTGTACGCGGGGAAGGTCGACGAGCCGAAGTAGCGGATCTTCCCGGCCCGCTGCAGGTCGGTGAGCGCGGAAAGCGTCTCCTCGTCGCTGGTCGCGGGGTCCCAGCGGTGGATCTGGTAGAGGTCGACGTGGTCGACGCCGAGCCGGCGCAGGCTGTTGTCGAGCTCCGTGACGAGCCAGCGCCGCGAGCTGCCGCGGTGGTTGCGCTCGTCGCCCATCGGCATGGCGGCCTTCGTGGCCAGCACGAGGTCGTCGCGGCGGCCGGCGATGGCCTTGCCGACCATCACCTCCGACTCGCCGGTGCCGTACATGTCGGCCGTGTCGACGACGTTGATGCCGCCTTCGAGCGCGGCGTCGACGATGGTCGTGGCGTCGTCCTGCGTGGTGCGGCCGATCGCGCCGAAGTTCATGGCGCCGAGCGAGAGCGCGCTGACCTGCACGCCGGTACGACCCAAGGTGCGGTACTGCATGGGATGGTCCTCCGAGAAACAAGCGGAACGTTGCTCCGTTAACCATACGGAGCATTGTTCCGCTTTGCAAGGACACCGTGCAAGGGGACCGGCACCTCAGGGTCTGCATCCCCCGAACCGGGGATGGATCTTCCCCCGCTTCCGTGACGATTCGGCTGCCGTGACCTCGCTACCTTTTCCCGTGATGGGGACCACAAAGAGAACGGCGCTACTGATGGTGCTGTGCGCGCTGGGGATCGCGCTCGGCGGCGGCACCGCGCACGCCGACGGGGCGCCGGTCGGCGCGGACATCCAGGTGGCGCAAACGCTCGGCGCCCGCGAGCTGACCGTGATCATCCGGCGGATCGACGTGACACCGGGCGACCTGCACGTCGACATCGCCACGCACGCGGGCACCGCGCCCGGGACGCTGCGCCTGGCGGCGGCCGCCGACGGCATCGTGTTCTCCCGCGGCGACGTCGTGCTCGGCGCGACACCCGGGCTCTACTCGGGCACGGTCGGCGTCGACCACGCCGGGCCATGGGAACTGCGGCTGACCGACGGGACGACGACCGCGACTATTCCGTTCGTCGTCCCGGCGCGCGTGGTGCCGCCGTGGGAGAAGGCGGCGTACGGCGGTTTCGTTGCGGCAGGAGCGCTTCTGCTCATCGCCTTGGTCGTGGCGGTGCGGTCACGCAGAACCGCCTACGCCCTGCTGCCGACGGGCGGGATGGTCGCGGCACTGGCCGTCGCGGTCACCGGCGCGCTGCTGTCCACCGGCACTCCCCCGCCGCCCGCGCCGGGCGCACAGCTCGACGCGACCGTCGACAACGTCACCGATCCGTACGCGCTGTCACGCCTGCCCGGCACGGACTACTCGCGGCCGCCGGTGAACCTGACCGTTGGCGCGCAAGGAAAGTCGATCGCCCTGCACTTCACCGACGGCTCCACCGGCCGGCCCGCCGACGACCTCGTGATCCACGACGACGCGCTGGTGCACCTCATCGTCGTCTCACCTTCGGGCCGCCTGTGGCACCTGCACCCGGTGCGGGTGGCACCCGGCGAATACCACGTCGACTTCACCCCGCCGGAGTCCGGGACCTACGCGGTCGCCGCGGAACTCGAGCGACGCGGCGGCGGCGTTCAGCTGGCGAGGTCCACTGTGGACTTCAGCGGCGGCACCGGCAACCCCGCCGAAGTCCCCGCAGGGCCGGGAAAACGCGTCGTCGACGGAGTGCGGATCGACGTGACGACCACGGCCGTGCAAGCCCGCACGCCCGTCACCGTCACCGCGCACTTCCCCACCGGCGATCTCCAGCCGTGGCTGGGCATGCTGGGCCACCTGATCGTCGTCGGGCCGCTGCCCTCGGCAAACAACCTCGGCGCCGCGGCCGCCACCGCACCGACGTGGGCCCACGCGCACGCGATGCCGCCGTACGTACCGGGCCTCACGGGCGTGCCGGACGAGACCGTCGCCGCGTACGGGCCCGACGTGCCTTTCACGTTCACCTTCCCCGCGCCCGGCCGCTACCGGCTGTGGCTGCAGGCCGAACGCAACTGGTCCGTGCTGACCGTGCCGGTGGTGCTCGACGTGCCGGCTGTTCCTGGAGGGGGCCAATGAAAACGAAACGTCCGGTGGTGCTGATCGGCGTCGTCGTGGTGGTGGCCGCGGTCATCGCGGGCTGGCTGCTGTTCGGCGGCGGGTCGAGCGGTCCCACCGTGCTGAACTCGACGACCGGCCCGTACACCGTGCAGCTGTCCGCGGACGCGCCACGCGTCGGCGGCAACACGTTCGCGTTCGCGGTGACCGGTCCCGCCGTCGACGGCGTGACGGTGGAGCCGGTGATGCCGCAGATGGGCCACGCCGTCACGCCCGTGCCGGCGACTGCCGACGGGCCGGGACACTTCCGCGCCGCCGACGTCGGCCTGCCGATGGCGGGCCAGTGGGAGATCACGGTCTCCCTGCGTGGGCCGGCGGGCACCGGTCAAGTCGTGTTTCCCGTGTTGGTCAACCAGTAAGGAGGGGGCTGGGGATGGATCTCACCGCGTCGGGGGCCCGGGTGGTCACCGCGACGAGAAGGCCGGGGCTGGCACCCGCGTGCACAGTGCTCGCGGGGTCGGTGATCTCGATGGTCGGGCTCACCTGGGACGTGCAATGGCACGACGACGTCGGCCCGGACACGTTCTTCACGCTGCCGCACCTGTTCCTGTACTCGGGCAGCGCGATCGTCGGGCTCGCGAGCCTGGCCGTGGTGCTGCTGACCACGGCCGCGCAACGCGCCGGGCGGCCGGTGGACCCCCGCATCGGCGGGCGCGCGATCGGCGTGTTCGGCCGGACGTTCGCGGCGCCGGCGGGCTACCTCGTGTCCGGCGTCGGCGCCGCGTTGTTCCTGATCTACGGGCTGTGGGACCAGTGGTGGCACGGGCTGTACGGCTTCGACGCCGTGATCGACTCGCCGCCGCACATCGGGCTGCTGCTCTCGGTGACGCTGTCGATCATCGGCACCACGATGGTCTTCGCGGCCGCGCGGGAGCACCGCTGGGGGCGGATCGGGGTGTTCGGCTCGCTGGCCGTGCTGATCGCGTTCAGCGCGGTGACGGCGCTGGGGTTGCAGCAGGTGGACCTCGACCCGGTGGAGGCGACGTCGGTGGGGTCGACGCTGTTGTCCGTACTGCTCGTCTTCGCCGGCGCCGGGTTCCTGCGCCGGCCGGGCGGCGCCGTGGCGACAGCGGCGATCCTGGCCGTGATCCAGGCCGTCTTCTGGTGGTTCTCGCCGTGGGCCGCGCGCTCGTACGCCGACCTCGTCGGGCTGCCGGTGCGCGACTACGTGAGCGGCGTGCCCGACATGCCCGCGCTGATGCCGATGGCGCTCCTGCCGGTGGCCGCATTGGTCGAGGCCTACCTGCTCCTCGCGCGACGACGGGGCTGGCAGCTCGGCCGCGTGTCCGTGCTCGCGGGCGGGCTGGCCGGGCTGCTGGTCGGCGCGACCCTGCTGGTGCAGCGCGGCTTGGTCTACTCCGGTCACGTCGGTGACCTCACGGCGGTTCTCGCGACCGGCCTCGCCGCCGGCGTGCTGGGTTCGGCGGGCGGCTTCGCGGGCTGGCGCTTCGGCGGCATGCTCCGCCTGCTCGCCCCGGCTTCGGAGGTGCAGACCCATGCGTAAGACACTGCTGGCGCTGGGCGCGGTCATCGGCCTGCTGCTCGCCACCGCGCTGCCGGCCAACGCGTACGAGCCGGTGAACATCGTCCACACCGAACGCGTGCAGGCCGGGCCCTACGGCCTCACCGTCGGCTTCTCGACGTGGCCGCTGCGGGCCATGCAGTCGCTGGACTTCACCTTCATCCCCGACGGCGGCATCGGCACCAAAACGGGCACGCTCGCCATGCACAACCCGTCGGTCGCCGCGTTCCAACGGCCGCAGCCACTGGCGCGCCACCCGCGCAAGCGCGACGTCTGGGGTCTGGACATCCGGGCCCTGCCGACGGAAGGCGCGTGGGCGTTCCGCTTCACGATCAACGGCCCCCAGGGTCAGAGCACGGGTGAGCTGAAGAGCCTGCCGGTGCTGGCGCAGCCGGGACCGCCGATGGGGCTGAGCTGGGCGATCAGCAGCCTGCCGCTGATCGGCCTGGTGGTGCTCGTGGTCATCGCCTGGCGCCGCACGCGAGGCCGGCTGCGTGGCGGCGGGGTTCCGGCCGCCGCTTGATCCGGTTCCGGCCGGGGGTACCGATGAGGTGCTCCCGGCCGGTTGATCACCAGCCCTCTCCCGCTGACCACCCTGGGTCAGCGCAACTCACTCGTTCGAGTGACAGTTGGTGAACCACTCACGTCAAGGCCCGCACGCGGACTCTTGCGTAAATCGCGAACCCAGCGTCAAGCACCGGGCGGCAGGTCGAACTGCCCGGCCTTCACCGCGACCAGGAAGGCCTCCCACTCGCCCCGGTCGAACACGAAGACCGGACTGGACGCGAGCTTCGTGTCGCGGACGCCGACGAGGTCGGAACGGCCCAGGTTGACCTCGACGCAGCTGCCGCCATTGGGCTCACTGGCGAACGACTTCTCCCAGGCAGCGTCCTCGAACAGCCCCTCGGCCTTGTCCGGGTCGTAATCCTGGAGCGACGGATAATCCGTCATGGGTCGTACCTCCGAGCCTCCTGCAGGGTGTGCGGTCGCCACGCACGTCCCCGGCTTCTTTCTGTCACTACGGAGCAAACCGCAGGGCCAAGCGGGTGATCAACTCGACCCGATCTCGACATGAAGATTATTCCAGGAGTAGGATTAATCGCATCGATCGGGGCGTCGGTGGTGGGTGAATGGCTTGCTGCATTCGGCCCAGCCCGCCAACGGAGCCCACGAACCGTCGCCGACCTCGGGGGGAGGGACCGCGTGATCATCCAGGACAGCATGACGGCGAACGTGCTCATGACGGGCAGGCTCGCTCCCGGCAGGGCCGGCGAATCCCGCCGTGTCGTGCACGTGTTCGAGGTGGACACCGCGGGTTCTTCCACTGTGGTGCTCGCGCGGTGCGGGGAATCACTTTCCCGCACGCACGTCGAGTGGCTGGCGCCGGGCGTGGGCATGCCATGCGAAAGCTGTCTCGGTCTGGCCGGAGCGGATCTGCCCCGGTCACCGCTATCGGAACTGGGGGTGTGATCTCATGGCCGTCCGGCTCACCACGCTCTTCCGCCGTGAGGATGAACACACTCACGGCCGGCGTGGGATCAACCACGAGCTGCGCAGCCGCTTCGGCTTCAGCCTGATCCAAGCGCCACTGCGCAGCCCGGTCACTTGGGACACCGACCTCGACGTGCCCGCCCCGCGCCAGCCGGACCTGGTCCGCGCCACGAGGCCGCTGGAGGCGCGCGTCGACCTCGCACCGCTCGTCCACGGACTGGGCCCGTCCCGCGCGTAGGCGCGACACAGACCACCGAACCAGCGCGCCCCGGGTCATCACCCTCCCGGGGCGCGCATTCGTCGTTACGGCTTCCGTCCCACGGCGCAGATGCCGCCGCTGAACGACGGGTCGGCGGCCATGCGGTCGCTGTTGCGCGACTCGCCTTCCTCCGGCCGCCATTCCGAAACCCAGACCACCCCGGGGTCCACGAGCTCCAGACCGTCGAAGAACTCCGCGAACTCCGCGCGCGAGCGGAAGTGGATCGGGGTGCTCGACTGCTTGTACTGCTCGTGGATCGACTCGCGGCTGTCGCCGTCGGACTCCGGCACGCCGTCGAGCGTGATGTGCGAGGCCATGAAGAACGAGCCGGAAGGCACGAGCGAGAGGTACTTGCGCACCATCTCGTGCGCCCCCTCCTCACGGCCGATGAAGTACAGGACGCCGGACATGATCAACCCGATCGGGCGTTTCGGGTCCAGCACGCCGGTGTCGAGCGCACGCGGCCAGATGTCACCCGGGTAGCGCAGGTCGCCCTGAAGCACCGCGTGCCGGTCGGCGACGCCCTCGCGCTCCAGCAGGATCTGGGAGTGGGCGACGGCCACGGGCTCGTTGTCCACGTACACGCACCGCGCGTCGGGGTTCACCGACGTGGCGATCTGGTGCACGTTGCCCGCCGTCGGCACGCCGGAGCCGAGGTCGAGGTACTGGTCGATGCCGTTGCGCGCCATGTAACGCACGGTGCGGCCGAGCAGCTCGCGCCCCGACTTCGCGATGGTCTTGATCATGGGGAAGGTCTGGACCGCGCGTTCGCCGAACTCGCGGTCGATGGCCCAGTTGGCCGTGCCGCCGAGGAACCAGTCGTAGATGCGGGCCGCGTTGGGCCGATCGAGGTCGATGCCCTCAGGGGCTTCGGAATCCGGTACCTGTGTCATCAGCTGTCCCTTTCCGACCCGCGGTGTGCTGGTGCGGACCAGTCTGCCGATCTCCCGGCCCGTCCCGCAGCCGACCCCTGATCGAGTGACACCCGATCGGAGCTTGCGGTGACGGAATCCCAGGAAAACGACGAGACCGGCCCCGTCGTCAACCACTACTTTGCCGGGAATGCGCTTCCTTTTCACCTTCGTCGGCGGCCGGGGCCACTTCGATCCGATGGCACCCGTCGCGCGGGCCGCCGCAGCGCGCGGGCACACCGTCGCCGTGGCCGGGGCGGGCAGCCACGTGCCGGCGATCGAACGCGCGGGGTTCACGGCGCTGGCCACGAGCGCGCCCAGGCCTGAGGTGGCGCCGGCCCGAGAGCCGCTGCCGCCCGTCGACCCGGCGCGCGACGACTGGGAGATCCAGGAGCTCTTCGCCCGCCGCGCCGGCCGTGAGCGCGCCGCCGCGTTGCTGCACATCATTCGCGACTGGCGGCCCGACGCCGTGATCCGCGACGAGGTCGATTTCGGTGCCGCGATCGCCGCCGAACGGCTGGGCGTGCCGTGCGTGAACGTCCTCGTGCTCGCCGCGGGAACGTTGCTGCGCAAGGACCTCGTGGCCGAACCACTGCACGAGATCCGCGCCGCGCACGGCCTGCCGGCGGACCCTGCGCTGACGATGCTGGAGGGGCAGCTCGTGCTGTCGCCGTTCCCGCCGTCTGTCCGCGACCCGGCCTCGCCGTTGCCGCCCGGCGCGTTCTCCTTCCGCCAGGGCGACCCGATCCCGCCGCGGCCACCGCACGACCCGCCCGGCGTGTACTTCACGCTCGGCACGGACTTCAACACCGCGTCCGGCGACCTCTTCGAGCGCGCGCTGGCGGGGCTCGCCCGACTGAACGCGAACGTGACCACGACCGTCGGCACCCAGCTCGACCCGGCCGTCTTCGGGCCGCAACCCGCGCACGTGCGCGTCGAACGCTTCGTGCCCCAAGCCGAGCTGCTGCCGTCGGTCGACCTCGTGGTGTCCCACGGCGGGTCCGGCAGCCTGCTGGGCGCGCTGGCCCACGGGCTGCCGTCGCTCGTGTTCGCCATGGGCGCCGACCAGCCCGGCAACGCCCGCCAGACGACCCGGCTCGGCACCGGCGTCGCGCTGGACCCGGAAACCGCGACACCGGACGAAATCCACGAAACGGCGGTGCGGCTGCTCACCGAACCGCGGTGGCGCGAGGCGGCTCAGCGCGTGCAGGAGGAGATCAACGGCCAGCCCGGCGCGGCAGAAACCGTGCCACTGCTGGAAATCACTGCGACATCTGCGCCCGGTAGCCCTCGGCGAGCTCCTTGAGGAACTGCCGCGTCTCGGCGCGCTCCAGCGCCGCACCGCGCAGCCGGTCCCACGAGTCGACGAAGATGTTGAAGTCCTTGACGTCGTCGAGGTAGAGCCCGCCCGCGGAGTGTTCGATGTAGACGAAGTCCCGCGTGCGATCGGGGAAGCGCATGATCGTGAAGTCGTTGGGCACCGCGGCGAGCTTCGCGCCGAAGGGCAGCACGTGCACGTACACGCGGGGGTAGCGGTCGAGCGCCAGCATGTGCTCGACCTGGTCCAGCATCACCGCCGGCGCGATCCCGCCCGGGGCGCGGCGCAGCGCGCCCTCGCTCACGATGAACCGGTAGTACGGCGGCTGCTGCTGGTCGAACACGGCCTTGCGGTCGAGCCGGTTGCGCACCAGCGACGTGACGTCGGTCGCACCCGCCTCCGTGAACTGCTTGAGCATGTAGTGCTCGGACTGCAGCGGGCCCGGGATGCGCTCACCGTGCCAGGTGAGGATCTCCGCGGCCGCCGGCTCGAGGTCGGTGAAGGTGCGGAACCAGTGGGGCACCACCGAGCGGTAGCCCGACCAGTGACCGCGCTGCCCGGCGGCGGCGCGGGCCAGATTCATCAGGGTGTCGGCTTCTTCGCCGTTGATCCCGAACGCGTTCAGCATCGATCGCACATCTCCGAGCTTGACCCCCACTGCTCCGGACTCGATCTTGTTGACCTTGCCCTGGGTGCAGCCGAGAACTTCGGCGACCTGCTGCTGTGTCATCCGCGCGGCGTTTCGAGCATGCCGGAGCTCGTTTCCGAGCTGCTTCCGGCGCGAGGTGACGGTGCTCGCCATCAGCCTTGCTCTCCCGGACCACTAACCGCCGTAGCAGTCTCTCGACCACTGCCGACGCGCGAACGTTCGAACCACCCAGGTTAGTACCTTTACCCAACGGGGTTCGATGATGACACCGCGCAGCGTTCCAGGAAATGATCCGAAAAGCCAGTCACCCCGGGTATCACTCGCCTGGACCAGGCCATCCAGCGCCTTTCGGACACTGCCGCTGCTCCATCCGGACTACATCGGCGCCCGGTGCTGCGACGCTCGGTTCTGAGGCATAGTGGCGGACGTGATCGATCGCTCCCCCGGCGCCGCGAAGGTCGAGCGCCTCGCAGACGGCGTCTTCGGCTACGTGCAGCCCGACGGTTCCTGGTTCATCAACAACTGCGGGTTCGTCGCGGCCGGTGACCACACCGTGCTCATCGACACGTGTGCCACCGAGCGGCGCACGCGCGCTCTGCTGGCCGCCGCGGAGGCCACGACGGGACCTGTCACGACGCTCGTGAACACCCACCACCACTCCGACCACACCAACGGCAACTACCTCGTCGGCGGCGCGACGATCATCGGCCAGCGCAAGACGCGGGACGCGATGCTCGCCGCCGGCATCGAGACCTACGAAGGCGCGCTCGTCGGCAACGACTGGGGCCACCTGGAGCTGCGCGCGCCCGACGTCGTGTTCGACGACCGGCTGACCGTCCACGCGGGCGACACCGTGATCGAGCTCGTGCACCCCGGCCACGCCGCCCACACCACCAACGACGTGCTCGCGTGGCTGCCCGAGCAGCGCGTGCTGTTCGCGGGTGACCTGGTTTTCCACGGCGGCAGCCCGTTCGCGTTGATGGGCTCGGTCGCCGGCTGGCGTGCGGCGCTCGACGTGATCCGCGAGCTGGAGCCGGCGCTGATCCTGCCCGGCCACGGCGGCCCGTGCGGACTGGAGACGGTGGACGTCGTCGACGCGTACCTGAAGTTCGTCCAGGAAACGGCCGAACGCGGCAAGGCGGCGGGGCTTTCCCCGTTGCAGCTGGCGAAGGAGACCGACCTCGAGACCTTTTCGGACTTGTCCGAACAGGAACGGCTGGCCGGCAACCTGCACCGCGCGTACGCCGAGCTGGACGGTGCGGAGTGGGGCGCGCCGATCGACCTGGTCGCGGCGATCACCGACATGGTCGCCTACAACGGCGCGCCCATCCGCTGTTTCTCCTGACGTTCACAGGAAAGACGCGAGCAGCTCCGCCGTGGCCTCGCGCAGCCGTGCGCGCGTTGCAAGGTCGTAAGTCCCTTCGTGCGCGCGGGCCGGGTTCAGTCCGTCGAAGTACCGGCCAGTGCGCTCGCCGGCCGCGCCGGTCGCCACGTTGAGCACGGCCTTCGTGCCGGTGCCGACGGTCGACATCGGCGGGATCAGCGACTCGCGGACCATGTGCGTGTTCATCAGCGACGCCGGGTGCACGCAGTTGACGGTGACGTCGCTGCCGTCGAGCTCGGCGGCGAGGTCGAAGGTGAACGCGGCGAGTGCGAACTTGCTGCGGAAGTACGCCTCCGAGCCGCGGTAGCCGCGGTCCAGGCGCAGGTCCGCGAAGTCCACCGGCGCCTGGCCGACCGAGCCGACGTTGACGATCCGGGCGCCGGAGCCGAGCCCGGGCAGCAGCCGCCGGGTGAGCAGCACCGGCGCGAGGTAGTTCACGGCCAGCCGCAGCTCGTGGCCGTCGGCGCTGAGCTCCCGTTTGCGGTACGGCGGCCGGCCCGCGCCGACCCCGGCGTTGTTGACGAGCAACCCGACTTCGCCCACCTGCTCGGCGAGGTCACGCACCTGCGCGAGCGAACCCAGGTCGGCGAGGCACGCCTCGGCCTTGCCGCCCGCCTCGGCGATCCGCTCGACGACCGCGTTGGCGCGCTTGGCGTCGCGCCCGTGCACGACGACGTGCGCGCCCTGCTCCGCGAGGGCCAGCGCCACCGCGCGGCCGAGCCCGGCGGTCGCGCCGGTCACCAATGCCTTCTGTTCCAGCATGAACGTCTCCACATGTACTCAAGGACATGTACCCCGGGACACGACGAATCTTCCACATGTCCCCAGGGACATGTCAAGGTAGGCTTCGGACCGGAGGTGTCGCCTTGTCGTTGCGGTATGGGCTGCTCGGGCTGCTCGCCGAGGGGCCGGCCAGCGGCTACGACCTGGCCCGGCGATTCGAAGAGGCGCTCGGCCCGGTGTGGCCGGCGCAGCACCCGAAGATCTACGCCGAGCTGTCCCGGCTGGCCGAGGCCGGCTTGATCGAGGTCGACAGCCACGGCCCGCGCGGGCGCAAGGCGTACCGGATAACCGAGACCGGGCTCACCGCCGTGCGTGCGTGGTTGGCCGCAGGCGAGGTCGACCACACGTTGCGCACCGAGTCGGTGCTGCGGTCGTTCTTCTTCTGGCTGATGGAGCAGGACGACCTGACCGAGCACCTGCGTCGCGAGCACGAGTTCTTCAGCGAGACCGCCGAAACCATGCGCGCCTACGCGGCGGCCAAGGACCGCGGTGACTTCGGCACGAGCCCGCAGACGAAGGCGATGCGCGTGGCCGTGGAGGCGGCGATCCGGATCTACCAGGCGATGGCCGACTGGGCCGAGTGGGCACAGACCGTGCCCCCGGCGACAACGGCCGAGGACGGGCCATTCCCGAACTCCCGGTGAATGTTCTCGCAGGTTCGCCGCGGCCCGAACGACGCTAGGCTCGCACCGGAGAAGAGACTTCGGAAAGGGTTCGGATGAGCAAGAAGGCGAGCATCGGGGTCACCGGCTTGGCGGTCATGGGCCGCAACCTGGCGCGGAACCTGGCCCGGCACGGGCACACGGTCGCCCTGCACAACCGCTCCGAGGCGCGGACGCGCACGCTCGTCGAGCAGTTCGGCGACGAGGGCGACTTCATCCCGGCGTACTCCGCGCAGGAGTTCGTCGACGCGCTGGAGCGGCCGCGGCAGATCGTGATCATGGTGCAGGCCGGTGGGCCCACCGACGCCGTGATCGAGGAGTTCGCACCGCTGCTGGAGCCGGGCGACGTGATCGTCGACGCCGGCAACGCGCACTTCGCGGACACCCGCCGGCGCGAGGCCGCGCTGCGCGAGCGCGGGCTGCACTTCGTCGGCACGGGCGTGTCCGGCGGCGAGGAGGGCGCGCTCAACGGCCCGAGCATCATGCCGGGTGGGTCGAAGGAGTCGTACGAGTCGCTCGGCCCGCTGTTCGAGGACATCTCGGCCAAGGTCGACGGCGAGCCGTGCTGCACGCACATCGGCGCGGACGGCGCGGGCCACTTCGTGAAGATGGTCCACAACGGCATCGAGTACGCCGACATGCAGCTGATCGCGGAGTCGTTCGACCTGCTGCGCGGCGCCGCCGGCTACTCGCCCGCGGAGACCGCCGACGTGTTCTCGACGTGGAACACCGGCCGGCTCGAGTCGTACCTCATCGAGATCACCGCCGAGGTGCTCAAGCACGTCGACGGTTCGGGCAAGTCGTTCGTCGACATCGTCGAGGACGCGGCGGAGCAGAAGGGCACCGGCCGCTGGACCGTGCAGATCGGGCTTGACCTGGGTGTGCCGATCAGTGGCATCGCCGAGGCCGTGTTCGCGCGTTCGCTTTCGGGCTCGAAGCCGCTTCGCGCAGCCGCTCGCGGGCTGGCGGGGCCGGTGCGTACGCCGCTGAAGGGCGCCGCGCTGGAGACCTTCGCCGACGACGTCGAGCAGGCGCTGTACGCGTCGAAGGTCGTCGCGTACGCGCAGGGCTTCAACCAGATCCAGGCCGGCGCCACGGAGTACGGCTGGGACATCGACCTGGGCGCCGTCGCGTCGATCTGGCGCGGGGGCTGCATCATCCGCGCGAAGTTCCTGAACGACATCACCGCGGCCTACGCCGAGGACCCGGCTCTCCCGACGCTGCTGACCGCGGGCGCGTTCCGCAAGGCCGTCGAAGACGCGCAGGACTCCTGGCGTTCGGTCATCTCCACGGCGGTGCGGCTCGGCATCCCGACGCCGGGCTTCTCCACCGCGCTGGCGTACTACGACGGCCTGCGCGCCGACCGGCTCCCGGCGGCGCTGGTGCAGGCTCAGCGTGACTTCTTCGGTGCGCACACGTACCGGCGGGTGGACCGCGAGGGTTCGTTCCACACACTGTGGGCCACGGATTCTCGTGACGAGGTCGGTGCTTGATCTTTTGCTGAAGGGACCCCCGCCGTTTCTTGGTGGGGGTCCCTTTTTCATTGCGTGTACTGAGTGAGCCAGGGCGGGACCTGCGGACGGCGGTAGGTCTTGAGGTCGTCGCGGTAGTGCTGCGGCGGCAGGAGCTGGTGCGGCGGGAAGGGTTCGTCGCCGTAGTCGTAGGTGACGCTGAGCTGTCCGCTGTTGAGGACACTCAGGATCAGGCGCCACCACGGGCCGGCGGACATCTGCGCGGCGACGTGGCGTTGGTTGCGCAGCATCGCGGTGATGGGCTCGGGGACGTAGGCGTCGCGCTGCTGGTTGCCCGCGAAGAAGCGCAGGAGCGCGATCTCGGCGGACACGGTGAAGGAGAACTCGGCGGAAAACCATTCCCAGCCTTGCGGGCCGAGAAGCGCCAGCTGTTGCACGATCGGCTCGAGCAGACGGCTGGCTTCGGCGGCGAGGGCTTCGTCGTTGTCCGGCGGCGGGGTGTCCACGATTTCGAAGCTCTGGATGGCGGGAGGGCCGTCGCCTTGGGCGTCTTCGAACGCTCGGCGGAACTCCTCCATGAACGGGTCGGCCATCGCGCCAGCCTAGGGGTCAGGCGGTCATCGTCACCAGGAAACCGGCGACGACGACCGCCAGAAGCAGGAACCTCACTGCTCCCGCGCGGAAACGATCTCCGCGAGGGCCTCCTGGATCTTCGCTTCGGCCGGTTCCTTCGTGATGCCCAGCCCGGTGAGTACCTCGTAGCCGGCGCCTTCGCCCTGTTCCAGGAGCGCCAGCAGGATGTGCTCCGTGCCGATGTAGTTGTGGCCCATCCGCAAGCCTTCGCGCAGGGTCAGCTCGAGTGTCTTCTTCGCGCCGGCCGTGAACGGCATCGGGTCCGGCACCGGATCGACCGGTTCGGGCAGTTTCGCCTCCGCGGCTTCCTTCACGGCTTCCAGGGTCACGCCCTGAAAAACGATGATCCCCGCAGCCAGCGCGGAGGGCTCCGTGATCAGCCCGAGCACGAGGTGCACGGTGTCGATTCCCGGGCTGCGCGCCTCGTTGGCGGCTCTCTGCGCCGCCACGACCACATTTCGCGCAAGAAGGGTGTAGCGCCCGTACACCCGCTGGATGTTGCCCGCCGCGTCGTCCTTCGGCACGAACCGCTTCTGCGCGGCCTGTTTGGAAACCCCCATACTCACGCCGATCTCCGTCCACGACGCGCCGGAGCGGCGCGCCTGGTCCACGAAGTGCCCGATGAGGTGGTCGGCCAGCTCACCGAGGTGCTCCCCCATGTACACCGCGTCGGACAGCTGCGCGAGGGCGTCTTTGTCGTTGTTCGCCTTGATGGCGCTGATGAGGTCGTCGAGCTTCACCGGAGAGGTCATACCGTCAACTGTAGGTTGACGATCTGGTGTCGTCAACCCACAGTTGACCAGGTCAGGTCGCGGCGAACGGTGTCACCGGGATCTGCAGTTCGGTGACCCAGCCCGTCTCGTCGCCGTCGGTGTGCAGGTAGACCTCGCGCGCGTGGCCCGGTTCGGCGCGGTAGCCGTTGTCGTCGATCCAGCGCGCGAGAGCCTGGTACGACTCGGCGATGGTGGCCATCGTGCCGCGGTGGACGAGCGTCGCGGCGTGGGCGAGGCTCGGCAGCTCCACCTCGTCCAGCCCGGCACCCTCCGACGACCCGACGTAGGGCGCGCACGCCTGCACGTGCACCCGATCGTCGGCCGGCTCGTACCAAGCGATGGCCGGCCCGGCGAACTTCAGGCCCGCGCGCTCCATCCGTTCCGCGAGACTCGCGCACAGCCCGCCGACGACGGGCCCGATGTCGTCGTACTCGAACGACTCGGCAATCCCCCCGACCGCAACAACGCGAGCACCCTCGACCGGCTTGACCACGACGTCCACTTCGGACATGGTGTCCTCCACTTCGATCAACCGGAGCCTCGCCTCGACGCGCGCCAGCCGCGCCGTCTCCGCCGCGACCCGCTCCGCGAGCTCCCCGCGGCGCAACCTGAGCATCCCGCGCAGCTGCTCCGCGCTGGGCCGCTCGTCGAGCACCTCGGCGACCTGCTTCAGCCCGATGCCGAGATCACTCAACGCCAGGATGCGGTTGAGCCGCGCGAGCTGGTCCGCCGCGTAGTAGCGGTACCCACTGTGCGGATCCACCCGCGCCGGCCTCAGCAGCCCGAGCGCGTCGTAGTGCCGCAACATCCGCACGGACACGCGGCCGACCTTGGCGAACTCTCCGATGCTGAACATGACACCACCTACGTTCGGGTCTCACACGGTGTCAGAGTCAAGCGCGCATGGCGGGTGGTTCGCAATCGGTGAGGCATCAGGCGCCGAACGGCAACCCCACGTAGTTCTCCGCCACGCTCGTCGCCGCGGCACGCGACGAAGCCGTGTAGCGGAGTTGCGAGAGCTGCAGCCGGCGGGCGAAAGCGTCGGCGCCCGGGTCGACGTGGAGCATTGTCGTCATGAACCAGGAGAAGTGTTCGGCGCGCCAGACGCGGCGGAGGCAGGTGTCGGAGTAGGCGTCGGCCAGGGAAGGGTCGCCTTTGAGCAGGGTGACCAAAGCACGTGAGAGCACGCGGACGTCCGCGACGGCCAGGTTCATGCCCTTCGCGCCGGTCGGCGGCACGATGTGGGCGGCGTCGCCGGCGAGGAAGAGCCGGCCGTGGCGCATGGGTTCGGCGACGAAGCTGCGCATGGGCGTGATGCCCTTGTCGAGGATCGGGCCTTCGCGCAGGGTGAATTCGCCGTCGACCGCCAGGCGCACGGACAGCTCGGACCAGATGCGGTCGTCGGACCAGGCCGCGAGGTCCTCACCAGGGTCGACCTGCAGGTAGAGGCGCGTGATTTCCGGCGAGCGCATGCTGTGCAAGGCGAAGCCACGCGGGTGATGCGTATAAATCAGCTCCTCGTGCGAAGGCGGCGTCTGCGCCAGGACACCCAGCCACGCGAACGGGTATTCCCGCTCGAAGTACTGCAACACACCGTCCGGAATGGACGGACGAGACACACCGTGGAAACCGTCGCAGCCGACGATGGCGTCGCATTCGAGAACCTGCGAAACACCAGCGGAATCCACATACCGGACCACCGGCCGAGAAGTGTCCACATCAGACACAGCAACGTCCGAAACCTCGAACTCCAACGGCAAACCCTGACGCTCATGCGCGTCCACGAGGTCCTTGACGATCTCCTGCTGCCCGTACACCGTGATCGACCGCCCGGTGAGCTCGGTCAGCGCGATGCGGTGGTCCTGGCCGTCGAACCGCAGCGAAAAACCCTCGTGCGGCAGGCCTTCCCGGGCCAGCCGGTCGCCGAGGCCGATCTCCGTCAACAGCTCGACCGTCGGTTGTTCGCAGACCCCCGCGCGCACGCGTTGCCGCACGTACTCGCGGTCGCGCGCCTCCAGTACGACGGCGTCCACGCCTTCAGAGTGGAGCAGGTACGAAAGCAGCAGACCGGCCGGGCCGGCGCCGATCACAGCGACCTGGGTGCGCAACGGGGGTACCTCCGAACGAATAACGTCAAGCCGCGGAACGCGACTTCACATGGGCTTTCAAATCGAACGAGCTGGCTTCGAGGTCGGCGTACGACGGGCGCAGCTCCGCCGTGAACAGCCGGCGCGCGGCGATGTGGTCAGGCGGGCGGTTCACGGACTCGACGGCGATCAGCACGCCGTCGCGGAAGGACAGCACGGAAAACCGTCCCTCGGCGCGGTCGCCGGTCACCACGGTCTTGTCCGCGTTCGCGAGGATGCCGACGATCTGCAGCTTCGCGCCCGTCTGGTCGGTCCAGAACCACGGCAGGCTCTCGTACGGCGCGGCGTCGCCGGTGATCGCCGCGGCGACGCATCGGGCCTGGTCAACGGCGTTCTGCACCGACTCCAGCCGCGTCGCCGCGCCCGCGTGGACGCACGGGAAGTTGGCGCAGTCGCCGATCGCGAAGATCTTCGGGTCTTCGGTACGCAGGTGCTCGTCGACGACCACACCGTTGGTCACCGTCAGCCCGGCCTGCGAAGCGAGCGTCGTCTCGGGCACCACACCCACGGCGACCACCACCAGGTCGGCCGGCAGCCGCGAGCCGTCGGCCAGCTCGACCGACGAGACGTGCCCGTCGCCGTGCAACGCCGTAACGCCTGTTCCGAGCAGCACCGTGTGCCCGGCCTTTTCGTGCAGCTCCTTGAAAAACGACGACACCTCCGGCGACGCCACACGCGCCAGCAGCCGGTCCTGCGCCTCGACGACCGTCACGGGCCGCCCGGCGTGCGAAGCGAACTCGAGGCCGATGAAGCCGCCGCCGATGACCACGACGTTCGAAGCCGCTTCCAGCGAAGCCCGCAGCCGATCCGCGTCATCCCGCGTCCGCAGCATCAGCACGCCGTCGAGATCCGCGCCGGGCACCGGCAGCACCCGGTTCCGCGCGCCGGTGGCCAGCACGAGGTGGTCGTAGGAAAGCTCCTCGCCCGACTCGAGAACCACCCGCGAAGCAGCCCGATCCACCGAAGCCACCCGGCCCGGCACGAGCTCGATGCCCTTCTCCGCGAAGAAGTCCTCCGGCCGCAGCCGCAGCTGCTCGTCGCCCGCCGTGCCCTTGAGGTAGGCCTTCGACAGCGGCGGCCGCTGGTACGGCACGCCCGGCTCGTCGCCGACCAGGACCACCCGTCCGGTGAAGCCCTTGTCCCGCAACGAAGCCGCGGCCTGGAAGCCGCTCTGGCCGCCGCCGGCGACGAGGACGGTCTCGGGCGAGGATCCTGTGGTCATAACTGCTCCTCCGGCAAGCGCAGGACCAGACCGTCGAGGTCCTCGGTCACCGGAAGCTGGCAGGACAGCCTGCTGGTGGCCGCCCTCGGGCTGGCCGTGCAGTCCAACATCTCCTCTTCATCTGAGCACAAGGGCCCAAGATCGTCGAGGCGCGCCGGGTCGACGTAGACGTGACAGGTCGCACACATGGCGTTACCGCCGCACTCGGCCACGATCCCGTCGACGCCGTGGTCGATCGCCACCTGCATCAGGGAGCGACCGACCGTGGCCTCGACGGTTCGGGAGGTCCCGTCGGACTGCACGTAGGTGACCTTCGGCATCCCGGTCACCGGACCCGCACCGGCAGCGAGGCGAGGCCGCGCAGCGTGTTGGACAGCTGGGGCCGCGGCTCGCCGGCGAGCTCGATCGTCGTGACGCGCCGGGCCAGCTCCGCGAGCAGCACCTCGCCTTCGAGCCGCGCGAACATCTGGCCGACGCACGCGTGGACACCCGAGCCGAACCCGACGTGCCCGGCCGCGCGCCGCGTGATGTCGAACGTGTCCGCGTCGGGCCAGCGCCGCGGGTCGCGGTTGGCGGCGGCCAGGAAGAGCAGCACCTTCTCCCCCGCCGGGATGCGCACGCCGCCGATCTCGACGTCGCGCGTGGTGGTGCGGAAGAACGTCTGCACCGGCGACGTGAACCGCACGACCTCTTCGAACGCCGCGCGCGAGCTTTCTGGCTTCTCGCGCAGGGCGGCCCACTGGTCGGGATACAACGCGAAGCACAACACGGCGTTGCCCAGCGCGTGGACGGTCGTGTCGACGCCGGCGCTCAGGAAGGAGCGCACGAGCAGCGCGCGCTCTTCCTCGGTGAACTCTGAAGCGGCTTCGTGGATCCGCGCGCCGAGCCCGCCCGGCGCGAGGTTCTCGGCCCGGCAGTGCTCGGCGATCCACTCGCGGGCCACCGCGCCGCGCTCCATGGCCTCGGTGAAGAGGTGGTTGCGGGGGCCGAAGCCGTTGAACACCATGGCGCCGTACGGCAGGAGGTGCTCACGGCCTTCGGCGGGCAGGCCGGCGGCGTCGGGGAACACCTTGAGCGGGAAGGCCTCCGCGAAGTCGGCAACGGCGTCGAACTCGCCGCGCGCCACCAGCGCGGCCACGAGCTTCTCCGCTTCACGCGCGAAGGTGTCCCGGTAGGTCTTCACGACCTTCGGCGTGAGCACGCTCGTCACGGTGTGGCGGGCCCGGTCGTGCTCCGGCGCGTCGGCCTCGAGCAGCAGGCTCGGCGGGCGCCATGGCGTCTCCTTGCGGAAGTCGCTGAGCCCGACGCCGGCCGACGAGCAGAACGTCGCGGGATCGTTCAACGCCTGCGTGACCTCTTCGGCGCGGGCCATCGCCCACACGTCGTAGCGGCCGAGGCGCACGACGGGACCGGCGTCGCGCAGCCGTCGGTGCAGCGGCACGGGGTCGGCGAGGACTTCGTCGGCGAACGGATCGTCGTCGAGCGTGATCACCGGGCCTCCTCACGTCGTCGGGATGGCCCTCAGGGTGCTGCGTCGGCGCCCTTCAGCACAGCATGCCTTCCACTGAGTGGAAGAAAGCGTGGTTTCAGGTTCAGTGCGTCTCGCGATGCGCGTCTTCGGAAAGCCGCAGCGTGGCGCCGAGCGTCCGTGAAATACCGCGCGCCGCCGCCCGCACGGCCGGCACCAGCGTCAGCGGGTCCGTCCCCTCGGCCGGCACGACCACGGAAATCGACGCGACCACCGTGTCCGACGCGCCGTGCACCGCCGCCGCGACGGAGAGGGCGGGCAGCTCGATCTGGCCGTCACTCACCGCGTAGCCGTTGCGGCGGACGTCGGCGAGCACGCGGCGCAGCTGCTCGGGCGAGTGGATGGTCTTGCCGGTGTAGCGCTTGAGCGGCAGCCCGAGCACCTGCTCCTGCACCTCGGCCGGCGCGTGCGCGAGCAGCACCAGCCCCACGCCCGTCGCGTGCAACGGCAGCCGCCCACCCACGCGCGAGATCACGTTCACCGCGCGGCGCCCGGAAAGGCGTTCGAGGTACACGACCTCGGCCCCGTCGAGCACGGCGAGCTGCACGTTCTGGTGCGTGGCCTCGTAGAGATCCTCGAGGAACGGCATCGCGCTCTCCCGCAGCTGCGCCCCGTGCGGTGCGAGCGACGCCACCTCCCACAGCCACAGCCCGACGCGGAAGTGCCCCTGCTCGTCGCGCTGCAACGCCCCGCGCCGCACGAGTTCGCCCGCCAGCCGGTGCGTCGTCGACAACGGCAGCCCGGCCCGCCGGCTCAGCTCGGACAGCGTCAACACCGGTCGCTCGGACGTGAACGCGCCCAGCACGTCCAACACCCGCTCCACGACCGACGGTGGCCGCTGCGCGTTGTGCCGCATGGGTATCAGTCAAGCACCCCTACGGCGCCGACAGCAGATCCGGATCCTTCCTCGCCCCCAGGTGGTTGAACAGCAGGTTCAGCAGGAACGCCAGGATCGACGCCAGCGTGATCGGGCTACCGCAGATGGTCTGGAGCCACGCGGGGAAGTGCTGGAAGAAGATGGACGTGCCGAAGCGGTCGGTGGCGAAGGCGGGCAGGAGGCCGACGCCGAGGGCCACCGCGACGATGAACGTGTTGTGGTTGCCGGAGAACTCGACCTTCTTGAGGTTCTGCACGCCCACCGCGGCGACCATCGCGAACATGATCACCGCGACGCCGCCGACGACCGGCTCGGGGATCGCGGCGATGGCGGCGCCGACCTTCGGGATCAGGCCCATCACCACGAGCAGGCCGCCCGTCACGGCGACGACCCAGCGGCTGCGCACGCGCGTCATCTGGACGAGGCCGACGTTCTGGGCGAACGCGGTGTCGGGGAAGGAGTTCATGAAGCCGCCGAGGATCGCCGAGAGGCCGTCGGTGGCGAGGCCGCGGGCGACGTCCGCGCCGGTGGCCGGGCGGCCCGTGATCTCGCCGACGGCGATCATGTCGGCGGTGGACTCGGTGAACGTCACCAGCATGACCACGCACATCGACAGCACGGCGGCGATCGGGAACGTCGGCGCGCCGAAGTGCAGCGGGGACGCAAGCCCGAACCAGCTCGCCTGCCCTACACCGCCGAACTGCGTCAGGCCAAGGGGAATCGCCACGATCAGGCCGACGGCGAGCGCCACCAGCGGCGCGATCTGCGCGACGAACCCGCGCAGCACCCGCGTGAGGAGCACGATCAGCGCCACCACGCCGAGGGCGATGGCGACGTGCGACGGGGTGGCGTAGTCGGGTGCCTCCGTGTCGTGGCCGGCGATCATCGCCGCGCCCGGGCCGAGCAGCGAGACGCCGATGACCAGCAGCAACGTGCCCGAGACCAGCGGTGGGAAGAACCGGATCATCTTCGCGAACGGCCGCGCCAGCAGGAGCCCGAACACACCCGAGGCGATCATCGAGCCGTACACCGCGGTGAGGCCGTACTGCGAGGCGATCAGGATCATCGGGTTGACCACGGTGAACGTCGCGCCCGCGACCACCGGCAGCCGCACGCCGATGAGCTTGCCGATGCCGATGGACTGGACCAGCGTGGCGATACCGGCCACGAAGAGGTCTGCGTTGACCAGCAACGCGATCGTCGCCGCGTCGAGCTTCAGGGCGCTGCCGACGATCAGCGGCACGGCGACCGACCCCGTGTACATGATCGCCATGTGCTGCAGGCCCAGCAGGAGCAGCCGCCCGGCGGGCAGTCCTTGGTCGACCGGGTGTTTGGTCATGGGGGCAGCCCTTTCACGCGGATCCGATCGCGCATCTTCTCACGACACATACCGCCGGTTTGTGTGTGACGATGCGAGGATGACTCCGCGTCCCCCCTTCCGCGCAGATCACGTCGGGAGCCTGCTGCGGCCGCCGGTTCTGCGCGACGCCCGCCGCCGGCACACCTCGGGTGAGATCACCTCCGAACAGCTGAAGGCCGTCGAAGACGACGCGATCCGCGACGTGGTCAAGATGCAGAAGGTCGCCGGCTTGTCCTCGGCCACCGACGGCGAGTTCCGCCGCGCGTCGTGGCACATGGACTTCATCTACTCGCTTGGCGGCATCTCGCAGAGCGACGAGCGCCTGCACGTGAAGTTCCACAACCTCGCTGGCGACCTCGAGTTCAGCCCGCCCGGCCTGCAGGTCGACGGCCGTGTGCGGCTGGACCAGCCGATCTTCGCCGAGCACTTCGAGTTCCTGAAGTCCCACGTGGACTCCGGCATCACGCCGAAGCTCACGATCCCGTCGCCGAGCATGATCTACTACCGCGGCGGCCGGGCGGCGGTGAGCGAGACCGTCTACCCGGACCTGGAGGAGTTCTTCGCCGACCTGGCCACGGCGTACGCGGCGCAGCTGACGGCGATGGGCGAGCTCGGCTGCACGTACCTGCAGCTCGACGACACCAGCCTCGCGTACCTGAACGACCCTGCGCAGCGCGAGCTCGTCGCGCGCATGGGCGGCGACCCGGACACCCTGCATCTGCGCAACATCCAGCAGATCAACGCGGCGCTGCGCGGCCGGACCGAGGGCATGAGCGTGACGACCCACCTGTGCCGCGGCAACTTCCGCTCGTCGTGGGCGGCTTCGGGCAGCTACGAGTTCGTGGCCGAGGCCCTCTTCGGCGAGCTCGGCGTCGACGGCTTCTTCCTGGAGTTCGACGACGAGCGCTCCGGCGGGTTCGAGCCGCTGCGCTTCGTGCCACCGGGCAAGCGCGTGGTGCTCGGGTTGGTGACCACGAAACGCCCCGAGCTGGAAGACGCGGACGATCTGGTGCGCCGCATCGAGGAAGCCGCGCGGTTCGTCGACATCGACCAGCTCTGCCTTTCGCCGCAGTGCGGCTTTTCCTCCACGGAGGAGGGCAACGAGCTCACCACGGACGACCAGCTGCGCAAGCTCGAACTGATCGTCTCGACCGCAGAACGAGTGTGGGGCCGGTGATCACCTGCGTGGTCGACTACGTCATCGATCCCGCGAAGATCACCGAGTTCGAACGCTTCGCGCAGGCGTGGATGCGCCTGGTCACCCGCGAGGGCGGCGTGCACCACGGCTACTTCCTGCCCGCGGAGGGCGCGAGTGACGAGGCCAGGGCGTTGTTCAGCTTCGAAAGCCTCGCGGCGTACGAGCAGTACCGCGCGCTCTTCGGCGTCGACCCGGACTTCGTCGCGGCCGACCGCATCCGCGACGAATCGGGCTGCGTCGTGCGGTACCGCCGCAGCTTCATGCGCCCACTGATGCCGGACGACGACAGCTGACCCACGAGCGGTCGCCGGGCCGGATTCCGCGCACCGCAACACTTCCCGCGCCACGGGGACGCACAGAATGGTTGCGAAATCGACGCGTCGGAGCAGCCGGACTCAGATGCAGAGGATGCCCAGTACACACGGCCGCTTGGTCGTCGTCGTGGTCGACGGAGGCGGCGGCGGCTGGTTGTCCGACGAGGCACCACCCGAGCCGGGCTGCGAGCCGGTGGGCGAGGTCGGCGAGTCGGAGCCGCTGGTCGCGGTGCCGGAGTCGCTGCTCGACGTCGTGCCGGGCTCGCCGCCGCCGCGCGGGTTGAGCGGGTCGATGATGGACGTGATCTTCGGGGCGCTGGCCTCGGTGGTCTCGTCGTCGCTCGACGAACCGGAGTCCGAGTCCTGACCGTCTCCGGACGCCGCGATCGAGGCCGGTGGCGGGCTCGACTCCGAGACGCCACCCGCACCGTCGGTGCGGTCGGGCATCTCGATGACCTTCATCTCGGTGAGACGCGTGGCCTCGTCGTTCGTCGTGGTGCCGAACGACACCAGGATCGCCGCGGCGCCACACCCCACGACCACGGCCGCCATCACCGCGACCATGCGCCAGCGCGAGCGCGAAGGCGGTGGCAGACGTTCGCCCCAACCTTCGCGCACGAGTAGTTCGGCGACCGAAACCTCTTCGTCCACCAGCGGGCCTTTCACCAGGAGTGGGCCATTCATACCGCACCGGGCCACCGAACGGGTGAATAATGACAGAAAGTTCTACGCAGTGTGCGTCACTCTAGCGGGTGAGAATCACAGCGCTTTCACAGCTGCCCTTAGCGAAACTCCCAGGATGCCCGGAGAGCCTGGAGTAATGCTGCTGCGAGCCCGACAGCCGGTCACCCTCCGAGACTGGTGGACCCACCGGCTCGTGGGCGAGGCCGCGCCTGCCCGGGTAACGCTGACCTGGCGAGCCGTGGTCCGCAGCTTTGCGCGGGCGCTGCCGACCCCGCGGTCCACACCGTTCACGTTCGGTTACCTCATCATCCTGCTCGGCACCACGCTCGTGCTGCGCTTCGCCGACCCGGTCGTCACGGCGAAGCTGCTGCAGCTCTCCAGCACCGACGCCCACAACCTTTGGCGCCGCCCCCTCGTCTCCCTCCTCAGCAGCGCGCTGTGGCTCGAAGACGGCGGCTGGCTCGCCTACGCGATCATCTTCACCATCGCGCTCGCCCCGCTCGAACGCCGCTTCGGGCCGGGCCGCACGGCGATCGTGTTCTTCAGCGGCCACGTGCTGGCCACGCTCGCCACCGAAGTGCCCGTGATGCTGCTGATCAGCGGCGGCGTGCTGCCGACGACCGCGAGCCGCTGGCTCGACATCGGCGTGAGCTACGGCTTCTTCACCACCGCGGGCGCGCTCGTTTTCCTGCTGCGCGGCCGGCCGCGGATCGTCGCGCTGGTGGTCATGGAGCTGTTCATCGCGGCGGTCTGGGTGTTCGACTCGCCCGGCAGCCTCGATTCCGTGGTCACCGTGCTCGGCCACGCGTGCGCGGCGCACTTCGGCCTCTTCTACTGGGGCCCGCGGCTTCGCGCCCGGCGTGAATCGGCGCCTGCCGGGCGCGACACCTAGGGAATTCGCGGAGCCGGCCCCGACGGCACGTGATATACGAAGGTTCCCCGGCGCATATACACGACAGATCCCTTGGTGGTGTAATCGACGGGCCACACGCCGACACAGGGGGACCGGACGCACTATGGAGGCCGACGCCCTAGCAAAGGCGCAGCTCGCGGAGCTGGCCGAACGCTACCGGCGGCTCGTGGAGCTGAGCGCCGACGCCACCTGCGTGCACGAATGCGGCGTGATCACCTACGCCAACCCCGCAGCGCTCGATCTCTTCGGCGCGCAGTCGACTACTGAGGTCGTGGGCCGGCCGGTCACCGACTTCGTGGTGACCGAACGCGATCGCGACGAGAAGCCCGGGGGCGAACCGGTCGAAACGGTCGTGAAACGAGTGGACGGCAGCACGTTCGCCGTCGAGACGGTGTCGCTGCGCACCGGCGACGAGGCCGCGTCGGCGATCCAGGTCGTGATCCGCGACGTCGCCACGCGCCGGGCCGCCGCCACGCAGGCCGCTGTGGTGTCGCAGGTGAGCGACGCGATCGTGGCGGTGACCGCGGACGGCATCGTCACGAGCTGGAACCCCGCGGCCGAGACCGTGTACGGGTGGACCGCCGGGGAGGCCGTCGGCCGCCCGGCGCGCGAGGTGCTCGGCGCCGATCCCGATCCCGCGGCGATCCAGCTCGCGGGAGGCGTGGTGCAGCAGACGCACCACCATCGCGAAGGGGCTCCGCTCTCGATCCGCGTTTCCGCAGCTGAGATGAATGACGGCCACGTGCTCGTGTGCGCTGACGAGACGGCCCGCCGCCGAGCGGAGCAGCACTACCGCACAGTGGTCGCCGCGCTCGACGAAGGCGTGCTGGTCGTGGGCCCGAAAGGCCTGATCGAGTCGGTGAACCCCGCGGCGAGCCGCATTCTCGGCGTGCCGGCCGACGAGCTGATCGGCTTGCCATGCTCGTCACTCGTGCTCTTCGACGAGTCCGGGCACCGGCTGCCCGAGGACGAGCTGCCGTCGATCTCCACGCGCCGCACCGGGATCACGCAGAATGGCCTAGTCCTGCGCTTGCGCCGCGCCGACGGCCGTGACGTGTGGGTGGCGCTGACGTCACGGCTGCTCAACCCGGACGACCCCGCCGGCGTCTCCGTGGTCACGTCGTTCACCGACATCACCGAGCGGCGCGCGATCAGCGCCCGCCTGGCGCACGACGCGACCCACGACCCGTTGACGCGCTTGGCCAACCGCACACTCGTGCTCGACCGGCTCGATCGCCGCGACCGCGTCAGCCCGACCACGGTGCTGTTCCTCGACCTCGACAAGTTCAAGATCATCAACGATTCCCTCGGCCACTCCGTCGGCGACCAGGTGCTGCGAATCGTCGGCGAGCGCCTGCGCCGCGCCACCGCCGCGGTCGACGTGGTGGGGCGCTTCGGGGGTGACGAGTTCGTGGTCGTCACGGCCGGGGCCACGGCCGACGCCGAGGTGCGCTCGCTCGCGGCGCACCTTCGTTCGGTTCTGGCGGAGCCCATTTCCGTGCACGGTCGCGAGCTCCACGTGAACGCGAGCATCGGCATCGTCCTCGTCGCGGCGGGCGACCAGCGCAGCGCCGAAGACCTGCTGCGCGACGCGGATGTCGCGATGTACCAAGCGAAAGCCCTCGGCCGCGGGCGGTACGAGTTCTTCGACGTCGCGCTGCGCGAACGCATGCAACGACGGCTGCGCATGGAGCAGGACCTGCGCGACGCCGTCCACAGTGGACAGCTTTGGCCCGCGTACCAGCCCGTGGTCGACCTGCGCACCGGCGAGATGGTGGGCGTGGAAGCGTTGCTGCGCTGGACCCATCCCGGCCACGGCGCGATCTCGCCCGCGGAGTTCATCCCGCTGGCCGAGGAAAGCGAGCTGATCAACGAGATCGGCAAGTTCGTGCTGCGCGACACCACGCGCGAGGTGGCTGCCCTGCGTTCGTCCCGCGGTCTGGACCTGTCACTGAAGGTGAACCTTTCCGTGCGCCAGCTGGAAGACCCGCAGCTGGTGCCGGCCGTGCGCGACGCCCTGGCGACGACGGGTCTGCCGCCGTCCGCGCTGTGCCTGGAGGTGACGGAAAGCGCGCTGATGCGCGACGAGGTCGCCGCCGCGGAAGTGCTGGCAGCACTGCGTTCCCTCGGTGTACTGCTCGCGATCGACGACTTCGGCACGGGCTATTCCTCGTTGGCACAGCTGCGCCGCCTGACCCTCGACACGCTGAAGATCGACCGCTCGTTCATCACCGGCATCGCCGACTCCCGCGACGCCGCGGCGATCGTCGCGAGCATCATCGCGATGGCGCACGCCGTCGGCTTGACCGTGGTGGCGGAGGGCGTGGAGACGGCCGAGGAGCTGGCGCTGCTGCGTCAGCTCGGCTGCGACCAGGCCCAGGGCTACCACCTGGGCCGGCCGGTGCCTGCCGCGGAGCTGTTCGCTCAGTAGCGCTTTCGCAGTGCGTCGTGTTTTTCTCCACGTTCTCGAACGGGCTCGTCTCGACGTGCGCCCGCGCCAACTCCCTCAGCGCCTCGGCTGACGGTGGCCGGCGCGGGCGTCCGACCCGCTCGAGGCACGCGTCGACGTCCACTGCGGCGGTGTTCCACTCCCCGGTCATGGCGACCAGGGCGCTACCTCCACCGCGGTGCAGATCAAGCCTCGTGCACCACCGGCCGCACCTCGACCGCGGTGTGCTTCGCCTCCGGAACCTGCGCGGCGAGCTCGATCGCCCGCTCCTTCGTGGGGACGTCGACGAGGTAGAAGCCGCAGAAGAAGGTCTCGCTGCCGTGGATGAGGCCGGCCTCTTGCCGCGCCTTGCCATCGCGCACCTGCACGGTGACGCTCTCGTCGGGCGCGGCCAGCGCCTTGGTCTCGACGAACTCGGCGGCGTTGTTCTTCATGAAGGCGTCGTGGCCGTCGTACACGTCCTGCTTGGCGCTTTCGGGAAGGTTCTCCCAGACGGCGGGGGTCATGTTGATGGTGAGCAGGTACTTCATGGTGGGCTCCTTCGGTCCGGTGTTGGTTTCACCGGGTGGTCGGAGCCGGGGTGGTGGTCCGGACATGGCTGCGCGAAGTTTTTTCTCGCGTCAGCCGTAGTGGGCCTTCAGCCGGTTCACCACGGCGCCGAGCAGGCCGGCGGTCACCGCGACGGTTCTCGGGCCGAGCGACACGTTCGATACGTCGGAGATGTCGAGGTGGATGCGCAGGTTGTCGAACACTGCGTCGGCTTGGCTGTCTTGGATGTTCGCGTGGTCCCAGGGCCCGGCGACCTTGTCGTCCCAGGGCCTGCCGAACCGGTGGCCGGCGTCGGAGAAGGCGTCTTCGCCGTTGTACCGCCGGACGTCGAGGTGGAGCGTTCGGGTCTCGGAACGATCGACGGTGTAGCCGTCCTGGCAGGCGTAGAAACCGCCACCTCGACAGCTCCCCGACGCGATCGTAGCGACGGCTCGCCTTCAGGCTCGGCTGATCACCACGTACCGATCGTCGTCGATCTCCGCGCCCCACAGCGCCGGGTCGTCCAGCTTCTTGACGTGTGCCTCTCGCCAGTGGGCCAGCACCAGTGCCCGGCACTGCGCCGCTGTCAGCCCGGCCCCGGTGGACCAGCGGCCCTCGATCAGCACCAGACGCCCGCTGGGGCGCAGCAGCCCGGTCCAGCGCGCCACCGCGGCGGCGGGATCGGGCATCGCCCACAGCACGTGCCGGACGAGGACCACGTCGTACGCGCCTGCCACGCACGGTGGGTCAGCCGCGTCGCCGTGCCTGAACTCGACGTGGACCTCCTTGGCCGCCGCCTTCGCCTCGGCGAGCTCAAGCATCCTGCGGGATAGATCCACTCCGGACACCTCGTACCCCGCCTCGGCCAGCAGCACGGCGAGACTTCCCGTCCCACACCCCATCGACCACAGATGCCGGCTCCTTCGGCATGAGCGGCAGCAGGAGATCCCGCCACGCCACCCGCACGGCCGGATCGCGCAACCCGTGATCGGGCTGCTCGTCGAACTCCGCGGCGTGCGCGTCCCAGAGGTCTTGCGTCACGTGCGGCATCCTGCCAGCCGTATTCGGCGCGGAGAAACGAGAAAACCGCCTCGACCGAAGTCGAGGCGGTTTTGGCCTCACAGATCGGTCTCAGGGAACGCACGTCCACCGTACGGGCAGCGTCTTTCCAGTCGCCGAGTCAACGTAGTCGCCGCCGACGACCCCGGCTTCGGTGATCGATGCGGCGACCGCGCGGGTAGAGCCGGCCGGGGCCGGCAGGTCGTGCCAGTTCCCGCCAGGAGTGACGACAACCGGTGACGTGGTCTGCTCGCCCGGCTGCCGGTAACTCATCAGGACCGTACCGGTCGAAGTCACCGCGAGCCCCTCGGTCGTCGGCGTCCCCGGTGTCGAGAGCAACGCCCCGGACAGGTCCCATTCGACCGCCCCGTATCCCAGAACGGATCCGACGATCCGCTGGCCACGGATGCCCGACACCCCCGAAACGGCTCCGCCGGGTGGCACGGTGAGGGTTCGACGAGTTCCATCCGGCGCCCAGACGTACCCGTAGACAGCCGAGTCGATCACGCCGGAAATGGCGACGCTCCCGTCATCACCGATCTGCGGGAACGCCGGGAAGAAGCCGTCCGGAGTCGACAGGACGACCGGCGGGTCCGCCTGGTGCCCGGCCCGCCACACCGCGACCTTCGCAGCACCGGCGCGCGAGATCAGGCCGACGATGTCACCGGCGCCGTTGATCCCGTTGAGACTCGGGGATTCGCCTCCGAACACCGAAGCCGGCTGCAACGCTCCGGCGTGGTACCACAGCGGCGAACCAGTCCCGACCTCGCCGGAGCGCTCACCGACCACGTCACCCGCCGCGTTGATCCCCGTCAGAGCCAGCGATCCGCTCGGGGAGGGCAGCCCTTCCGGAACGCCGTCATGCCAGAGGATCAACTGTTGTCGGCCACTGGTAATACTCCGACCGGCAAAAGTGGTGGTCCCGTCGGTCGCCGACACGAGCGCACTCGTAACACCCGAAGGCAGCACGAGAGGCTCGGCGACGTAGGTGCAGGCCGCTTCCGCGGCTGCGGGCGTGGCCACCGCCACGAGCGTGACTGAAGCGACGACGGCGGCCGTGGCAAGCGCGACCAACCCGGATCTCAGCATTCGCAAGGGTTCCCTCCCATTAGGACAACACGGGAGGACCGCACCACCACCGGCCGTCCTCGACGGCACGGCATCCCCCCATTCAGCCAGCCTCGCGGATCACGCACGCGCGCAACAAGGGATCGAACAAATGTTCGATCAGATGGCCCAGTCTTGGACGCGTCACGAATGCGGCGAGCGGAGCATCTTCAGGGGCCACATCACTCGCAAAGCCCGAGCTCGCGAACGTTTCCGCAGATCAGAGGTCGAATTCGCCCAGAGTCCTGATCGGCCCCGGAAACGAGAAACCGTCCCGACCGAAGTCGAGGCGGTTCTGGGCGGTAGCCAGGGCCGGGGTCGAACCGGCGACATTCCGGTTTCAGTCCTAGGCAAGGCTGCTCAGAGCCCGTCAGGCCTGGAACGGGGCGTGAGGGGCATGGCGCAAAGTTATTCACACACAGTGGATAAATCCCGCGAACAGATCACTCCGTGTGATCACGAGTGGATCACCGAGAGCGGGAATTCCGGGAAAGTCCGGCAGGATTCGGTGCATGCGTTTGTCTCGAAGATTCATCGCCGTCGCCTTCGTGGCGGCGGCTGCCGCGGGGTGTTCGAACGGTGGGAGCGGAGCGGTGGTGGCGGCCGCCTCCAGCAGCAGTCCTGCGCCCATCACGAGCGCCAGTTCGAGTACTCCTCCTCCGGCGCCGTTCGTGCCGGCGGTGTCACCGGCCAAAGTGACTGCGGCATGTCCGTATCTGGGCCCACAGGAGATCGCGAAGGCGATCGAGGACCCGAACATCTACGACAGCAGGGAACTATCCCCGAAACCAACCGGGTACGGGTTCACCGCCTACGCCTGCGAGTACAACCGCGCCGACGACCCCGGTTCCCACCTGGCGGATCTCGCGGTTCTCCCCCTGCCGACAAAGCTCCCGCAGGAGAAGGCGCTGGAAACGGCCACCGAGCTCTGCGCCGACAAACCGCAGTCGCTCACCGAAGCCGCGGTCTACTGCCTCAGCAAGGACAACGGCACCGCGATCACGGTCGCCGTGCCGAGCCACGGTGTGACTCGCATCGCCATGTTCTCCTTGGCCGCGCCCGTCAACGACAGTTACCGCGACGGCTACGTGACCTTGGCGAAAACCCTCGCCGACCGGCTGTGATCACGACAACGCCGGAGGCCGGACCGAAACGCAGCCAGTAGCACGATCATCGGGGATGTCGCGTCGCGTCGGGGCAGCACAAGCCGCTTCCACCGCGACATCCCCGCGACCATGCCGGCGATCGTCGACCTGGCGTTGGTGCCACGCGCGCCGAGTTCGGTCCCGGAAAACAAGAAAGCCGCCTTGACGTGAGTCAAGACGGCTTCTTCGAGCGTGGCCAGGGCCGGGGTCGAACCGGCGACCTTCCGCTTTTCAGGCGGACGCTCGTACCAACTGAGCTACCTGGCCGGGAACGCCGGCTAGTAGCCGAACGATCTTGCGACCCTGACGGGACTCGAACCCGCGACCTTCGCCGTGACAGGGCGACGCGCTAACCAACTGCGCCACAGGGCCTTACTGGTACTGCGTCTAGCTTGTACTGCGTACTCCCAACGGGATTCGAACCCGCGTTGCCGCCTTGAAAGGGCGGAGTCCTAGGCCACTGAACGATGGGAGCCCAGCCGGTTTCGGCGAACCGACCGACTGCGCTCTCAGGTTCCCCCGGGAGCGATTACAAGCATAGGGCACGCCCCCACCGCTTTACACCGGGGGGTGACTAACCCTCCGGCAAGCCCATGACCTGCAACAACAGCACCAGCGAGGCGGCCCAGCCGAAGGTCGGCCCCACCGGGCGTCGATCAAGCCCGCGCCGGCCGCGAAGCAGGCAAAGCGATCAACCCCGTTCCTCGGGCGCCGAAGAGCCGGCGCCTCGAGAACCGTCAACAAGTCACACGACAGCCCACGCCGAGCCGTCGAGCCACTCCGAGCAACCCCGATCCCAACCGACGACAGACCTCAGCGCTGAACCGGCGCCTGTCCACCCTCGTCGAGATCGAGGCCGAGCATCTCCAACAGCTGGGAGCAGTCGTCGACCCCCAGTGCGCCGTTGGCGACGGCAAGGCGGGCTCGCCGCACTTGATCGTCGGAGACGCGTTGGCCGTCGGTGGCCCCGCGTTGTGTCGGCACGCCGCCGCCGGTCAGCGACGTGCTTCCGCCATCGGCACCTTCGTACCGAAGGAGGAACTGTCGAACTTCCACAGACCCGCTCATGGCCCCTCCGCCCGGTTCTGAACAACTGGCCGCGAGGCTAGCCAGAGCGAAGCGCCACAGGCAGCCCCCCGGAGAGTGAACCTGGGAACACTCTCCGCACAACCCTGTGCAATCGCCGAACACCTTCACAAGATCGTGAATGTGAACCGGAGTGTGGATTTCTCACGGGTTCCACTCGCCCAAGCCCGAAACTCGTGCAACAATCGATGGTGCTGACACACCCCCGGTCAGCGCCTGTGGAGATCCCCTCCGACCCCCGCGTTCCTCCCCCTGGCGCGGGGGTCTCTCCATTTCCGCACTTTTGCGTGGCGACCTGCTGAAACTCGCCTTGCGCAAGGCGTGAACAGCACATCCACAGACGGTTATTGAACAGCGTTTACCGTTGGGCTGATCAGGTGATCGAATAGGCTCAATGAGCGACCGAATTGCTTGTGTCGTGTCTCACAGTCGTTTGTTTGCCGAGACCCAACCGTTATCGTGTTCGGGTGCCTCTTCCCTCACTCGGCCGCCTCGGCAGCCGTACGAACCTCAAGGCCGTCTCGTCCGGACGGCACCGCAACGCCGCCAAGTCGGCGGGCGAAGAAGTCGTCGAGGACCAGGAGCTCACCAGCTACCTCGCGGCTCTCGCTCCGGACTCCGACCCCGAAAGCACCGGGACCGGCAAGCGCTTCGGTGAGGCGCAGGTCTACCAGCTGCGCATGAACCTCATCGCGAGCCAGCAGCTCAAGGACATCGCCAACGAGCGCGACATTTCCCCTCAGGCGCTGGCGATGGAGTGGATCCTGGAACGCCTCTCCTGGGAGGGCCAGGCCGCGTCGGCGCAGGAGCGCCGGCACTCCGACGCGATGACCGACGAGTTCAGCTTCCCCCAGGGTTCCTTCGACGAACCGCTTCTCCCCCGCTGATCGAAGCGCGACGAACGCAGGCGAGAAAGCCCTCGGCGCACCAGCGCCGGGGGCTTTTCCATGATCGGACGTCACGCTGTGTCAGTGAAACCACGCTGTGTCAACAAAACGGTGTCACACAACAACTTGTCACGAAAAAAAGGAACTCCCGGCGAGTGACTCACCGGGAGTTCCTTACTCAGGCCTGAACAAACGCGTCGGGCTTGTCTCAGATCGGGCGGACCTTCTGGGCCTGCGGGCCCTTCTGGCCCTGGCCGACCTCGAACTCCACTCGCTGGTTCTCCTCGAGGGTGCGGAATCCGCGCCCGTCGATCTCCGAGTAGTGCACGAACACGTCACCCTCACCGCCGTCCTGAGCGATGAAGCCGAAGCCCTTCTCCGCGTTGAACCACTTCACAGTGCCTTGCGCCACCGCTGTACTCCTCGTAACAGATCCGCTTCGAATGCCACCGAAGCGGCACCCCAGGCCGTCCCGGGCGGTTCCAACGAGTCGAGCGAAGAGCTGTCGGGCCCCACGGCTCGCGTCAGAAGTTCCGCGAGTGTGAAGCCACGAACACGCAAAACGACGGCCTGCTCAGCAGCCTACCGAGATCTGGCCAAATCTGAAGCCCGTGATCTCGCAGATCGGTTCACAGACTCGCACGTCACCGGAACGTCGTATCGCCGCCTACGCAGCGCGGTCGGTCCATCCGGTTAGGCTGATCGCGCACGGCCGCGCCGGACATCACCGTGCACGTCCTGAAGTCGCCTGGGCCCCGTACGTGAGCTTCGCGAGGTTGGTGTGACGTTGGTCACTATCCGATCGATCAACGTTCGGGCCCTTCGGGACGTCTGGGTGGTTGGGGTCGTCCAGGGGAGATTGGGGATCGGTGTGACTATCCGACACTTCGCGCGCCGTAGAGCGGGCATCGCGGTTCTGGGGGTCGTCGCCGCGCTCACGCTCGGTGCGTGCAGCAGCGATCCGACCACCGTGAGCGCCAGCGGCAACACGGGCGGGGGCCCGACGAAGGCCGCGCCGGTCGCCAAGCCGGCCACTCTCACGCTCGCGCCCGCGGCCAACGCCAAGGACGTGGCGCCGGGCGATCCGGTGAAGGTGACCGTCGCGGACGGCACGCTCGACTCCGTCACGCTGACGAACCCGGACGGCAAGCAGGTGCAGGGCCAGCCGTCGGCGGACAAGAAGAGCTGGGCCACCACCGAGGACCTCGGCTACAGCAAGACCTACACGTGGTCCGGCCAGGCGACCGGCAGCGACGGCAAGCCGGTGCAGATCAGCGGCGCCTTCACCACCGTGAAGCCGCGCCGGCAGATGGCGGGCAGCCTGAACGTCGGCGACGGCCAGACGTACGGCATCGCGATGCCGATCGCGCTGACATTCTCGAGCGCTGTGAAGGACAAGGCGTCCGTGGAGAAGGCGCTGTCGGTGGAGACCACGCCGAAGACCGAGGGCTCGTGGGCCTGGCTCAACGGCGACACCTCCGTGCACTGGCGGCCGAAGGAGTACTTCGCGCCGGGCACCGAGGTGAAGGTCAACGCGAACATCTACGGCGTCTCCATGGGCGGCGGCACGTACGGGCGCCAGGACATCTCCGCGAGCTTCAAGATCGGGCGCTCGCAGATCGTCAAGGGCAACACCACGCAGCACCGCATGCAGGTCATCCGCGACGGCAAGCAGGTGATGGACTTCCCGGTCAGCTACGGCCTCGACTCCGACCCGGGCCGCGTCACCCACAGCGGCGTGCACGTGGTGATGTCGAAGCACGCGACGTACTCGATGAGCAACCCGCGCTACGGCTACACCGACGTGAACGTCCCGTGGGCCGTCCGCATCTCCAACAACGGCGAGTTCATCCACGGCCTCGCGGGCTCCATCTGGGCGCAGGGCAAGAAGAACATCTCCCACGGCTGCCTCAACCTGTCCCCGGCGAACGCGAAGATCTACTACGACAGCGTGTTGCCTGGCGACCCGGTGGAGATCACGGGCAGCACCCAGACGCTCACGTCGAAGGACGGCGACTACAGCGACTGGACTTATGACTGGGCTGCGTGGAGCAAGTTGTCCGCGGTGTGAGTTCAAGGTGCACGGTGAACGGCCGGGGGTTGGTGCCTCCGGCCGTTTGTCGTTGGTGGGGGTTGTTTGGTGGGGGTTGTTTGGTGGGGCGCAAGCGTTTGCGGTCTGGTCGGGGTGGGCCCGGTTCGCGACTCGGCGCTGGGCACGCGGCCGCGAGTCACAGCAAGTCGGGATTGGACCTCCGGCAAGGCCTTGCGACCCAGCGTGGGGCTCGGTCCTGCTGCCGGTCGCGGGGCGGGCCGCATTTGGTTCGACCACGGTGCCTGGCGGGACAGCGGGTGCCGGCGGCCAACTCGCATGGGTTGCGCTCCGGGTCGAGCCTCACGGCGGAGGCGCGGCGCCAATCCGCGGAGCCGCGACCCCTCCGAGACCCGCAGCCAGGCCGCGCGTGGCTCGACCACCGTGCCCGGCGGAACAGCGGGCAGCGGAGGCCGGCGTGGACGTCCGGCTTGGTGGAGCGTCGGCGAGGGTGCCGGTCGTTGGCGGGGTGCGTCGTGGGACGGGTGCGAACGCCTGCGGGGGGTGCGGGAAAAACTTGGCGAACTCGATGCAACCCGGTTCGGCGCCGGCGGCATGACTAGGGGCAGAAGAGGCGCCGCCGACCGGGGTGCTCGTGAGCCTGAGGAGCTGTTTTGCGTATTCGTTTCGCGTTGAGTGTCGGTGCGTTGCTGCTGGCCGGGGGTGCCCTGACGGGTGGGGCGGTGGCGTTCGCGCAGCCGGCGCCGCCGACGGCCGCGACGCAGCCGACGTTGCCGGCCCAGGAGCCGCCGTCGGCTACGACGCGGCCGGCGTTGCCGACGCAGCGTCCGACCGAGGTCGCGCCCCCGACCGCGGTGCCGACGCGGATGCCGGCGCAGGCTCCGGGTGTGCGGGCGCCGAGCGGCGTGCGCGTGCCGACGGCGATCCCCGCGGGGCCGACCGGCGACCTGAACCTGCCGGACATCTGGGGCTGATCGCGCAGGTGATCTCCCGCTCCCGTCCGGTGTCCGGGCCGAGCTCGCCGTGGGACGGCGAGTTCGCCCGGTACTTCGGCGAGCGCGCGCACAGCCTGCGGGCCACGGCGTACTTGTTGTGCGGCGACTGGCACCGCGCCGAGGACCTCACGCAGGCCTCGCTGTTGAAGCTGTACCTCGCGTGGCCGCGCCTGTCGCGGCACGACAGCCTGGACGCGTACGCGCGCAAGATCGTGCTGCGCACGTTCCTCGCCGAGAACCGCCGCAGCCGCTGGAAGCGGGAGCGCCTGACCGACGCTCCACCCGACGTCCCCACCACGGACGCCGAAACCGAACACGACATGCTGGTGCGCCAGGCCCTCGCGGTGCTGGCGCCCCGTCAACGCGCCGTACTGGTGCTGCGGTACTTCGAGGACCTGTCCGTCGACGAGACGGCCGCCGCACTCGGCTGCAGCACCGGCACGGTGAAGAGCCAGGCCGCCCGAGGCTTGGCCACTTTGCGCAACCGGCTGGGGCCGCACTTCGTGGCTGTGGCTGTTCCTGGAGGGAGGTGACTGTTCCGGTGAACCGTGATTTTGGTGGTGCTGACGGCTTTGGGCGTGGGCCGGGAGGCTCTGACGGCTTCGGCCCGGGCGACTTCGGCTCGCGCGCGGGCGGGTCTGGCGGCTTCTGCGGTGACTCGACGGGCTCGGGCGGCTCTGCCAATGGCGGCTCGGGCGGCTCCCGCTCTGGCCGCGACTTCGACTCAAGCTCGGATCGCGACTTCGGCTCGGGCTCGGGCTCGAACCGCAACTTCGCCCTCGACTCGAATGCCGACACCAGCTCCGACCCGACCTCCGACACCGACGTCCGCGCCCTGTTCTCCACCCTCCCAGACGGCCCACCCCTCACCCTCTCGGCCGCCGACGTCATCAACGACGGCGCCCGCATCCGACGCCGCCGCAAGCGCCTGGCCGTGGCCGGCAGCTCCGTGGCCACCGCGGCGGTCCTCGTGGTGGCCGGCCTGGCCGTGAGCTTCGCCGCCGGCCACCACGGCCCGCCGACGCCCGTCCAGCCCGCCGGCCCCGGCTTGTCGACCATCGCGCCGACGCCTTCGCCGTCGAGCTCCCTGCCGACCACCCCACCCACCGCCGACACGACCGCTCCGCCCGGCAACCCGACGCCGACCCGCTCGGCGGTCCAAGCCCCGGGCCAGCCGCCGGAGTCCCTTCCGTCTTTCCCCCGCACGCCGGTCCGTCTGCCCCCGTCGGCCACCACGGTCCACACGCACGCCAGCGCACCACCGGTCGCCACAACGCGCTGAGACACCGCCACCCCCGCACGAGTGGACCGCTGGGCCCGGCCGATCCGCGCGAGTGGACCACTCGTGCCGCGCCCGTCGCACGACCGGACCCATCGAGCCACCGCCGCTGCACGAGTGGACCAGTCGTGCACGGCTCCCAGCCCCAACGGACCCGCCACCCACCCGGCACGAACGGACCGGTCGAGCCACAACCACCACGCGACTGGACCTTTCGAACCGCGTTCGCGCCGCGACTGGACTGGTCGAACCACGTCAGCGCCGCGAGGGACCGGTCGCGTCGAGCCGTGCGGTGCGAGGGGGACCGGTCGTACCAGCAGACGAGGCGTTCGGGCGGCAAAGCCGAGCCACCAGCGGCCCAGACCTCTCACTCAGTGAGGCACCAATCCCCTGTTCAGACCACAGTTACCGCCCCACAACCAGGGTGGCCGACGTCACCCCGGCCAAGTGGGTTTTCGGCGAAATATCCGGGCGCCTTGTGGCGATGTTTCCTGTGGTGGTCGACGAAGGCCGCCGACATCCGTGCTCAGCCGGTCGAACCAAGAGCGAGCCGGCCCGAGAACTCGAGGAGGAAGCAAAAATGGTGTTCGCCGCACTCATGATCGAAACCGTAGTAGCTGTTGTGGTCGCCGGCGGGTTGGCGACTTGGGCGCGCAAGCGTTTCGCTGCTCCTCGCCCGGTCGAGGTTGCCGAGGTTCGCTGAGCGGAGCAGCCCAAAAGCGGTCCACAGTAGACACAGTAGACATAAAAGCGGCCCGTCCCCCAGCACAAGGGAGACGGGCCGCGAAACAAACAAACCCGAACTCAGCGAGCAGCACCCGCCAGCTTGCCACCCGTGTCCGCGGTGTCGATCTGCTCGATCGGCACCTGCGAAGTCTCCGGGATCTTGAAGATCGGCACCAGTGCGATCACGGCGGCGATCATCAGGTAGTACGCCGGCCAGTCCTTGTTGCCCGTGCTCTGGATCAGGGCCGTCACGACGACACCACACGTGCCACCGAACAGCGACGTCGAGATGTTGTAGCCGATCGCGAACGAGCCGTAGCGCACGCGGGTCGGGAACATCGCCGGGAACGTCGAGCCGATCACGGCCAGCATCAGCACCAGCAGGAACGCGACGATGCCGAACCCGACGATCAGCCACAGGATGCTGCCCGACTGCATCAGCTTGATGCTCGGCCAGCTCAGCACCAGGAACCCGAGCGCGGCGGTGATCAGCAACGGTTTTCGCCCGATGCGGTCGGACAAAGCGCCCAGCGGCAGGATGATCGCGGCCTGCACGATCTCCACGCCGATGATGATCAACGTGGACGTGTTGTCGTTGATCTTCAACGTATCCGTGAAGTACGTCGGCATGGTCGTGAGCAGCATGTAGTCCGCGATGTTCAGCAGCAGCACGATGCCGATGAGGTTGAGGATCATCCGCCAGTTGCGGGTGAAGGTCTCCTTCAGCGGCGCCTTCTTCGGCTTGTTGCCGGAAGCCTCGAGCCGCTTGAACTCCGGCGTGTCCTCGAGCTTCGAGCGCAGGTACAGACCGATGAGGCCCAGCGGCAGCGCGACGAAGAACGGGATCCGCCACGCCCACGCCTCGACCTGGTCGGCCGGCAGGGAAAGCGTGACCGCGAGCACGACGACGTTGCCCAGCACGTAGCCGCTCAGGGTCCCCAGTTCCAGGAACGATCCGAAGAATCCACGGCGTTTCGTCGGTGCGTACTCGGCGATGAACGTTGCCGCGCCGCCGTACTCACCGCCCGTGGAGAAGCCCTGGATCAAGCGCAGCAACAAGATCGCGATCGGTGCCGCGATGCCCATGCTGTATGGGCCCGCGTAGGTCGGCAGCACGCCGACCAGGAACGTACAGCCCGACATCAGCAGAATGGTGATCGCGAGAACCTTCTGCCGCCCCAGTTTGTCGCCCAGCGGGCCGAAGAACGCCCCGCCGAACGGCCGCACGATGAACCCAACCGCGACCAGCGCGAGCGACTTCAGCACTGCGTTGCCCTCGCCGGGGAAGAAGACCGTGCCGATGCTCGTGGCGATGGCGCCCGAGGTGAAGACGCCGTAGTCGTACCACTCGGTGGCGTTACCCATCGCCGACGCGAGGACTGCCCGTTTGACGGTTCTCGGATCCACGTCCGGTGTTTTCGCCGTTGCCTCGCTCATCCCCGCGACGACCTCCTCGCACGCGACCCAGTAGCTCCGATGCAGCTCATTTCCCGAGTGTTGTCCGGCTGGGATTAATCGGCAGCGTGAGACGCGAAAGTTCTACCGTACGGAATTTTCCGACTACTGTGCGCTTAGGAAAACGCGCGCCGCAGGTCAGGCCGCGTACCGCGAACGGCTACTCGCGGGTTAACGTCAGCGCATGAGTCGTGTTTCTGGACCGTGGCCGCCGGTGTCCGTGGAGCCACCCGCTGTGCACCCGAAGGCCCCCGCGGCCGGCACCGAGCTCGGCGTGCATTTCGACGAGTGTTTCGGCTGCGGCGACGAGGTGGACGCGGGCCTGCGCCTGCGTTCGATCGTCGGCGAAGGGCACACAGTGCTCTCGAAGTTCACCGTCACGCCCGCCCACCAGGGAGCGCCCGGCCTCGCGCACGGCGGGCTGCTGGCATGCGCGTTCGACGAGGCCCTGGGCAGCGCGGTCGGCAACCTGCTGCGGCGCCCGGCCGTGACCGGCAAGCTCGAGACAGACTTCCGCCGGCCCGTGCCCGTCGGCTCGACGCTGCACATCGAGACCCGCCTGGACGGCACCGCGGGGCGCAAGATCTACGTTTCCGCTGACGGTCACCTCGACGCGCCCGACGGGCCGGTCGCCGTGACCGCGCGCGCCCTGTTCGTGGCGGTCGGGTTCGAGCACTTCACCACGCACGGTGACCCGGCGGCGTTGCAGAAGCTGGCCGACGCGCGCGAGAAGCAGCGTCGCGCGCAGGACGGTCAGGAGTGGGAGATCAATCCCTGACCTCGGGTTTCGCGTACAGGATTTCGCGGGCCTGCTCCGCGGCGCGGGCGATGCTCTCGCCGACGAAATCGACAAACCGGGCGATGTTCTCCAGGCGCGCGGCTGCGGGGGTGTCGCGGCCGAGGATCGCGACGCCCTGGCGCGCGGTCTCGGCGAGCTGGGCGTTGGCGCGCGCGCTGGCGAGGACGGACTGGTACCAGACGTCGTTGTCGGCGACGTAGCGCTCGCGGCGGCGCTCGTCGCGCTCTCTGCTGAGAAGGCCCAGGCCGTCGAGGAGCGAAACGGCCTTGGAGACGGACGCCGGGCTGACCTGCAGGTGGCGGACGAGCTCGGCGGCGGTGACGCTGCCTTCGTCGCTGATGTAGAGGCAGGTCAGGACGCGGGCGGCCATCCGGGGGAGGCCGGATTGCATGAGGAGGACGGTGAAGGTCTCCTCGTACTCGCGGACGGCTTCGGCGTCGCGGCCGTGGGGTTGCGGGGCTTCTTGGCTCAGGGGCGCTGCTGTCTTCTTCCGGCGCCGGGTGCGGTGCTCGGTGGCGTGGTGAGCCAGGTCGGCGCGATACGAGGTGGGGCCGCCGTTGCGCATGACCTCGCGGGTGATGGTCGACGTGGGGCGGTCGAGGCGGCGGGCAATTTCCGCGTAGGCGAGGCCGTCGGCGAGGCCCAGGGCGATCTGCTGGCGCTCTTGCTGGGTGAGTCGGCCGCCGGGCATCTCTTCTCCCTCGTGTTGCTTGCTGGGTCTTCAGCGTAGCGTTTTATTATGGTTCATTGCAACGGCTGTGTTGCGTTAGGTTTTGCTCCATTGCAATGATTGCGCGGCTGTGAGCTGGTATTTTCTTGTTCCCGTGCACCGGACTTGTTGCCTGATTCTTGAACGCAACGTAGCGTTTCTCATGTCGGAAACAACGAGCACAGGAGCTGATCCAGATGCAGAAGTTCACCACCACCGCCCCGATCTCCGCCTTCGTCACCATTCCCGCGGGGCGCGTTCAGTTCATCGCCGCGGACCGCGCCGACACCGCCGTCGAGGTCCGGCCGGCGGACGCTTCGAAGGCCCGCGACGTGAAGATCGCGGAGCAGACCACGGTCTCCTTCGCGGACGGCGTGCTGCGGATCGAAGCCACGGCGAAGAACCAGATGCTCGGCGCGTCGGGCTCGGTCGAGGTGACCGTGCAGCTGCCCGCCGACTCGCGCGTCTCCGCCTCGGCCGCGAGCGCCGACTTCCGCGGCGTGGGCCGGCTGGGCGAAGTTTCGTTCGAGGGCTCGCACGGCACGATCAAGGTCGACGAGGCCGCCGGTGTGCGACTGTCCACTCAGGCCGGTGATGTCTCGGTCGGCCGGCTGAACGGCCCGGCTTCGATCACGACGGGTAAGGGAAACATCGACATCGCGGAGGCCGTGCGCGGGTCGGTTGTGCTGCGGACGTCGGCCGGCGATGTGTCGGTGGGTGCCGCTCCGGGCGTCTCGGCTTCGCTGGACGCGGGGACGTCGTACGGGCGGGTCCGGAACTCGCTGCAGAACGCCGGCGGTCTGGCGGACCTGACCATCGACGCGACGACGGAGTACGGGGACATCAACGCGCGCAGCCTGTGACTTCGGGGTTGGTGCTGGGGATGGCTGGGGGCTGGAGTGGAGCCGGACGGTTGGGTCGGCTCTGCTCCTTTGCCCCCTAGGCCCGGCCTGGACAGGCCCCCGCCCTCCCGGGGGGGCGTCCCCGAGTCCATTCTATCGGCCCCCACCGACAAAAAGCCTGGTGAGAGCCGGTTGAGGGGTAGTTGTCCACAACCCGGACGAGTGATTACCAGGCGCCATTCAAGCCCCGGGGAACGGCCTACGTGAACGTCCGCGGACGGATCGAGTTGGCTCGGTCCACCAGCGCTACCCGGTCCTCCGTAGTCCCCGCCAACCGAGCCAACGTGCGGTAACACCGCTCCAAACCGAACCGCACATCCCGCTCCTCCAGCGCGTACCCGAGGACCTTCGAGGTCTCGGCCGGGGAAGGCGCGGAGGGCGTGCGAAGCCAGTCGTACGCGGCTTCGAGGACTTCGGCGGACAGGCGGGTTCGGCGTTCGGCGTCGAGGTTGAGGCGTTCGAGGCGCAGGGAGGCGTCGAGGAGGTCCTGTTCGGAGATGCGGGACTGCTCCGAGGCGGCGCTGGATTGGGTTTTGATCTTGATGGCGGCGACCTGGGCGTCGATGTAGTGCGTGGAGGTGGCGGGGACCATCTCCAAGACCTCGACGGCGCTGGCTCGGGCGCCCTGGGCCAAGTACACGCGGGCGAGGCCGAAGGCGGCGCTCACGTAGGTGCGGTCGGTGCGCCAGACGAGCTCGTAGTAGCGCGCGGCGCCGAAGTAGTCGCCGACGCCCTCCGCGCTGACGGCGAGCGCCAACTTGGGGGCGATTTCGCCAGGGAGGTCGTCGTAGACGGCTTCGAAGGCGACGTGCGCGACGCGCGGGCGGGCGCCGGCCAGCTCGATCAGGCCGCGGTACCAGTCGATGCGCCAGTCGTGCGGGAAACCGTTGCGGATGGCCAGATACTGGGCCGCCTGGAGCTGACGCTGGGCTTCCACGAACTCGCCGAGCTCAATGCGTGCGCGGACGATGCGCAGGCGCACCTCGATGGACTCGCGCGGCGCGCCGGCGAGGGCCTCGATGGCTTCGCGCGGGTCGAGCGCGGTGGTGGTCGCCAGGACGCCGGCCGCGGGGTCATCGGTATCAACCTGCGGGATCGGCAGGCCGGCGACGACCTCGGCGGGCTCGGGCAACGGCACGGTCGTGCCGGCTTCGGGGACGACGAGGTGCACGCCGAACGTGCGGCTCTCCGGCCCGAAGACCGTCGACGCGGCGGGCCGCGGTTTGCCCGTGCCGAGCGCCATGATCTCGCGCAGCACGCCTGTGAGCTGGTCGGCCATGTCCTCGGCGGCGAGGAAGCGGCGGTCCGGGTCGACATGCGTCGCGCGCTTGAGGAAGCGGTAGTACGAACCGAAAAGCGCGAACAGCGGCACGGCGTCGGGGCCGGGCAGCGTCGACTTGAACTTCGTGGTGTAGCCCTGGAACTCGAAGCTCAGCACGGCGAGCGTGCGGCCGACGGTGTAGAGATCGCTCGAAATCGACGCACCCTGCGTCGCCAGCTCGGGCGCGCTGTAGCCGGTGGTGAAGAACAGCGGGCTCTCGTAGTCGTCGAGCCGCCGGACGGCACCCAGGTCGATCAGCTTGAGCTGCTCGTGGGTCTGGATGACGTTGTCGGGCTTGAGGTCGCAGTAGAGCAGGCCCTGGCTGTGGAGGTAGCCGAGGGCGGGGAGGATCTCGAGGCCGTACGCGATGACCTGCCCGATCGGCAACGGCTCGGGCCGCTTGCTCTCCCGGTGGTGCTGCAGGGCGAGCTGGCGCAGCGACTGGCCGCCGACGTACTCCATCACGATGTAGCCGACGGACGTGCCGGTCTGCGCGTCCGGGTGCTGCACGAAGTTGTGGATCTTGACGATGTTCGGGTGCTCGACCTCGGCGAGGAACCGCATCTCGTTGGCGGCGGCGGCCATGGCGGTCGCGTCGCCCGTGTCGATCAAGCCCTTGAGGACGACCCACCGGTCGGAGACGTTGTGGTCCTGCGCGAGGTAGATCCAGCCGAGGCCGCCGTACGCGAGAGCGCCGAGCACTTCGTACTGACCGCCGACGAGCTCGTTGGGCTGCAGCTTCGGCAGGAACGAGAAGGACGTGCCGCAGTTGTCGCACTTGCCTTCGGGGTTGGCGGGCTTACCGTCCTTGGCGCGGCCGACTTTCGAGCCGCAGTTGCCGCAGAAACGCTTTTCCTCGGAGACGACGGGGTTCGCGAGCACGGCCGTCGCGGGATCGCGGTACGGCACGGGCGGGACGTCGATGAGGCCGGCGCCGAGGCGGCCGCGGCGGGAACGTCGGCTGGAGGTGCGGGAGCCGGTGCGCCGGGAGGTGCCGGGGAACGAGCCGGTGCCGCTGCCCTGGGAGCCGCTGCCGGTGCCGGTCCCTTCGCTGCGGGTGCCCGTGCCGTGGCCTTCGCTGCGGCTCGCGGCGACGACGCTGTCCGTGCCCGGGTCCGGCAGGGATTCCTGCGGCTGGAGGCGCGGCGACGGCGGCATGATGCTCTGCGTACCGGGGCTCGGGTTCGCGAGGACGCTGGTGGGCATCGGCGCGGCGGGGTCGACGGGGGCGACCGGCTGCTGGGACTGCGGGAGGATGACCGGAGCCAGGTCGCCCGGGGGGCGGGTGGGGTCTTCTGGCTTGGCTTCGGGATTTTCGGTGCGGGCCGAGTCTTGTTGCTGTGCCGGGTCTTGGTGCTGCGCCGGGTCGTCGGTTGCGGTCGGTTCGGCGACGCGGTTGGCCTGCTCGGAGGGCTGGCGGCCGGTGAAGGTGGCCTGGTTCGGGTCCGTGGCTTCGCTGCTGCGGTTTCCGGGCTGGGTCTCGGAAGGCTGCTGGGCGGAGCCGGCCTGGTTCGGGGTGTCGGACTCGGGGGCGCGGGCTCCTGGCTGGACTTGCTTCCAGGGGATCGCGGTGGAGTCGGGGGTGCGGCTGGGCTGTGCGGAGGTGCCCGGGTTTTGGGCGGGGTCGGCGGGGCGGCCGGACTGCGTGAAGGTGCCCGGGTTTTGGGCGCCGGTCGCGCTCGGGTCGGCGGCGCGGTTGGGCTGCGAGGAAGTGCCCTGGTTCGGGGTGCCGGTCGCGCCTGGGTCCGCCGGGCGGCCGGGCTGGGACGAGGTGCCGGGGTTCGAGCCGGGCTCGGCGACGCGGTTGGACTGTTCCGGAGCCGGGCGGCCGGGGGCGTACTGGGAGCCGGGGTAGGGCTGGCCCTGGGTGCCGGGGCGGGCGGGGTGGCGTTGCTGGCCCGTGTGGGACTGGGGCGGGTAGCCCGGAGTCTGCGGGTACGCGCGGGATGGGGACTGCGGGGATTGCGGGTGCGGCGGGTAGGGCTGGCTTTGCGACGGAGGCTGCTGGCCGTACGGAGGCTGGGGGTAGCCGGGCTGGCCCTGCTGGCCTGGACCCTGCATCTGGCCCGAGCCGGGTTGGCCTTGCTGCTGGCCGGGAGCGCCCGGCGGCTGCTGGCCTTGCGACTGACCCGGGCCGCCCTGCGGCTGCTGGCCCGGACCACCTTGGTATGGCTGTCCCGGGTACTGCGGCTGCTGCGCACCTTGTCCCGGAGTCTGCTGGCGGTAGACCGGGGTGTTGATCACGGTCGGCGACTCGGGATCCGGCCGAGCGGCCGGGTCGAGGCGCCCGGACACCGACGGCTCCGGCGTGTCCCAGCGGACCGGCGGCGGCGGAGTCCACGAGGGCGTCTCGGCGCCCGCTTTCTCGTCCGGCGCGGCGTGCCGAGGACGGCGCGGCTCCTCCGACACAACTACCTCCCGAGATCCCCGCGGAAAAAGTCCCTCATTGATCCTAGTCGGGCACCACGGCGCGGGGGTCCGGACGCCTCAGGTCCGCCCGAAGGGACCTGCCGCGCACCGACGCTTGGCCGACGGAACCGCCTGCGGAGCTGGGAACCGGCGCGACTGGACCATTCGCGCACGGATTCGGGACGACCGGTCCACTCGCGCGCGCCGCCGCGAACGGCCCAGTCGCGCGGCCGCCGCGGCGCGAAAGGTCCAGTCACGCAGCCGCGGCGGTCCGAACGGTCCCCTCGCGAGGTTGATACGGCGCGAGAGGTCCCCTCACGCACGGGCACCGATGCGAGAGGTCCAGTCGCGCGGCCGCGGCGGTCTGAACGGTCCCCTCGCGAGATTGGAGCGGCGCAAGCGGTCCCCTCGCTTGGTTGGTGGGGCGCGAGCGGTCCAGTCGGACGGCCGAACCGGTGCAAGCGGTCCCCTCGCTTGGTTGGTGCGATACGAGAGGTCCAGTCGGACGGCCGAACCGGTGCAAGCGGTCCCCTCGCTTGGTTGGTGCGATACGAGAGGTCCAGTCGCGCGGCCGAAACCGGTGCGAGAGGTCCAGTCGCGCAGCGGCGGTGGTCTGAACGGTCCCCTCGCGAGGTTAGAGCGGCGCGAGCGGTCCCCTCGCACGGCCGAACCGGTGCGG